>NZ_JACBYP010000045.1 GCF_018982965.1 Streptomyces mayonensis | reverse complement strand
CACCCGCCGCCCCCCCCCCCCCCCGGGGCCGCCCCCCCCGCGGGGGGCCCGGCCCGGGGCGGGCGGCCCCCCCGCCCCCCCCCCCCCCCCCCCCCGACGGGCCCAAAAGCGGTGGCCTCCGGCGCCCCGCGGTGCTGGGATGACGTGATGCCCAGTGCTGAACCGGTGACGGTCGACCGAGGCCGGTACCAGGACGCCGTCACCCCCTGGGAGGACCCGGCCTGGCGGTCCGCCGCCCTCGGCTGGGCGCAGGCCCAACTGGCCGCGCACGGACTGCGGCCGACGGGGGAGTGGCGGGTACGGCTGCGCCCCTGGTCCGTCCTGGTGCGGCTGTCCGTCGCGGGCCGCGGCGCCGTCTGGTTCAAGGCCAGTCCGCCGGCCGCCGCCTTCGAGGGCCCGCTGACCGCGGTGCTCGCCCGCCGGGTGCCCGGACGCGTGCTGGAGCCGCTGGCGGTGGACACCCGTCGCGGCTGGACGCTGCTGCCCGACGGCGGCCCGCTCTTCCGCGAGGTCCTGGCCCGCGGGACGGCCGGCCCCGGCACCTGGGAGGAACTCCTGCGCCAGTACGCGGCCGTGCAGCACACCCTGACCGCCCACGCACCGGAGATCGAACGCCTGGGAGTCCCCGCCGTCCCCACCACCGCACTCCCCGGCACACTCGACCGGCTCGACGAGACCCCGCTGCCCGCCGCGGACCGCGCGAGACTGCGCCGACTGCGTCCCCGCCTCACGGACTGGTGCGCGGAACTCGCCGCCCTGGGCGTCCCCGACTCCCTCGACCACGCCGACCTGCACGACGGCCAGCTCTTCCACCCGGCGCCCGGCAGGTTCACGTTCTTCGACTGGGGCGACGCCGTGGTCGCCCACCCCTTCTGCAGCCTGGCCGTCCCCGCGCGCCGGGCCGCCGAGCACTACGGACCGCAGGTGCTCCCGCGCCTGCGCGACGCCTACCTCGAGCCCTGGACGGGCGCCGGCCGCACCGGCGGCGAACTGCGCCGCGCGGTGCACCTCGCCTGGCGGCTCAGCGCCCCGACCCGCGCCGCCGCCTACGGCAGGCTCTTCCCGACCGCGGTCGACGGCGCCGGTGCCGCGACGGCCGCGGCGGGCGCCCGCTGCCTGCTCGAACTGCTCGACGAGCCGCCGCTCTAGGCCGCCCGTCCCGGCGTACGGGCCGTTGTCAGTGGCGGGTGCGAAGCTGCACGTCATGGATGAGGTGGAGTTCATGCGGGGCAGGGTCTACGGCGCGGACCACGACGACCCGGGACCGCGAGCCGGGCGTGCCTACGCCCAGTTGGTGGGCGGCCCCCTGGACGGACTGCTGCTGGACGTCACGGACCTGGAGGCGCCCGAGCGCGACCGGGGTGTGTCCCTGGCGACGGAGATGGGCCGGTACGGGACGGGGGGCCGCGCCGCCTACGCGCCCAGACCGGGCGACGCCCGCCGCTTCGACTGGCGGGGCGACGTGCCCTGACCCTCGGGGCGTGGGCGGGCGCCGTCACCAATCCGGACGCCGCCCGGCCCCGGATTACCGACGTGAGCGACGAAGAAACGACCCCGCGCAAGACTCCGGCCCCGGCATGGGCGCGCCTCGCCCTGGGTGCGCTGAGCGGTCTCCTGGCGGGTGGCGCGGCGCTCGCCGTGGCGGAGCTCTCCGCCGCGGCGGTGCGTCCGCAGGCCGGCCCGGTCGTCGCGGTGGGCTCGGCCGCCATCGACCGTACGCCGCCCGCCGTGAAGGACTGGGCGATCCGCTCCTTCGGCACCAACGACAAGCTGGTCCTCCAACTCGGCATCCTCGCCGTCCTGACGCTGTTCGCCCTGGCCCTCGGCGTGCTCGCCGTCCGCCACCGGCGCACCGGCGCCGCGGGCGTCCTGGTCTTCGGCGTCGTCGGTGCCGCCGCCGCCCTGAGCAGGCCCGACTCCACGGGCGTCGCCGACGCCGTGCCCTCCGTCCTGGGCGCCGCGGCCGGCGCGGTGCTCCTGCACGTGCTGGCCGGCCTGCTGCCGCCACCGCGCCGGGAACCGGCGCAGGGCCGGGACGGCGGCTGGGACAGGCGCCGTTTCGTGATCGCGGCGACCGCCGCTGCCGCCGCGTCGGCCGGCGCCGGTGCCCTGGGCCGGACCCTGAACGGCGCGGGCGGCCGGGACGCGATCGCCTCCCGCAACGGCATCACCCTTCCGCCGCCCGCCTCGCCCGCCCCCGCGACACCCCGGCGGGCCCAGGTCCGGGTGGACGGAGTCAGCTCCTACACGACGGCCAACAGCGACTTCTACCGCGTCGACACCGCCCTGGTGGTCCCCAAGGTGGACGCCACCGGCTGGCAACTGCGCATCCACGGCCGGGGAGTCACCCGCGAGACGACCCTGACCTTCGACGACCTGCTGCGCCGGGAGCTGATCGAACGCACCATCACCCTCACCTGCGTGTCCAACGAGGTGGGCGGCCCGTACGTCGGCAACGCCCGCTGGATCGGCGTCCGGCTGGCCGACCTGCTGGCCGAGTGCGGCGTCCGGCCGCCCTCCGGGGGCGGCCCGGCCGACCAGCTGGTCGCCCGCTCCGTCGACGGCATGACCATCGGCACCCCCGTGGAGGACGTCATGGACGGACGCGACGCGATGCTCGCCGTCGGCATGAACGGCCGGCCCCTGCCGTTCGACCACGGGTTCCCCGTCCGCATGCTGGTGCCCGGCCTCTACGGCTACGTCTCGGCCTGCAAGTGGATCGAGGACATCGAGCTGACCACCTTCGACGCCTACGACCCGTACTGGGTCGAGCGGGACTGGGCCCGCGAGGCCCCGATCAAGACGCAGTCACGCATCGACACGCCGAAGCCGTTCGCCCGGCCGAAGGCGGGCACGGTGATGGTGGCCGGTGTCGCCTGGGCCCAGCACCGCGGCATCGACAAGGTCGAGGTCCGCGTCGACGACGGCCCCTGGGAGGAGGCCGTCCTCGCCGCCGAGGACACGCGCGACACCTGGCGCCAGTGGTCCTACGCCTGGCGGGCCGGAAAGGGCGGCCACACCCTCACCGTGCGCGCGACCGACCGCACCGGCGAGGTGCAGACCGAGAAGCGCACCCGCACCGTCCCGGACGGAGCGAGCGGATGGCACTCCGTCGTGGTGACGGTGGAGTGAGGCACCGTCAGGACGGACGCGGTGCGGCGGGGCACGGCCGGCCCGCACCGCGGACGCGGGAACCGTCACCACGCCGGTCCGCGGCTCACCCGCCCTGTCGCTGCCGTGCGGCCCAGTCGCCGAACCGGTTCGCGGCGAGGTGCGCGTCCGGTCCGGGCAGCAGGGTGGCGTCCTGGAGTTCGGCGCCGAAGTACCGGGCGTGCGGGTCCGCCACGACCGTGCGGCGGTCGTGGCGGGCGGCGAGCGCGTCACCGACCATTTCGTCGAGGCGGAACGCCTCGGGACCCGCCACCTCCACCACACCGCCGACGGGTGCGCCGGCGGCCGTGCGGCCCACGGCCGCCGCCACGTCGTCGGAGAGGACGGGCCGGATGCGGACGGGCGCCAGGCGCACGGTGCCGTCCTCGGTCGCCGCGTCCGCGATGCCGTCCACGAACTCGAAGAACTGCGTCGCGTGGACGACCGAGAACGGGATCCCCGAGTCCTCGACCAGATCCTCCTGCGCCTGCTTGGCACGGAAGTAGCCGCTCTCCTGCAGCCGTTCGGTGCCGACCACGGACAGGACCACGTGGTGGGCCGCCCCGGCCTGCGCCTCCGCCTTGAGGAGGTTGGCGGTCGAGGTGCGGAAGAACTCCATCACGGCGTCGTCCGCGAACGACGGGGAGTTCGAGACGTCGACCACGACCGAGACACCGTCGAGGACGTCGGCCAGCCCCTCGCCGGTCAGCGTGTCGACGCCGGTGCTCGGCGCCGCGGGCACGGCCTCGTGCCCGTGCTCCACGAGGTGGGCGACCAGCTTCGAGCCGATCAGGCCCGTCCCGCCGATGACTACGACCTTCATGATGCGGATCCTCTCCGAGTGGTTCCACGGCGGTGCCGCGGTCCTTGCCGCGGTCCGTGCCGCCGTCGACGTGTGTCTTCACCGGGAAGGACCGGACGATCACCGCGTCTGTGACACGGGCACCCGAATGACGGCCGGAAAACACCCCTCCGTCCGCCGACGGCGACCCGCCCGCCCCAAGGACACGGGCGCCGACGGACGGCAGGGCTACGGCCCGTCCGCCGGACCCGGACGGCGGGCGGGCGTCACCACGACACCTCCTTGACGTTGGCCCCGCTGTGCGGCCGGCTCGTCGCCGTGATCTCCGAGCGGTGGCGGCTCGCCGAGAACGTCACCGTCAGCGTCTGCGGTTCCCCCTGCTCGGTGCTCACGGTGAAACCCTGGTCCGGCACCGCGGAGACCAGGCACACCCCGTCGTCCCCGAAGCGCACGGTCGCCTTGCCGCCCTCCGACGGCACCGTGTACACACCGGCCCCGCCCTCCTCGCAGGCCGCGGGGTCGACCCCGTCCGACGACGGCTTCGGAGAAGCGGTGCGGGCGGTGGGCGTCGGGGTCGGGCTCGGCTCCGGCGGCTGCGCGCTGCTCCGGGACGGTGCCGGGCTCGGACCGGGCGCCCGGCTGCTCGGCGACGGGCTGCCGGGGGAGGGGCTCCCGGTACCGGACGGTGCCGGTGCGGGCGACGAGGGCAGCTCCGGCGCCGACTGCGCGACCGGGGCCGTCGGCCGGGTCGAACCCACCACGAAGTGGATCGTGAGGATGACGGCCGTGACACTGGCCGCCGTGCAGGAGAGCCAGATGATCAGATAGCGCAGGAGGCGGGACACGACACCATAGTGACGGACCGGCTAACGTGCCTCCCCATGGCCTCCGTACTGGTCGTCGAGGACGACCCCGTGATCCGGGCCGCGCTGATCGAGGTCCTCAGCGGGCACGGCTACGCGGTGCAGACCGCACACCAGGGTTTTGAGGCGCTGCGCGCCGTCACCCAGAGCCCGCCGGACATCGTCGTGCTCGACCTCGGACTGCCCGACCTCGACGGACTCGACGTGCTGCGGATGATCCGGGGCATCTCCCGGGTTCCGGTCCTGGTCGCCACGGCACGCGACGAGGAGACCGAGATCATCCGGCTGCTCAACGCCGGCGCCGACGACTACCTGGTCAAGCCGTTCTCCGGCGGCCAGCTCGCGGCCCGGCTGGGCGCGGTGCTCCGCCGTTCCGAGCCCGCCGACGTGCAGGCCGCACGGCGTCCCGTCCTCCAGGTCGCCGACCTGCGCATCGACACCACCGCCCGCACCGCGCACCTGGCGGGCCGCGAACTCCCCCTCACCCGGCGCGAATTCGACCTGCTCGCCTACCTGGCCGCCAACGCCGACCAGGTACTGTCCCGGCAGCGCATCCTCTCCGAGGTGTGGCAGCAGCCGTACGTCGAGGACCAGACGGTGGACGTCCACCTGTCCGCCCTGCGCCGCAAGATGGGCGAGAAGGCGCGCAGGCCCCGCTATCTGCACACGGTGCGCGGCATAGGCATCAAACTGGTCAGCTCGCCGTGAGGCGCGCCCTCGCCGGGATCGCCCTGGCCGTCACCTCGATGGTGGCGCTGTCGTTCCTCGTCCCGCTCGCCCTCCTCGTACGCGAACAGGCCCGGGACCGGGTCACCACCGCCGCCGAACAGCGCGCCGCGGCCCTGTCCCCGGTGCTCGCGCTCACCACCCGGCGCGCCGACGTGCAGCAGGCCGTCACCGAGCTCGGCTCCTCGGAGCAGCTCGCGGTGCACCTGCCCGACGGCGGATTCGTCGGAACCCCGCACGCGCCCGAGGCCACGCTCGACCGGGCCGTACGCGGCCGCGAGACGCTCGCCGTGGACACCGACGACGGCTGGGTCTACCTCCAGCCCGTCGTCCTGCGGGGCGAGCGGGTCGCCGTCGTCGAGGCGCATGTGCCCGCCGCCGACCTCACCCGGGGCGTGGCCGCGTCGTGGGGCGTCATGGCCCTGCTCGCCGTCGGCCTGGTCGGCGGGTCGGTGCTCGTCGCCGACCGGCTCGGCGCCCGCGTGGTCCGTTCCTCGCGCGGCCTCAAACGTGCCTCCCTCGCCCTCGGCTCCGGCGACCTCGACGTACGGGTGCGGCCGGACGGGCCGCCCGAGCTGCAGGAGGCCGGGGTGGCGTTCAACACCATGGCTGACCGGGTCGTCGACCTGCTGGCCGTCGAACGGGAACTGGTCGCCGACCTCTCGCACCGCCTGCGCACGCCGCTGACCGCCCTCTACCTGGAGGCCGACCGGATGGGCGCGACCCCGAGCGCCCGGCGGGTCACCGAGGCGGCCGGCCAGCTGGAGAACGAACTCGACTCGATCATCGCGGCGGCACGCACGCCCCTTGCCGCCGCCCACCTCGGCGGCGCGGGGGCGGGCGCCGCGAAGCCGTGCGACGTCGCCGAGGTCGTCGCCGTGCGCCTGGACTTCTGGTCGGTCCTCGCCACCCAGCAGGAGCGCCTGTGCGAGCGTTCCTTCACGCCGCGCCCGACGCCCGTCGCCTTCCCCGAGGACGACCTCGCGGCCGTCGTCGACGCCCTGATCGGCAACGTCTTCCGGCACACCCCGCACGGCACCCGCTTCGTCGTACGGGTGGAACGGCAGGAGCGGCACGTGTTCCTCACCGTCGACGACGCCGGGCCTGGCGTGGCGGACCCCGACGCGGCGCTCACCCGGGGCGTCAGCGTCGGCGGCTCCACGGGGCTCGGCCTGGACATCGTGGCCCGGGCGGCCCGCGCGGCCGACGGAGAACTGACGATCACCCGTGCGCCGCTGGGCGGCGCACGGGTGCGGGTGTCCTTCGTGCTGGCCGACGCCGCCCAGGAGCTTCCGCGGCGGTGACCGGGGCGGCCGCGGTGCCCGGAGGCGTCAGCGGCCCGCGCCGAAGTCCTGCGTCCACCAGGGGCCGCCGTCGCCGAAGTGGACGCCGACGCCCACTTCCTTGAAGGAGCAGTTCAGTATGTTCGCGCGGTGGCCCTCGCTGTTCATCCAGGAGTTCATCACCGAGGCGGCGTCCGCCTGGCCGCGGGCTATGTTCTCCCCGAGCGTCGACCACTTGTAACCGGCGGCGTCGACCCGGCTCGACATGGTCGAGCCGTCGGGACCGGTGTGGGACATCACGCCGCTGCTCGCCATGACGTCGCTGTAGTCGTCGGCGGCACGGGTCAGCTTCTCGTTCGCGGTGACGGGCGCGCAGCCCGCCCCGGCCCGCTCCTTGTTCACCAGCGCGAGGACCTGCGCCTCGGGCCCGCCCGATCCGGCGGAACCGGACCCCGACGCGGAGCCCGAGCCGGATCCCGACCCCGACCCGGAGCCGGACCCCGAGCCGGACTCCGAGCTCTTGTCCTCGCTCCCGCCGCCGTCCGACGAACCGTCGCCGCCGCTCTTGGGAGCCGTCTTCACGGGAGCGCCGGACGTGTGCCCCCCGGGCTCACCGGTCGGGCTCGCCGGCCTCTCCCGCGTCTTCTCCGGCTCCGGGCTCCTGCTCGGCGAGGCGCTCGCCGACGTGCTCGCACTCGCAGACGGGGACGTCAGGGGCGAGGCGCCGCCCGCCGGGTCCCCGGCGTTCGGCGTCTGCTCGGCGGCCCCCGCGGCCACCTGCTCCGAGGCACCGTCGTCGTCGCCGTCCACGACCGCCAGGGTGAGCCCGACACCCGCCGTCACGGTGACGGCGCCCAGCGCCAGCGCTGTGCCGCGGCCCCTGAGCCCGCCGCGGGGACGGGCGTGGGAACGGGAGCGGTGAGCGGCTCGTCGGGAAGCCATACGCAGGACACCTCTGTCTGTCGGCTGACGGAACCCCGTACCCGGTGGACGCTCCTGCGCCCACCGGGACTGTGGGGGGTGTTCGAGAGCCTAGAACGCCTCCGGCGTTGAAACGGCCGTTCGAAGGCGGACTTCAGAAAGCCTTAAGAGAGCCGCCAAAGTCCGCTGAGGCGCGGAGTGGCCCGGCTCACATGGCGTACCGCAGGCGGCGCCGACACCATGGTCAGGTCACCCGGCAGGCTGAAAGGATCAAGAATGTTCCGCAAGGTGCTGGTCGCCAACCGCGGTGAGATCGCGATCCGTGCGTTTCGGGCGGGCTACGAGCTCGGCGCGCGCACCGTCGCCGTCTTCCCGCACGAGGACCGCAACTCGCTGCACCGGCTCAAGGCCGACGAGGCCTACGAGATCGGGGAGCCGGGCCATCCGGTGCGCGCGTACCTCTCCGTGGAGGAGGTCGTCCGTGCGGCCCGGCGGGCGGGGGCCGACGCCGTCTACCCGGGCTACGGGTTCCTGTCCGAGAACCCCGAACTCGCCCGTGCCTGCGAGGAGGCCGGGATCACCTTCGTCGGCCCCAGCGCCAGGATCCTCGAACTGACCGGCAACAAGGCCCGCGCCGTGGCCGCCGCCCGCGAGGCCGGCGTACCGGTCCTCGGCTCCTCCGCGCCCTCCACCGACGTGGACGAGCTGGTCCGCGCCGCCGACGACGTCGGCTTCCCGGTGTTCGTCAAGGCGGTCGCCGGCGGCGGCGGCCGCGGCATGCGCCGCGTCGAGGACCCCGCCCGGCTGCGCGAGGCCGTCGAGGCGGCGTCCCGCGAGGCGGCCTCCGCCTTCGGCGACCCCACCGTCTTCCTGGAGAAGGCGGTCGTCGAACCCCGTCACATCGAGGTGCAGATCCTCGCCGACTCGGACGGCGGCGTCGTGCACCTCTTCGAGCGGGACTGCTCGGTGCAGCGCCGCCACCAGAAGGTGATCGAGCTGGCGCCCGCGCCCAACCTCGACCCCGCCCTGCGCGAGCGGATCTGCGTCGACGCCGTGAACTTCGCCCGGCAGATCGGCTACCGCAACGCCGGCACCGTCGAGTTCCTCGTCGACCGCGACGGCAACCACGTCTTCATCGAGATGAACCCGCGCATCCAGGTCGAGCACACCGTGACCGAGGAGGTCACCGACGTCGACCTCGTCCAGTCCCAGCTGCGCATCGCCGACGGCGAGACGCTGGCCGACCTCGGGCTCGCGCAGGAGAACATCACCCTGCGCGGCGCCGCGCTCCAGTGCCGCATCACCACCGAGGACCCGGCCAACGGCTTCCGGCCCGACACCGGCCGGATCAGCGCCTACCGCTCGCCCGGCGGCTCCGGCATCCGCCTGGACGGCGGAACCACCCACGCCGGTACGGAGATCAGCGCGCACTTCGACTCGATGCTGGTCAAACTCTCCTGCCGGGGACGCGACTTCACCACCGCCGTGAACCGGGCCCGGCGCGCCGTGGCCGAGTTCCGCATCCGCGGCGTCGCCACCAACATCCCCTTCCTCCAGGCGGTCCTCGACGACACGGACTTCCAGGGCGGCCGGGTCACCACGTCCTTCATCGAGCAGCGCCCGCACCTGCTCACCGCACGCCACTCCGCCGACCGCGGCACCAAGCTGCTGACCTACCTCGCCGACGTGACCGTCAACAAGCCGCACGGCGAGCGCCCCGAGCTGATCGATCCGCTCACCAAGCTGCCGACCGCGCCCGCGGACGAACCTCCGGCCGGGTCCCGGCAGTTGCTCGCCGAGCTGGGCCCCGAGGGCTTCGCCCGCCGACTGCGCGAGTCGGCCACCGTCGGCGTCACCGACACCACCTTCCGCGACGCCCACCAGTCGCTGCTCGCCACCCGCGTACGCACCAGGGACATGCTCGCCGTCGCCCCGGTGGTCGCCCGCACCCTGCCCCAGCTGCTGTCCCTGGAGTGCTGGGGCGGCGCCACCTACGACGTGGCGCTGCGCTTCCTCGCCGAGGACCCGTGGGACCGGCTGGCCGCGCTGCGCGAGGCCGCCCCCAACATCTGCCTCCAGATGCTGCTGCGCGGACGCAACACCGTCGGCTACACGCCGTACCCCACCGAGGTCACCGACGCCTTCGTGCAGGAGGCCGCCGCCACCGGCATCGACATCTTCCGCATCTTCGACGCCCTCAACGACGTCGAGCAGATGCGGCCCGCCATCGAGGCCGTACGGCAGACGGGCACCTCCGTCGCCGAGGTCGCGCTCTGTTGCACCGCCGACCTCTCCGACCCCGCCGAGCGCCTCTACACCCTCGACTACTACCTGCGTCTCGCCGAGCAGATCGTCGACGCGGGCGCCCATGTGCTGGCCGTCAAGGACATGGCGGGGCTGCTGCGGGCCCCCGCCGCCGCGAAGCTGGTGACCGCGCTGCGCCGCGAGTTCGACCTGCCGGTGCACCTGCACACCCACGACACCACCGGCGGCCAGCTCGCCACCTACCTGGCCGCGATCCAGGCCGGCGCCGACGCGGTCGACGGGGCGGTGGCGTCCATGGCCGGCACCACCTCGCAGCCGTCCCTGTCGGCGATCGTGGCCGCCACCGACCACACCGACCGGCCCACCGGGCTCGACCTCCAGGCCGTCGGCGACCTGGAGCCGTACTGGGAGAGCGTCCGCAAGGTCTACGCACCCTTCGAGGCGGGCCTCGCCTCCCCGACCGGCCGCGTCTACCACCACGAGATCCCCGGCGGCCAGCTCTCCAACCTGCGCACCCAGGCCATCGCGCTCGGGCTCGGCGACCGTTTCGAGGACATCGAGGCCATGTACGCCGCCGCCGACCGCATGCTCGGCCGCCTGGTCAAGGTCACCCCGTCGTCCAAGGTGGTCGGCGACCTCGCCCTGCACCTGGTGGGCGCCGGTGTCTCCCCGGCCGACTTCGAGGCGGAACCGGACCGGTTCGACATCCCCGACTCCGTCGTCGGCTTCCTGCGCGGCGAGCTGGGCACCCCGCCCGGCGGCTGGCCCGAGCCGTTCCGCAGCAAGGCGCTGCGCGGACGGGGCGAGGCGAAGCCTGTCGCGGAACTGTCCGCCGACGACCGCACCGGGCTCGGCAAGGAGCGCCGGGCCACCCTCAACCGGCTGCTGTTCCCGGGCCCCGCGCGGGAGTTCGACACCCACCGTGCCTCGTACGGCGACACCAGCGTCCTGGACAGCAAGGACTTCTTCTACGGGCTGCGTCCCGACAAGGAGCACACCGTCGACCTGGAGCCGGGCGTCCGGCTGCTCATCGAGCTGCAGGCGGTCGGCGACGCCGACGAACGCGGCATGCGCACCGTGATGTCCACGCTCAACGGCCAACTCCGGCCGATCCAGGTCCGCGACCGGTCGGCGGCCTCCGACGTCCCGGTCACCGAGAAGGCGGACCGGACCGACCCGGGCCATGTCGCGGCGCCGTTCGCCGGCGTGGTGACCCTCGCCGTCACCGAGGGGGACACGGTGGAGGCCGGGGCGACCGTGGCCACCATCGAGGCGATGAAGATGGAGGCCACCATCACCGCGCAGAAGTCCGGCACGGTGACCCGGCTCGCCATCAACCGCATCCAGCAGGTCGAGGGCGGCGACCTCCTCGTCCAACTCACCTGACGCCTGGGACCGTCGGGTTCTCCCGCTCGCCCACCGCCCGTTCGCCGGGCGCGCGGGCCGGAGAACCGGGCCGTCCCGGCGCGGCGGTACGGTCCGCGCCCGCCGGGAAGATCATTTCAGTGCCGCAGATTCGGTAAATACGGCGAGAGTTGTCGGTGCCGTCAGGAAGAATGAGGCGGGACAGAGATCAACACCGGCCCGACCGGGTAGGAGATCTTGACGTACTGACCCGGAAAGGCCGCCACCGATGCTCCACACCGCCGCCGCACGCCCGCTGACCGCCGTCCCGCGCGGATCCCGCCGCTCACGCCCCGCCGAGCCCGGAGCCGCCGAGACCGAAGTCCTCCGCGTCGTCGCCGACGCGCGCACGCCGGTCTTCGTCACGGTGCGCCAGGACGGGCGGCGCAGATACAGCTACTGGCGGCCGCTGGACTCCGTCACCGGCCGGGGCGGCTGCTACGCCGCGCTGCCGACCGCCGTGTGCGACGCGCTGCACGCCGCGGGCAGGATCACGCTCGGTGAGCCGATAGCCGACCCCGACCGGACCACCTACCGGGTCGGTGTGGTCCGCACCCCGCCGACGCCGGTCTCCGAACTGCCGCGGCAGCTGCGCGCCCGGCGTGAGCAGGGCACACCCCGGGCGGCGTGACCGGGACGCCCCGCGGGATGCGCGCCGCCGGTCAGCGGCCGAGCGGCGCCCGCAGCGCCGGTTGTGACATCGCCCGCCACACACCGGGCAGCTCCGCCAGCCGCGCATCGGCCACCGCCCGCTCAAGGCCGTGCAACAGCCCCCAGGTGAAAGCCGATTCGCCCGCCTCGTGGGCCGCCACGGCCACCTGGCGCAGGGCGTCCTGGGCGACGACGGCGTCCTGGTGCTCGCCCAGCAGCGTCTGCAGGGACTTGGCGCGGCTGCCCAGCCGGGCCGCCGGCCTGCCGAGAGCCCCACGTGCCACCTCGGCGGCGTAGCGGAGCTTCTTGGCCGCCTTGCGCGCCTCGTGCAGCTCCGTGTCCCGTACCCGGCCGGGCGGTTGGGCCAGTGCGTGCTCCATGCGTCCGGCGAGACGGCCGTACTCCTTGAGCACCGCCCGTGCCATGGTGCTCTCCCGCCCGCTCGCGGCCCCGGCACGCAGCGGCGGTTGCCGGACCAGCGCGTCCAGCGCGTCGAGGAGACGCAGATAGCGCGGCGTGGACAGGGCCTCGTACGCCCGGGCCCGCGCGTCTGCGCCCCGGGAGACCTCCCACACGCGGAGCCGGGCCGCCACGGGACCGAGCACGAGTTCGCCGGGCAGGTCCGCCAGCGCGCCGCCGATCCGTTCGCCCAGCACCTCCTGATCGCGCGCCACTCCCAACTCACCGGCCAGCCACCGCAGCTCGGTGCGCACGGGATCCGTGACCCGCCGGTCGAGCACCGACCGGTACGAGCGCAGACAGGCGCGCAGCCGCCGGCACGTCACGCGCATCCGGTGGACGGCGTCGGGGAGGTCACGACGGACCGCCGGATCCAGCGCCACCAGGATGCCGGCCTGCTCACGCAGGTACGCCGGCACGTACCAGCCGGGCGACCCGGCGACCGCACCGAGGGGCCCCGCCGGCTCCACCGCAGCGCCCGTGTCCCGCAGTGCCCGTACCAGCTTGGAAGGGCTGTCCGCCCGCACGACGCCCTTCTTGCGGAGCCTCTTCTCGACCTTGTCCAGCAACGACACGGAGACGCCGTCGGCGAGTTCGACCTCCAGCTCGCTCCACTCGGCACGTCCACCGCCGGACAGGAGGCAGTCCGCGCGCACCTCGTCCAGGCTCACCTCCGCGAGCACCCCGCCGCCGGTGTCGCGCAGATGCCGCACGGCCCGCGCGGACCGGATCCGGACGACCGGGACCAGCTCCGCGCCCCGGGTGCGCGAGAGCACCAACTCGCGCAGTTCCCCGGGCACGTCGTCCGACAACGGGGCCCGCAGCTCCTCCCGGGTGTCCCCGCCGAGCGGCAGCTTCAGGTGCCATCCGGCGTCGGGGCCACCGGTCCGGCGGCGCAGGGTGACCGACGCCGCGGCCAGTCGCAGGTCCGCCGTGTCGTGGTAGACAGCGTCGAGCTCGGCGCACCCCGCCGGGACGACCGAGGCGACCGGACCGACGCCGGTGAGGTCCGGCACGCCGTCGGCGCCGGAGGAGGGCTCGTACTTCCGTTCCGTCTCGCGCTTCGACTCGCTCATGCTGAGTCCTTCGACGGAATCCCCCGGACCAAACCCCTCCGCGCACGGCCGCCCGCCGCGCCGTACCTACCCCTGCGCGACCACCCACGGGCGCGGATCGGTGTAGTAGCCGTCGAGGATGACCTCGAAGTGCAGGTGGGGGCCGGTGGACAGCCCGGTGGAGCCGACCCGTCCGATCGGCGCACCGGCCTCCACGTCCTGGCCCACGGCCACCTCCAGGGCCGACAGGTGACTGTACGTCGTCTCCACCCGCTTGCCCTGGATGGTCCCGTGGTCGATCACGATGCGGTTGCCGTACGCGCTGGTGGAGGCGGCGAACACGACACGGCCCTTCCGCGCCGCGACGACCGGTGCGCCCTGGGGTGCCGCGAAGTCCACGCCGGTGTGCAGCTTGGTCACACCCGTCAGCGGGTGCTCGCGCGAGCCGTAGGGCGAGGTGATGGTCAGGGGGCTCACCGGGGCGGTCAGCAGGGCCCCGGCCGCGCCGCCGGAACCGCCGCCCGCGTCCTCGCGGTCGAGCACCTCGTACCGGGGGATCAGGGCGCTGACCTCCTCCAGGTAGGTCCTGGCCCCGGCAGGGACGCGCCCCGCCCCGGTCACGGCGTCCGGTCCGGTGGCGTACGCGGCGAGCATCAGGTCCACCAGGTCGCCGTTGACCCTGCCCTCGGTCCGCAGCCCGGTCACCTTCTCGGCCAGGGAGCAGTCCCGCCGGCCGAGCGCCATGATGGCGTCCGCCGGATCGTGGGGCGAGGACGTGCCGTTGCCGTCGTCGTCCTTGCCCCAGGTCCGCCACTCGCCGTCGGTGAAGGCGGCGATGCCCTTCTGGCCCGAGAGGTCGTCGGTGTCGTCGCTCCAGCCGGAGAGCTGGTCGATCTGAGCGGCGAGCACGGACGGTTCGAGGACGGTGCACGCCGAGGCCGCCTTGCGCAGCCACGGCACGTAGGAGGGGTCGATGCCGGCCGTCGCCGGTCCCTTGGCGTCCGAGTCGTCCTGCCACGGGGCGGGCAGGCCGCCCAGCGCGAGGAACGCGGCCACGCCGGTGACGGTCAGCAGGCCCGGAAGCAGCAGCAGGGTGAAGGGGCCCGGGCCCCGGCGTTTGCGTTTGGGCCGCTTCCCGGGCTGCTCGGGTGCTTCCGCCTGCGCCGGTTGCTCCGCCTGCTCCTGCGTCTCCGGCCGCTCGGGCGGCGGGTCGTCCGTGCCGTCGGCGGGCCGCGCCGCGGTCAGTCGCTCTTCGTTCACCTGGCCGCTCGCCGGGACGTGATGCTCACGAGTGGGAGGCTAACGGCGTTCTGCCGGACCGTCAGGAGACCGGAAGGCACAAGGGACTGCCCGAACGGGCAGAACCGGCAGCGCCCGGCAGGCGCCCCGGCAGCGCTATGCCCTGTCGTCGCGGACGGAGGGCGGAGAGGGGCGGACCGCCAGGAGGGCGATGTCGTCCGCGTTGTCGGCGCCGAGGCCGATCAGCAGCTCGTCGCAGAACGTGTCGAGGGGCTCGCGCGCCAGGTCGGCGGTGTGCCGCCGCAGCCGCTCCAGCGCGTCGTCGAGGGATTCGTCGCGGCGCTCGACCAGACCGTCGGTGTAGAACAGCAGCGTCGAATGGGCCGGAAGCGCCTGCCGGGCACTGGCCCGCGGCAGCGTGGGGTCCATGCCGAGCAGCAGCCCGGCGCCGTCCTCCAGGTAGCGGGTCTCCCCCTCCCGGGTCGTGAGCAGCGGCGGCGGATGGCCGGCACAGGCGTACGTCAGCTCCCAGGGGCCGTGCGCGGGGCCCTTGACGAGGCCGTAGGCGCAGGTGGCGGTGGCCTCCTGGCGCAGGCTGTGGTTGGCCAGGTCCAGGCGGCGCAGCACCTCGGCGGGCGGTTCCCGGCGGTCCAGGGCGATGCCGCGGAGCATGCTGCGCAGCTGGCTCATCGCGATGGCCGCGTCCAGGTCGTGGCCGGTGACGTCCCCGATGACCACGGCGGTGTTCCCGTCGGGCAGGACGAAGCTGTCGTACCAGTCGCCGCCGACCTGCGCGGTGGTCGAGGAGGCGGCGTACCGCGCGGCCAGCCCGAGGTGGTCGAGCCGCGGCAGGCCGGGCAGCAGGGAGCGCTGCAGCCGTTCGGCGATGGACCGTGACGCCTCGTACAGGCGGGCGTCGTCCACGCCCAGCGCCAGGCTGTGCACCAGGTCGTCGACGAGTGCCAGGTCCGTCTCCGAGAACGGGGGCGCGCCGGGTGCCCGGGCGAGGGTCAGGGCGCCGAAGATCCGACGGCGGGCCCGCAGCGGAGCGACGACGGCGCTGCCCGCCCCGAGCGCCCGGAACAGCTCGGAGTGGCTGCGGTCCAGGGCGGCGGCCGCCCGCTGAGGCGGGGGGACGTCGGTGAGCAGCAGTGGTCCCGCCCCGCGCAGCGCCCGGGCCAGCGGGCCGCGTGCGTCCTCGGAAATCTCGGGGAGCCCGCCCTCGTACGCGTCCGGTCGCAGGCCCCGGGGGTCCCGGTGGACGACGCAGACCCGGTCCAGCCGGGAGTCCTCGGTGAACAGGTCCACCGCGCACCAGTCGGCCAGTCGACGCGTCAGCAGCCGTCCGGCGGTCCGCAGTCCCTCCGCCAGGTCCGGGGTGTCGTTGAAGTGCGCCGCCAGATCCGCCAGCAGCGAGAGCCGCTCCAGGGTGGACATGCCGCCCTCCGTGTCCTCCCCACGGGAGCCCCGGGCGCCCCGCTCCCGGGCGGCGGGCGCCGGCCGGCCGCCGGGCTCGTCCCCGGCCGGTTCCCGTCCGGCGCCGGGCACGTTGGGTACGTCGGGGGACCTGGTGGCCCGCGGGCTGAGCTGGGCGACGAACACGGTGCGGCCGTCGGCCGTCTCCTGCGTCTGGATGAACAGCCGGACCGGCACGACCGAGCCGTCGCGGTGCAGCGCGGGCAGCGGCACGGAGCGGCCCACGATGCGGGTGCGGCCGGTCAGCAGCATCGACGCGAAGGCGGCCGAGTGCCGGTCGCGCAGATGCCCGGGAATGAGCACGGTCAGCCTGCGGCCGACGAGCTCGTCCGGCTCCCAGCCCAGGAGGTCCGCGGCCGGGCCGTTCGCCGCGATGATGCGGTTGCCCTCGTCGGCCGCGACGGTCGGCGTTCTGTTGGTCCGCGCCTGCCCCGCGTGCCACGGCGCCACCTCGAGGGCGCCGATCTCCGGCTCGCGGGGCACCACCGTCCACGCGGTGGGGCGGGCGCCGGTCAGCTGACCCACGATCTGTCCGAGGAACCAGTCCTGGAAGGCACGGACGCGCGGCAGGGCCGGCAGCACCAGGAGCCGTTCCTCGCGTGCCGCGGCCTCGGCCCGTTCCAGGACGCGGCGCAGGGTGCGTACCGCGTCGGCCGCGTCGGACGGCAGGGCCGCGAACAGGGTGCGCAGGCCCGACTCCGGCAGCGGTCCCGCCCGCGCGGGGCCCACACAGGCGCTGATCACGTTGCTGATGTCGTTGGCCGTCGCCAGGTCGTCCGGCGGCACTCCGCACAGGTCTCCGTGCGACGCTGCGAAGGTCAGCTCGCGCAGCACCGCGTGCCGGTGCTGCCGGCAGGCCGAGTCCAGGGCCCCGGGCACGTCGACCAGCGTCACGGACCGTTCGGAGTCGCATGGCGGCCCGGCCGCCTCCCACCCCGGAGACGGGGGCGGCGGACCGTCGGACCACAGTTCGAACCAGGCCGTCTTGCGCTCGCCGTCGGCGTCGGCGCCGTAGCGCGAGGCCAGCTGCTCCACCAGCGCCAGCCCCTGGCCCGTACCGGCGTACGCCGGGCAGGAGGGCGATACGAGACCGCGACCAGGCCGGCGGTCACCGACCAGGACGCGCACCCGGCCGTCGGATCGCGAGACCGTCACCTCGATCTCGGTGCGCGCGTGCAGCACCGCGTTGGTGACCAGCTCGCTGACCAGGAGCTGAGCCGTGTCCACCAGGTGCGACGCGGTGTCCCGCAGTGCGCGGTGCACGAAGTTCCGGGCCGCGGCGGCGCTCACCGGCTCCGCGGGGAAGCGCCGCGAGGCGGCCGTCGGACCGAGGGAAGCCATGTCCCCAGTGTGTGCCCGGCAGGGCCCGTCCCGCAGCGCGCCGACCGCGCCCCGCCCGGTACGGACCGGTCCGGCCGTCCCCCGGGCGGGTGACGCTGCGGACGGGCCGCGGGACGACCGGGTCGCGCACGGGTCTGGCCGGGCGCCGCACACTCCGATAGCTTGCTGGTGCGGCCCCGCGTTCTCCCCCGTACGCGGGGCCGCACCAGTCCCGCCGCCGCGGACGGGCTCAGAGGGGGAGCGCCGCCCGCAGTCCCGGCTGCAGCAGGTCCCCGTGGGCGCGGACCATGTCGTCGCACAGCTGCCAGATCTGCTCCACCCGCAGGCTCGCCGCCGTCGCCGGGTCGGCCATCGCGGCGTGCCTGATGTGCCGCGGGTCGTTCTCCGTCGCGGCCCGCACCACCAGGTCGGTGGTGCTCAGGTAGGCGCGGTTGAGGGCCGCCAGCTGCGGGGGCAGCGCGCCGGCCCGGGTGGGCTGGATGCCCGCGGAGTCGACCAGGCACGGCACCTCGACGGTGCCGCGGGCGGGCAGGTTGTCGATCAGACCGTGGTTCGGCACGTTGCCGTAGACCGTGCGCGGGGTGCCGGTCACGATGCTGTGGATGATCTGGGGCGCGTACTCCATGGTGCCCTCGACGGTGAGCGGCGCACCGCCCGCCAGCGCGTCCCGGGTCCGCTCGTACTCGGCCATGTTCTCGTCGACGATGTCCAGGTAGGCCCCGACGGGCAGCCGCAGACGGTCGATCTCGGCGTCGTGGTGCAGGTACCAGGGGACGTACTCCGAGGAGTGCTCGCTCGTCTCCGTCGGGTAGGCGCCCAGGCGCCGGTACATGTCGATGCGGACCCGGCGGCGCAGCTGCTCGTCCTCGGCGATCAGGGCGTCCAGACGCGGGTACAGGTCCTCGCCCCCGTGCTCCAGACGCAGTACCCACGCCTGGTGGTTGACGCCCGCGGCCCGGTAGGTGACCTCGTCGTAGGGGACCTTCAGGAGGTCGCACAGGCCCTGGACCGTCCAGTACACCGAGTGGCACAGCCCCACCACGCGCGTCAGTCCGGTCGCCTCGGCGAGGTACTGGACGTTCATCGCCATCGGGTTGGTGTAGTTGAGCAGCCAGGCGTCCGGGCAGACCTCGGCGATGTCCTCGCCGAGCGCCCTGAGCAGCGGGAAGGTGCGCAGCGCGCGGAAGATGCCGCCGACGCCGAGGGTGTCGCCGATGGTCTGGCGCAGCCCGTGACGGGCCGGCACCTCGAAGTCGGTGCGGGTCGCCTCCCGCATGCCGACCTGGACGATGTTGATGACGAAGTCCGCGCCGGCCAGGGCCTCGCGGCGGTCGGCGTGCGCGGTGACGCGCGGCTTGGCGCCGCGCTCGGCGGCGATGTACTCGGCCGCCGCCCGCGCGGTCGCCAGCCGCTCCGGGTCGATGTCGTGCAGCGCGATGTGCGCGGACTTCAGCTCGTCGAACGCGAAGAGGTCGGCGAGCAGGCCCTGGGTGAAGACGACGCTGCCGGCTCCGACGAAGGTGATCTTGGGTGCGGTCGGGTGGGCGGTGCTCATGCGGGGTTCTTTCCGTTGCGGGTGACCTGGGCGAACGCTTCGTCCCAGGTGGGCTGGGCAGTGGTGCCGCCGTGCGCGCGGGTGGACAGCGCGCCGCAGACGGCGGCGAGTTCGAGGGCCTCGGGCAGCGCGAGCCCGGCGAGCAGCGCGGCGACGAAACCGGCGTCGAAGCTGTCGCCGGCGCCGACCGTGTCCACCGGCCGGGCCGGGATGCCGGGCGTGGTCAGGAGGATGTCCCTGTCGTGGCACAGGGCGCCCTCGGCCCCGTTCTTGACGACGACGGTCGGTCCCCGGCCGGCGAGCGCCGCCGCGGACTTCGGGAGGTCGTCGGTGTCGAGCCCGGCCAGCTGCCGGGCCTCGGCCGCGTTGGGCAGCAGGTAGTCGGTGTGCGCGAGTACGGCGTCCAGGCCGGGCGGGTCCCAGCGGCCCGACGGGTCGTCGTTGGTGTCGAGGGACGTCGTCGCACCGTGGGAGCGGGCGGTGCGCAGCAGTTCGGGCAGCGAGGCGGCCAGCTGCGGCAGCAGGAAGTACGACGCGGCGTGCACGTGCCGTACCGAGGCGAGCAGTCCGGCCGGGACGTCCGCCGCCGTGGTGGCGGGCAGCGTGCCGGGCGCCGTGACGATGGCCCGGTCGTCCCCCTGGGTCAGGACCACGGTCAGCGGCGTGGGCAGCCGCGGATCGGTGTGCAGGGCGCCGGTGTCCACGCCGTGGGAGTCGAGCGTGGCGCGGATGTAGCGCCCGGCGTCGTCGTCGCCGACCCGGCCGGCGAAGGCGACGCGCAGTCCGAGGCGGGCCGCGCCGCACGCCATGATCGCGGCGGAGCCGCCGAGGGTGAGGGCACCGTCCGGGACGAGTTGTTCGCGCTGGCCGAAGGCGAGCGGCGCGTCCAGCGGGCCGAGGACGACGTCGGGATTGGCGTCTCCGACGACGAGCAGGTCGAAGCTGTGGGGCATGGGTCTTCCCTGGAGTGACGGCGGTGAACGGGAGGGCGGTGCGGCTCTCAGCCCTTGAGCCCGCTGGAGGTGATCGACTGGATGAAGGTCTTCTGCGCGCCGAGGAAGGCGAGCAGCACTGGGAGCACGGTGATGACGTTGCCGGCCATCACGGCGGCCCAGTTGGTGTGGTGCTGCCCCTGGAACGTGGTCAGGCCCAGCTGCAGCGTGTACTGCGTGTCGTGGTTGATGGCGATCAGCGGCCAGGTGAGGTCGTTCCAGGTCGTCAGGAAGGTCAGGACGGCCACCGTGCTCAGCGCCGGGCGCGACAGCGGCAGCACGATCCGCCACAGCACCCGCAGCCGCGAACAGCCGTCGATCCAGGCCGCCTCCTCCAGTTCCCTGGGCAGCGAGAGGAAGAACTGCCGCAGCAGGAACACCGCGAACGGCGTCACGAGCGACGGCACGATCAGCGCGCCCAGGGTGTCGATGAGGCCGAGCTTCTTCATCACCAGGAACGTCGGGATCATCGTCAGCTGGAACGGCACCGCCATGGTGGCCAGCATCAGCCCCATCAGCACCCGCGAGCCCGCGAAACGCATCCGGGCGAAGGCGTACCCGGCGAGCGAGCCGAAGACGAGGTTCGCGGCGACCGCGACCGCGGAGACGATCACCGAGTTGGCGAACCAGCGGGGGAACAACGCGTTGTTCAGCACGTACCGGTAGCCGCCGAGGTCGATCCCGGACGGCCACAGGGCCGGCGGGAACCGGTTGATCTCCGCGTTGGTCATCACCGAGCTGAGCAGCAGCCAGACCAGCGGTATGGCGAAGAGCAGGGCCAGCGGTGCGAGCAGCAGGTGCCAGGGGCTGAACGGGAGCCGCGGGCGGCGCCGTTCGGTGGCCCCGGGCTCCGCCGCGAGGACGGGGGCGGTGTCGGGCCGGGTGGAGGTCGCCGTCATGATCGGGCCCCTTCGAGACGGTGGCGTCCCCGACGCCGGACGATGCGGACGGCCCCGGCGACCAGACCGAGGGCGACGGCCAGCACGTACGCGGCCGAGGCCCCGTATCCGGCGGTCGCGTTCTTGAAGGCCTGCTCCCAGATGAAGTAGACGATCACGGTGGTCGAGCCCAGCGGACCGCCCTTGGTGGTGACGTACACGAGGTCGAAGACCTGGAGGGACTGGATGGCCTGCCACAGCACCAGGAAGACGGTGACGGGAGTGAGGGTGGGCAGCGTGACGTGGCGCAGCAGGTGCCGGCGGCCGGCGCCGTCGAGGCGGGCCGCCTCGATCAGCGACTGCGGCACGTCCTGGAGGGCGGCGAGGTAGACGACGACACAGAACCCGGTGCCGCTCCACAGGGTGATCGCCACCAGCACCAGGAGCGCCTGGGACGGGTCGGAGAGGAAGCCCTGCGACGAGATGCCGAGCCGGTGCAGCACCGAGTTGGCCGCGCCGAACTCCGGGTCCAGGATGAAGGAGAACAGCACGCCCTGTGCGGTCGCCGACAGCACGAACGGCACGAAGATCAGGGTGCGGTAGAGGCCGACGAAGCGGATGCGCCGGTTCAGCACCAGCGCGAGGACCAGGCCGAACAACAGGCTGAGCGGCACGTACAGCACCGTGTAGAGCAGCGTGTTGCGGACCGCCTGGCTGAAGTTCGGATCCTGGGCGAGGGCGCGGTAGTTGTCGACGCCCACCCAGCGGCTGGGCGTCACCAGGTCACTGGCCTGGAAGGACAGCAGCAGCGACCAGACCACCGGGACGATGCTCAGACCGAGGACGATCAGGACTGCCGGGGAGACGAAGGCCCAGGCGGCGGTGGTCTCGCGGCGGCGCTTGCGGCGCAGCGGCCGCGGGTCCGGCGGCGGACCCGCGACGGTGATGGGACGGGGGAGGCGCGGCATGGCGGTGTGGCTCCTCAACGCGGGATGAGCAGGGCGGCGTTGGCGTCGTCGGCGCAGGCGCGCAGTGCCTTCTCGGGAGAGCTGCGCCCCAGGAGCACGGCGACGACCGCCTGCCCCAGCGCCTGCGAGACCTCCGGGTACGCCGGGTGGACGGGGCGTACGCGCGCCGTCTCCAGTGCCTTGGTGAACACTTCCAGGCCCTCGGTGCCGGAGACCTTGTCCTGCCACTCGGGCAGGTCCTCGGTGCGGCGGCTGAGCGGGAGACTGCCGGCCTCGATGTCCCAGCGCACGTCCTGTTCGGGCCGTGCCAGCCACTGGAGGAAGGTACGGGCGGCCTCCGACCGGGCCTCGCCGTTGTCGAACACCGTCCAGGTGTCGGGCCCCGAGATGGTGACCGGACGTCCGCTGAAGGAGGGCAGGGGAACGACCGCGTAGTCGATCCCGGCGTTCTCGATGTCGGGCAGCTGCCACGGCCCGGTGACCACCATGCCCATGCGGTTGGACAGGAACACCTGGTACATCTGCTCGCTGCCGGGCTTCGGGTCGACGTACACGCTCTTGTCCCGGGCCAGGTCGGCCACCACCTCGAGCGCGCGGGCGCCGGTGCCGGCGAAGCCGATGCTCTTGCCGTCGTCGTCGACGACGTCGCCGCCCAGGTCCCAGATCAGCGGCCACATGCGCCACACGGTGTCCTCGTCGCCCGTGCCCGGCCAGCCCGTGCCGAACCGGCCCTGGCCGGACTGGGTGAGCTTGCGCGCCGTGGAGACGAAGTCCTGCCAGGTCCAGCCCGCCTTCGGCAGCGGCAGTCCGGCCTCGCGGAACAGCTTCTTGTTGCAGACGACGGCGAGCGAGTCCAGCACCGCGGGGGCGGCCCTGACCCTGCCGTTGAGCGTGACGGCGTCCCGGGAGGCCGCCCAGTAGTTCTTCCACGGCACGGGCCCCGACTCCACCATGTCGGTGAGGTCGACGACCTGCGGGCTGCGGGCCACCCGGGCCAGGTCCGACCCGAAGATGTACGCGATGTCGGGGAAGGAGCCGGCCGCGACGGCCGCCGTCACCTTCTGAAGCATCACGTCCGCCAGCACTCCGCCGCCCAGGTCCACCCTGATCTTCGGGTGCTGCCGCTCGAAGTCGGCGACGAGCCCCTCCAGGACCTTCTTCGCCGTGTCCGCCTGGCCGTGCCACATCTCGATGGTGACCGTGCCGTCGGCCGCGACGCCGTCGTCCGTGCCGGCGCCGCAGCCGGTCACCGCCGTGCCCGCGGCCGCCGCGAGCACAGCGCCCCCGCCGGCCCGCAGCACCCGCCTGCGCGAGTAACGCGCGGTACCTCGGACCGCGTTCATCTGTACCTCCAAGGAGTGGAACGGCCGACGGGCGTCAGCAGGTCTCACGGACGTAGCCGCTGCTGCCCTTCGGGGACACGTTCAGGTCGCGCCGCACGATGCTCAGCGTGTCGCCGAACTCCGAGCACGCCTTGGACAGGCCCTTGGCGGTGTACTCGACGACGATCACGCGGTCGCCGAACTCGGCCGTGTAGTCACCGCACTCGTCCCACTCCCCGCACTCCTCCGCGACGGCGAAGTCCAGGCCGTTCGCCTCGCGGTTGCCGGCCAGCTCGACGGTGTTCTTCTGGCCGATGGCCAGTCCGCCGGCGTGGGCGCGCTCGGCCAGCAGCTTGATCAGACCCTGCGCGTCGGCGGCGTCCAGCAGGTCGCCCGCGCGGGTGTAGCTGTCGTAGTTGTCCGGCTCGACGGCCTGGAAGCCCTTGTCCGCGCACGTGTCGATCCACCCGCCGATCTTCTCGGCGATGCGCTCGCGCTTGTCGGCGGTGCGGATGTCGAGGAAGGCCTCGCCCCAGTCGGTGTCGTAGACGACGTCGCCGTTCGCGTCGCGCAGCAGCAGGTCGTCGTCCCACTCGTCCTCGGCGTCCGGCTGCGCCTGGAAGGCGTTGACGTAGCAGATGTTGTACAGCCCCGCCGCGGGGGAGGCCGTGTGGTCGCGGCTGACCACCTCCACCCCGGCCGGCGGGGTGTAGGCGCCGCCGATCTGGTAGTCGAAGTCCGCGTGCGCGGGGGGCGGGGCGAAGGTGGCCGCCTCGGCCTCCGAGCCGCCCGGGACGAGCGCGGCGGCGGTGACGAGGAGGGCGGTGGCACAGACGCCGGCCAGCACCGGCTTCCTGGAGGTGTGCGCGTGCAAACGGCTCATGCTCGAGCTCCGGAGGATGGTGGGCACGTCCCCGCCTCGGAGGGCGCGTGGCCCGTCCTGGCGACTCAGTCCGGGCTCCTGGCGCGAAGCCAGCTACCGGCTGGGCGTACCTCTGCCGCCGATCCACGACATCGGCGTTGATCGGGAGTAAATCGACCGGATCCAGGCCTGTCAAGAGCTCAAAACCAGGAAGCTGATGCGTGAAGCTGATCGAAGAGTGCTTGTTCGACGCACAATCAATCATGATGCGTCGGTCTGCGGACTTCCGGGCACGAGGGAACCGAGCCGGCCGGGAGCCGTGATCACCGGGCGGCCGCGGGGCTGGTAGCGTCGCGTGGTCGCGGCGGGCGGCGCGAGAGAGGTGTCGGTGCGTGGGAGAGCGGCAGGACCGCGAGTGGGTGGCGATGACACCGGGGGACTTCGACCTGGACGCCCCCCTGGTCCTCAACGTGGGCACCGGCCCCGCCACCGTCCCGGCCGAGCCGGACGAGTACGGCACCGCCCCCCTGTTCGGAGAGACGGCACCGGCACCCGGCACCCGGCCGCGCACCCGGCGGGGACGGCACGCCCCCGGCCAGCAGACGCTCTTCTGACCGTCCCCGTCCCCGCCGCAGCCGGCCACGCCGGGGTCCGGAGCCGGGCGCCCGTTCACGACCGCCGCACCGGGGCCGCCCCGCCCGTCCTGCCGCAATTCTCCCCGGGGCTGCTCCTCACCACGCGCCCGACCACCGGTACGGCGCGGCCCGCCGCGTACGTGCGCCCCCGCTGCCGCGGTGGCGGCCGCCCCCGTCGCCCTCCGGCTCACCCGGGGCCCGCGCGGCCCGGCCCCGGTGCCGGGCGGGGCCACCGGGGCGCCCCGCGGCGCGCGTAAGCCGGTGGGAACCCGGAAAGCCGGAGCAGCCCGGCGCGGGCGCGGACGCCGCCCCGACGCCCGCCGGCCGGGAGGCGGGTCAGCGGGTGCGCAGCCGGCCCAGTTCCTCCAGCGCCCGCGCACCGGTGCGGGCCAGCCCCGGCCGCTCGCGCACGAACCGGCGCGCTGCCCGCACCGGTTCCCGCCCCAGCCGGTGCACGGCGCCCCCGAACCCGGCGCGCACCACGGCGCCTTCGTACACCCGGAGGTCCCGCGTCCTGAACGTCTCCTTGTAGCGCGCCGGACCGCTGCCCAGGTCCACCAGCCCGATCCCGTCGCCGGCCGCCGCCTCCAGCATCCGCAGCAACAGCAGCAGCCCGGGGGAGTACCTGCCGTACGCGCGGTCGTACGCCGGGAACCACCAGGACAGGACGGTGGGCGAGCGCAGCCCGAAGTGGGCCGCGACGGGCCGCCCGCCGGCCCACAGTACGGACAGCACGCCACGGCACTCCGGGTCGCCGTCGGCGCGGGCGAACCCCTCGACCAGGCGGGCGATCCACGGCTGCGCGAACCGGTCGCGCCGTCCCGTGCGCCGGTACTGGGCGGACTTCCAGCGCATGAGCGTACGCAGCGCCCCGGGGTCGGTCTCGTCGTACACGAACCGCACCTCACCGGCCTGCCGGGCGAGTCTGCGCTCCTTGGCGAGCGTCTGCTTCAGGAAACCCGGGGAGCGGGTCCCCAGGGCGCGGACATACCCCTCGAAACCGTCGGCGAGGTCGACGACCGGCGAGGCCAGCGCCTCGGTGGTGTGGGGCAGGAACACGTCCTGGCCCGCCTCCAGGCTGTCGAACTCCCAGGACGACAGGGCGCACGCCCGCAGCAGCGTCCGGGCGTCGAGGCGGACGCCCGCACGCAGCACGGCGCCCTGGCTGTCCGACACGCCGAGCCCGACGGCCCGTCCCTGCCCCGCGAACCCGCGTTCGTACGGGAAGTACCCCACCGGGAAGCCGTCCTCCCGCAGGACCGCCACCTCGGCCCGCGGCCGCAGCCGTCCGACGGCCGCCGTGAACGCGGGGTCGAGGAACGGATTCGCCGGGGCCCCGGAGGCCGCCCTGATCTCCCGCCAGATCTTGCGGTCGTCGGCGTCGAGCCGCCCGGGCCCGACCACCTCGATGCGCCGTGTGGACATGTGCCTGCCTTCCGCGTCGTCACGAACGGTGGACTCGTCAAGGCCTGCCGGAGCGCCGCGTGCCGGCGTGCGGTACCCGGGCCGCGCGGCGCAGGCCTGGGGTCGTGTGGATCTCGCCGGGGTCGCGGGGGCCGGCACGCATGTCCGCGGCGCCGGTTGCCCGGGCTCCGCCCTGTCGCGCTCCTCCGCCTTGCAGTTGCACGCCTCCCGCTCGGCTTCGCTCGCGCGGGAGGGACCTCCATCGCCCCCGCTCGGGTCGGCAACAAGGCACCGCAGCTTGGAGCCGGCCTGATCCGAACGACGCGCCCTGGTCGAGACCGCCCGGCTCAGCAGCGGAACGTCTGCAGCTCGGTCACTTCCCGGGAGCCCCGGCCCGCCCCCGGCCCCTCCGCCGCTCCACCCGGCGGGCGCGGGCCCCCGACGGCCCGCCACGCGGCCCGGTCCCGCGCCGGGGCGCTCCCGGTGCCGCGGCCGGTGTCCGGTCCTCCCGCGGCCCTCGGCGCACGGACGGCGGCGTGGTGGCACGAGGGGTCCCCGTCGTACGGGACCGGTTCGCCGGCGGTCTCGGCCGGCACGGTCACGGCCGCCGCGACCCGGTGTTCCCCGGGCGGTCCGGCGGGTCCCGCCGTCTCCGGGGCGAGGAGGCCGAGCAGCGCCCACGCCAGCAGCAGCACCGTCGCCGCTGCCCGCCCACCCCGCACTGTCGGACTCCTGACTGCGTTCCGGCCGGGGCCGGCGGACGGACCGGCACCCGGGCGGCCGCACACGCCCAGTCGTGCCTCCAGTAGGCCGACCGGGCCCGGCCGCGTCAACCCCGTACGCCCCGGACCCGTCCGCCCGGCCCGGCGCGGGGACGCCGTGCGCCGTTGCCGTGCCGCACGGCGCGTCCACCGGCCCGTGGACGGGGGAGGGACGCCGCCGTGCGCGTCCAGGTGGAGGCGGGCTACCGCGCCAGTACGGCCTCCGGGCCCATGACGACGACCGGCTGCCTGCCCGGGTCCAGGGCGGTCAGCAGCGCCCGCATGTGCTCCGTGCTCAGGGACACGCAGGCGTTGGTCGGCCCGTCGTGGTCCACGTGGATCCAGACCCCGCCGCCCTTGTCCTCGCCCAGGGGACGGGTTCTGTCCAGTGGAGTGGTGCCGGGCACCCGGTTGTAGTCGATGGCGACCACGTAGTCGAACGACCCCTCCAGGGGCTCGCCCAGATACCCGGTGCCCGACACGGAGAAGTCCGGATCCTCGTCGTAGGGGAGCAGGGTCCCCGGATCGGGCAGGCGGCCCCCCGCGTCACTGAGCCCGAAGACACCGATGGGCGTGTGCAGGTCGCCCGCCTCGTGGTCGTCCGTCCAGCCGCGCAGCCCGTTGTGCGCGGGCCACGGGCCGGCGACCGCACGCCAGCCCTGGGCCGGGTCCTGCTCGTAGAGCACCACCCGCGCCCGCGAGGAGTCCTCCCCCTCGCCGGTGACCACGAGGGCCTGCCGGGTACCGGCCGGGAGCAGGGCGCGCATGACCGGCCCGACACCGGGCAGCGGGCGGGGGAAGTGCCGCGGGGGAGCGGGATGGGGGGACGCCGGCCGCGCCGCGGACGTGCCGGGTGCGTGCGAGTCCTGCGAGGAGGCGTCCGGGTCCGGCCGGGCGCAGCCGGTTGCCAGCACGCCGGTGCACATGGCGGCACCGATCACCAGGGCCAGCGCTTTCCTGACGGTCATATCGATCTCCGACTCCGTGTGTGGACTACTCATAGCTAGACCACTCGGACAACCGGGGTGTGCGGCGGCCTCGTCCTCTCCCCCGGATGGCCCAGTCGGGGGCCCGTGCGGCCGCCGGCAGGGGTGCGGATCGGCAACATCGTTGCCGCTCACACCCCTTACTCACTGGTGGGGCCCGGACATGCCGTGTAGCGTCAGCAGCAGATGTCGTGGTTCGCCCAGACCGCCCGCGCCGGAGTGCGGGCGGTTTGCTGTGCAGTGCCGGAGGACCAGGACGACCACCTCCGGGTTCGCGCGGTGCGGATCCGATAACGGCTGAAAGGCAAAAGGCATGGCCAGCGGAACCGTCAAGTGGTTCAACTCGGAAAAGGGCTTCGGCTTCATCGCGCAGGACGGCGGCGGCCCCGACGTCTTCGCGCACTACTCCAACATCAACGCGACGGGCTACCGCGAGCTCCAGGAAGGCCAGGCCGTCACCTTCGACATCACCCAGGGCCAGAAGGGCCCGCAGGCGGAGAACATCACCCCCGCCTGACCGGACGCGTGCCGAACGGGGCGGGGTGCCCGGGGAACGAGCGTTTCCCGGGCACCCCGCCCCTCGGCGTTCCGCCGACGCGTCTCCCGAGCCCCGTGCGGGCCGTTCAGGGCAGGCGGGTGAAGAAGTCCAGCAGCGCCGCCGTCAGCTCGGCGGGCGCGTCCTCCTGGACCAGATGACCCGCGTGGGCGATCGGCTCCCACCGGGCCCCGGGCACGAGACCGGCCAGTTCGCGCCCCCTGGCCACCGGAATCCAGGCGTCGTCCTCGCCCCAGCAGACCAGCGTCGGCACCTCGATACCGGCGTAACGGTCCTGCATCTCGTCGGTGTACCGCTGGTCCGCCTGGGCGATCTGCCGGTAGAAGGCCGGCCGGCCCGACTCGCCCAGCCACGGATCCACCAGCCGGTCCAGGACCCGCGGATTCAGGCCCGGCCCGCCGGTGGAACCGACGTACTCGCGCACCAGGGCCCGGTGCAGTGGCGGGGGCAGCTGCTCGAAGACCCCGGCGTGGTCGCGGACCAGCCGGAAGAACGGCGACCCCCAGGGCGCCAGCGCGACCGGGTCGACCAGGGCGAGCGCCCGGTAACGGACGCCGTGCAGCAGGTGCGCCCGCAGTGCGACGGCGCCCCCGAAGTCGTGGGCGGCCACGAGGGGGTTCTCGATCCCCCAGTGGTCCAGCAGCCGGGCGAAGACCCGGCCCTGCGCGGCCAGTGACACGTCCTGCCCCGCGTACTTCTCCGACTGCCCGTAACCGGGCATGTCCCAGACGAACACCTGGTGGTCGCGCGCCAGCGAGCGGGCCACCGCGCGCCAGACGTACGAGGAGAAGGGCGTGCCGTGCAGCAGGACCAGCGGGCGTCCGCCGCGGGCGCCCAGCCGGTTCCAGCGGACGGTGCCGCAGGCGTCGGCGAACGACTCGGGCAACGGCCAGTCGGACATGGTGCGGGATCCTCTCGGTCGGGCGCCGTCCGGGACGTCAGGGCTTGCGGGCGAGGCCGCCGTGTTCGCCGATGAGCGCCGGGGCGGGAGCACCGGCCTCCGGACGCCACAGCGGCACCGGCACCACTCCGGGCTCCACCAGCTCCAGGCCGTCGAAGAACGACGTGATCCGGTCGACGGTGCGCAGCACGTACGGCGCGGCACCGCTCTCGTTGTAGGCGTCCTGGGCCCGCTCGAACTCCGGGTCGATGCCCCGCGAACCGTCGTTGACGGAGAGGTAGCTGCCGGACGGCAGGGCGTCCACCAGACGGGCGACGACGGAACGCGCCCGGTCGTAGTCCGCGATGTGCCCCAGGATGTTGCTGAGGATCAGGGCGACGGGCCGGTCGAAGTCCAGCGTCTCGGCCGCGGTAGCGAGGACGGCGTCGGGGTCGAGCACGTCGGCGTCGATGTAGGCGGTCGCGCCCTCGGGGGTGGAGTAGAGCAGCGCGCGGGCGTGGGCGAGGACCATCGGGTCGTTGTCGACGTAGACGATGCGGCTCTCGGGGGCGATGCGCTGGGCGACCTCGTGGGTGTTGTCGGCGGTGGGCAGACCGGTCCCGATGTCGAGGAACTGCCGCACGCCCGCCTCCGCCACCAGGTAGGTGATGTTGCGGCGCAGGAAGGCACGGCTGCTGCGGGCGACGGTGACGATGCCGGGGAAGACGGCCGTGTACGCGTCGCCGGCCTGCTCGTCGACGGGGTAGTTGTCCTTCCCGCCCAGCCAGTAGTTCCAGATCCGGGCCGAGTGCGGCACGGAGGTGTCCATCTTCTGCTGCGCGGCGTGGCCGGGAGTCGTCGAGGGGTCGCTCATGGGTGCGGTCCGTCTTTCAGCCGAGGCGTGGGTGCTTGACCCCAACCTACGCGGCAACGTCCGGCGTCCGTACACCGGTTCACCGGCAGGACCCCGTGCCGCTCGGCGGTCCGGCCTTCACGGGTGCCCGACGAGGTCGCGCAGCTGGGAGCGGGTGGTGACGCCCAGCTTGGGGAAGCTGCGGTACAGGTGCGAGCCGACCGTGCGCGGGGAGAGGAAGAGCCGCTCGCCGATCTCCCGGTTGGTCAGCCCGCGGGCGGCGAGCCCGATGATCTGCCGCTGCTGCGGGGAGAGCGAGGCGAGCGCGTCGGGTGCCGCCTCGGCGACGTCGAGTCCGGCGGCCCGTGACTCGGCCAGCGTCCGTTCGGTCCACGGGCGCGCGCCCAGCCGCCGGAAGGTCTCCAGGGCCTCGGCGAGCGGCGCGCGGGCCTCGGCGATCCTGCGCCGGCGCCGCAGCCACTCGGCGAGGTCCAGCAGCGTCTGCGCACGCTCGAACGGCCAGTGTGCAAGGGCCGGATCCGCGAGGGCAGTCCGGAAGTGCGGTTCGGCGTCCGCCGCGTCCGCGAGCAGACCCCGGGCCCGGTCGATCAGCGCGCGCAGCCTGGGGGAGGCGTCACCGGCCAGTTCGTGCGCGGAACGCGCCACGATCGCGGCCGCCTCCTCGCGCCGGCCCGCGCGCACGGCGGCAGCGGCCAGGTCCGCGAGCGCCGGGTAGGAGGCGTGGTAGTGCACCGGCGAGCCGTCCGCCGTGAACACCGCCCGCAGCCGGTCGTACGCCGTCTCGTACGCCCCCTCGGCGGTGGCCGCGGCGCCCAGCGCACGGTGCACGAAGACCGAGACCGAGCGGCTCTCCAGCGGATCGACCAGGCCGAGCGCGTCCGCCGCCCGGTCGCGCGCCGCCGCCGTGTCCCCCTGGAGGGCCAGCAGCATGGCCTCCGTCGACATCGCGCACGCCACGGCATGGTCGATGCCGAGCGCCGAACCGACCGCGGTGACACGGGCGCAGGATTCCCGGGCACGGTCCCACCGCCCCTGTTCCAGATAGGCCCGGGCCGCGGCGCCGCCCAAACCCTGGGGCAGCGCACCCCGCGCCTGCCAGCGGTCGAAGGCCTCGTCGAAGGCGCGGACGGCGCGCGGTGTCTCGTCCAGCAGCCAGGCCATGACGCCCAGGGCGGTGAGGTGTTCGGGCCGGCCCGCGGACTCGGCGGCCGCGCGGGACAGCAGCCGGACGAGTCCGGTCCGGCCGCCGAAGGGGTTCGAGACGACCTTCGTCCAGGTACGCGCCCACGACGCGCCCGGCACCTCCTCCGGCAGGATCCTCAACAGATCCTCGATCCGCCGCAGTTGGGACTCCCGGCCGGAGTAGAAGCGGACCACGGCGGCGTCCGACAGCAGACCGAGGGCGGCGGCGGGCCGCGAACGGGCCGCTTCCTCGGCGGTGTCGGTCAGCCGGGAGAAGAGCGCGGAGTGCCGCGCCGTCAGGACCGCGAGCCGGCCTGCCTGGACGGCGGCGTCGGCCAGCAGGCCCGGGTCGTCGGTGCGCGCGCGGGCCGCGGCGACCAGTTCCTCGACCCAGGCGAGGTCTCCGGTGAGTACGGCCGCCGCGGCCGCCTCCACCAGCAGCCGGGCGCCGTCCGCACGGCGCGGGGCCAGTTCCGCCGCGCGTTGCAGCGCCTTGGCCGCCGCCGCGTGGCCTCCCCGGCGGCGTGCCCGCTCCGCGGTCCGCGTCAGGTCCGCCGACACCGCCGCGTCCGCGCGTACGGTGGCGGCGGCCCGGTGCCAGGCCCGGCGGTCCGGCTCGTCGTGCAGCAGCCCGGCCAGTTCCAGATGGGCCTGGCCGCGCTGGTCCGGGGACGCGGCGTGGTACACGGCGGACCGCACCAGCGGATGACGGAAGCGGACGCCCGGATACCCCGGCAGGACCAGCCCGGCCAGCTCGGCCGGCCGCCACGTCCCGTCCCCGGGGCCCGGCAGCCCGGCCCGCACGGCGAGCGCGGAGTCGACCGTGTCCATGGCGGCCAGGAGCAGCAGTGCGCGGGCGGTCTGGGCGGGGAGGGTGGCCACCCGGGCGGCGAAGAGCCGTTCCAGGTGGTCGGCGAGCGGCAGCGGGCCGGCCGGCGGCAGCTCCGTCCCCGTCTCCCGGGCCCAGCCGGCGGAGCGCGCCAGCTCCACCAGCGCGAGTGGGTTGCCGCCCGCCTGGTCGAGGATCCGGGCCCTGGTCCGGCCGGCGGTGCGGTGCGGCTGGATGTCCAGGAGACGGTTGGCCGACACGTCGTCCAGCGGTCCGAGCTCGACGACGGGCACCCGCCGGTGCGGACCCGGCAGGCGGTCGTCCGGACGGGCGCCCATCAGCACGGCCACCGGTTCGCCCGCCAGCCGTCCGGCGACGAAGGACAGGATGTCGAGCGAGGCGTGGTCGAGCCACTGCGCGTCGTCCAGGACCAGGAGCACGGGCCCGTCCTCGCCCAGCGCGGAGAGCAGGTTCAGGACAGCGGCACCGAGGAGGACGGTGCCGGGCGGGCCGGGCGGAGGCGCCGCCGGCCCGGCACCGAGGGCGTCGCGCAGCGCCGCGCGCTGCCCGTCCGGCAGCGCCTGCGCCCGGGCACGCACCGGCCGCAGCAGCTGGTGCAGCGCGGAGAACGCGAGGTCCGACTCCGACTCGCTCCCGGCGGCACGCAGCACGCGCGTGCCGCCGGCCGCCACCCGGCGTGCCACGGAGTCGAGGAGCGTGCTCTTGCCCGTGCCCGCCTCGCCGACGAGCAGCAGAACCGGATCGGCCGGTCCGGGCCCGGCCGGATCGCGGCCGGCCGTCCGCAGAAGACGTGCCGACTCCGCCGTCCGGCCCACGATCGGCTCCCGGTCCTCCGGCTCCGCGTTCTCCCCTGCCGTGCGCTCGTCCACGCCACCCAGGCTACAAGCGGTGGCAGGCATCCGGGGCGGCCCGGAGCGGGTGCAGTCATGTGACGGATACCGCGCGCCCCGCGCCGTCCATAGCGTCGTGTCCGAGCACCGGAAGAACTCCGCAGCCGCAAGGAGCGACATGGAACGGATCGAACTCGGGAACGTCACCGTCACCCGTGTGTGGGAATACTTCGGGTCGGTGGACATGGCACCCCGGACGTTCTTCCCGGACGTACCGGAAAAGGTGTGGGAGGAGGGCCGGCCCTGGCTCGAGCCGCATTTCCTCGACTCCCGGGCCGACGTCGTCCACGGCGCCATCCAGACCTGGCTGTTGCACAGCGAGGGCAGGAACATCCTGGTCGACACCGGTGTCGGCAATCACAAGGAACGACCGTACTCGCCGGTCTGGAACCACCTCGACACCGATTTCCTGGGGAACCTGTCCCGGGCCGGAGTCGCACCCGAGGACGTGGACCTCGTGATCAACACCCATCTGCACGTCGACCACGTCGGCTGGAACACCCGCCTGGACGGCCGGGACTGGGTGCCCACCTTCCCGAACGCCACTTACCTGATGCCGAAGGACGACTTCGACTTCTGGAACCCCGAGAACGGCCACGTGCCGCTCCTCGGCCGGGGCAACCAGAACGTGTTCGAGGACAGCGTGGCGCCGGTGCACCGAGCCGGACGCACCGAACTCTGGCAGGGCGGCCTCCGGATCGACGCCAATCTGCGCCTGGACGCGGCGCCCGGACACACCCCCGGTTCCAGCGTGCTGACCCTGGACAGCGGAACCGACCGCGCGCTGTTCGTCGGAGACCTGCTGCACTCGCCGGTCCAGATCCTCGAACCCGACCACAACAGCTGCTTCTGCGAGGACCCCGCAGCCGCCCGCGCCACCCGCCGCAGGCTCCTGGGCCGCGCCGCCGACGAGAACGCCCTCCTGTTCCCCGCCCACCTGGGCGGCCACGGAGCGGCGGAAGTGGTCCGCGACGCCGACAAGTTCGCCATCAAGGGCTGGGCGCCCTTCACCCCGCACCCCGCCCGGCACTGACCACCGGAAAGGCACCCGAAGTGAATCAGCACGACCCCGTCGTCACCACGGACCGGGGCAGCGTACGAGGCCTGTGCCGGGCCGACGGCACCGCGGTCTTCCTGAACATCCCCTACGCCGCCCCTCCGCGAGGCGCAGGCCGGTTCGCACCGCCCCGGCCGCACGCCCCCTGGCACGGGACACGGGACGCCACCCGGCCCGGCCCCAACGCCCCGCAGCCCGAGCGCCGGTTCGGCGGCGTCGACATGTCCCCCTACTTCGGCCCCGGCTGGGTACGCGGCGACGACTTCCTCACCGCCAACGTCTGGACGCCCGGGACCACTCGGGGCGGCCTGCCCGTCATGGTCTTCGTCCACGGCGGGGCGTTCGCCTCCGGCTCGACGCGCTCCCCGATGTACGACGGTTCCGCCTTCGCCCGCGACGGCGTGGTCCTCGTCACCGTGAACTACCGGCTGGGCATCGCCGGGTTCCTCGACCTTCCGGGAGCACCCGCCAACCGCGGACTGCTCGACGTCGCCGCCGCGCTGCGCTGGGTGCGGGAGAACATCGCTGCCTTCGGGGGAGACCCGGACCGCGTCACGCTCTTCGGCCAGTCGGCCGGCGCGACGCTCGTGGGCGGCCTGCTCGCCACCCCCGACACCGCCGGGCTGTTCTCCCGGGCGATCGTCCAGAGCGGCAGCGGGCTGGGCGCGTTCACCCCCGAACAGGCCGCCCGCGTCACGGAGTCGGCGTGTGCGGCGCTGGGTGTCCCGCCGCGTGCCGACGCGCTCGCCGGTGTCCCGGACGAGCGCCTGGTCGCGACGGCAGCCGAACTGGTGGGCATCGACCTCGCGACCGCGTCCCACCGCGACCCGCTGCTCGGCCTCAGCCCCTTCAGCCTCGTCCTCGGCACCCAGCCCGCCGGCTCCGTCGCCCAGGGCACCGGTGCCGGCGTCGACCTGCTGATCGGCACCAACAGCGAGGAGGGCAACCTCTATCTGGCTCCGGCCGGCCGGTACGCCGGTTCGGAGGCGGCCGACGTCGAGGCCGTCGCCGGGCGGTCGCACCCGGACCCGGCCCGGCTGATCGAGACGTACCGCACCGCCCGCCCGGAGGCGTCCCACGGAGAACTGCGCTCCGCCGTCATGGGAGACGCGCTCTTCGGCGCCGGCAGCAGAGCCCTGGCCGACGCGCACGCCGCGCACCCCGGATCGGCCACGTACGCCTACGAGTTCGCCTGGCGCTCGACCGCCCTGGACGGGCAGCTCGGCGCCACCCACACGATGGAACTGCCCTTCGTCTTCGACCGCACCGGTCTGCCGGCACTGCGCGGGCCGGGCGGCCTGCTCGGCCGTGACGCACCGCCCCCCGGCCTCGCCGCACGGACGCACGCCGCCTGGATCCGGTTCGCGAGCACCGGAGACCCCGGCTGGGACCGCTACGACACCCGGCGCCGCGCCACGATGCGCATCGCCGAGGAGTGGACGCCGGTCGACGACCCCCACGGGGCGGAACTGCGGGCCTGGAGCTGACCGGCGCGCCGCCGAGCGGTGGCCCTGCCTCCCCTGTCAGGGCGCCACCGCGCCCCGGGCCGACTCGGTGCGCAGTACGGCGAAGCACTCGGCGAGGAGCTGCCGCAGCCGCGGCTCCCGGCCCCCGTCGACCCAGCGCCGGAAGGCGACCTTGAGCACGGCGACCGCGGCCTCGGCGGTCAGTCCCGCCGACAGTTCGTCCACGCCGCGGTCGCACAGCGCAGCGGCGAGCGCGTCGGAGAGGGACGCGAGCTTGATCAGTTCCCGTTCGCGCAGCTCGGCGTTGGCGTCGATGACGCCCTGGCGCCGCAGCACCAGGTCACCGCGCTCCTCGAAGACGCCCGCCGCGGCGTCGAGGGCGGCGGCGGCCGCCTCCATCGGCGTCGCGGACCCGGGCGCCCCCGCGACGGCGTGTACGCAGATCTCCTCCAGCCTGCCGGAGCCGGCGAACAGGACCTCCCGCTTGTCGGCGAAGTGCCGGAAGAACGTCCGCTCCGTCAGCCCCGCGACCCCGGTGATCTCTGCGACCGTGGTCTGCTCGTAGCCGCGCTCCGCGTACAGCTCCAGCGCCGCCTGCTCCAGGCGTCCGCGCGCGTTCGGCTCCCATCGACCCATGCCGCGAATCCTACGCGAGGACAGCCACTGTCATGCGCAGACGGCGGGGCTGCCCCCTCTGCGGCTGCGTACCGGTCGCATCGAGCGAACCGGACGACTAGCTCCTGCTCCTGCTCCGCGTGCGGCACGGCGCGGCCGGTGCCGGGGTGCGGCGGCGGTAGACCAGGTACGGACGGACCAGGTAGCCGACCGGTGCGCTCCAGACGTGCACCAGCCGCGTGAACGGCCAGGCGGCGAAGAGCAGGCAGGCGCTCAGCGCGTGCAGCCGGAACAGCAGCGGCGCGTCGGCGATCGCCTCGGGACGCGGGCTGAGGGCGAACAGACCGCGGAACCAGACCGACACCGTCTCCCGGTAGTCGTAGCCGCCGCCGAGGACGTTGTGGGCGGCGGTGGCCCAGATGCCCAGCAGCACGGTGAGCGACAGCAGCGGGAACAGCACCTTGTCGCTGCGGTCGGTGCCCAGCCGGATCCGCCTCGTCAGCAGCCGCCGGGCGCACAGCATGCCGAGCCCCGCGACCATGGCGGCGCCCGCCGCCGAACCGGCCCACACGGCGGCCGCGTGGTACAGGTGCTCGTCGACGCCCACGGCCCGGGTCCACGAGGCGGGCACGGCCAGCCCCACCACGTGCCCGGCGATCACCATGAACGTGCCCAGGTGGAACAGGGGGCTGCCCCAGCGCAGCCACCGGTGTTCCAGCAGCTGGCTGGTGCGCGACGTCCAGCCGAACTGGTCCTGCCGGTAGCGCCACACGTGCCCGGCCACGAAGACGGCCAGGCAGGCGTAGGGGACTGCCACCCACAGGAGGAGACCGGCGCCGCCCACGGAGGCCGGTGCCAGGGACGAGGTGCCGGTGTTCATCGGCGGCCTTCCTGGTGCGGGGTGACCGTGGCGGGCGCGACCCGGGTCGGTGGGGCGGGCAGCGGCGGCACGAAGGCGCCGGGCGGGGCGAAGGTGCCGGGCGGGGCGAACCCGCCTTCCCCGTAGGGGTCCAGACCGACCTCCTCGCCGGGCGGCCCCTCGGCGGCCAGTTTCGCGACGGCCGCCCGGTCCGCCCCGGACGCCGGCGGGAGCAGACTCAGCAGCGCCGACAGGACGTGCCGGTAGGGCGAGCGGGCCTCCGCCAGCGCGTGGTGGATGAGTTCCAGACCGCGCCGGTGCAGCCGCAGCGGTGCCTCACCCGTGCCGGGACCGGCGAGCGCGGCGAACTCGAGCACGACCGGCAGGTGGTCGGGCAGCTCCGCGCCGTCGGCGTCCCAGCCGGCGGCCCGGTAGCGCCGGGCCAGGGTCAGCAGGGCCATGCCCCGGCGCCGGGTGTCGCCGTGCAGGTAGTAGGTGAGGTAGAGGCTGCTCCTGCGGCGCAGGTCGAACGTCTCGACGTAGTGGCGGGCCGCCGCGTCTGAGTCCTGGGCGGTGAACCAGTCCATGAACGCGCCCAGTTCCGACGCGGCGCGCGACGGGGGCAGGCCGGCGACGGCGGACGCCAGCCGTGGCCGCTCCGCCGTCAGTTCCGCGTCCGGGTACTGCATGAGCAGCGACAGCAGCCGCAGCAGCAGCGCGCGGTGCTCCGCCTCCCGGGGCGACGGCAGCGCGCGGCGCCGGACGGCCGCGCGGACGCGGGTGCGGATGATCGCGGGGACGGTGGCGGGCAACGGGCTCATGCGTGTCCTTCCGGCGACGTGCGGCGCAGCGTGGGCATACCGAGCGAGACCCGGCCTCCGGCGGACGGACCGGCCCCGGACAGGCCGCCCGCGGACTCCACGGGGCAGCCGCTCTCCACGGCGGTCAGCGCGGCCGCGTCCTCCTTGTGCGCGGCCGGTACCACGTAGCGGTCGGTGTACTTCGCCACGGCGAGCAGCCGGTGCAGGTCCCGGGCCTCGGCGTCGTCCAGCCCGACCGCGCGCAGGGCCGTCCCGTCGGCTTCGTCGGCCGCGTCGCCGAGCGAGACGGCGCGCATGTACGAGCGCAGCGCCGTGAGTTTCATCAGGACCCCGCCCACGACGTCCGTGTCGCCGGCCGTGAACAGGCTCGCCAGGTACTCCAGCGGGATGCGCAGCCGGGTGACCGCCGCGAACACGTGGTCCGGGTCGTCCTGGTCGCCGCCGGCCGCGCCGACGGCGTCCAGGACGGGGGACAGCGGTGGCACGTACCAGACCATCGGGAGGGTGCGGTACTCCGGATGCAGGGGCAGCGCCACCCTGTACCGCGCGACCAGGTCGTACACGGGCGAGCGGCGGGCCGCCTCCAGCCAGTCCCCGGGGATGCCCGACTCCCGTGCCACCGCGATCACGTCGGGGTCGCGCGGGTCCAGGAAGACGCCGCGCTGGGCGTCCAGCAGGTCCTGTTCGTCCGGCGTCGCCGCCGCCTCGCCCACCCGGTCGGCGTCGTACAGCAGCAGGCCCAGGTAGCGCAGCCGGCCCACGCACGTCTCCGAGCAGACCGTCGGCTGCCCCGCCTCGATGCGGGGGAAGCAGAACGTGCACTTCTCGGCCTTGCCGGTGGCGTGGTTGACGTACACCTTCTTGTACGGGCACGCCGTCACGCACATCCGCCAGCCGCGGCAGCGGTCCTGGTCGACCAGGACGATGCCGTCCTCGGCCCGCTTGTACATCGCGCCGGACGGACAGGCCGACACGCACGCCGGGTTGAGGCAGTGCTCGCAGAGCCGGGGGAGGTGGAAGAGGAAGGTCTGCTCGAACTCGAAGCGGACCTTCTCGGCCCACTCGCCGCTCAGGTTCGGGTCGCCGCCCGCGTGCTCGGGCGCACCGCCGAGACCGTCCTCCCAGTTGGCGCCCCAGGTGATGGCGGTGGGCCGGCCGGTCAGCACCGAACGCGGCCGGGCGACCGGCAGGTCCGGCCCCGCGGGGGCGCTCAGCAGGTTGTCGTAGTCGTAGGTGACGGGCTCGTAGTAGTCCTCCAGGGCCGGCAGGTGCGGGTTGGAGAACAGCGACAGCAGCCGCCTGACCCGGCCGCCGGACCGCAGCATCAGCCGTCCCCTGCGGTCCAGCGTCCAGCCGCCCCTCCACCGCTCCTGGTCCTCGTAGCGGCGGGGAAAGCCGATGCCCGGCTTGGTCTCCACGTTGTTGAACCAGGCGTACTCGACGCCGGTCCGGTTGGTCCAGGTCTGCTTGCAGGTCACCGAACAGGTGTGGCACCCGATGCACTTGTCGAGGTTCATCACCATCGCGATCTGCGCGAGGACGCGCATGTCAGTACTCCACTCGCTGGCCGCGGCGGCGCAGGACGGTGACCTCGTCGCGCTGGTTGCCGGTCGGCCCGTAGTAGTTGAAGGCGTAGGTGAGCTGGGCGTGACCGCCCGCCAGGTGGGTGGGCTTGACCAGCAGCCGGGTCAGCGAGTTGTGCATGCCGCCGCGCCTGCCGGTGACCTCGGTCCTCGGCACGTTCACCGTCCGGTCCTGGGCGTGGTACATGTACACCGTGCCCTCGGGCATCCGGTGGGTGACCACCGCGCGGGCCGCCACGACGCCGTTGCGGTTGTAGGCCTCGACCCACTCGTTGTCCCGGACGCCGATCCTGCCGGCGTCCGCCGTGGACATCCAGATCGCCGGGCCGCCCCGGGACAGGTCGAGCATGTACTTGTTGTCCTGGTAGTTGGAGTGGATGGACCACTTGGAGTGCGGGGTCAGATAGCGCACGGTGACCTCCGCCCGGCCGTCCTCGTGCAGGTGCTCGTCGCCGTAGTGCCTCAGCGCGTTCAACGGCGGCCGGTAGACCGGGAGCTGCTCGCCCAGCTCGGCCATCCAGTCGTGCTGGACGAAGAAGTGCTGGCGGCCGGTGAGGGTGTGCCAGGGCTTCCGGTGCTCGACGTTGATGACGAACGGCGAGTAGCGGCGCCCGCCCGTCTCCGACCCCGACCACTCGTACGACGTGATCACCGGCCGGGGCTGGGTGCGGGTGTCGGCGAAGCTGATGCGCTCCGCCTCGCGTTCGGCGGCCAGTTCCGCCAGGCCCTCCCTGCCGGTCTGCCGCTCCAGCTCCCGGAACCCCTCCGTGGCCAGCCGCCCGTTGGTGGTGCCGGACAGCGCCAGGATCGCCTCGCACATGTGGGTCGCCGTGGCCAGGGAGGGACGTCCGGCACCGACGCCCTCGCGCACGGTGCCGCAGCGGTGCCGCAACTCCTCGATCTCCGGGCCCGGGTGGACGGTGACGCCCTTGGTGGTCGTGCCGAGGGTGTCCAGGAGCGGGCCGACGGCGCGCATCTTCTGCGCCACGGCCGCGTAGTCCCGCTCGACGACCGCGAGCCGGGGCATGGTGCGGCCCGGCACCGGTTCGCACTCGCCGGACCTCCAGTCCCGCACCACCCCGCCCGGCTGGGCGAGTTCGTCCGGCGTGTCGTGCTGCAGCGGCACGGCGAGCACGTCGGTACGGGTGCCGAGGTGCTCCGCGGCCAGCTCGCTGAACCGGTCGGCGATGCCCAGGAACGTGTCGTAGTCGGTGCGCGACTGCCAGGGCGGGGCGATGGCCGGGGTGAAGGCGTGCACGAAGGGGTGCATGTCCGTACTGGACAGGTCGTCCTTCTCGTACCAGGTCGCCGCGGGCAGCACCACGTCGGCCAGCAGCCCGGTGGAGGTCATCCGGAAGTCCATCGTGACCAGCAGGTCGAGCTTGCCCTCCGGCGCCTCGTCGCGCCACACCACCTCCTCGGGCCGCTGCTGCGGCGGCGTCTCGGCCGAGCGGACGGCGGCGTCGGTACCCAGGAGGTGACGCAGGAAGTACTCGTTGCCCTTGCCGGAGGAACCCAGCAGGTTCGCCCGCCACACGGTGAGTACCCGGGGGAAGCTGGCCGGGTCGTCCGGGTCCTCGACCGCGAAGCGCAGCCGTCCGGCTTTCAGTTCGTCCACGACGTGATCGGCGACCGGACGGCCCGCCGCGGCCGCCTCGTCGGCCAGGTCCAGCGGATTGCGGTCGAATCCGGGGTGCCCCGGCGTCCAGCCCAGCCGCACGGCCTGCGCCAGGCAGTCGGCGAACGCCTTGCCCCGGAACCGGTCCTCGCCCAGCGGGGACGCCAACTCCTCGGGCCCGAAGGCCTCGTAGCGCCACTGGTCGGTGTTGAGGTACCAGTACGACGTGCCCGCCATGTGCCGCGTGGGCCGCTGCCAGTCGAAGGCGAAGGCCAGGTGCTGGAAGCCGGTCAGCGGGCGGACCTTCTCCTGGCCGACGTAGTGCGCCCAGCCGCCGCCGTTCACGCCCTGGCAGCCGGTCATGGTCGTCAGGGCCAGGAAGGCGCGGTAGATGGTGTCGGAGTGGAACCAGTGATTGGTCCCCGCTCCCATCGCGATCATCGAACGGCCCCCGGTCCGCTCGGCGTTGCGCGCGAACTCACGGGCGATCCGGGCCGCCTGCGCGGCCGGCACGGAGGTGATCGTCTCCTGCCAGGCCGGCGTGTACGGCCGGTCCGCGTCCTCGTACGAGGCGGGCCAGTCGCCCGGGAGGCCGGGCCGGGCCACCCCGTACTGGGCCAGCATCAGGTCGAAGACGGTGGTGACCGTCCGGCCGCCGACACGCCGCACCGGCACCCCGCGCACCATGACGGAACCACCCTCGCCGGCCCCCTCGTCGAACCGGGGCAGGGCCACCTCCACCGTCTTCTCCGCCGTCTCCAGCAGGCTCAACTCGGGCTCCACGCCTTCGAGATCGAGGTTCCAACGGCCCCGCCCGGCCTCCTCCCACCGGAAGCCGAGCGAGCCGGCGGGGACCACCGCCTCACCGGTCGCCCGGTCCAGGAGCACCGTCTTGGCATCCGCGTGCTCCTCGTCGCTGCCGAGGTCGGCCGCGGTGAGGAAGCCGTCCGGGACGAGCCCGTGGCCGCCCTCGCGCAGGGTCACCAGGAACGGGGCGTCCGTGTAGGTGCGCAGGTAGTCCCGGAAGTACGGCACCTCGCGCTCGACGAGGAACTCGCGCAGGATCACGTGCCCCATCGCCATCGCCAGCGCCCCGTCGGTGCCCGGGTGCGGGGCCAGCCACTCGTCGGCGAACTTCACGTTGTCCGCGTAGTCGGGCGAGACCGCGACGACCTTGGTGCCGTTGTAGCGGGTCTCGGTGAGGAAGTGGGCGTCCGGTGTGCGGGTCACCGGAATGTTGGAACCCCACATCACCAGGTAGCCCGCGTTCCACCAGTCGGCCGCCTCCGGCACGTCCGTCTGGTCGCCGAAGACCTGCGGCGAGGCCACCGGAAGGTCCGCGTACCAGTCGTAGAACGACAGCAGCGTGCCGCCGATCAGCGACATGAAGCGCGAACCCGCCGCGAAGGACGCCATCGACATCGCCGGGATCGGGGAGAAGCCCGCCACCCGGTCGGGGCCGTACGCCTTCACGGTGTGCACGTGCGCGGCGGCGACCAGCTCGTTCACCTCGTCCCAGTCCGCCCGCACCAGACCGCCCTTGCCGCGGGCCCGCTTGTACGCCCGGGCCTTCGCCGGATCGCCGGTGATCTCCGCCCAGGCCGCCACCGGGTCGCCCAGCCGCCTGCGTGCCTCGCGCCACAGCTTCAGCAACTCGCCCCGGACATACGGGTACCGGACCCGGCCGGGGGAGTAGGTGTACCAGGAGAACGACGCCCCGCGCGGGCAGCCGCGGGGCTCGTACTCGGGGCAGTCCGCGCCGATGGAGGGATAGTCCGTGGCCTGGTGCTCCCAGGTGATGATGCCGTCCTTGACGTACACCATCCACGAGCAGGACCCGGTGCAGTTGACGCCGTGGGTGGAGCGCACCACCCTGTCGTGCGCCCAGCGGTCGCGGTAGAAGCCCTCCCAGCGCCCGTCGCCCTCGCCGAACACCGCCCGCCCGTCGGCCGACACCTCCCGGCGCGTCAGCAGCCTGCGGGCCGCCAGCGGCCACTTCTCCACGACGCCCGACTGGCGGGGCCGCCCCTTGCGATCGTTCTCCATGGCTCGGAACGCTAGACGGCGCGGGCGGTGCGCACCCGGGGCCCGGCGGGTCCCCGCCGGGCGGCGTCCGGCCCCGTTCCGGCGGCCCGCACAGGGACCAACGGCCCTGCGAACGGGGCCGGTCGGCGCGGGCTCCAGGCCGGGCCGAGGGTGCAGGCTGACTGCGATCGAACGAGCGGCGCCCATCGGTCCGGTGCCCCCGCGGCATGCCGGCCGCTGAAAATCCCCCGTCCCCGGCCGTGCTGCCCGGGAAGCGCCGGGGCGTACGCCCGATCGGTCACGCGTCCGGCCGTCCACCACGGCCGGACGCGATCACATGACGCGTCCGACCACATGACGCACCCGATGCACCCGATGCACCCGACGCACACGAACAGGAAGGCCCGCGATGAGCACCGCCCGTGCGATCCGCCGCCAACGGCACGACGCGGCACAACGGCCGTTCATCGTCATCTGGGAGTCCACCCGGGCCTGCCCGCTGGCCTGCCGGCACTGCCGGGCCGAGGCCCTTCCCGACCGCGACCCGAGGGAGCTCGACACGTCGGCCGCGCGCCGGCTGCTTCGCCAGGTGGCCGAGTTCGGGCACCCCGCACCGCTGTTCGTGATCACCGGCGGGGACCCGTTCCAGCGGCCCGACCTCACGGACCTCATCGCCCACGGCAAGGAGATCGGGGTCAGGGTCGCCGTCTCCCCCTCCGGCACCCCCACCCTCACCGGGGAACGGCTGCGGGCCGTGCGCGCCGCGGGCGCGGTGGGCCTCTCGCTCAGCCTGGACGGTTCCACCCCCGCGCTCCACGACTCCTTCAGGGGTGTGCCGGGCGTGTACGACTGGACCCTCGACGCCTGGGACACCGCACGGGCCCTCGGCATGAAGGTCCAGATCAACACCACCGTCACCCGGCACAACCTGCGCGACCTGCCCGACATCGTCCGGCTGGTCGCCGACCACGGAGCGATGCTGTGGAGCGCCTTCTTCCTCGTCCCCACCGGACGCGGGCGCCGACTGGACCCGCTCACCGCCGCCGAGGTCGAGGACGTCCTCAACTTCGTGTACGACATGGGCCGCACCGTGCCCGCCAAGACCACGGAGGCCCACCACTTCCGCCGGGTCGCCCTGCAACGGCAGATCCTCGCGCGCACCGGCGACGACCCCGTGGCCACGCTCGGACTCGGGCCGCTGTACCGGGAGTTGACCGAGCGTGCCGACACCCTGGGACTGCGGGAGGGCGAACGGCGGGTGCGCCGACCCCCGCTGGACGTCAACGCCGGGCGCGGCTTCGTCTTCGTCTCCCACACCGGCACCGTGCACCCCAGCGGATTCCTTCCGCTGGACGCCGGGAACGTCCGCCGCACGCCCCTGCCCGAGATCTACCGCGGCTCGCGGCTCTTCACCGGGCTGCGCGACACCGACCGGCTGGGCGGGCGGTGCGGGCGGTGCGAGTTCCGGCGGGTCTGCGGCGGTTCGCGCTCGCGCGCCTACGGGGCGACCGGCGATCCGTACGCCGAGGAGCCCTGGTGCGGCTACGTACCCGGCTCCTTTCCCCGCCAGAGTGAACTGGCCGCGCTGCTGGCCGGCCGAAGCAGCGCCGCCACGAGCGGCGGGGAGTGACGTGGCGAAGAACCCCGAGGAAGAAGCGACCGACCGTGCCGACCGTACCGACCCAATGGACCGCACCGACCGCGCCGACCGCACCGTCCTGGCCGGCCGTCCGGCGTCCGGCAGTGCCGTCTCCGAGCGGCCGCGTGCCCGGCACCTGACCGCGCACCTCCTCGTCGTGGCCTGGCTGCTGCCGGCGATCGTGGCGGCCGCCGGGCGCGACGAACTGCCCGTGGCCCGCTGGCTGGCCGTCCACCTCTTCCTCCTGGGCGCCGCCACCACCGCGGTCCTCGTGTGGAGCGAGCACTTCGCCGTCGCCCTGCTGCACGCCCGCGCGCCCGCCCGGTGGGGCAGCGACGCCCGCATCGCGGGGGTCAACGCCGCCGCCGCCGGGATCCTGGCCGGGGTGTGGGCGGACCGGCCCGTCCTGACCGGCGCGGCGTGCCTGCTGCTGGTCACCGCGGTCGGCGCCCACCTGGTGACACTGGTCCGGCTGGGCAGGGGCGCGCTGGGCGGACGGCTCGCCCCGGTCGTCGGCTTCTACCGCGCGGCCGCCGGGGCCCTGATCGCGGGCGCGGTGCTGGGCTGGCTGCTGGCCACCGGCGTGGCCGGGCCGCGCTGGTACGCCGGACTGCGGTCGGCCCACGTGCACGTGACCCTGCTCGGCTGGATCGGTCTGCCCGTGCTGGGCACCCTGTTCATGCTCTGGCCCACCGTGCTGGGCGTGCGGATGTCCGGCCCCACCACCCGGGTGGCGCGCCGCGTGCTCGCGCTCACCGTCACCGGTCTGCTGGTCGCGGTCACGGCGCTGGTGGCGGGATGGCGTCCGGGTGCCGTCGCCGGGATCGCGGGATACGCGGCCGGGGTGGGCCTCGCGGCCGTGCTCTTCGCCCGGACGGTGCGCGTCCGGCGCCCGGTCTCGTCGGCCGCCGCGGGGATGCTGGCCGCCGCCACGGGCTGGCTGTGCGTCGCCGTCGTGGTGGACCTGGTCCTCCTCTGCGTGCGTCCGCCGGACGAGGTGCGGGACGACGCGGGATCGCTGGGGGCGGTGCTGCTCGTCGGGTTCGTGGCCCAGGTCCTGGCCGGCGCCCTGACCTATCTGCTGCCGGTCGTGCTGGCCCACGGCCCGGGGGAGCGCGGCGCGCTGCGGGCCGTTCTGGAGTGGGGCTGGCCCTGGCGGCTGGCGCTCCTGAACGCCGGAGTCGCCGCCGCGGTCCTGCCACTGCCCGCTCCCCTCGGCGCGGTCGGCACCGTGGCGGCCCTCGCCGCGGGCGCCGGGTTCGTCGTCCTGGCGGTGCCGGTGCTCGTCCGCGCGAGCCGGGCGCGGCTGCGGGAGGGCGGCGCGCGGGAGCCCGGCTCCCGGGCACGCCGGGCCGCCCGGCGGCCAGTGCTGTGGGGCACCGCCGCGGGCACGGCGCTGGTGCTGCTCGGCATCCTTCTGGCCAACAGCGGCGCACGGCCGGACCCACCGCCCGCCGCCGCGGGAGCCGGCGGGACGGGCACCGGTGCCACCCGCACCGTCGCCGTGACCCTGGAGGAGCTGCGGGTCCGCCCGAGCCGGATCGAGATCGTTGCCGGTACGGCCCTGCGGCTGAGGGTCACCAACGGCGACAGCCGACGCCACGACCTCAGGGTGGCCGGCGGCGGCCCGGCCACGCCCATGCTCGCCACCGGCGAGAGCCACACCCTCGACCTCGGGCGGGTCACCGGCGACCGCACGGCGCACTGCACCCTGCCGGGACACCGGGCCGCCGGAATGACCCTGGACATCGACGTGAGCGCGACGACCGGTTCGAAGCGGGACGGCACGGAGCAGGACGGCACGGAGCAGGACGAGGACGCCACGGTGGAAGTGACCGGGCACGACGGCCACACGGCCGACGGCCCCGACGCGGGCGCCGAGTTCTCCGCGGACTGGCGGCCCCGCTCCGCCGGCCTCGCCCCGGCCCCCGGCGGCACGGTCCACCGGGTCGAACTGCGCGCCGGCCGCACCCGGGCCGAGGTGGCCCCCTCCGTCACCCAGGAGATGTGGACCTTCGGAGGCACCGCCCCCGGCCCCACCCTGCGCGGCCGGGTCGGAGACGTCTTCGACATCACCCTCGTCAACGACGACACCATGGGCCACGGCATCGACTTCCACGCCGGCTCCCTCGCGCCCGACCGTGCCATGCGCACCCTCGAACCCGGCGAACGCCTCCGGTACCGCTTCCGCGCCGAGCGGGCCGGGGCGTGGCTCTACCACTGCAGCACCGCGCCGATGCTCCAGCACATGGCCAACGGCATGTACGGCGCGGTCGTCGTCGACCCGCCCGGCCTGACGCAGGTCGACCACGAGTACGTCCTGGTCTCCTCCGAGCTGTACCTCGGTACGCCCGGCAGCGCGGCGCAGGTGGCGAAGATGCGCCGGCACGCGCCGGACGCCTGGGCCTTCAACGGCGTCGCCGGCCAGTACACCGAGCGGCCGCTGCGCGTCCGGGCCGGCGACCGGGTCAGGTTCTGGGTGGTGGCCGCGGGGCCCGTCGACCCGGTTGCCTTCCACGTCGTCGGCGCCGTCTTCGACACGGTGTACAAGGAGGGCGTCCCCCTGCTGAGACCGGACGACCCGGGCGGCTCACAGGTCCTCGACCTGGCCCCGGCGCAGGGCGGTTACGTCGAGACCGTGTTCCCCGAGGCGGGGCACTACTCCTTCGTCGACCACGACATGCGCCGTGCCGGGGCCGGGGCGCGCGGCACGGTGGAGGTGAGCGAGTAGTGGACGCCGTCGGGTGGTGGTCGGTCGTGCGGTTCGTGCACGTGGCCGGAGCCGCCCTGTGGGTCGGCGGCCAACTGGCCCTCACACTCGTGGTCCTGCCGCTCGCCCGCCACCTGCTCGCCCCCGGGGCGAAGGACCTCCTCACGGCACAGGTCGGCCGCCGCTTCGGGCTGCTCACCGGTGTGCTGTTCCTGCCCGCCCAGGTGGGCACCGGCTGGGCCCTCGGCTGGCACAAGGGCGTCACGTGGGCGTCCCTCGCCGAACCGGGGTACGGCCGCACACTGGCGGCCAAACTGGGCCTGTTCGCCCTGGTGATGCTGGCCGCGGCCGGTCACGGCGCCGCCCACGCCAAGGGCCGCCCGGCACTGGCCCGCGCCCTGGCCGTGGTGTCGCTCGTGGCCTCGCTCGGCGTCGTCCTGCTCGCCACCGCACTGCCCGCGACCTGACATTCCTTGGTGGCAGGGCAGGGCAGGGCAGGGCAGAGCAGGGTAGGCGGACGCGGGGCGAACGCGGGGCGGACGCGGGGCGGACGCGGGGCGGAGCCGCTGGTCCAGGTCGTCGCGCCGCCGGACCGGGCCCGCCGGGACCCGCCGCACCCGTGCTCCCCCTCCGGTGGCCGCACGAGCCGGGTGGTCCAGGCGGCAGGGCCACCCGGGCCACCGCCGGGGACCGTTCACCCCTCCGCGAGGGCCGCACCGGGACGCAGGGTGGGCACCACGGCAGACCGTTCGCGAAGGAGCCGCCATGCAGACCCGGGAAGTCGACGCCACAGCCGTTCAGACCCTGCTCGCCGCGGCCGTGGCGGCGCCCTCCGTACACAACACCCAACCGTGGCGGTTCGGCGTGGACACGGACAGCCGGACCCTCCAGGTACGGGCCGACCGCGAGCGGTGGCTCACGGCCACCGACCCCGAACGGCGCGCCCAGCACCTGTCGGTGGGCGCCGCCGTCCTCAACCTCCGCGTGGCCGCCGCCCACCTGGGCTGGACCCCGGCCGTCACACTGCTCCCGCCGGGGGACGACCCGGGCCTGCTGGCCACCGTACGGCTGTCCGAGCCACAGCAGTCGCAGCAGCCGACAGCCGGTGAACGGCAGTGGCTGGGCCGCCTGTACGAAGCCGTCGAGCGCCGGCACACCAGCCGCATGCCCTTCACCGGGCGGCCGGTGCCCGACCACGTGGTGGCCGAGCTGACCGACGCCGCCCGGGCCGAGGGCGCGCACCTGGACGTCCCCGGCATCGTGGCCACCCGTGCGCTGCTGCGGCTGACCGGGGCCGCCGAGGCCCGCAACGCCGCCAGCGCCGAACGCACCGCGGAGTCCCGGGCCTGGGTCACCGCACCGGGAGCCGGTGCCGAGTACGGCGTCCCCGTGACCGCCCTGGGGCCCCAGGATCTCTCGGAGCGCCTGCCGATGCGGGACTTCGCCGCGCCCCTGCCCGCACTCGGGCGGCCGGCCGTGCGGTTCGAACGGCACGTCCAGGTCGCCCTGTTGTGGACCTCGCACGACCGGCGTCAGGACTGGCTGCGGGCCGGACAGGCCCTTCAACGCGTGCTGCTCACCGCCACCGCGCACGGCGTGCGCACCTCGATGCTGCACCAGGCGATGGAGTGGCCGGACCTCAGGGCGGCGATGAGCGGATCACGCCGGCGCCACCACCCGCAGCTGCTGATCCGGTTCGGCTACGGACCGGAGGGCGGCCGTACTCCGCGCGCCGCCCCCGGGACCCCCGGCCCTCCGCCCGGGGACCCTCCGGCCGCGGAACGGGACTCCCGGCCCATGCCGCCGGGACGCCGGACGACGCGACAGTGATCACGAGAATCCGGCGCACGGCCGATCAGGCCCCCCGGCGGACCGGGCCGGGGCGCGCCGACCACCGTGAGGGAAGAGGACGAACGCATGGTCCAGCGACTGAGCGAGCAGCAGGACACTTCGCCGCCGGGGCACACGGGCGCGTCCGTGCCCGGCCGGGCCTGGGCGATGCTGGGCCTGGCCACGGCCGGCTTCGCCGTGAACTTCTGGGCGTGGGCCCTGCTCAGCCCGCTCGGCCCCCGTTTCAAGGAGAGCCTCGGCCTGACGTCGTTCGAGCAGTCGCTGCTGGTGGCGGTGCCCGTCGTGGTCGGCTCACTCGGCCGGATCCCGGTGGGCGCGCTGACGGACCGGTTCGGCGGGCGGATCATGTTCCCGCTCGTGTCGGCCGTCACCATCGTGCCGGTACTCCAGCTGGGCCTGGTCGGCCACTCCTCGCTGGCGGCGCTGCTGGCCGGCGGGTTCCTCCTGGGCGTCGGCGGCACCTCCTTCGCCGTCGGCGTGCCCTTCGTCAACGCGTGGTTCCCGCCCGAGCGCCGCGGTCTGGCCATCGGTGTCTTCGGCACCGGCATGGGCGGTACGGCGATCAGCGCCCTGACCACCGTGAAGCTCGTGGACGCGCACGGCACGGCCACCCCGTTCCTGATCACCGCGGCGGCGCTCGCGGTCTACGCGGTCGTGGCGGCGGTACTGCTCAGGGACGCCCCCGTCCGCGCCGTGCCGTCCGCGCCGCTCGCCCACCGGCTGGCCGCGACCGTGCGGCTGGGCACGACCTGGCAGGCGTCGGCGCTGTACGCGGTGGCCTTCGGAGGCTATGTGGCCTTCTCCGTCTACCTGCCCACCTACCTGAAGACCGGCTACGGCCTCGCCCAGGCCGACGCGGCGAACCGCATGGCGGGGTTCGTGCTGCTCGCGGTGGTGATGCGGCCGGTCGGCGGCTGGCTGTCCGACCGCGTCGGGCCGGTCCGGGTGGTGACCGGCACCCTCGTGGTGGTGCTGGCGGCGGCCCTCGCCCAGTCCTCGACGCCGCCGCTGACGCCCGTAGGCACCATCGCGTTCCTGTCGCTGGCCGTCTCGCTGGGCGCCGGCAGCGGCGCCGTGTTCGCCCTGGTGGCGCTGCTCGCACCGGCGAACAAGGTCGGCTCGGTCACCGGCGTGGTCGGCGCCGCGGGCGGTCTCGGGGGCTTCGTGCCCCCGCTGGTGATGGGGTCCCTCTACGGGACCTACGGCTCCTACGCGCTGGGGCTCGTGCTCCTCGGGGCCGTCGCGGCGGCGGCGCTGGCCTACACCGCCACCAGCCTGCGCCGGACCGTCCCGGGCGGCGCCGCACCCGCCGAATAGGACCGCCCGGCCCGGCCCGGCCCGCCGTTCACTGCTCACCGTTCACCGTTCACCGTTCACAGGTTCCATCCGCCGCCCGGAGGCCCCATGTGCGAGTACTGCGGCTGCCAGTCGCTGACCTCGATCGACGAACTCACCCGCGAGCACGAGGCGGTGGTGGCTCTCATCAGCCGCGTGCGCGCGGCTCTGAAGGCGGGCGACGGCGCCGCCACGGCCGCACTGGCCCGGGACATCGCCGCCGTCCTGGCGCCGCACACCCAGGTGGAGGAGCGCGGTCTGTTCCCGGCGATGGCCGTCGAGTTCCCGGACCGGATCGCCGCTCTGGAGGCGGAACACCGCCGGATCGAGGCCGTACTCGCCGAGGCGGCCGACCGCGTTCCGGCCGACCCGGCCTGGCCCGGCCGGCTGCTGGACACCCTCGCCCAGCTGCGTGAGCACATCCTCAAGGAACAGGACGGGGTGTTTCCGGCCGCACTGGCCACCCTGACCACCGAACAGTGGGAGGCCGTCGAGACCGTACGCGCCCGGGTGGGCAGCGCCCTGCCGGGACCGGGCAGGTGACAGGGAGGCGCCATGCCCGCCTCCGCCCGCCACCCGGGTCCTCGCTCCTGCCCTCCGGGCCGGTCCCCGAAGGGCAGGAGCGGAGGAGGGCCCGGTGTCAGCCCGTGGCGTCCGCCAGCCAGAGATCGGGGCCGAACACCTCGTACCGGATGCGGCGGGCCGGGACGCCCGCGGCGAGCAACTGGGTGCGTACGCCGCGCATGAACGGCAGCGCCCCGCACAGGAACACCGCGGCACCGGCGGGCAGTTCCAGGCCGGTGAGGTCCATCAGGCCGCTGCGCGCCGCCGGTTCCTCCGGGCCGGGCCGCTCGTACCAGAACACCGCCCGGGCGTCCGGCAGCCGCTCGACCAGTTCGCGGGTCTCGGCGCGCAGGGCGTGCTCGGCGGGGGACCGGTCGGCGTGCAGGACCAGGACCGGCCGGGCGGACTCCTCGGCCGCCAGGTGGGCCAGCATCCCGGTCAGGGGTGTGCAGCCGATGCCCGCGGAGACCAGCACGAGTGGCGCGGCCCCGTCGGTGTCGTCGAGGACGACGTCGCCCGCGGGGGACGACAGGGTCAGTTCGTCGCCCCGGCAGACGTCGTCGAAGAGCAGGTTGGACACCTCGCCGTCCGGCGCCCCGTCCGTGCCGGCGACACGTTTGACGGTGATCCGGCGGAGTTCGCCGCCGGGGGCCGAGGAAAGGCTGTACTGACGCACCTGGTGCATCCCGTCGGCCATCAGCAGCCGCACACCGACGTACTGGCCGGCCCGTGCGCGCGGGGCCGGCGCGCCGTCGGCGGGGCGGATCACGAAGGACACCACGTCCGGCGTCTCCGTGCGGCGCTCGACCACCTTCCACTGCCGCCAGATCACGCCCGGACGCAGCCCCGCCTCGTGGTAGAGGCGTGCCTCCTGGCCGATCAGCGCGCCGGCCATCAGCCAGTACACCTCGTCCCAGGCGGCCGCCACCTCCGCGGTGACCGCGTCGCCCAGGACGTCGGCGATCGCGGCGAAGAGGTACTTGTGCACGATCGTGTACTGGTCGTCGGTGACCCCGACGGAGACGTGCTTGTGCGCGATGCGCTCCAGCAGGGCGTCCGGACGGGTGTCCGGGTGGTCGAGCAGCGCGCCCGCGAACGCGGCGATCGAACCGGCCAGCGCCCTTCGCTGGGCACCGCTCGCCTGGTTGCCCCGGTTGAACAGCCCGTCGAGCAGTTCCGGCCGGTCGTGGAACATCGTCCCGTAGAAGCGCGAGGTGATCTCGTCGAGCGCTCCGGCCACGGCGGGCAGCGTGGCCCGCACCACGGACGCGGACTCTGCGGACAGCATGGAACCTCCCGTAGGGGATGGGGGAGTTGAAGGACCGCGGCACTTGATGCGGCGGTGCGTCCTTGTGTAGCAGCACGCGGCCCGCGTTCCGGCTCCGATGTGCCGTTCGCGGCCGACGGGGGACCAACGGAGGGCGGAACAGGGCCGTTGGTCCCCGGCCCGGCCGCCCCCGCCGGGGCTCAAGGTCCCGGAGGGAGGCCTCCACCCGGCCCTGTGCCGCGGCCCGGGAGGGTTCCGGAGAGTCATGTCCCGGCGGGCGGCGGTGCCTGGGTGAGCCTGATGCCGGTGATCAGGTCCGGGACGATGCGGATCGCGTAGTCCATCCTGCGGTCGACCCAGGGGCGCAACAGGGCCTGGTAGCGCGTGAGTTCCGCCGGGTCGGTGACCGGCCGCGCGTAGCCGGTCACCACGACGCTCCACCCGAGGTGCGTGTCCGGGTCGATCGCGTCGGCCTCGTAGGCGACCACGACACCGGGATCACCGGCCCGCTGCGTGCGGGAGGTCAGGGCCGCGCCCTCGTGGGTGCGGATGACGATGTGGCCGCGGTCCATCACGTGGTTGACCGGACGGATCGTCGGCAGTGCGTGCCGGGTGAAGACGACCCGTCCCAGGGAGACGCTCCCCAGAAGGGCGAGCGCCTCATCGCCGCCCAGCTCGGTGCTGCGGCGCGGTGCCACCGGAGTCGAGGAGACGGTCTCGCGGGTCATGGCAGGCTTTCGTCGGGGGCGCGGAATGGCGGGGGCCTGTTCGGCGGGGGTGCTGCCGGTTCATTGGAGCGCCGCCGGCGAGCCGTGTGCTAGGGCCGTTCGGCCCCCGGAACACCGCCGCCCGGCTGCCGCGGGCCGCTCGCGCGCGAGAGCGGGGGAAACCGGGCCGACCGGCCCTGGTCCTTCGGCCCCGGGCGCAGGAGGATCTTCGTGGGGGAGCCGCCGGGGAGCGGCTCGCCGCACGAGCGCGGACAGGAGTATGCGATGGCGGACACCGAGCGGCCCGGCCCCGGGAGCCCGATACGGGTCTTCCTGCTGGACGACCACGAGGTCGTACGGCGCGGCGTGCGCGACCTGCTCGACGGCGAGCCCGGCATCGCCGTCGTGGGCGAGGCGGGCACCGCCGAGCAGGCCCTCGTCAGGGTGCCCGCCCTGCGTCCCCACGTGGCGGTGCTCGACGTACGCCTGCCCGACGGCGACGGGGTGGGCGTCTGCCGGGAGCTGCGTTCCCGGATGCCGGAGCTGGCCTGTCTCATGCTGACCTCGTTCGACGACGAGGAGGCCCTGCTGGACTCCGTCATGGCGGGTGCGGCCGGGTACGTGCTCAAGCAGATCCAGGGCTCCGACCTCGTCAACGCCGTGCGGACGGTCGCTGCCGGACAGTCCCTGCTCGACCCGAGCGCGGCGACCCGGCTGATGGCCAGACTGCGCGGCGAACAGGCCGGACAGCAGGAGGAGGCGTCGGACCCCCTGCCGGGCCTGACCGACCGTGAACGGGAGATCCTCGCCCTGATCGGTGAGGGCCTGACCAATCGCCAGATCGGACAGCGGCTCTATCTCGCCGAGAAGACGGTCAAGAACCACATCTCCCGGCTGCTGGCCAAACTGGGCGTCGAACGCCGCATCCAGGCCGCGGTGATCGCGACCCAGGCACAGGACCGGCTCCGCCGCGAAGGACGCTGAAGCGGAGGGCGGGGGCGCCCGGACGCCGGGCGGTGCCCCTCGGGCGCACGGCGCGGACGGGGCCCGCTACCGTGTATGTGACCGGGGCGCCGGCCGCCGGCGCGCCGGCGGGACCTGGAGGAGCATCCGTGGACAGCCCCGACGAGGCGGAAGCCCGGGTACGCCTGCCGCAGCTGCGGCTGGACGAGCTGCTGGAGGAACTCCAGGCCCGGCTGGACGCCGCCCGGGGCACCCGCGACCGGGTGCACAGCCTCCTCGAGGCGGTGCTCTCGGTGGGCCGGGAGCTGGACCTGGAGCACGTGCTGCACAGCATCGTGGAGGCGGCCGCAGCCCTCGTCGACGCCCGGTACGCGGCCCTCGGCGTGATCGGCCCCGACGGGAAACGGCTGTCGGCCTTCCACACGGTCGGTGTCGGCGAGGAACAGATCGCGCGCATCGGGCCCCTCCCCGAGGGCCACGGCATCCTCGGCGAACTCATCCGCCACCCCGAGCCCCTGCGGCTGCCCAGGCTCTCCGAGCACGTCTCCTCGTACGGCTTCCCGCCGCACCACCCGCCGATGAACACCTTCCTCGGGGTTCCCATCCGGGTCCGGGACCAGGTCTTCGGCAACCTCTACCTGACCGAGAAGCGCGGCGGGGCCCACTTCGACGAGGAGGACGAGTCGGTCCTGTCGACCCTGGCCGTGGCGGCGGGCGTCGCCATCGACAACGCCCGCCTGTACGAGCAGTCGCGGCTGCGGGAGCGCTGGCTGCGGGCGAACGCCGAGATCACCCGCAGCCTGATGTCCGGCAGTGAGCGGGGCGAGGCGCTCGGCCTGATCGCGGAGCGCGCCAGGGAGATCACCGGCGCGGCCCTCGCCGTACTCACGATGCCCATGCGCGACACGGACTCGCTGGTGGTGGAACTGGCCACCGGACAGGGCGCGGAGGAGCACCAGGGTCTGGTCCTGGCCGTCGACAAGAGCCTCACCGGCCTCGCCTTCGCCACCGCCGCACCCGTGCGCAGCGCGGACATCACCCGGGACACGCGAGTGTCGGCCGACGCACCCCGGTTCACCGGGCTCGGACCCGCGGTGGCCGTTCCCTTCGGCGCGGCCGGCGAAGGCGTGCGGGGCGTGGTGCTGCTGGTGCGCCGGGCGGGAGGAGCGGTGTTCACGCAGAAGGAGACGGAGTCGCTGCAGGGGTTCGCCGCGCAGGCCGCGCTCGCCATGGAACTCGCGGAACGGCGCCGGGACGCCGAGCAGATCGCCGTGCTCCAGGACCGCGACCGGATCGCGCGGGACCTGCACGACCTGGCGATCCAGCGGCTGTTCGCGACCGGGATGACCCTGCAGAGCGCCGGCCGCCTGATCGAGCAGGGCCCGGCGGCGGAGCGGGTGCTCCGGGCGGTGGACGACCTGGACGAGACCATAAAGATCATCAGGTCGACGATCTTCGGACTCCGGGAGCGGGACGCCGCCGGTGCCGGACTGCGCAGCCGCACCGTGCGGGTCGTCGGCGAGGCGGCCCCGGTCCTGGGCTTCGCGCCCAGCCTCAGGATGGAGGGCCTGCTGGACACCGAGGTGCCGGGCCGGATCGCCGAGCACGTGATCGCGGTGCTGTCCGAGGCGCTGACCAACGCGGCCCGGCACGCGCGGGCCGACCGGGTGGCCGTGGCCCTGGAGACGGACGGCCGCGAGGTGCGGCTGACCGTCACCGACAACGGCGTCGGCGTTCCCTCCGGCGGGCGCCGCAGCGGCCTGCGCAACCTGGCGGAGCGCGCCGGTCAGCTGGGCGGCGAACTGCGGCTCACCAGCCCGGCGGACGGCGGCACCTCCCTGGTCTGGTGCGTCCCGGTACCGGACGAGGGGTGAGCCCGGAGCTTCGGGCCGGGGTCAGAGCAGGCGGCCGCTGCCGTGCGGCGCGTAGAGGTCGAGCAGCCGGATGCGGGCCGCGTGCAGCCGGTGGGCGACCACCCCGCCGACCCAGACGGCGACCGCCCGGCCGAACTCCGGGTCGCGGGCGCACGTCCGACGCACGGATTCCGCGTCGAACTCCCAGGCCCGCACCGGAGTCGTGGTCTCGGCGCCCAACTGCCACCGGTACGGCGGGAAGTGCCAGGAGCAGCCGACCGGCTCGCCGTGGCCCAGCGTCTCGATGACGGCGGCCCGGCGGCCCGGCACGCGCAGGTCGAGGCTGACCGTGCCCGTCCGCACGATCCAGAACCGCTCCGCGCGCCGGCCCTCCTCGAAGAGCCGGACGCCCTCCGCGAAGGAGACTTCCCGGGCGAGCCGCACGAGTCGCTCGCGATGGTCGCCCGGGAGGGCAGCGGACAGGGTGGTGATGGAAGTCATCGTCCCGGCTCCTTCGTATGCCGCGAGGCTGTCGGTGCGAGCGTCCCGCCGCGCGGGCCCGCGGTGTCAGGGGCCGTTCGGACCCGGCAGCGGGCCGTTCGGACCCGGCAGGACCCGAACGGACCCGGCAGCGGTTCGTGCCCCGGTAAGGCGGCGCGCACCGGTAAGGGGTTCACTCCGCCCGTTCCGGTGCGCACCGCACCGGGGTCAGCCGACCGGGAACGGCAGTCGCGCGGCCAAGTCGCCCAGCGTCGCCCGCTCCGCGTCGGCCGGCGGGCGCCGGCCGGTGCCGACCAGGAGGACGTCCTCGTCCGGGAACGACCGGGGGAACTCCGCCCCGACGACCCCCTCGAACAGCTCGCGTGCCGCCGCCAGCCCCTCGGCCGGGGGCCGTGCCGCCCCTGGGACGCACGCGACCAGATCGAGGTGGTGCAGTGTCCACTCCAGGACGTACGCGCCGAGGTAGTCGCCCACCGTGAGCACCTGGTCCTGCGTGCTCACCCGGCCCGTGGGGTCCGCGAGCGCGGCGGCACGGCCGGCGGCGGAGCCGACGTCGTCGAGGTGGAACCTCAGCAGCCACGGCTGCTCGTACGCGGCCGCCAGGCGGACGGTCAGTGCGTCGAGCGGGTCGTCGCCCGTCGGGGGTTCGACCACCCGCCAGTAGGTCACCGCGTCCCGGGTCGGCGCGGCGACGGCCGGTGTGGCCAGGGTGATCAGGACGTCCTGGGCATCGACCACCAGGTGGCACACCAGATCCCGCACGAGCCAGCCGGCGCAGCCGGAGGGCCGTGCGAAATGCTCGTCACCGAGGCCGGCGACCGTGGCGCGCAACGCCGACCAGGAGCGGGAGAAGAGGTCCACGCCCGCCAGCCAACACCAGCGGCCGCCCTGCCGCGACCGGATTTCGCGAGGGCGGGACCGAAGCACCCGTGCGGGGGCGGGCCCGCGCTCAGCCGCCGGCGGGCGCGGACTTCTCCGGAGGGTCGACCAGCTGCTCGCGCACGTAGTTCCAGACCACGGCGATCAGCGCGGCGACCGGTACGGCGAGCAGGCTGCCCACGATCCCGGCCAGGCTGCCGCCCAGCGTCACCGCCAGCAGGATCACCGCGGCGTGCAGGCCGAGGCCGCGGCTCTGGACGATGGGCTGGAAGACGTTCCCCTCCAGCTGCTGCACCACCACGATGATCGCGAGCACGATCAGCGCGTCCGTCAGACCGTTGGACACCAGGGCGATGAGCACCGCCACGAAGCCGGCGAACAGGGCGCCCACGATCGGCACGAACGCGGACACGAACGTCAGCACCGCCAGGGGCAGTACGAGGGGCACGCCCAGGATCCACAGCCCCAGACCGATGAACACGGCGTCGATCATGCCGACGAGAGCCTGCGACCGGACGAAGGCGCCCAGGGTCTCCCAGCCGCGCAGGGCGACGACCGGGACGTCGGTGGCCAGCCGGCCGGGCAACTGGCGGGCGAGCCACGGCAGGAACCGGGGTCCGTCCTTGAGGAAGAAGAACATCAGGAAGACGCCCAGCACGGCGGTGACCAGCCCGTTGACCACCGAGCCCACCCCCGACGCCACGGCGGTGGTGATGGTGCCGACACTGTCCTGGACGCGTGCCACCGCCGAGTCGACCGCACCGCTGATCTGGTCGTCGCCGATGTTCAGCGGCGGCCCCGCCGCCCACTCGCGCAACCGCTGGATGCCCTCGACCACACCGTGCGTCAACTCGTCGGTCTCGGAGGACATCGGCACCGCGATCAGGGCCACGATGCCCAGGACGACCAGGAGGAACGTTAGCGTCACCACCGCGGCGGCCAGTGCCGGGGGCCAGCCGTGCCGGCGCAGGAAGCGGGCCGGGGGCCAGGTCAGCGTGGTCAGGAGCAGGCCGACCACGAGCGGCCACACGACCGGCCACATACGGCCCAGAACCCAGAGGGTCACCGCGAGCATGACGAGTATCAGCAGCAGCTCGCCCGAAAGACGCGCGGTGGCGCGCAGCGCGGTCCGGGTCTTCGCGGCACTCAATCCGGCAGACATGGAGATCACCCTACGGGGACGTGCGGGGGGGGGGGGGGCCGCCGGGGGGCCCCCCCCGCCCGCGGGCCGCGCCGGCCGGGGGGGGGCGCGGGCGGCGGCGCGGGGGCCGGGGGCCGGCCCGGGGGGGGGGGGGCGCGGCCGCG
>NZ_JACBYP010000044.1 GCF_018982965.1 Streptomyces mayonensis | reverse complement strand
ACACCCAACCCACCCACACCGAATCCGCCCGCACCGGGACGGCTCGCACCGGGACGCCCCGCCCCGGAGTCGCCCGCGCCGGGACACCCCGGCTCAAGGGGCGTCCTCCACCAGCGCCGTCTGGATCTGCAACGTCTTGCGCCGTGCGATGCGTATCGCCCGGCCCGGGATCAGCTCCCGCCCCTTGACGCTGCCGAAGAGGTACCCCTCGCTCGGCGGGCAGGACATCAGCAGACCCGGCGTGTTCACCTCCTGCAGCCGGCGCAGCAGCGCCTCGTTGAGCCCGCGCCCGGCGCCCGCGGAGGAGCGCGCCACCACCAGGTGGAGGCCGAGTTCGTGGCCCAGCGCGAGATGGTCGAGGAGCGGGGCGAACGGCTGCGTCATCGGACCGCCGCCCACCATGTCGTAGTCGTCGACCAGGATGAACAGCCGCGGCCCCTGCCACCAGTCGCACAGCCGCATCCTCGACGGCGCGACGTCCTCGCCCGGCACCCGCTGCTTGACCGCACGGGCCGCACCGTCCACCAGTTCCCGCAGCATGTCCAGGGAGACCGCGTGCCCCAGCCGGTACGGCTCGGGCACGCTCTCCACCAGTTCGCGCCGGTAGTCCACCGCCATGATGCGGGCCTCGGCCGGCGTGTACCGCTCGGTGATGCCCCGCGCCACCAGCCGCAGCAGGTTCGTCTTGCCGCTCTCGGTGTCGCCCACCACGATCAGATGCGGGTTCTCGGTGAAGTCGTGCCAGACCGGGGCCAGTTCGTTCTCGTCCAGTCCGAGCGGGAGACGCAGGCCGAGCTCGCCCGCGGGCGCCGGCAGTTCCTCGGCCGGCAGGTTCGCCGGCAGCATCCGCACCCGGGGCGCCCGTGGCCCCGTCCAGCTCTCGCCGATCGCGGCGACCAGGCCCGCCACCCCGTCCGCGAGGTCGTCGGCTTCCTCGACCCCGTCCAGGCGCGGCAGGGCGGACAGGTAGTGCAGCTTCTCGGAGGTCAGCCCCCGCCCGGGGCTGCGCGGAACGGTCCCCGCCCGGCGGGAGTCGATCTGCGAGTCCATCGCGTCCCCCATCCGCAGCTCCAGCCGGGTTCCGGTCTGGTCGCGCACCGAGGACGACAGCTCCACCCAGCGGCCGGTGGTGATCAGCAGGTGCACCCCGTAGTTGAGCCCGCGGGCGGCCAGCGCGTTGAAGGTGGGGATGTGCCGGTCGAAGTCCTGTCGCACCGTGGACCAGCCGTCGATCACCAGGAAGACGTCGCCGTGCGGCTCGTCGGGGAACTCACCCGCCGCCCGCCGCCTGCGGTAGGTGGGCATGGAGTCGATGCCGTGCTCCAGGAAGAACCGTTCCCGCCTGCTGAGCACCGTGTTGACCTCGGCGATCGTACGGCCCACCCGCTCGCTGTCCACCCGGGCCGCGACCCCGCTCACATGGGGCAGCTCGTCCAGCGCGGCGAGCGTGCCACCGCCGAAGTCCAGGCAGTAGAACTGCACTTCGCGCGGGGTGTGGGTGAGGGCCAGCGCGGTGATGAGGGTCCTCAACAGGGTGCTCTTGCCGCTCTGCGGACCGCCCGCGACGGCCACATGGCCGCCGGAGCCCGACAGGTCGACCGTCAGCAGGTCCCGCAACTGGTCGAAGGGGCGGTCCACGACGCCCACCGGCACGGTCAGCCGGCCCCGCATCGGCCAGTCCGCCGTGGTCAGGCCGTAGCGCGGGTCCGGAGCGAGCGGAGGCAGGATCTGGTCCAGGGTGGCCGGCCGGTCCAGTGGCGGCAGCCACACCTGGTGGGCGGGCGGTCCCGAGTCGCGCAGCCGGTCGAGCGCCACCGACAGCAGGGTCTCGCCGGCCGCGCCCTGCGGGTCCCGCTCCCCCTCCGGCTCCTCCTCTTCCGGTTCCGGCTCACCCGTGATGTCCGGGTCCGAGGGAACGCGCGGCACCACCCACTCCGCCGTCCACGGCACCACCTGCCGCGCCACCTGCGCCTGCACGACGGACCGGCGCCGCTGGTACGGCCCCGAGACATAGGCGGCCCGGAACCGGGTGAGCGCGGCGACACCGCTCTTGAGGTATCCGGCGCCCGGCTGCGCGGGCAGCTCGTACGCGTCCGGCACACCCAGCACGCCCCGGCTCTCCATCGCCGAGAACGTCCGCAGGCCGATCCGGTACGACAGATGGCTCTCCAGCTGGTGCATGCGGCCCTCGTCCAACCGCTGCGAGGCCAGCAGCAGATGGACGCCGAGGCTGCGGCCGAGCCGGCCGATCATGACGAACAGCTCCATGAAGTCGCGGTGCGAGGCGAGCAGTTCGCTGAACTCGTCGACCACGACGAACAGGCTGGGCAGCGGCTGCAGCGCCACCCCGGACTGCCGCGCCTTCTCGTACTCCAGCGCCGAGGTGTAGTTCCCGGCGGCGCGCAGCAGCTCCTGACGCCGGATCAGTTCTCCGTGCAGCGCGTCCTGCATGCGGGCGACCAGCGCCACCTCGTCCGCGAGGTTGGTGATGACCGCGGAGGTGTGCGGCAGTTCGTCGAGGCCGAGGAAGGTGGCGCCGCCCTTGAAGTCGACGAGGACGAAGTTCAGCGTCTCGGAGGAGTTGGTCAGAGCCAGGGAGAGGACCAGCGTGCGCAGCAGTTCGCTCTTGCCGGACCCGGTGGCACCGATGAGCATGCCGTGCGGTCCCGTACCGCCCTGCGCGGACTCCTTGATGTCCAGCTCCACGGGCCGGCCCTCGCCGCTCACCGCGATCGGCACCCTGAGCCGCGCGCTGCCGGTCGACCTGGCCCACAGGGTGGCCGGATCGTGGCGGTGCAGATCGGGGATGTTCAGCAGCGAGGTCAGTTCGACGTCGTCGGCCAGCGGCCTGGCGTCGTCGCCGCCCAGGCTCATCCGGTACGGGGCGAGCAGCCGGGCGAGGGCCAGCGCACCCGTCGTACCCAGCCGGTCGGGACTGCCGAGCGGGGTCGACTCCTCCTTGCGGTCACGGTCGGTGCGTACGAGCGACACACCGCCCTCGCCGACGTCCAGCCGCAGCGTGGTGCGTCCCGGCCGCCACACGAGGGCGCCGGTCAGGTCGAGCACCACCGCGTTGCGGAAGCCGGGCCCGTCGAAACGGTGCCCCGCCGGCACCTCGCAGCCGTCGATCACGACGACCGTGTACGGCTCCTCGCTTCCCGGCACCGCCTCTGGGTCCGCGCTCGGCCGCTCCAGGAACTCGGCACCGAGCAGGTTCTCCAGTTCGCCGAAGGCCGAGGCGACCATCCGGGCGGGCCCGGCACCGTCCTCCTCGTGCCGGTGCAGACTGTGCGGAAGCCACTTGGCCCACTCCCACTCCGCGCGCCGCTCGTCGGACACGCACAGCGCGATCCACAGGTCGTCCGGCGAGTGGAAGACCGCCAGCTGGGCCAGCATGGCCCGGGCCAGGCCGCGCACCTGCTCCTCGTCGCCCCGGAACAGCACCTTCGACCAGGCCCGCAGGTAGACCGCGATGGGCTGGTCCCGCACGCTCGAGTAGGCCCGGGTGAAGCTGCGCAGCGCGTGCGCCGCCAGCGGCTCCAGGTCCTCCACGGGCTTGGTGGACAGCGGCGTCAGCTTCATCGCCAGACGCTGGTCGCCCACCGCCATCCGCACCTCCGCGAAGTCCTCGTCGGACGCCCGGCGTTCCCACAGCCGGGTGCTGCGCACCAGCGACGACAGGGCGTCCGGCTCGGGATGGCGCCAGGCGAGGGCACGCTGCTGCTCGACCACGGACGTCCGCACCACGCGCCTGGTCTGACGCAGATAGCGCAGGTAGTCCCGGCGCTCGCCCTTCAGCCGCTGCTTGCGCTCGCCGTTGCGGCGCATGACCTGACCGAGCATCATCCCCGCGGAGGCGATCACCATCACGCCGAGCGCGATGTAGATGAACCCGCCGCTGCCCCTGCTCATGCCGGGCCGCATGAACATCAGCATCATGGAGACCGACATCAGCGCCATCGGCAGATAGGTCCACACCGCGGAACTGTCGGGGACGACTTCCGGAAGCGTCGGCGGTTCCTGCAGACTCAGTTCACCGGAGGGCATTTCCGGCCCTTTACGGCGAGCCGGCCTGCGGAACAGGATCACGCTCAACGAACGTCCTCCTCAATGATTTCGGCATGAATTCCGCGGGAACGACGCAGGTACGTCGCGGATTTTCCGTAAAGGGCCAGACTCTGCCACGACGGCTGCGGGAAGATTTCCCCGGGGTTCCGTAACGCTGAACTCCGAAGTGGTGTTGCGAAAAGCCCGGCGTACGGTCAAACTCGTCGGCGCGTGCCCCGTCCGACGATTTCGTCGCGGTCAGCGACCAACCGGCGTGCCGCTGCCACACCTTCAGCCACCGCGCATCCAGTGGCCGCCAGAACATCCAGTGGCCGCCAGAAAGTGTGAACTCCGAGCTCATGACTGAGATTCAGGCGGCAAGCCTGTGCCGCGTCACCGTACGTGCTCCGGCCAGGACGGTCGACCTGGCCGTGCCCTCCGACGTCCCCGTCGCCGATCTGCTGCCCACGGTGATCGGCTACGGAGGGGACGACCTGGAGGAAGCCGGCCTGGAGCACGGCGGTTGGGTCCTCCAACGCCTCGGCGGCCCGCCGCTCGACCCCGAGAGTACCCTGGACTCCCTCGGTCTGCGGGACGGAGAGGAGCTTTATCTGCGCCCACGCACCGAGGCGTTGCCCGAGGTCCACATCGACGACCTGGTCGACGGCATCTCCGACGGCATGGGCCGCAGACCGCACGGCTGGAGCCCCGAGGCCGGCCGGCGGCTGCTGCTCGGACTGGCCGCGGCCACCCTGACCCTGACGCTCGTGCTGCTGGCCGTGCCGGGCACGGCGGGCTGGGTACGGGCGGTCGCCGCCTCGGCCGCCGGGCTGCTCCTGATCGCCGGCGCGGGCTCCGCCTCCCGCGCCGTCGGGGACGCCGGCGCGGGCTCGGTCCTGGGACTGATGGCGGCCCCCTACTTCGCCCTGGCCGGCTGGCTGCTGCCCGGCGGCGAACTGGGCGGTGCCGACGGCGAGGCCGTCCTCGGTGCGCGACTGCTGGCGGCGTCCGCGGCCGGCTGTGCGGGCGCGGTGCTCGCCCTGGCGGCGGTCGGCGTGCACCCGGCGCTGTTCGTCGGCGCGGCCGGCATCGCGGCGGCGGGCGCGCTCGGCGCCGGGCTGATCACCCTCGACCTGGCACCGCAGCAGGCGGCCGGCGTGGTGGCCGTCGTGGTGGTGCTGTTCGGGGGTTTCGTGCCCTCGCTGTCCTTCCGGCTGGCCGGCATGCGGATGCCGCCGCTGCCGACCAACGTCCAGCAGCTGCAGCAGGGCATCGACCCGTACTCCTCCTCCGACGTCGACGCCCGGTCCGCACTGGCCGACGACTGGATGACCGCGTTCTACACCGCCGTCGGCCTGGTCTGCCTGCCCTGTCTGGCGGCACTGACGGCCGACGCGGGCCTCGCCGAGGTCCTCACCGTCGTGGCCCTGTCGCTCCTGCTGCTGCTCCACAGCCGGGGGCTGGGCAACGTCTGGCAGCGGCTGGCGCTGACCACCGCCGGGGTCTTCGGGGTGGTGCTGCTCCTCGTCGTGTCGGCCCGCTCCCTCGACCCGGCGGACCGGCTGACCCTGGCAGCGGGCCTGCTGGGGCTGGCCGCCGCGGTCACGATCGCCTCGTGGAGCGTGCCCGGCCGGCGGCTCGTCCCGTACTGGGGGCGCGCCGCGGAACTGCTGCACTCGCTCGCCGCCCTCAGCATCCTGCCGCTGACGCTCTGGTCGATGGGCGTCTACGGCCGGCTGCGCGGCATCAACGGCTGAACCGGGGAGAAACGGCGACATGCACAGCAAACGCGACCAGGTCCAGGCCCATCTCTTCATCATGGGCAGACTCGCCTCGGCCATGCTGCGCGCCGAGCCCGACGCCCCGGAGAGCCCGCTGGGCCGGACCAACCGAGGCGCCGCCATCGGCGTGATCATCGCGGTGCTGGTCTGCGCCGGCGCCTTCGTCTTCGGGCTCATCAAGCCCGGTGGGAACAACTCGTGGCGCTCGGGCGAGGAGCTGATCGTCAACAAGGACACCGGCGCCCGCTACCTGTACCTGGACGGGCGGCTGCGCCCGGTGCGCAACTACGCGTCGGCGCGGCTGATCGCCGGCGGCGACATCGGCGTCACGACGGTGGGCTCGTCCTCGCTCGCCGGCACACCGCACGGGGCGCCGGCCGGCATCCCCGACGGTCCCGAGGCGCTGCCGGGCACCGACGACCTGGCGGGTACGCCCTGGCTGGTGTGCTCCGGCGTCCGGCCGAGGACGACCGGCGTCGTCACGGCCACCACGACACTCGCCCTCGGCACCGACGCGCCGGAGAACCTGCCCGGCGGCCGGCAACTGGGCGCCGACGAGGGCCTGCTGGTCATCGGGCCCGACGACGTCACCTACCTGCTCTGGCAGGGCAGCCGCCTGCCCCTGGACGAGCGTGCCAAGGCGACCGAGGCCCTCGGGTACGGCAGTGCCGAACCCCGCCCGGTGTCGGCGGCCTTCCTCGACGCCCTCCCCCTGGGCCCCGGCCTGACCCCGCCCGAGGTGGCGGGCCGCGGCGAGAAGGGCCCGGAACTGGCCGGGCGGAGCACCAGGGTCGGCCAGCTCTTCCGGGTCGGCGTACCCGGCTCCGACGCCCGCTACCACCTGCTCACGCGGGAGGGCCTCGCCCCGCTCACCGCCACCGAGGCCACCCTGCTGCTGGGCGACCCGCTCACCCGCGAGAAGGCGTACGGCGGAGGCACCGCGACCGTGGCGACGCTCGGCGCGGACATCCTCGCGGAGCACCTGGCACCGAACTCCTCCTCCGGCCAGGCGGCCGACGGGGCTTTCGGCCAAACGGGGTCCACGAGGCTGCCCGCGACCCCGCCGGAACCGGTCGCCGTCGCCGCCGGCTCCGCGGCCTGCGCCGCCGTCGCGTCCACGGGCTCCGGCGTCCGCGTGGGCACCACGCTGCTGCCCGAGACCGCCCTCCCCGAGCCCGTGCAGCCGCCGTCGCCCGAGACCGAACCGGGCTGCCTGAAGGTCGACTCCATCGCGGTACGCGCCGGAAAGGGCGCACTGGTGCGGGCGTTGAGCGCGAGCGGCAGCGCCCTGGGCGACACCACCTACCTGGTCACGGACGAGGGCGTGAAGTACCGGCTGCTGTCCCAGGACGGGGCGAAAGCACTCGGCTACGACAGCGGCGAGGCCCGCACGATGCCGTCCCAGCTCCTGTCCATGCTGCCCAGCGGCCCCGACCTGACCCCCGAGGCGGCGTCCTCGGGCGAGGCCCGGGTGACACTGCGCTGCCCGAAGGAATAGCGGACAGAGCGGGCACTTCACCGGGAATCGGCGAGCACTTATCCGTACATCGTCGGGCGGGGGAATTTTTGAACTCCACGCTTCCACCTCACGTTAACCCCGACCTGCGGACGCCCCTCCACGGAAGGCAGCATTGCCCGGTCTGTCCGACCAAGTCCCTCACTCCGCTCACCTGAGCGGAGTTAATTCCCCGAAACTGCTCAACTGAGCGATCGAATTCGACCTTTCAGGCGCCGCAAAGGCCCGAAGCGACAATTGCCAATCCACTTGCGCCCTGCTTAGCATCAAGCTCACCTCATGCCCCGACGTGCCGACCGGCCCGCGGGAACACCCTGTCTGCCCACGGGGTGACGTGGGGCCATCGCACAGTGAGCCTCGCCCGAAAGGGAGTTATCTCATGGCCATGCAGCAATCAGAAGAAGGCGCCACTCGCAACGGAGTCCTGGCGCTGGAACAGGCCTTCACCGGTGTCCAGCGCTGCCAGCAGGACGTCCAGTCCACGGCGCAGACGCTCGCCTCCAGCTACCAGGGCGCGGACGGCGGCAAGTACAAGCAGCTGCTGGAGCAGTGGGACGGGCACGTCGACACCATCCTGCTCAACCTGGACCGGATGGTCGACCAGCTCAACGAAACGCTCCAGGAGCACACGGGCCAGCAGGGCGCCAACAACGAGGCGATCGACTCGGCGTACTCACGCGCCACCGCGGTGTTCGACGAGCTCAACGGCACGGCCGACACTCCCGCCCCCACGGCCGGCACCAACCCCCTCAGCTAGCCCCACACCCGGCAGCACTCCGAGCCCTTCCCCCCGCGTGCCCCTCCCCGCGAATCGAGGAATCCGGTGGACTTCTCCGACGGCTTTATTTACGTCGACTACAACCACGCCGAAGGCGCGGCCGACGACATGATCAGCCAGTCCCAGTCGATCATGAGCATCCTGGCCAACCTGGAGATGGAACTGTCCGAGCTCCGCAACAGCTGGATCGGTGAGGACAGGGAGGTCTACAGCGAAGTACAGGCGGCCTGGGACGGCGCCGTCGCGAACATCAAGACCCTGCTCGCCAACCACTCCGGCCTGCTCACCGAGATCTCCGGCAACTACCGGTACACGGAGCAGAGCCTGGCCCAGCGCTGGGGCGACATCCGGATCGGCAGCCGCTGACACCACCGGGTGACGTGACGGAAGGACAAGAGCATGGCCGGCGTGGTCCTCGACAGCGAGTTCCTGAAGAACTTCATCTCCGAGCACATCGAGACGTTCAAGGCGGGACTCGAGAACATCCTCAAGGACGAGCCGAACGGCGCCGTCGCGATCTCGACGCTCGTGCACGATGTGGCCGCCGAAACACTCGATGTGTCGAAGCCGCTGAACCTCGGTCGCATGACCAACGGTGAGGACGCCATCGAGGAGGCGAGCCAGCTGAACTCTGCCGTTCAGCAGGGCGCGGAGGCGCTCCAACACATTCTTGAGTCGCACGTGACCCTCTTCGAAGACCTCGAGCAGGCCTTGTGGGACACCATCGAGAAGTTGGCGGAGGCCCAGGGAAAGAACCTCGAGAGCATCACACCGGAGGAATTCTCGGACCTCTTCGAGGATGTCGACAGCAGTTCGACGAATCCGGGCGCTTCTTCAGGTGGTCAGGGCTCGGGTCAGGGTCAGGAAGGGTAGCGGGGCTTCGCGATGGCCGCCGACGGCGAGGGAACCGATCTCACAGGGGACACCTGGCAGAAAGCCGTCCAGATGCTCACGGGCTATGTCCTGCCGGACCGGAACACGGTGTTCGACACCCTCAAGGGCAACGAAGCCATCCCGCTGATGCATGTCCGGCTGGACCACGTGGGCGGTCCGAGCTACCAGTCCAATTTCCTGCTTCCGGACGGCTGGCACACGCACAACACCGACTACACCTTTCCGTACTACGCCCCCAATAACAACCAAACGGGGGGCTCCGCCGGCGACTCGCTCCACAGCTATCGCGCACACATCACCTTCCTCGCCCAGTACAAGGAGGATTGGTTCGACGGCGACGACTGGATCAGTGACTACGGAAAGACCAGTGACAACCTGAAGGACAAGGGCGGCTGGAACTGGGAGGGTGACAGCCTCAGCTGGAACACCAACGCCCTGGTCCAGTACGTCTACGGTTCAAGGGCGGCACTCAAGAAGCTGACGGAGGCCCCCGACTACTCCACCCGCGGTTTCGTCAACCGCGGGCGGGAAGTGACCGACGGGGAATACGTCAACCTGCTCTCCTTCACCGAGGCGGCACAGGCATTCGACCGGGTCGTCAAGTTCTTCGAGGACAGTTCGGCCACCGTCGGCAAGTGGGACACCGAGAACATCGGAGAGGGCAGCGACTCCTGGGACGGTACGTCCGCCGCCCTCTTCAAGGAACTCGTCCACAAACTGGCGCGGAACTACGAGGGTTACGTAGACCAGCTCACCGCCCAGGGCGATTCCGGCAGTCCGGTCACCATCGACGGCGTGACGGTGAATTCCGCGCCGGCCCGTGCCCTCGCAGAGGCCCAGCAGGTGATTCTCACCCAGGCGGAGAACCTCCTGAGGGCCTGGCAGGCGTGGGAGAGGGAGAGCAACCCGGGGCGCTGGCTCTACGACATGCTGCGGGACGGCTTCAGCAGGATGTTCGATCACCACTACTCGAAAACGACCATTGAGGTGTCGAGCATCAATGAGCAAGGCAACACGTCCAAGGACTCCACGTACGTAGCGGCGGAGGAAGGCTTCAAGAACACGATCATCATCGCGGCGATCTCGCAGAATGACGACAGCGGGATGAGGGAGTACGGCCCGCCCGCCAGCATGACCACCTGGAGAGAGATCGGCAACGAGGCGGTCAAGCGCTGGAACGAGTCCGCGCAGGACTGGCTGGCCCCGGCGGGTGCCGAGGCCATTGCGGCGATCAGGAACGCGTTCTACGACCTCAGCAAGGCGTTCGACGCCGAAATCACCGACAAGGACAGCCGCCCTCTCTCTGACATCGCCGCCGAGGCGGAGGCCAAGGCCGAGAAGAAGAAGGCCGAGGAGGAGGCCGCCAAGGCGAAGGCGGAGGCCGACCAGGAGAAGGCCGACGCCGAGGCCGAACAGGCGCAGCAGAAGGCGGACTACGAGAAGGAGAAGGCGGAGGCCAAGGCCGAGAAGGAGAAGGAGAAGGCCGAGGCCGAAGCGGAGCAGGCCGCGGCGAAGGCTGAAGCCGACCAGGAGAAGGCCCAGGCCAAGGCGGAGCAAGAGCAGGAAAAGGCCCAGGCAAAAGCCGAACAGGAAGCCGCCAAGGCTGAAGCCGACCAGGAAAAAGCCCAGGCCAAGGCGGAGCAAGAGCAGGAAAAGGCCCAGGCAAAAGCCGAACAGGAAGCCGCCAAAGCCGAAGCCGACCAGGAAAAAGCCCAAGCCAAGGCGGACCAGGAACAGCAGCAGGCGGAGGCCGAACAGGCGGCCGCCGAGCAGCGGGCCTTCGTCGTCGCGCAGAACCAGAAGGCCCAGGACGAGGCAGACAAGGAACGGGAGCGGGCCCGGGCCGAGCAGGAGGCGGCGAAGGCGGAGGCCGAACAGGAGAAGGCCGCCGCCAAGGCCGAACAGGAGAAGGAGAAGGCGGAGGCGGAGGCCGAGGAGGAGGCCGCCAAGGCCGAGTACGAGAAGGAGAAGGCCGAGGCCGAGGCGGAGCAGGACCGCGAGAAGGCGGAGGCCGAGGCCGAGCAGGAGGCGGCGAAGGCGGAGGCCGAACAGGAGAAGGCCGCCGCCAAGGCCGAACAGGAACAGCAGCAGGCGCAGTACGAGGCAGACCGGGAAGCCGCCAAGCAGGAACAGGACGAGGCGCAGGCCACTGCGCAGGCCGAGCAGGACCGGGCCCGCCGCGAGGCCACGGTGGAGCGGCAGCAGGCCAGGCTGGAGGCCCAGCAGGCCCAGGAGCAGGCGCAGCAGGACTACGAGCAGCAGAAGGCCGACGCCCAGGCCGAACGCGAGGCCGCCGTCGCCGAGGCCGACCGTCAGGAGCAGGAGGCCCGGCAGGAGTACGAGCAGCAGAAGGCCGACGCCGAGGAGGAGCGGGACCAGGCGCGCGAACAGGCCGAACAGGACCGGACACAGGCCCGCGAGGAGTACGACCGCGAGCTGGCCGCCGGGGCCGACGAGAGCCAGGCCCGCCAGGACTACGACCGCCGGCTCGACGAGATCGACGCCGCCGAGCGCGAAGCCCTCGAACGGGCGGACGCCGCCGAGGCCGAGGCGCGGGGCGAGTACGACCAGGCGAAGGCCGACGCCCAGGAGGACCGGGAGCAGGCTCGCACCGACGCCCAGCAGGCCCGCAGGGACGCCAGGGCCGAGTACGACGAGCGCATGGGCGACGTCCAGGCCGAGTACGACCGGCTGTCCGCCGGGAACAAGGACTTCGACGAACTGATCCGGCAACGGATCGCCGACCTTCCGCAACCTCCCGACCTCTCGGCCTACAACCAGGGCGGCGGCTCCCCCGGCTCGGCGTATTCCTCCGCGTTCGGCGACAACCTCTACAACCAGGACGACCTCTCCTCGGCGCTCGGCCGCCCGCAGGGCAGCGACGCCGCGGCCGCCTCCGCCGGCGGCTCCGGTACGGGAAGCGGGTCGCCGGGGATGTACCCGCCGATGGGGCGGGGCGTCGGGGGCGACGCCGGCGGGAACTCCGGCGAGCGCACCAGGACCGTCATCGAACCCGGCGTCGCGCGCTCCGCCCGGACCGCCGCCACCACGCCGACGGTCGACGAGGAGGAGCACCGCGTGGCTGCCCGGAACGCGCAGACCAGCAGCGGATCACCCTTCATGCCGCCCATGGGAGGCATGGGCGGGGCGGGGGACCGGCCGCAGACGGAGAGCGGGGACCGGGAACGGACCACCTGGCTGGCCGAGGACGAGGACGTCTGGGGCACCGAAGAGGGCGGCGCACCGCAGGCCCTGGGACGCTGACGGAAGGAGACGGGGATGAGTCAGCCGATCGAGGACCGGGTGGCCCGGGCGAGGGCGCGCCTCAAGACGGTGGAGGATGCCACGGCCTCGGCACAGTCCGAGCTGGACGCCGCATCGGTCAGCGCGCGTTCGGCGGACCGGTCGGTCCGCGTGTCCGTCGGCGCGAAGGGGGAGCTGACCGGCCTCGAATTCCTCGACGGCAGGTACCGGACCATGGCGGCGGCCCAGCTGTCCGCGGCGGTCCTGGAGGCCACGAACCTGGCCCGGGCCGAGATGGCCCGCCGGGTCGTCGACACCCTTGAGCCGCTCACCCGGTTGACCGCGTGGGACGACGTCCCGGACCGGGTGGGCGTCGACTGGAAGTCGGTCTTCGGATCGCTGCTGACCGAGACCGCCGCGCCGAAGGGCCCGACAGCGATGAGCCGGCTCCGTGACGAGATCGTCGAGGACGACGAGGAGCCACCCGTCCCGCCCGGGACGTCGGCTCGCGGCACGGAGGACGGCCGACGGGAACGGCAGGAGGGCGCGCAGCCATGAGCAAGAAGTTCGTCACGGACGTCTCGGAGATCCTTGCGAGCGGCAAGAGCTGGGCCGACCTCGTGCAGCAATACGAAGGGATCGTGCCCCGGTTCGAGGACGGCGTCGCGGAATTCGACGACTGCTGGGGCAAGGAGGGCGAAGGCGACTCCTTCGCCGACGCCATCGTTCCGCAGGTGGAACAGGAACTGCAGCAGATCCTGCCCACGGTCAGGAGCCTCATAACCAACTTCCTGACGGTGGCGGAAGCATTCGGCGCACAGGCCGGGGAGGTGCAGCGGCCGCAGTTGCAGGCGCTGGACGACATCGCGGCACAGGGCGCGGAGAGCGAAACCAGGCGCTGAATGGCGATCACCTTCTCGGCCTCCGACAAGGGGTACCTCACCGCCTGGGTGGGCCCGCCCCCCATGGGGGACGAGGACCGGGGCTACGCGAGCCGCGTTCCCTACCAACAGCTGGCGACCGAGATCGACGACCTGTCCGCGATGATGAAGGAGGCGATCACCGCCGCGGGGAGATCCCTCCCGCCCCAGGTCGCCGAGCAGTTCATCGGCGCGATGAAAACCTTCGTCGACGACAACGGCCAGAACCACCTGGCCAACCTGTCCGCGGAAATCCGGAAAATCGCCGACAGACAGGTGGACCGCTCGATCCAGCTCACCGAGGGCAAGTACCAGATCCTCATCGAGCTGATCATCATGCACATCGAGCTTGCGCTGATCGCCGCCCTGGCCGTCTTCACCGGCGGTACGTCACTCACCGAGGCGGCGGCCCAGAAGGCACGCACCGCGCTCACGATCCTGCTGATCTACCAACGGATGAGCCAGGCGGTGCCCACGCCGCTGTCCGTGGTGCTGGAGGCGATCGAAGAGGCGTTGACGCACTTGGGGGCAAGTGTGCTGGCCATGTCCGTGCCGGACGAACCGGACCGCCGCCTCAAGGAAATCGACTGGAAGGGAGTCGCGCAGTCGTTCGTCATGGGCGCGTTCGCGGGGCTTTTCGGGGACCTCGGCGCCCGGTTCGCGGGACACATAATCAACCAAATCTTCAAGAAGGACGACCTGTTCTGGAAGGAGGTGGCCGAACTTCCCGTCGCCTTCGTCAACGAGGGTCAGGCCGAGACGTTGGCCGTGGGGATAACCAGTCTGGCCTTCACCGGCGCGTTCGTGGTCAGTCCCGGCACGTTCGTCAGCGCCGGCATCACGGGCATCGTCTTCGAAGCGGCCTCCGACGGCGCGGCGTTCGGCGGGAAGTGGGTGCACAACAAGTTCGTCGCCGACCACCGACTCGATGCCGCGGACCTCAACCACCTGCCGGACGACCTCGACAGTGAAGGCGGGTACGAGGACGGCGCCGGGTACGACGGCGCCACTGCTGCCGTCCCGGCTCCCTCTTCTTCCGCCGCCGACCCCCTGTCCGACGTCGACAGCAGCCCCCTGGCCGGGCCGGGCAGCCTTGCCACCAGCGACACCTGGGACAGTCCCTACACACCGGCCGCGCCGTCGTACGGCTCCGAGTACGCCGCGTCGTCCGTCGACGACTTCAGCGACGCCGCCTCGGTCGCCAGCGACGCTTCGTCGGTCTCGTCCGCCTCCTCCGTCGACTCCACGTTCAGCACGGCCTCGTTCGCGTCGTCCAGTTCGTCCGTGTCGTCGGTCCCCGACGTCCTCCCCGGTGCGCTGCCGGGCGCCGGGGCAGCGGGTGCGGGAGCGCTGGCAGCAGGCGCCGGGGCACCGGGCCTCAAACCGTCCTTCCCCACCCCGTCGAGCCCGCACCCGGAACCGGCGCCCCAGAGGGACTTCGGTTTGGCCGACGTCGACAGCGACACCCCGGCCGTGCCCCCCGGTCCTCTCCCGGGCACACATCCGGCCTCGCAGTCCCCGGACGCCGACACCGTCGCCGGCACGCTCAACCCCCCGGTGACGACGCCGGCGGAGCACACCCCGCTCGGCGACACGGACAACGGCCTGCCGGGCGGCAAGCCCGCCACCGTGTCGTCGTCCGCCCCGGGGCTTCCTCCGGCCCGGTCGGCAGAGTGGAGCCCCGGAGCCGACGCCGACACGAACGCTCCGCTCACCGGTCGCGAGGACGCCACCGGGGACGACCCCGCCGTCTCGAAGGGCTCGCAGCCCGCCGGGGACCCCGAATCCCGGAGCACGCCCGAACACCGGCGGTCGGCGGCCCACGGCGACACCCCCACGGCCCGTGCCGACGCGGCCACTGCGGAGGAGAACGCCGAGGACGGCACGACCACTCCGGAAGCGTCCCCCACGACGCACGGAACGACGCCCGCACCCGGCCGACCGGAGCAGGAACCCCTGCCGGGGCGGGAGACGCGCCCCATCACCTCGGAGTCCGCCACCCCGGAGTCCGCCAACCCGGAGTCCGCCACACACGGGACAGGGCGGCCCACCCCGGGCCAGCAGGAACAGGCGCCCCCGCCAGCGCACCTCGCACCACCGGCCACCGCTCCCGCACAGCCGGCCGCCGCCTCGCCGGCCCCCGGAGCCCCGCACGCCGCCTCGCCGATCCCCGGAGCCCCGCACGCAGCCTCGCAGCAACGGCAGCAGACCACCCCGCCCGGCCGTCCCGCCGCCGGACCGGACGACATCCGCACCCCGGAGTCCGAGCAGACCGATCGCTCCGGTCAGTCCGGTCCGCACATCACCGAGCCGGAGCCCGGCACCAAGTCCGACACGGAACCGGGCACGAAGTCCGGGACCGACCCCGGTACCAGGTCCGGGACCGCCATCGACCCGGACGTCGACGCCCCGCCGCCCTACGAGCAGTTCCCGACCGAGTCCAAGTCCTGGCCGCCCGCCCCGGACTCCGACCCCCCGCCCCCTTATGAGCCGGTCCCGACCGAGTCCGGCGCACTGCCGACCGACGCGCACCCGGTGGCACCGCTCTCCGCCAAGTCCGCCGTACAGCCGGTCCTGCCGGACGTGTCCTTGGACTCCTTCGACTCCTTCGACGATGGCGTCCTCAGCGCCCGGGAACCGGCCGAGATGCCCGGCCTCTCCTCCGCGCCCGGGTCCCCGGAGCCGCTCGACGTGATCGCGGACCGGGAGACCGACGCACACGGTCCGGACCCCATGGACCTCGACGACTCCCCGCCGTCGGACGAACTTCACCACCAGCAGCTGCTGGTGGACGTGTTGGGCCCCGGCATTGGGTCGAGCCGGCAGTATCCCGTGCTGCTGGACGCCCTCGCGCGCATCGACCGGCTCCGCCGGGCCGACCCTGCGCTGCGCGCCGGGCCCCTCGACCTGGACGCCGTGACCCGCCGGGTGCTGCTCCTGGATCCCGCTGATCCGGTGACCAACACCCTGCGCGGTGACCTGCTCCGGCTCGCGATGGAGCCGGAGACGCAGCAGATGACCGGCCTGGCCAGGCTGGCCGCATTCCATCTGGAGCTCTGGGGTGTCCGTTCCGGCACCCACGCGTTGGTCTCTCCCGAGGGCCGTTTCCGGGGCCGCAACTGGACGGGCACCGCCCTCCCCCACTGGGACCCCACCAGCACCGGCGAGGTGACCCTCAGAACCGGGGAAGCCCCCCAGTATGCCGAGGCCCAGCCCGCACGCTGGCACCGTCCGGGCGGGCCGGAACCGTACGTCGTGGTGGCGGACGGCGACCACGAGCACGTCGTCGTGCGGGGTGATGCCGGGCCCCCGCGCCGGGTACCGATCGACGTCTTCGCCGAACTGGTGGCTCTCGACCTCGAATTGAGCGGTCTCCCGACGGACACTCCCGTGGTACTGATCGTCTCCGGGGCCGGCAACGGGGAGCAGAAGCTCCCGCGCCAGGTCGCGGACCGGATCGGGCGGGACGTCTGGGCGGTCAACGGACACGTCTCGGTGGAGCCGCAGGACGACCCGTCCCTGCCCTTCGTCCCCTCCCTGACCTTCGCGAAGGGGCTCTCACCCGCCGACTGGATCCTCAGCACTCCCGGACTCGTCCGGGATCCGGCGGAGTCCGAGAACGCCCCGGCCTGGGAGAACGAGGTGCAGTCCCACACCATCGTCATGGACGGGAAGCAGATCGGCCGGGGCCTGTTCACCGACTCCGAGGCTCCGCGCCGGGTCCGAACGCTGCGGTATGCGTTGTCGGCGACGGAGCTGTGGCACCTCGACCCGGTGACCCGGGAGTGGACCAAGGACAGCGAGGCCGTTCCGTTCGCCGGCAAACCGGCGTACCTCCACGCCGCACACGGGACCGCCGGGACGACCGCGGCACCGACGAAGACGGACCCGTCCCACCACTCCCAGGGGCCGGCGACCGGCGGCATGCTGAAGCGGCGTCCGAGCCTGGCGCGGCTGCCCAAGGATCACGCCATCGTGGCGGAGGCGTGCCAGGATGCCGCGCTTCCGGGCCTGTTCCGTACCCGCAGAGGCATCAAGGACGTCTTCGTCTCCGACCCGGTGGGGGTCATCAGCGAGGCCCAGCACATCGCCAACGAGACCGGACGCACCGTGTACGCCGCCACCCACCCGGTGGGCGTCAAACGGCGGAACGGCAAGTTCGTCCACTTCATGTACACGGACTCGCGAGGCCGGCGCGGCAGGTGGCTGGAGATCCGCCCCGAGCCCGCCGGAACCGTACTCGACGACCGCGCCCGCGCCGCCGGCCTGCACACGGACCCCACCCAGCCGGTCTCGGACGCCACGCGCGACCGCACGCTGCGGCTGGTCCGCGCCCTGCGGCTGACCTTCGGCACGACGATCGAGGACGACAGCCGGTACGGAGAACTCCTCGCCGGCATCGGCGCGCTGGAGACCCTGCGCGCCGCCGACCCGGCACTGCGCGACCTCACCCCGTTCACCCTCGACCTGCTGGAGCGTGCCGCCCAGGCGCACCACGTGCGGCAGCACGGCGACCAGGCGGGCCCCGTCGACATCCGAGCCCTGCTGTTCAGCGCCGCCGACACCGTGAACCGGCAACCCGACAGCGTGCTCTCCGACTTCGTCGACCTGCCGCACGTGACCGCCGTGGCGCGGGAGCTGTCCGCCTACGACGCGTCGGGCCTGGACGCCGCCGCCCACGTCCTGCGACGGCCCGACGGCTCGAAGACCGTCGGGGATGCCGAGCGCACCGCGCTGTTCTGGGCCAGGACCAAGGCGCTGGAGTGGGAGAGCCGGGTTTCCGACCCGGACGCACTCACAGCGAGGATCCTGCATCTGGACCGGCCGGACCCGGCCCTCCGTAAGAATCTGCTCGGCCTGGTCACCCAGGCTGCGGCCGCGGGCGTCGACGTGGACGACCTGACCGCGCTGGGCGCCTTCCACCTGGAGGCCCTGGGCGCCCTCTCGGACGCCACTCTCGTGCTGGGCCCCGACGGCGAGCCGGTCGGCCGCAACTGGACCAGCGCCGCTCGGAAGGCGTCGGCGGTCACCGACCATATCGATATGGGCGCCCGGTCGGAGGCCGGTGACCTCCGGCACACCGGCCAGGAGGATCCACCGTGGAACAGGCCCACGGGGTCTCCGGGGTACATGGTGTGGGCCAGGTCCGAGCCGGGACACCTGCGCATGAACCTGCCCAACAAGTTCAGCGGCCGGGTGCCCTACGACGAGATCGCCGAGCTGCTGGCACTCGACCGCGTCCTCGGTTCCCGCCCACGGGACACCGAGGTCGTCCTGGCCGTCTCGAACACTGTCCGGGAAACGGAGGCCGCCGCCGGGGCCACCGGCCGCGGCACCGGTGGGGCCTCCCACCCCGACCCGCGAGCCGTCATCAGCGCCGTCCTCGGTCGGGCCACATGGGGCGCGAAGGGCACTGTCGCCCTGCTCCCGACCGGTCCGGGGAGACGGGATCCGTACGTCACAACCCTCCTGCCCAGCGTGCCGGGAGCGCGGGCGGACGAAGAGTGGTCGCGCATCCCCGGCGTATCCCCGACGCACAGGGCCGGCGGCAGGACGGACGAAACGTCCGAAGGCGACTTCACATCGGAAGACGACGTCACCTCCGAGGACGACGTCACCTCCGAAGACGACGCCACGTTGGCGGCCGAACACGAAAGCCCGTCCGAAGCACCCGAAACACCCGTCGCACCCGACGGCCTCCTGGAGCCCGCAGCGGCCCGCACCCCGACGACGGACACGGAAACGACGGACACGGACGAGGTCCGGTCCGGCCACGAGACCCCGTCGCCGGACCGTCCGGCCGGCGCCGTGGCAGAGGAGCAGGTGCAGACCCCTCCGCAGCCGACCCCCGAGGAACTCCTCCGGTACCAGGAGCTGCTGACGGACGTCTACGGCTCCGGCACCCTGCCGGACCACGAGTACTCCGCCGTGCTCGACGCCCTCGCCCGCCTGGACCGGCTGCGCCCCGTCGACCCCATGGACGAGTTGTTCGGCCGCAGCCCGCTCGATTTGGACACGATGGCCCGCGACGTGCTGCTCCTGGACGAGGCCGGACCGGTGACCCGGGAACATCACAAAGAGCTGTTCCGGGTGGCGACGCACCCGGGCACCCGGCAGGCGCACAACCTCGCCTTCCTGAGCGCGTTCCACCTGGCCGACCAGGGCGCACTGTCACAGCGCTACTCCAGGACCGCCAACGGCGGGCGCCCCCCGGGCCGCGACTGGACCACCCGCTCCATTACCGACCTGGACCTCACGACCACCGGGAGGACGGTACTCGGAAGCGACGGACGCCCGGAGCGTCAGCCGGAAGTGGACCCGGCGCACTGGCACCGTCCCGGCGGGCCCGAGCCGTACGTCGTGCGCGCGGACGGTGACGCGGAGCACATCGTCGTACGCGACCGCCACGGTGCCCCCCGCAGAGCACCGCTCGAGGTGTTCGCCGAACTGCTGGCCCTCGACCCGGAGCTGGCCGCGCTCCCCCACGACGTATCCGTGGTGCTGCTGCCCTCCCACGCCGGTTCCGGGGGCCTGAAGCAGCCGCGGCTGGCGGCGGAGCGGACCGGCAGGCTGGTCTGGTCGGCCAACGGTCTCGTGGACATCACACCTCAGCGCGATGCGTCGCTTCCGCACGTCGTCTCCCTGCGTGTTCAGTCCCACATGGTGGACGGGACACCCGTCACGTACCCCACCGAGTGGATCCCCAGCCCGCCGGGACTGGTACTCGACCCCGCCGAGGCCGCACGCGCCCCGTTCTGGGAACGGCGGACGCTGTCCCACACCGTCGTCTCCGACGGACAGCCTGTCGGCAGGGCGGTGTTCGGTGACGCCGAGGCAGCCTTCATGCTGACCGGGGACCGAAGCTTCGCGAAGCAGACGGAGATGTGGCACTACAACCCGGTCACCAGGGTCTTCACCAAGGACGACAAGCCCCTGCCCTTCGCGGGCCGGACCTTCTACCAGTGGAGCGCGCACGGCCTGCCGGGCGAGACGCACATCCCGACCGAGGACAACCCGCGTCACGTCACCAGGCGACAGCAGACCGGTGGAATGCTCAAGCGTCGTCCGAGTCTGGCGCGGCGGCCCAAGGACCACCTCCTCGTGACCACGTCCTGTTTCGCCGCGGTCGAACCGGGTGTGACCCGCATCCGCAGGGGCGCACGCGACACGCTCGCCCACGACCCTCTGTGGTTCGTGAGCGAAGCCCAGCACCAGGTCAACGAGACCCAGCGTGAAGGGTACGGCCCCGACCGGATCGTGGTGGTCACGCAGCAGAACGGCACCTGGGTCCTCGCCCTGGAGACTGACTCGAAGGGCCGGCGCGGTACATGGGTGCTGCTCCGTCCCGAGCCCGTCGGCGCCGCCCTCGACGACCGGGCCCGCGCCGCGGGCCTGCACACCGACCCCACGCAGCCGGCCTCCGACGAGGTCCGCGACCGGACCCTGCGACTGGTCCGCGCCCTGCGGCTGACCTTCGGCGTGCGGATCGAGGACGACAGCCAGTACGGAGAACTCCTCGCCGGCATCGGCGCACTGGAGACCCTGCGCGCCGCCGACCCGGCACTGCGCGACCTCACCCCGTTCACCCTCGACCTCTTCGAGCGCGCGGCCCGCGAGCTCCGTGCAGACGGCACGGTGAGCGCCGAGCCGGGACCGGACGAGTACCGCATCCTGCTGGACCGGGCAGCCGAAACCCTCCGGCAGCAGCCCGACGCGACGCTCGCGGACCTCGTGACCCTGCCGCACGTGCACAACGCGGCCCGGTGGCTGGGCGACTACTCGCGCCCGGAACTGGACGACGAGGCCCGCCGCGTCCTGTGGGCCGACCCGGGCGTGACAGGCATCGGGGACATCGAGCGGTCCCGGGCCCTCTGGGCGAGAGTGAAGGCTCTGGAGTGGTGGGACCGGACGCCCGACCTCGCGACCCTCACCGCCAGGGTCCTGCATCTGGAGAACCCGGACCCGGGTCGGCTGCCCGAACTGTTCGAACTGGTGATGAGCGCGGCTGCCGTCGGCATCGACCTGGACAACCCGATCGAACTGGCCGCCTTCCATCTGGAGCAGATGGGCGCACTCGCGCTGGACACCCTCATTCACGACACAAACGGAAATCCGTCGGGCCGTCACTTCACACAAGTTCCCGGCCTTGCCCCCTTGAAGGTGGTGGACGTCAACCCGGCCGCCGTCCTGGCGGAGCAGAAGGGCAACATCGGTCCCGTGCGGTGGCCGCGCATGCCGTGGTCCACCGACCCCGCTCCCTTTCTGGTGTTGGGCGAACTCCATCCGACCTACCTGCACATGACATTGCCCAACGGGTTCAGCGCCAAGGTGCCGCACGAGGAGATCGGCGAGCTTCTGGCGTGGGAGAAGAGCAGGGACTCCTACTCGCCGGCCGACATCATCTATGCCTCCTGGTCGGAGACCTTCTCGGAACAGCCCTCGCCCCATGCCGCGGCAGCCACCGGGCCGGACGCCGGCGGTGGCACCCCGGCCGCCGACCCGGCGACCGTCCTCAGCAAGGCAACGGGTCTCCCCGTGTGGAACTCACCGGGTGCGGTGAGTCTGTTCGCGCCGTCCGACCCGTCGCTGCCGCAGTCGCTGGCTCTGCTCCCCCTCGCGGCCGGGCGGAGACAGACGGCCGCCGACTGGTCGGTCGTGCACCCCCAGGGCCCGTACGCGCCGGGCAGCAGCCCGGCCGACGGAACCGTGCGACCGGCCTCCGCCACCCGTGCGGCCGGGAACTCGACCGATGCCTCACCCCAGGTTGCCACTCCTCCCGGGGACGTACTCGAACCCAGCCTCACCGACAATTCCAGCAGCGTCACCGCGCCCCTGCCCGAAAACCCCTTCGAACCCAGCCCTGCCAACTCACGCAACACGTCCCTCCCCACCTTCGACAGCATCCTCCGCACCCCGCACGAGGACGTTTTCGAGCCCAGATCCCTCAAGGGCTTCGACACCCAACTGCCCAGCCTGGACGGCGCTCTGGCCATCCAGCCCGGAGACCTCCTCGAACCCCGGCCCCTCAACGGCCCCGCCACAGCTTGGCCCAGCCTGGACCGCGTGCTCGAAGAACTCGGCGGACCGTCGCCAAGGCCCGCCGAAGGCACCACACCCTCGCAGCCCACACCGTCCCAAGACCCCGCACCGTCCCAAGACCCCACGCCGTCCCAAGACTCCACACCGTCCCAAGACCCCACGCCTCCACAGCCTCCGCCCTCACAGCCCGTACCGCCCCAGCCCGCACTGCCTCAGCTCACGCTGACGACACCCGACGGCGAAACGGCCGAACCGGACGGGGACCCGGACCCGACACCTGACCCGAACCCGGCCCCGACGCCTGACCCGTCGCCCTGGTACTTCGAGCACGGCGCGATGGGGCAGATCGTCGTCGCCAGGTCGACGGCCGACGTGGACTTCACGAAGGAGAGGGCGGACTCCTGGGCACAGCAGATCAGTTCGGGGCTGGATCTACAGGTGCCCGGACCGCAGGAGGCGCTGCGGACGGGGATCCGGAAGGCGGTCCGTGATCTGCTGCTGGAGACCGATCCCAAGAAGTGGGACGACATTCTGGCAGCCGGCCGGACCCTGGTCGTCGACGGGCACCTGGTGTGGCTGCGCCCCGTACTGAACGGCCTGACCAGCATGCCGACGGCCAAGGGCGACGTCTCCGAATACCCCGTCGGTTTCGCGTCCGCCGCCTCGGGAGGCGACGGCGAACGCGAGGACAGCTGGGGGTTCGACACCGCGCTGTTCAGTCTTGTGGGCATGGCGGTGAACGGGCTCGCCTCCGTGGGCGTGGTGGTGGCGCCACAGCTCAGGGGCCGTTCCTCGCTGAGCAAGTCGCGGGGCTGGCGGCGCAGGGTGATCTCCGGCCGGAAGCCGTTCGTCAATGCCCTGAGCCGCTTCGACGCGGGCCTGACCATGAAGGTCTTCATCGACGGCGAGGACGCCACGCCCACCGCCCATCATCAGCTCACCGTACCGAGCCGACTCCACGTCGACGTACCCACCGCCTACACCCGGGACGGCGGGGACGATTACCGCCCCGACGAAGGGGCGCCCGAGGCCGAACGTCCGCCGCCGGGAGGCCGGCACGCTACGGCCGCGCGGCCCTCCGAAGCCCGGGAAGTACTCCAGGCGGTCAACCTCACCCCCGTCGTCGCCGGGCTGCACCGCAACCTGCTCGCCGCCGGGATGCCTGCCTCCATGGCGCAGCAGGTCCTGCACAAGGCCAAGATGGACCGGGCCGCCGGCTTCCTGACCGAGCCGACCGCCCGGAGCCGGTACAACTGGTGGTCCGGCGGCGACACGTCCAACTCCATCCGGGTCACCGGCCCGCTCGGCATGAAGTTCCAGGGGCACCTGCGGCTGCGCAGGAAGATCGACAGCCTCCAGTACCTGGGGGACAGCCAGATCGGCACCCGGGACGACGTCGGAGCGGGCACGACGCACACCACGTCCAGCTCGGGCGGCAGCGAGGGAGGACTGGGAGCCGGCTACAACCAGACCGGTTTCGGTGGCCGCGCACCCATCGGGTCGCACGGGGACGGCAACACCTCGGAAGACGTCGAAGCGACGGGCCTGGTACCCATGTTCAACGCGGCCCTGGACGTGAGCCGGAACGCGGGATACTCCCTGGACGCGTCGCAGATGAGCCACACGGTCCTCAACGACACCGCACCGCAGAGCCGTTACCGCGCCGGGCTGGAGCTCGAACTGATCGCGCTGTCCAGCACGCACAAGGTCGCCACGGTGCGGGAGAAGACCGTGGGAGAGATCAGCGTTCCCCAGCGCGAGGCCGCGCACTTCGTCCGGCGGACCGTCGGACCGACGTGGACCTCCGAGCTGCGCCCGGCGTCGGCCGTGAAGGAGTACAGGCAACGGACCGACACGAGCGACGGGGCCGGCGAGACCGACACCGAGGCCCTCGACAAGGCCGCACCGCGCCACCGCGTCCCCGCCCTGCCCGGCCGGCGCAGGATCCCGTCGGCACCGACCGTACGGCCGGTGTACCGGTTCCGCATGCTGGTGGGCAGGGCCAAGCACCTGCTGACGCCGCATGCGCGAGAGCCTCTGGCGATGGCGGCCCGCAAGGGTCTCGGATTCGGCGTGCCGATCGCGCTGCCGGGTGCCGAGAACCTGCAACAGGACCTGCGGGACGCCATCGAGCAGCTGGATGTCCTGGACGTCGGCTCGGAGAACAGCCGGAAGAGCGACTGGGCGGTCGCCGACCGTGATCTCATGACCTTCTACGGACGTCCCGCGCTCGAGGCCGACCTGGACCAGTCGTTGCTGGGCGAGTACCGCACCATCAAGGTCGGCAACCGGGCGTACGAAGTGGCCGCCCAGACGATATGGGGATCCTCCCGCACCGACGGCCCCAGCGAGACCACCGACCCGGCGTCCGGCGGGCGCTTCCGCATGAGGGTCAACACCCGGGCCGTGGCGGGCTCGAAGGTGGCGGGCAACCGCAACACGGGGTGGAAACTCTCCAGCATGGCCGGCGGCGGTCTCCGGCTGGAGATCCCTGAGATCGACCACACGATCGCCGGTCTCCACTTCGTCACGCCTCGCGTCCGTCTCCAGGTCGCGGGATTGCAGGCCATCCTGCGAAGGGGCAAGAAGAAGGGGACCAAGCTGTCGAGCGCCCCCGAGAGCTACCGGCGTACGGAGACGGACTCGGACGTCGACGAGCACCGTTACCCGATGGCGGTGATCTGGTCGGTGAGATCCGTCCGGAAGCGTCGTTTCCTCGGCGGGCGCGTGCCGTACGTCGCGCGGGTCGTGGTCCCGACGGAGCACGCGCCCAAGCAGCCCGTCACCCTGGCAGAGGCACAGAAGCTACGGGCGACCGGCGTCAGAGAGCTGAGCTCACTCCCGCCCAGGCGGCAGCGCCATCTGAACTTCTCCAGCGGCGCCCAGGGCCTCTACCCCGTCTTCCATCTCATGCCCGAACTCGCCCAGCTGGGCGCGAGACAGTACGCCGAGCGCGTCTTTCCGGGGGAAATGAACGCGGCTGCACGAAAGGCCTGGCTCGACGACCCGTCGAAGTGGCCGAAGGAGATCCGCGACCTGGCCCATCCCGGCACTCTCACGGCCAATTTCGACGACAGCGCCCGCAAGGTGGCGCACGAGATGGAACTGCCGAAGGACGGCAACTTCAAACAGGCGATGCGGCTGAAGATCCACGTGTTCGACTACGAGGACCTCGACGAGAGCCGGGATTTCGAGAACCCCGCCGAGAGCAAGAACGTCGAGGTCGAACAGTACGCGAAGGCCAATCAGGAGACCGTGACCGATCGAAGCGTCGACAACGGGGTGGGCGTGAACGTCTCGGCCGGGCCCCAGTTCATGCTCGGCTCCGACGCCGGCCACGAGAAACACCCGACGGGTCCGGGCGGCCGGGTCACCGTCGTCGCCAAGGCGGACGCCGTCAGGGACTGGGGCAGTTCGGAGGACGAGACCAGGGGACGGATCGACATCACGCGCGCCACCTACGGCGAACCCGCACACACGTTGCGTGCCAGTCCGATCTTCGAGCTGACGTACCTGCGCTGGCACGGGAACAAGCTCATCGAGGACACCCGCTACCTGAGGGCCGAGAACGCACTCGACCTCCTCGTCCCCGATCGCCGTCTGACGGACCTCTTCGCACCGGACCCGACACCGACACCGACACCGGACCCGACCCCGCAATCGGCCCCCGGGCCGAGCCCGGAGCCGAAGCCTGAGCCGGACTCGGCACCGGCACCGGACCCGACGCCGGAGCCGGAGCCGGAGCCGACGCCGGAGCCGGAGCCGATCCGGACCTACGTCGACCCCGATCTGATCCCCGGCGTCGCGCATCCGGAAATCCTGAACGCCGACGGTGTGCTGGACGCCATCAACGCCCGGCTGCGCGCCAGGGGAGTCGTCCACACCGAGAGGTCCCCGGACACCGCCCCGCGTCCCAACACCCTTCAGAGGTCGCTGAAGAAGTCGTACTCCTCCAGCGGCCTCCAGACCGAGTGGCACGCCGCCACCAACAAGGGGGTCTTCCGCTGGTTCCCGGTGCCCGGCCCTCTGGGCAGCACCCGCTATCTGTGGGTGAACGTCACCACGGTCCGCCTCGAGAAGCCGAAGACCCAGCGGTCCCGTCAGAGACTGAAGCTCACGCTGCGCGGCGAGGGAGTGACGGCCGAAGCGGAGGAGAAGGAGACCGGTTGGTCGTCCGGCGGTGGCCTCGACGTCCGTGCGCGCGCCGGAAACGAGGGCGGGCACGGAGGATTCGAGCTCGGGAGCGAATACCGCGCCTCGCGGAAGACAGCGGACAAGGACACGAAGAAGACGGTCGAGATCTACCGGGCCAACCCCAAGGACAGCTCCGAGGAGTTCGAGCACGACGTCGCGTTCCGCATCGAGATGGGCATGTCCACGGAGCTGCCGGCTCTCCTCACCATGCCTTCACGCACGGTGAACCGCATCGAGTACATGACCGCCGGCAGCGCGGACCGGGAGCGTGGCCTGCGTCCCTTCGTCTGGTACGACCCCGGGGACGCGCCGGAGCAACTGGTGGACGGAAGCGTGCGACTGCTCGTGCCGAACCACCTCACGGAGGCGACGGGCCGGCAGCCCCGGTGGCCCATCGACCTGACCACGCCGCGCGAGACCGAGGTCGTCTGGAAGCCCTCGGAGTCCGCCGCAAGGCCCAAAAAGCTCACGAAGCCCCCGAAGCTCCCAAAGATCACGGAGATCACGGAGATCACGGAGATCACGGAGACCACGGAGACCACGGAGACCACGGAGACCACGGAGGCCGTGCAGGTCCCCGGGCCTCAGGATGCCCCGGAGTCCCCGGCAGGCCCGGAATCCCCTGAAGCCCTGGAGAACCCGGAACCCCAGGGCCCCGCGGGGACCTCGACACCCCCGGCGCCCACAGAGCCCGCAGAGCCAAGGGTCACCCCGAACCCCGTGGACCCGGTGGAGCGTTCGGAGGCTTCGGCGCGAGCCTGGGAGACGTTCGTGACCAGTCTCCATCCCTGGACCGTGCCCGCCGCCCTGGCCATCGAGCGCTGGGCCAAGACGACCGCCGTGCGGTGGCACGAACCCCCGAGCACCGAGGTGGGCAATCCCCCGGCAGTCGACGGCCTGGACCCGATCACCAGGACGGCCGGTGTGGTCTACGCACACCGCGCCAGCAGCAACATGATGCGACCGCGCATCAAGGAACTGCTGCGGCACGCCTACAGTCTGCCCATGGGGGACCAGGACGCCCTGGTCGGCCTGGAGCTGGACAGCGCCGACATCCTGGGCCCCGCGGAGGGCACCGCGATCAAGCAGCGCGGGTACACACAGACCGACGAAGAGCCCGAGACCGAGGAGGAGAAGAGCAAGGGCGGGGCCTTCCACTTCGGTCCTGAGGGCGGCGGCCACGCGAACGACGACACCATGTTCGGGGGTCTGCCGTTCGACATCAAGGACTGGTCCGACAGCGAGATGCGCAACGCCGCGCTGGCGGACACCGACGAGCGCAACAAGGAGGGCACACGGCCCTACCGGCTCTACCGTTTCGGGGTCACGGCCGTCGTCCGCGGACCGCACGGCACCGTACGGATCAAGGTGCCCCGGGGCCTTTACGGCTCGCTGCCGATCGACAAGGGTACGGGTCAGTTGGCCGACGGCCTGGAGGACGACCCCGTCCTGGGCCCCTTCCTCCGGCCTCCCGCCCCCGAGCCCGGGAGCGACCCCGCCGGGGAAGCACCCGCGGAGAACACGCCAGCCCAGGACGCCCCCGCGCCCGAGGCGGAGCCGTCGCACCCCACGGCCCCCGCACCGGTGGCCGAGGACACCGGCTCCGAAGCGCAGCCCCCGGAACCCGTGACACCCACAACGGAGGCCGTCGAGGACCCCGCGCCCGAGGCGGAGTCCGCGGAGTCCGCGGCGACGACCGAGAAGCCTGTGCCCGCGATCGTTCCGCCGAGATCTCCCGGAGTCGAGCCCGAACCTCCTGCGAGCACCCCCGAACCCACGGCCGCCCCCGAACCCGGCCCCGAACCTCAGCCCGTGGTTGAAACAGCGCCGGAGGCCCCTACCCCGGCCCCGACAGTGGAGCCGGACACCGAAGCGAAGGCTCCCGCACCGGAGAGTCCCACCGCCCCGACCGTCGCGGAACCGCCGCAGCAGCCGGCCACACCGGACGTACCGGTCGCCGCACCGAGCGACAAAACGGGCAAGGCGAAGGCCAAGGCGTCGGAGGGGGGGCGGTCGAAACCGAAGGAGTACCCAGCTTCCGTCACAGCCCCCGCGAGAGGCAGTCGGATACCGGTGCCCGCCACCGGCGGGTGCCTCCTCTACGCCGTCATGGCAAGCAACCCCCTGTACGTCCGAAGCCGCCTGCCTCACCTCGCCTCCGCCGCCCCGGACGCGTACGCCTGGCTCGCGAATCCCGACGCGGTACGCAACGAACTGCGTGACCAAGCGGAGAATTTCAGCCTGACCCGGACCCGTGACCTGACGAGTCCGGCGTATGCCGTGCAACGGGCCATGCAGTCCGTGATCGAGGCCTACGTGACCCGTAGCAAGGGGCACCTGCCCGACCATGTCATCGGACAGTTCCGGAGATCGACCACCTTCGACTTCGCAGAGCGCCTGCGGAGCATGAACCGGGACCAACGACTCCAGCACCTCGAGCACCACGGCGTCCTGTCCATTCCCGTGTGGGAAGGCCTGGACCCCGACGACCTGGACAGGCGGTATGTCGACGCCCTCATGACATCGCATACCGCCTACCGGGACCTGCCCCCAGAGGACGCCCGGCTCATGGCGGAGACGGCCGCCGAGGACGTGTCTCGGCCCCGGAAGTTCGAATATCTCCAAGAGCACGGTCTGCTACCGGCTCCCGCCGACCTCGACGACGACGCGCTGGGCCAACTGCTTCTCACCGTCAACGCAACGAGCATCGCGCCGCTGGACAGCACGGAATTGCAGTCGTTTTTGCACGTTGTCACCGACTGGGAAAATCAGTGGTCCGCGAACGCGGCAGAGATGTTCCTGCCCCTTGTCGCGAACACATTCGATCTATGGATCGACGCGACGACTCACCGCCCCGACGGTACGTGGGCGAACACCCACATGGCATCCGACAACCCCACGCAGCGGACGGAGATCTACTACAGCGGCGGGTCCCACTACGAGGGCAGCGACGCCCCGCCGATACCCCCTCCCGCCCCCGCACGGCCTCCTGCCTCCGACCCCGGCCCGTCGTCGGACGCCCCGGGCACCTTCCACCTCGGGCCCACCGCACCCGCGCACCGGGCGTCGCCCACCGACGCCGTACGCCCGTTCGACGCACCCGGCCCCGCCGGCCCATCCGGGAAAGGCACCCCCAGCTACCCCGCGCCCGAGAAGATCAACGCCTCGCCGGAGACCGAGACCGCCGTGCCGGTCCCCGGTCCCGCGACCGAGGAGGCTCCGTGGTCGGTCTCGTCCTGGAGGCCCGCCGGATCCCCCGGCACGGTCCGCTTCGCCGCCTTCTACCAGGACCGCGAATGGCGCCAGCTCAGCGTCCGGCTGGAGTTCGCCCTCGCCGGGCTGCTGGGATCGGGCATCCGCACGACCGAGGCAACCCGGAACGCGGTCGTACGCCTGCGCTCCGAACTGGCGGCGCGCTACGGGCAGGAGCGGGCGGACCGCGCCTTCTTCGAGTCCGGCGTCCTGCCCGGCGACCCCGGCCGGGCGCTGGACCGGCTGCTCGCCCAGCCACCCGGTGTCCGCACCCTGGACGAGCTGATGGCCGTCTTCGCCCGCGCCGCCTATGCGAGCCGCGAGCTGCCCGCGGACCTCGCTGCGGCACTGGCACGTCCTGCCGGCGACCGCGCCCGGTACGCGCCGGGCAGCGCCTACCGCGCCGTCCACGACGGCCGGGGCCTGCGACGGGTGGGCGGTGAGCGCGGCGCGGCCCTGCGACTGATCCAGACCCATGCGGCCCTGGGCGCGTCCTCCGAGGAACTGGAGGCGTTCCGCACGGCCCTGATCGCCTGGCTGGTCCCGGCCGACCTGGCGTCCCTGTCCGAGATCCTGCAGGCCTCACAGCTCGCCGGGACCGGCCCGGCCGGGGAGCGGACCACCGCGCTGCGCGACGGCGCGGGCCTGCACCGGTGGGCGGCGGAGCTGCTGCGCAGGTCGAGCCCGCCGTCCGGCGACCCGCGCGTCGAACACGTGGTCCCGCCGCACCAGGCGCTCTACGGCGCCCGGATGACGTACTCCCGGGAGATCAGCCCTGGCCAGGACGTTTCCCTTCCGGGCGACCTGACGGACCTGGTGAGCATCGCGCTGCGCAACCCCGACGAGCTACCGGACGGCCGCGGCAACGCGCTGTACGACTGGCTCGGACGCACCGGACCGGCCGGCCTGCGGGCCCTGGAGCAGCTGACCCCGGGGCATCTGACGGCCATCTTCCTCTACAGCTGCAACGACTACCGCCTGATGAAGGCCTATCTCAACGGGCAGCGCCTGGGCGTCGGTTTCTCCCGTCGGCTGGTGCGAACCGCCGTCTGGTCAAGACTGCGCCGGGCTGTGCAGATCGAAGAGGAAAACGTGATTCCCGTCATCCTGCGCGATCTGCCCGGGGTCGAGGAACTCTTCGACAGCATGACGGACGCCCACTTCGAGGCCATGTCGGTGCCCGGCTTCGATCCCCTGTCGGACGCCTTCGCCCAACACGCCGTTCCGACCGATCTGGCGGCGGAGCTGCGCCTGCGGTCGGACGCGTTCGCCGACCAGATCCACGATCAGCTGCCGCTGCACGTCGACATGCTGGTCGAGGCCCTGGAGCCGCTGCCACCGGTCGAGCAGGAGGTCTATTGGGGCGACCGGGGCGTGCCCGGACCGCTGGACCGTCCGGAACACGGACCGGTCTACGGCAGGGACTTCATCGACATGCCGTTCCCGCGCAGCACTTCGCTCGCCCCCCGCGAGGCGTTCGAGTTCATGATCCGCGACCAGCGCGGCCCGTCGGACGTGCACCCGGGCCTGGTGCACGTCAGGCAACGGGCCGCGGCCCGCGACATCACCCCGTTCGTGGCCTATTCCCATGAGTTGGAGGCAACGTATCCGCCGGGGCAGCGGTTCACGCAGGCCCACCGCGAACGCCGCCAGGAAGTTGTCGACAGCGACAGCGACGACGGTCGGCTCGTGCAGTTCGAGATGCTCACCGTGCACGAGGCAGAGCCGCCACCCGCCGCGCTCCCGCCGGTCCGGCTGCTGGGCGCACCGGACGACCTGCTGCGGATCGCCACACCGCCCGCTTCCGGTCCATGGCCGGCACCGCCGGTGCTGAGGGAGATCCGGAACAGCGACGACCGGTTCACCGGGGTGGCCTCCTTCGACGACGCCGACTGGGCGGTGCGGGAGCGGGACTACCAGCGGCTCGGCGAAGGCACCGACTTCGTCGCCTGGCAGCGGGAGACCGACGGGCACCCGGAGGCGTCCTTCCACCCGCTGCCCGGTGGCGAGGGCACCCTCTACTACGCCGGGCACGCCGGCACCGCCGGGCTGGCCCTGCGCACGGAGGACGGCGGCGTACTTCACGACGACGGCTCCTACACCGGCCTGTTGCTGCGGACGCTGCTGGCCGGCCGGCACTTCCGCAGCATCACGGTGCTGGCCTGCCGTCCGGGCGGCGGCTTCTCCGACCCGGCCGCCGCGCGGGCGCTGGCCCGGCGGCTCGCCGACGCCACCGGGTTGCCGGTGCACGTGCCGCTGGGCAGGACCGCGTTCGTCGACGGGATGCCGCACCTCCTGGAGGACGCCGAGGGCCGGCCCACCACCTGGGTGACCGAGTACCCCGGAGGCCGGGTCCCGCCGTCAGCGACGGTCCCGCCGTCGGCGACGGTCCCGCCGTCGGCGGCTTCCCACGCGTCACCGGTCCGCTACCCGGATCAGGCGCAGGTCAACGCCGACGCCACGGCTCTCGCCCCGGCCCTCGCCCCGGACGACGCGGGCTCCGAGAGCGGCACGGAGTTCGGCTCGGACGCCAGCACGGTGGTCGGCTCGGAAGACGGAGCGGAAGACGCAACGGGGGCCGGCTCGGAAGACGGAGAGGAGGATGACACCGACGGCCGGGAGGAGCGCCCGCCGAACCTCGCGTCCTGGCGGATCACCGGAGCACCGGGCACTCCCCGGTTCACCGCCCGGTACCCGACCGCTGACTGGCAGAGGCTGGACCTGCGCTTCGAGCACGCGCTCGCCCGGCTCCTCGCCGACCGGCGCGAAGTGTTCCAGGCCGTGCAGGAGAACCTGGGCCGTACCCAGCGCTTTCTCGCCGAACGCCACGGCAGGGAAGCAGCCGACCGTGTCCTCGTCCCGTCGTCACAGAACCCGGCCCCGGACACCTCCGCCCCGCACCGTGACGACCGGCTCGCCCACTTGCTCGGGCCCGACGCCCGGCCGAGCCTGGAGGAACTGTTCCTGGCCCAGTCCGACGCGGTCTTCGCCCGGACCGGGTCATCCGCCACCGTCGCCCGAACCCTGCCCGGCCGCGTCGGCGGGGCCGGGCGCCCCCTGCGGGCCGTACCGACAGGCCCGGACGCGAACGGGGCCCGGTACGACCGGCACGGCTTCCGCGAGGTCAACGGCGTCGACGGCCCGGCCCTGTGGCTGCTCCAGGCGGCGCGCGAGACGGGCGCGACCGCCGGGGAGATGGCACTGCTGCGCCTCGCTCTGATCGCCTGGGCGGTGCCCGCGGGGGTTCACTCCCTGCACGAGATCCTGCGTGCGTCGCACCACCTCGGCATGGGCGGCCCCGAGGAGCGCGGGGCCGTAGCCCTCGACGCCTCCCGGATGCACAACTGGGTGCGCGACCACCTGGTCCCCTGGCATCTGGTCCCGCCCGCTTCGGAGGGCGGCGCCCTGCGGGAGGACCTGAGGGCTCCGCACGAGAGGCTCTACAGCGAGACCGTGCGGTTTACCGGGTCGCTGGCGAACGACGGGCTCGACGTTCCGGGTGACCTGGTGGCGATGGTGCGGGAGTTGCTCGATCCGGGCAGCACCGGCATCGACCCCGACAGCTACCGGCAGGAAGCCGCCCGGGAGTGGTTGGAACGCTACGGAGACGCGGGCCGCGAGGCGCTGCGCCGGTTGGCGCCCGGACACATGACGGCCCTGCACCTCTACACGGCCGCCGACTACCAGTTGATCAAGGCGTATCTGAAGGGCGAGCGGCTGGGCCGGGGCATGAGCCGCTGGCTGGTGCGCCGCATGGTCTGGAAGCTCGTCAGCGGGGGCGGCGTCGCGCAGCTGCCGCTCCTCCTGCGCGCCCGGCCAGGCTTCACGGGCGTCTTCCAGGCGGTGAAACAGGCGCTCCGGGACGGCGACCCACCGCAGCTGGCGCGTGCCCGCCGACGGCTCGACACCATCGCCCACGATGTCCACGCCCAGTTGCCCGTGCACATCGACATGATCGCCGAAGCCCTGGACGTGCTGCCCCCGGTCAACCGTCCCGCGTGGTGGGGCGACCGGGCCGTGCCGGGCTCCGTGCACCGGCCGTCCAGGACCTCCGCGCTCCACGGGGAGCGGCAGATCACCATGCCGTTCTTCCGCAGCGCCTCCCTGGATCGCGACGTCGGCCTCAGGTTCGCGTTCCGTTACGGCACCCCGCTCGACGGGTATCACGCCCAGCTCACCGAGGTCGCCCGGTCCCAGGGACGGGACATCTCCCTGTTCTCCGTGAACTTCACCGAGGTCGAGGCGCTCTACCCGCCCGGGTGGGACTTCCCCAAGCAGCACCGCTCGGTCCTCCTGCACGGCAGCGGCCGCCGGCCCTACGCCTACGTCCAGGTCACGGACACTCCCGCCGCACCCGGGCCGACCACCGCCTCATCGCCGCCGTCCGCCCCTCCCCACGGCTTCGGTGCGCTCTACGCCGACCCGCGCTGGTGGCCGGCGGCCACCGAGTACCAACGTGCCCTGGGCCGCTTCCTGGCGCGGAAGGGCGCCGTCCAGGACGCCGTCCGCGACGCCGTGCGCAGCCTCTTCGGCCACCTCTCCGTCCATCTCGGGCCCGAGGCCGCGGCGACCGCGTTCCCCGGCCTCGCCGCCGGCCGGGGAACGTCGGGCAGCCCGGACGAACGACTGGACGACTTCCTGCGGCGCAGTGATCTCCATACGCTCGTCGAGGCCTTCACCCATGCCGTGAACGGGCTGCCGGACGGTTCCGGACGGCACTCCCTCAACCGTCTGTGGAGCGAGCGCCCCGACCTCAACACGCACGGCCTGCCCATCACCGTGGCCGACACCGAGCCGCACCGCCCCGGGGACAGCTGGTACCGCGACCGCCACGACCGGCTCGGCCACCTCACCTCCGAGGGCCACGCCGCCAGGATCGAGTGGCTGCTGCGGGTCCACGCCAGCCTGCCCGGCACCGACACCGACAGCCTCCTGGGGCTGCGCACCGCGCTCCTGGCCGACGAGCTGTCCCGTGACGGCCATTCGCTGGCCGAGCTGCTGGAGGCCGCACAGGCCGCGGGAGTCCGCGCCGACGGCGAACCGCGGCCCGCCGATGTGGACGCCGTGGCGCTGTACAGATGGACCGACACCGCTTTCGCGCCCCGCGCCCCGCTCGCCGCAGACCCGGGCGGGCGGCAGGTCCCCGGTGCCGACCCGGCCCTCGGCCCCGGCCTGTCCGAGCAGCTGGTCCTGCCCCACCAGCGGCTCTACCAGCAGCGCACCGCCTGGATCACCCCCTGGATCACCGGTGGCGCCGCCGAACCGGCCGCGATCACCTCGCTCGCCGGGCTGGACGGCGGCACGTGGAACGCCGCCGACCTGGAGGCGCTGCCGTGGCCCACCGGAGCCGCCGCCCGGAGTCGGCGCGCCGCGCTGCGCGCCTGGCTGCGGCGGCACGAGGGCCAGAGCCTGCCGCGCACCCTGACCGCCGCGCACGCGACCGCGCTGTACCTGGCCGGGGGGCCGGACGCGGCCCTGATCGACGCCGCCGTGAGCACCGCTCCGGACGCCGCCGAGCAGTTCCGCCGGGATCTGGCCGCGCAGGCCGCCGAACTGGTCGGCCGGGGCGCGCCCGACGGGGCGTACCCGCTGGTGCTGCTCCGCGACACCCGCCTGCGCTCGCTGGCCCGCCAGGCGTCCCGGACACCCGACGGCCCCGACCGGCAAGCGGTGCTCCGGTCCCTGGCCGGGCGGGCCGGCAGCCGGGCCATCGAACTCGCGGAGGGGGCGCGTACCGAACTGACCCTGCTGGCCCCCATGGTGCGGGAGGCCCTGTCCCTGCTGCCGGCGCTGAAGGGCCCCGTCTACTGGTCCGGCTGGGAGACCGGCTCCGCCGAGGACGTCGCCACCGGGCGGCCGGGCGCCGTCCACACCCGGCCCGCCGGGCACGCCGTCCACACCTCCCGGGACCAGGCCGTACGCCCGCTCACCACCACGCAGCGACCGGCCGGGCGCCATCCGGTGGTCTACGAGGTGCGCGGCTCCGGCGCGCGGGACATCGCGCCGTTCGCCCGCGCTCCCGAACAGCGCACGGCACTGCACCCGGACCCGGTCCGCTTCCGGGAGGTCTCCCGCGAACTGCGCCACGACGCCGCACTCGGGGGCGTCCACACGCACGTCCTGCTTGAGGAGAGCACCGGCCAGGACGCCGCACCCGCCTGGGACCGGGAGACCGTCACCCGCGCCATCGTCGCCCCCGACGGCAGCTGGTCCGGACTGACCGCCCACACCGCCCGGGAGCCGGACGGGCGGCCCCGCGACGTCGCCGGCCCGCACGTCCGGGACCGCTTCACGTCCCACGGCACCGCGGCCGCGGAGGGAGAGACGGAACAGGTCGCCCTCCCCCTGGACCGCGGCACCGTGTTCTTCGCCTCGCCGGGCGACGGCCACGCGGTGCGCGTCGGCTCCCGGCCGAGCACCCGCCGACGGGTGGGCGCACAGCTGCGGCGGCTGCTCACCGGCCTGCGGAGAAGGGCCACCGTCGTCCTCGGCGCCCGCGCCGCCGGGCCGCTGCCCCGGACCCGCCCGGACGCCTCCGGCCACCCGGCCGCCGCCACCGCAGCCTCGGTCACCGGCGCCGCCTACGCCCGTGTTCCGGCCGACCGTGTTCCGGCCGACGGTGCCCTCCGGGGAGCCGCCCAGCCGGCCCGGGACCCGGGGCAGCCGCAACCCGGTGGATCGGGCAGACTCGTCGCCGACCCGGTCACACTGCCGGAGGAGGCCGGGTTCGCCGACGACCTGTCCTCCTCGCTCTACGCCGACCCTCGCTGGGACCCGGCGAGCCGGGCCTGGGAGCGCACCCTCGGCCTGGCGCTGGACTCCGACCCGGCGGTCGCGGACTCCGCGCGCGCCGCCGTGCGCGCCCTGCACCGCTTCCGCGCCGGGCAGACCGGCGACCCGGCCCGTGCCGCCGCTCTGCTGCTCCCGGACGATGCCACCGGGCCCGACCCGCTCGCCGCCCTGGACCGGCTGCTGGACCCCGCCGCGGGCGTGCCGCTGTCGCGCTTGGTGGATGCCTACGCCCGCGGCGCCGACCTGATCGGGTGGTTCGACCCCACCCGGCCCACCGACGAAGACGGCAACCACCGTCGCGACCACCGGGACCGCGGCCTGCCGCTCGGCGACGGCCCCGCCCACATCGTGCAACAGGCCCTGGAACAGCACCTCGCGCTGCCCGGCATGCGCCGTGCGGACACGCTCGCCTTCCGCGAGGCGCTCCTCGGCCGGCTGCTGCCCACCGGACGCCATTCACTCGTCGAGATCCTGCGGGCCTCGCACGCCGTCGGCCTCGGCGACACCGCCGAACGCGCCGCCGTCCTCGGCGACGCCGCGCACCTGTACACGTGGGCGGAGCGCGCCCTGCGCCCCGCCGGCCGTCCCGGCGCCCCGGGCCCGGGCGCGCTGCGCCCGCCGCACCGCGCTCTGTACGCCATCGGCGCGGGCCGGATCGACGCCGCGGCCACCGGCACCTGGACGCTGCCCGACGGTCTCGCCGACGCGATCCGGCGCGGCGAGCAGATCCTCGCGGCCGACCACGACCCCACCGCGCTGCCGGCCCGGGAGCAGGCGCTGCTGGACCGCACCCGGCGGCACGGCGGCTCGGCCCTGGACGGCCTGGACGAGTCCCACCTCACCGCGCTGCACCTGCTCGGCGGCCCCGACGCCGCGCTGCTCGGAGGCGGCCCGGTGATCCCGGCGGCCCACGACGCCCTGACCGCCGCGCTGGACGGCCACGCCGAATTCCCCGTACTGCTGAGGGAACTGCCCGGGTTCCGCGCCCTCCTCGACCGGGACCCGGCCCCGTCCGACGACCGCCCCGGCGCCCTGCGGTCCGCCGTGGTCCGCTCCGCCGACCTCCTCCGCGCCCGCGCCGACCAGCACACCGCGGCCGCCCTGGAGGCACTGCCCCGGCTGGAGCCGGTGGACGCCCCCGTCTGGTGGGGCGCCTGGCTGCCCGGCGAGCCGCCCGCCTCCCAGCAGGCCACCGACGCGCTGCCCGACGCGGTCGCCGTCCCCCGGCTGCACCCCGTCCGGCTGAGCAGGTCCGCGGCCCTGCGGGCGCTGGCCGCCGACCGCAGGGCCGGACACCACCCGGTGCTCTACGAGGTGGATCGCTCCTCGGCCCGCGACATCAGCCCTTACGCGGGCGACCCGGCGGAGCGCACCGCGGTGCACGCCGAGCCCACCGACTTCGGCGCCGTCGACCGCACCCTGCACACCGACCCCGAGACCGGTCTGCGCTACACCCTGGTGCGCGTCACCGAGCGTACGGCCGCGCCGCCCGCGGTCCCGCACCAGCGAGCCGCCGACCCGCCCTACCCCGAGCGCGACTACTGGAACAACCCGTGGGCGGACGGACGCACCGTCACGTCGCCCGGCGACATCACCACCCAGGAGATCCGCGCCGACGGACAGCTCGTCGGCCTCGCCTCCTTCACCGCCGCCGACTGGTCGCTGCGCGCGCCCTTCTATGCCGGCCTGCGGGACGCCACGCACTACACCGAGTGGAGCAGGGGCCCCGGTGGCATCCGAACCGCCAGCCGCCGCGAGCTGCCCGCCACCGGTCCCGGCCGCACGCTCTTCTGGGCCTCGCACGGCCGGGAGGACGGCTACACCGTGGCCGGGCCGGACGGTCTGCCGTCCGGCGCGACGCCGGAGACGGTCGGCCGGCTTCTCGGTCCAGATCTGCGAGCGGCGGGCTTCACCAGCATCACCATCCTGGCCTGCGACCCCGCTTCCAGCACCGACCTGGCCAAGACAGCGCGCCGCGCCCAAGGCATCGCCGACGCCACCGGCCTGGACGTGTTCATCCACACCGGCCCGGTCGCTCCCGTCCCCGTGGAAAACCCGGACGGTACCCCGGGCGTCGCCATCCACCTGCTGGAGAACTCCGACGGCACCCCCAGCCGGTGGCTGCGCGTCCCGCCCACCGAGCGCTCGGCGCCGACGCTGCCCGACCCGCCCTTCGAGGTCGTCGCGCCGGTCGGCCCCACCGGGCAGGCGACGCTGCCCGGCAACCCCTGGTCGGTGTCCCGCTGGCGGATCCCCGGCGAGCCCGACACGCTCCGCTTCGCCTCCCTGTACGCCCGGCAGGACTGGCGGCAGTACAGCTACCGGTACGAGATCGCCCTGGCCCAGCACATCGCCGCCCGGCCGCAGACCCGCGCGGTGCTCGTCGACGCCGTCCTGCGGCTGCACCAACGCCTCACCGCGATACACGGTCCGCAAGGCGCCGACCTGGCCTTCGGATTCGCCGCCCCCGCGGAAGCGGACGACTCGCGGGCCGCCGCCCCGGGGGCCGCTCTGGCGCGGTTCCTGGAAAGCGGCCCCCATCTCGCACAGCTGATGCAGGCGTTCGGCACGGCCGCCTACGGTCCCGCGCCGACCAGCCTGCAACGCTCCGCACCCGGCCGGATCGGCTCCCCGCACCCGCCCCACCCGCCGGGCCACCGCGGGGGCGCCTACCGCCTCGCCCACGACGACCGCGGCTTCCGATACGCCGGCGGCACCGTGGGCCAGGCCCTGTGGCTGCTCCAAGCACACCGGCTGATAGCGGATCCCGCCCGGACGTTCGCGTTCCGCTCGGCGGTGGTGGCCTGGTCGGTGCTCACCCACCGGCACTCCCTGGCCGAGGTGCTGCGCGCCTCCCACCTCGCCGGCACAGGCACCGACGAGGAGCGCACCGTGCTCTCCCGCGACGGCGCCCGGCTCCATCTCTGGGCCCGCCGCGCTCTCGCCCCCGACCTGGGGCCCCTGCCGCACCACGCGGCCTACGGCGACACCACCGGCTTCTACTCCTCCTACGACCTCCAAGTCCCCGGGGACATCTGGACGGCGCTGTCCGCGGCCGTGTCCGGCGCCGAAGCCCCCGAGCACCTGGCCGAGCGCGTCGAGAGCGCCCGGGAGTGGCTGGAGAGGTTCGGGGAGGAGGGCCGTCGTGCGTTCAGGGCACTGGCGCCGGGCCATCTGACGGCGGTCTACCGCTACACGGGTTCCGACCACACCCTGTTCAAGAGCTTCGTCACCGACAGTCGCTTCGGCCAGGCGTTCGCCCGGTGGCGGTTCGGCCACCAGGTGTGGAAGCTGGCCCTGTCCGATGCCCGCAGCGGCGACTACTTCCGGCCGGAACTCCTGCTCAACGACGACGAGCTGAGTGACGTGATCGCCGACCTCGCCGACCTGGGCGAGACCCCGGATCCGGCGGACCTGGCCGCTGTGCGGCGCCGAGTGAACCGGATCGCCGACCGGCTCTTCGACGAGCTGGCGCTGCACTTCGACATGGCCACCGAGGCTTTGGAGATACTGCCGGGGGTGAACGGACCGGTCTGGTGGGGCGGCTGGCTGCCCGGAACAGTCAACGAGCCGGACCCCTCACCGCTGCTGCACGACGGCACACTGTTCATCACCCGCTTCCGCAGCACCAGCGAGCGCCAGGACCTGGCCGAGGTCTTCGTCAGCCACGACGCGGAGGGAAAGGCCGACCGCCACCCGGTCATCGGCCATGTGTCCCGGTCGCAGGCCCCGCTGGTCGCACCGCTCGCGGTGTGGCCCGCCGAGCGGGAAGTCCTTTATCCGGCCGGCCGTGCCCTGCCCGTGCTCACCCGGGACGTCCCCCACAACCGGCTCACCTTCGAGCCGCACGCCGCGCTCACCCTCACGGAACTTCCCCCGTACCCGCCACGGGCCTACCGCAACGCCGACGCGCCCGGCAGCGCACCGTCCCCCGCCGACGGCGCCGCGGCCGGTCGTGGCCCGCTGTTCCCGCCCGCCACCCTCGGGGTACTGCGGCGGACCGGCGACGAGGCCGTGCTCGACGGCACCCGGTATGCCCTGCACCCCGTGGCCGCCGAGCCCGGCCACACCTCCGTGGCCGTACTGCTGGCCGCCCTGGGCGAACGCGAGCCGGTGGCCGGGCTGCTCCCGGCGGCGGAGCCCGGGCGGAGCAAAGCCTTCCGGAAATGGCTGGCGGACGCCCTTCCCGACGGCCACGTCACCGAAGAGCAGGTGCCCCGGCTGGACCGGTCGGCGACGGTGAAACTGTCCTGGCTGGAGATCGCGCACCACCCGATCACCCAGAGGCAGCGGACGGAAGCCGTCCTGCTCGGCAACTTCCTGCCGGTGGCCGACAACGCCATCAAGCCCGCCGTGCGGCTGCGGCTGCTGCTCACCGTTCCCGAACTCGCGGGACCGGACACCGAGCTGCCGCTGGTTCCGCTGTTGACCGCCGCCGTGCGCGAACTCGGAGCAACGGCCGCCGTGGCGGAGCCGGACGGGGCGGTCGCCTTCATCGGGCCCCGGGCGGAAAGCCCCGCCGCACCGGACACCTCCGCCGGGGACACCTCCGCCGGGGGCACCTCCGCCGGGGGCGGCTCCCCGCACACCGCCGACGCCCACCGCACGGCGCGGTCCCGGCAGCAGGCCCCGGTGCCGCCGTCCGTGCTTCTGCTCCGTGACGGCGACCAGTGGCTCGTCGGGCAGCCCGCCACCGCCGTACCGCCCAGCGCCACCGGTCCCTCGTCGGCCCGGCCGCCGGGCGCCCCGGGGGAACCGGACGGGCAGCGGAGCACACGGACACTGCACATCGCGCAGGCGATCGACGCCGCGCCCCCGGCGGTGCGCCGCCGGCTGCGGGAGCTGGCGTCCGCCCCGGCCCCGGACCAGGCACCGGCCTGGGTCCGCGGCCGGGTGCGCTACCTGGAGCAGGCCGAGCTGTTCGAGGAGCGCCTGGGTCGCCATCTCGCCGGCCGGCACGACCTCAACGACCAGCTCGGGGTCATGACGACCGAGTTGTTCCGGCGCGCGGACGCCGCCGGTCGCGGGCACGAGCTGGGCTCGGCCGATCCCAGCGTCGACGGTGCGGTCGGCCTGGACAGGGACCGCATCGAGGAGGTCGCCGTCTCCGGCAACCTGCGCGAGCGCATGGGCCTGCTCTGGGTCGCCGAGGCGACCACTTCCGACCTGCTGGGCATCTCCAACCTCAACCCGCCCGGGATCCACGCCGAGCGCGCCGACCGGCTGACCGCTCCCGACCTGACCGCGTACGAGTCCCTGGCCGCCCGCCGCGACAGCCTGACCCCTGCCGAGCGGGAGCGGTTCGCCCGCCTGGAGAGCGCACTGCGCGTACCGATGTCCCCGGCGGACGTCCGGCCGCCGCTGAGCGTCGCCGAAGGCGCGCTGATGCCGGACGGCGTCCTGCGCTGGATCCCCGGCGCGGCCCGCTGGAACATCCCCATGAGTACCGCCCTGCCGTCCGCCGCCGAGGCCACCGGGGGCCTGGTGCGGGCCGGCACCTCCGGCACCACGTACCGGCTGCTGCGCCAGGCCGCGCACATGCGCGAAGAATGGGGTCTGGACATCGACCTGGGGCTGATGCGGCTCGCGCTGATGGCGGAGATGCTGCCCGTCGGGCACCACTCGCTCCACGAGATCATGAGGGGGTCACAATTCGTCCTGGACGAGCTGCGGGCCCGCGGCACGAACGAGTCCTCCGACCTCGACTACGTGGACAACTGGGGACGTTACTGGCACCTCGCTCCACTCTCGGAAGAGGAGCTGCGCGCCCACGTCGCCGTCGACGGCCTCTTCCCCGACGAGCACGCTCTGGCCGAGATGGACCGGCCGACGGGCGACCGGGCGACGGGCGACCGGACAGCGGATGACCGGACGGCGGGTGCGGCGGGTCGCCCCCCGGGTCAGGAACCTGACCCGGACGAGACAGCTTGGTTCCTCGCCCACCTGCACACCCTGGACGACATCCTCGACCTGCTGACGGCGCTCGGCCCGGACACGGTCCCCGACGCCGCAGACGGACCGGTCGCCTTCGAGCGGCTGCGCCGGCTGGTCGAGGAGTGGTTCCGGGACCGGGGCCGTACCCCGTCCGCGGACGACTACTGGAACATCTGGCAGATCCTGCACAACCATCCCCGACAGCTCCCGAGGAACCCATGAACGACACCGCTGCAGCCGCCGGCACCGCGCCCGGGCACGACGAGGAGACCACGCCTCCGGTACCGGAGGAGATCAGGGAGGCGGCACGGCTCTCCCCCGACCACTGGCTGGGCATGGTGGACCCGACATGGGCCGGTTCGGGGGAGCCGCCGAACTGGGCCGTGGTCGGCCAGTGGCGGGCCGACCTCGACGGGGAGATCGCGGAGTGGCGGCCCAACGAGGAATACCGGCCCTCCCCGCAGGCACTCGACTGGCCCGCCCCCACCGATCCCGTCGACGAGGCGGTCCAGCTCGCCGCCACCGGATACGGCCCCGGCGAGGCGGTGACCCGCACCCTGGCCGCCGCCGAGGTGGCGATGCTCCTCGGCCCCGGCCGGACGCCCCTGTCGGCTGTCTCTCCGAACGGGGAGCCGGTCGTCCCGGTCTTCACCTCGCCCGTGCACCTCCAGGCAGCCGGCCGGTTCGGCTACGAGCTGCTCCCCGCGGTGGACGTCCTGGACCGGCTCCCGGAGGGCCACGTGCTGTACCTCAATCCCTCCGGAGCGGTCAGTATGACCGTCGACAGCACCGCACTGCGCACCGCGGCGGAGGAGGCCGAATCCGCCTCCGCGTCCGGGACGGACGGGCCCCGGTCGGCCGAGAGCACCGCGGAAACGTAGACCCGGCCGTGCGCGTGGCCGTAGCGCGGTATGCGAACCCGTACCCGGCAGCGGCCGAGCGCACCGACGCGTAACCCCGGCGCGTCGCGGGCGCACGGGTTCGCTTTTCGGGTGATCTGGACAGACCTGATGTGGACAGACCCGATCCGGGACGGAGCCGGTCCGGACCGGAGCCGATGAGATCCATGGCGTCCAACGGGTCTGCAGTGCCCGCACGCACCGCGAAGGAGGCCGCGTGACCGTACGCAGCACCGCCCGCACCGCCCCCACCGCCAGCACGCCCGACCTGTCGTCCCAGGACCCCGGCTGGTGGCGGCAGGCCGTCATCTACCAGGTGTACCCGCGCAGCTTCGCCGACGCCGACGGCGACGGGCTCGGTGACCTGCGCGGCATCACCCAGCGCCTGACCCACCTGGCCGCCCTGGGCGTCGACGCCCTGTGGCTCAGCCCGTTCTACCCCTCCGAACTCGCCGACGGCGGCTACGACGTCGACGACTACCGCGACGTCGACCCGCGCCTGGGCACCCTGGACGACTTCGACGCGATGGCGGCCGAGGCCCACCGGCTCGGTCTGAAGGTGATCGTCGACCTCGTCCCCAACCACACCTCGCACCGCCACGCGTGGTTCCGCGAGGCCCTGGCGGCGGGCCCCGGTTCGGCCGCCCGCGACCGGTACGTCTTCCGGGACGGCCGCGGTGAGCACGGGGAACTCCCGCCCACCGACTGGCAGTCCGTCTTCGGCGGCAGCGCCTGGCAGCGGGTGCCCGACGGGCAGTGGTACCTGCACCTCTTCGCGCCCCAGCAGCCCGACCTGAACTGGGAGAACGAGCAGGTCCGCGCCGACTTCCGCACCACGCTGAGGTTCTGGTGCGACCGGGGCGTCGACGGCTTCCGCGTCGACGTGGCGCACGCGCTGGTCAAGGACCTGGGCGAGCCGCTGCGCGACCTCGGCGCCCCCGAGCTGAGCGGCGAGGCGGCCCTCGCCGAGTTCGCGCCGGGGACCCACCCGTTCTACGACCGCGACGACGTGCACGAGGTCTACCGCGACTGGCGCAAGATCTTCGACACCTACTCCCCGCCCCGCACCGCCGTCGCCGAGGCCTGGGTCCCCGGCCCCCGGCGCGTCCTGTACGCCCGGCCGGACGAACTCGGCCAGGCCTTCAACTTCGAGTACCTTCAAGGTGGTTGGGACGCCGCCAAGCTGCGCGGGATCATCACCGGGTCGCTCGCCGACGCGCACGCCGCCGGCGCCTCGGCGACCTGGGTGCTCTCCAACCACGACGTGGTCCGGCACGCCTCCCGGCTGGTCCTCCCGCCGGGCACCGACCCGGACGCCTGGCTGCTGTCCGGCGGCCGCGCCCCGGCCGTCGACGCGGCGGCCGGTCTGCGCCGGGCCCGCGCGGCGACGCTCCTGATGCTGGCGCTGCCCGGCTCGGCCTACGTCTACCAGGGCGAGGAGCTGGGGCTGCCGGAGGTGGCCGACCTGCCCACCGAGGTCCTCCAGGACCCGATCTGGGAGCAGACCGGGCACGTCCGCAAGGGCCGCGACGGCTGCCGGGTGCCGCTGCCGTGGACGACGGACGGGCCGTCGTACGGATTCGGCACGGGCGGGGCGTGGCTGCCGCAGCCGCCGGGCTTCGGCGGGTACTCCGTCCAGGCGCAGGACGGGGTGGCGGGCTCCACGCTGGAGCTGTACCGCACGGCCCTGCGCCTGCGCCGCAAGCTGCTCGACGGCGAGTCGCTGACCTGGTCGGACGACGTTCCGGCCGGGGTCCTGCGGTTCGACCGCTCGGACACCTGGCGCTGCGTCACCAACCTCTCCGGGACCACCGTCGACCTGCCGGCCGGTGAGGTGCTGCTGAGCAGCGCCCCGCTGGACGGCGGCCGCCTCGGTCCCGACACGACGGTGTGGCTGGGGCTGTAGCGTCCCCTCGGCCTCCCTCTGCGCCCCCGGTCGCCCCCTCGCCCGGATGGCCCCGCACGCTGGTGGCGCGACGGGAGGGGGTGCCGTGAAGGGGTGACCGCGTGACCGCTCCCGGAACGCCGCCGGCAGTCACAGCGGCGGCTGGGCGGGGGCCGGTCCCAGGGTGGTGGTGCCGGGGGCGGTGCGGTGGCCGAGGCCCGTGCGGTACGCGTCGAGGGCCGCCTCCACCCGGCCGGTGCGGCGCAGCAGGTCGCCCAGGAGCCGGCACAGGTCGGCCAGGTCACCGACGGCCCCGGCCCGCTCCAGCAGGCTCAGCGCCCGGACGTAGTGCTCCTCGGCGGCCTCGGTGTCCCGGGCGTCCTCGGCGATGATGCCGAGCAGCCGGTGCGCGCCCGCGGAGTGCACGGCGCCGCGTTCGGAGGAGAGGTCGCTGAGGACCCCGTGCAGCAGTTCGGCGGCCTCCCCGGACTTGCCGCGCCGGTGCAGCACATCGGCCAGCTCGACGGCGACCTGGCTGCTGTAGAGGGCGGCGCGGGTGGCCGAGAGCATGCCGAGGGCCTCCCTCATCTCCTCCTCGGCGCGGGGGAGTTCGCCGTTCTGGGCGCAGACGTAGCCGCGCATCCAGTGGCAGTTGGCCAGTTCGGTGCGCAGTTGCAGCGTGCGGTACAGCTCGGCCGCCTTGGCCAGTGACGCGTCGGCCTCGGCGAGGCGGCCCTCGGCGAGCAGGGTGCGGGCGACGGTCCGGTGCATGCGGGCGACCAGCGCGGGGTCGCCGGCGCTGGGCGCGAGGGAGAGGGCGAGTTCGGCGGCCTGGGCGGCGCGCGCGTGGGCGCCCATGTCCATGTACGGGCCGATCACGCTGGCGTAGAGCATCAGCAGCGCGTCGGGGTCGTGCAGGCCGCCGCGGTTCAGCTCGTCGAGGGTGGACTCCAGGAGGTAGACGGCGTAGCGGAGTTCACCGGCGAGGTAGTGGGACAGGGCCCGTCCGCGCAGGGCGGGCACGCGCGCGGGAAGCGGCGCGCCGGCGTCGGCGAGGCACTGCTCGGCCCGCTCGAAGTACTGCCGTCCGGCGGCCAGTTCGCCGGTCTCCACCGAGCACTCCCCGAGCCCCAGCAGCGCGGCGGCCCGCTCCTCGGCCAGCTCGTACTCCTCGGCCTCGGCCAGCAGCCCGGTGTACAGCTCGGCCGCCTGCTCGGCGCCCTCGGCGGCGAAGGTGCGCTGCGCCTCGGTGAGCCTGAGCCGCAGGTCGGTGGCGAGGCGGGCGGGGCGTCCGGTGGCCAGCTCCTCGTAGCCGACGCCTAGCCGCTCGGCGAGGTGCCGCAGTGCCTCCTCGGAGGGGCGGACGCGGCCGGCCTCCAGGGTGGAGATGTAGGCGGGGGTGTACGCCGGTTCCGCGAGCTGGCGCTGTGTCAGGCCGCGCTCGGCCCGCAGCCGCTGCACCCGGCGTCCGACGGTCCCCCGGTCGTCACGGTCCGCCACTGCCAACTCCCCTGAGGCCTCTTGCCGTTCCACACGAACAGTTCTAGGTTAAACCGCGTATTAAGCGCGCTTACCCCGCTTGACACAATTCCTGGATCCGCAGAGGACACCGTGCCCGTACGCACCCGCACCGCCGAGCGCCGTGCCAGAGCACTCGCCGCCGCCGTCGTCACCGTGGCCTGCCTGCTGCTGGCCGCGAACGCGGGCCCCGCGGACCCGGACGACGCCTCGTCCCCGGCCCCGCGACCGGCGGCGGACACCGGCCCCGGCCCGGACGCCCGGGACCTGGACGACCCGGGCCTGGGCGCCCCCGGCCCGGACGAGCTCACCACGGTGAACGGCTGACAGCCGGATCCGGTTCAACTCCCCTGTGTCTGGAGTCTGCTCAGCTCCCGCTGCACGTGGTCCAGGGCCCCCTCGCGGCGGCCCGGCACGTGGCCCCGCAGCGTGGCGAGGGCCGCGCCCAGCTCCCTGGCCCGTCCGGCGTCGCGGATCCGCCCCCACTGGTGGTGGGCCCGGTCGACGGCCGCCTCGACGGCGGGCGCCTGCGGCGGCTGACCGGCGCGCAGCCGGGTCTCGGCCACCGTCAGCCAGGCCCGGCAGCTGCGCACCGGATCGCCCGCGAACATCGCCAGGTCGGCCCGGACCTCCGTCCAGTGCAGCGTGTCCTCGGCGGTGGGCCCGTGCGCCTGGGCGGCGGCCCGCTCGTGCCGGGCGGCGAACGCGTCGGCGTCGCCGTGCCGGCCGGCCCGTACGGCGGCGGCGATGACGGCGTGCGGGTCGCCCGCCACCGGCCCCGGCGCCGTCAGCACCAGGTCGGCCGAGCCCCCCGCGCCCTCGGCCGCCATGCGGGCCAGCGCCTGCTGGTGCAGGTCGTGGGGCGGCGGCCGGTGCCCGCTGCGCAGGATCGTCGCGACGCCCCGCATGTACGCGGGGACGGCCACCGTCCGCCGTGCGGGCGGCGGCGCGACGCGACCGTAGACGGCGTTGTCGCGCCCGCAGTCCAGGGGGTGCTCCCGCAGCCACTGCCACGTCTCCTGGTCGGCGTGCAGGTCGAGCAGCAGAGTCGTCGCGCCGCTCGGGCGCAGCCGCAGCTCCTCGCGGATCCAGTGCCAGGGCAGGGCGGTGTAGCGGACGGTCGCCGGCGTCGTACGGGCCAGCGCCAGGTGCGGCAGGCGCTGGCGCCGGTCCAGCTGGAGCTGGCCGGTCACGTAGACGGTCAGCGGTCCGGGGGCCGCGGCGGCGGCGCGCAGCCGGGTGAGGACGGCCTGCGGCTCCAGCGGGTCGGCGAGTTCGACGACGTTGGCCGTGTCGGCGCCGGAGAGCACGGCGGGCGGCACCGCCGCGAGCACGGGGAGCACGGAGGCGGCGTCCACCAGGCACCCGCGGCCCACGGGCGCCGCCGCGAGCAGCAGCACGGTTCCAGGCATGTCCCCTCCCGTCCCTCCCCTGTCGATCACGTACGGCAGCACCGTAACCGCTGCGGCCGCGCGGCGGGGCACGCAGTCCCTCCCGCCCCTCCGCCGGACGACGCCTGCCGCCTGCCGCCTGCGACAGCTCCGGCCCGAGCCGGAGCCGGAGTGCGGGTGCGGGCGCGGGGGCGGACACGGATGCGGCGCGGACACGGGTGGCGACGCTACGGCCACACCGGCGGGCGCCCCGCCCTGCGTACCGCGAAGACCGTGGTGTCGTCGGCCAGACGTCCCCGGCAGTGCCGCAGTGTGCCGTCCCGCACGAGGGCCACCAGCCGCCCGGGCGCGCTGTTCGCGGGGTCGGCGGCGACGGCGGCGGCGACGGCCCGGCCGTGCCGGTAGAAGCGCCCGGCGGGGTCGCGCGCCTCGGTGACACCGTCGGTGACCAGCAGCAGCGCCTCGTCCGCGGCGAGCGCCGCGCGCTCCGGCGACCCGACCGGTCCCGGGCCGAGGTCGCTCATGCCCAGCGGCAGCCCGCCGCCCACCGGCAGGGCGCGAACCCCGCGGGGGCCGACCGCCAGGGGTGGCTCGTGGCCGAAGACGGCGACCTCCACGGCGTCCGGCAGGCCGGGCCGGAAGCCGACCAGCACAGCGGTGGCGAACCGGTCCCCGTCGGACCGGCCGAGGGCCGCGGTGTGCGCGCGGTGGCGCAGCATCCGGGTCTCCAGGCGCCGGGCAACCACGGCGAGGTCCGCCTCGTGGTAGGCCGCCTCGCGGAAGGTGCCGAGCAGCGCGGCGGCCGCGTCCACCGCGCCGAGTCCCTTGCCCTGCACATCGCCGAGGAGGACGCGGGTGCCGTGCGGGCCCGGCTGGATGTCGTAGAAGTCGCCGCCGACGCGGGCCTCGCTGTCCGCGGCGAGGTAGACGGCGGCGTGCTCCAGGCCGCCGAAGTCCACCGGCAGCGGTCGGAGCACCGTGCGGCGGGTCGTCTCCGCGATGTCCCGCATGTGCGTCATGCTCCGCTCGCCCCGGACCCGGACCGCGGCCGCCACCACGGCGACCGCGCCGCCGATGACGACGAGCAGCAGACCGGGCAGACCGGTCTCCGCACGGTGCTGCCAGACCAGGTCGGCGAGCAGGTACACGACGATCGACAGCACCGAGAACAGGCCCGTGCTCCACACACCGCAGATCGCGGCGGCGACCCCGGGGACCAGCACCGTCCAGGCGATGAACTGGAACACGTCGGTGGTGACGTCGACCGCGACGATGCCGCCCAGCATCAGCAGCGGGACCAGCCAGGCGACGCTGTGGCCGCGCACGCTCAGCAGTGCGTGCCGGGAGGCGGCGTCGCCCCGGCCGGCGGCCCGGACGAGCCCGCCGAAGAGCTCCCACCAGCCACGTACCAGCCTGCGCACGCCACCCCTCACAGGAATCAGCGAAGCACGCGCCCCACCGGGGCGCATCCTGACTTGCCGGGCGGCGCGCGCAGGTGTGCGCTGGTAGTCGGGGCGAGGCGAGAGGAGTGCCCTCATGGCTCACGCGGTACCGACACGCGGCTCATCCACCGGGGCCCGCACCGGCACGGGCAGGACCGGCCGCACGGCGTGGCCCGACGTCTTCGGCAGGCGGACCCACCTGCTGGCGAAATGGGCGACGCCCCTCGTACTCGGCCTCGTCTACGGCTACTGGGCGGCGTCCGTCAGCCGCCGCGGCGGCCCCGTCACCGGCTGGAACCTGTTCTTCGGCTTCATGACGGCACTCGCGTTCGCCGTGCTCTACGTCGTGGTCCGCGAGGTGGCCCGGCGGCTGCCGCGGGAGGGCCACGCGGTGCTGTGGGGCGCGTTCGCGGGCAGTGCGCTGGGGTACCTGTACTCGGGCAGCGGCGTGGCCATGTTCACCTGCGTCGTCGTGTCCCTGCTGCTGGCCGCGGCGGTGACCGCCGGGCTGGCCTACTGGTACTACACCCACCAGGACGCCGAGGAGGCGCGGGCGGCCCGCACCACCTGACCGGCTCGTCGTGGGGGGCCATCTGCAGTCACGCCGGTCGCCCGGCGTGACTGCGCGCGTTTGCCTGGGAGGGTGTTCCCGCGCCTCAGGGGCGGCCTGTCGGCCGTGCTGATCGTCCTCGCCTGCCTGCTCGCACCGTGCGGCACGCTGGCGGGCTGGGCCGCGTACGGGCTGGCCGACACCGGACGGTACGTCGCCGCCACGGCCCCGCTCGCCGACGACCCGGACGTGCGGGAGGCGGTCGCGGGGCCGCTCGGCGCGGGCGTCGTGGACGAGGTCGCCGCCGGCCCCGGTCCGGTGACCGGCGCGGTACGGCTCTTCGTACGGGACGCGGCGCGCTCGTTCACCCGGACCGAGGCCTTCCGCGAGGGCTGGGTCACCGCCAACCGCACCGTCCACCGTGCCGTGCTGCGCGCCCTGCGGGACGACTCGGCGGCCGGGCGCCCCGTCACCGTCGACCTCGCTCCCGTCACCGAACGCGTCCGGGACCGGCTGGCCCGGGACAACGTGCCCTTCGCCCGGCGCATCCCGGTCCGGCACACCGAGGTCACCGTGCTCCCGGCCCACGACGCGGACCGGCTCAGGAAGGGCTACCACGTGCTCGACGTCGCCGCCTTCTGGCTGCCGCTGGCGGCCGTCGCCTTCGCGGTCACCGGCATCCTCCTCGCCGCCTGCCGCCGCCGTGCCGTCACGGCCGCCGGGCTCGGCACGGCCCTCGGCGGGGCGCTGCTCGGCCTGGCCGTCCTGGTCGGCCGCCGGCTCACCGTCACCGACCTCCCCGGCCCGGTCGACGGTCCCGCCGCGGGCGCCGTCTACGACGCCCTCACCGAAACCCTGCGCACCGCCTCGTGGCTCCTGGTCGCCCTCGGGCTCACGGTCGCCCTGACCTCCTGGCTCACGGGCCGCCACGGACACCGCGACGGACACCGCCACGGACGCCGCTTCGAACGCCCGGCAGGCCGACGTGGCGACCGCGCACGCCGGCACGCGGACCACGCACCCGCTGCGGGTACGGACCCCCGGGAAGACGACGCGAAGACCGCGGACGCCGGCGCCTAGCCTGCCCCGCACCCGCACCCGCACCCGCACCCGCACCCGCACCCGCAACGCTCCTTCCGACCCCGCCTGCCCCCGTCCGACCGCCTGCCCCGTCCGATGCCGTCGGGGCCCGTCCGGGCCCGGCGCGCGTACCCGGTGCGCAACTCCGGACCCCCGGTTCCTCGTCCTTTGGGGGAGTATTCGGGCAGCGCACCGCGAGCGGAGGGCCGGGACTTGGGGACCGAGACCGACACGGCGTACGGCGAACGGACGGACACCCGGGGCGGGCGCGCCGCCCGCCGCACCGGACGGCGGCTGGGGGCGTGGTGCGCCGGGCTGCTGTTCACGGGCGTGAGCGTGGTCGTCGGCTGCCGTGTCGCCGACAGCGACGGCATCACCCCGGTACCGCAGCTGCTCGCTTTCCTGCCCTGGCTGCTGGCGCCCACCGCTGCGGGCCTGCTGCTGACGCTGCTCGCCCGGTGGTGGACCGGCGCGGTGTGGGGCGTCGCGCTGCTCGGGCTGCTGGCCTGGTTCGCCGAGCCGTACGGCAGGACCGGCGAGCCCGCCGGGCCGCCCGTCGCCCAGGTGCGGGTGCTGACGTCGAACGTCGAGTTCGGGCAGGGCACCGACGCCCTGATCGCCGCCGTGCGGGACGAGAAGCCCGACCTCGTGTTCGTGCAGGAGTGCGAGTACACGTGCGACGCGGCGCTGCGACGCGAACTCGCCGCCCGCTACCCGCACCGGCAGGCCGTCGAGGGCGGCGGCTCCGAGGGCTCGGTCATCCTGAGCGCGTTCCCGCTCGAGGCCGCCCCCGGCGTCCCCGGGACCATGGGCATGCCCGGCGCCGTCGCCGACGTGCGCGGCCACGCCGTACGGCTCCAGCTCGCCCACCCGATGCCGCCGCTGCCGGACCAGGTGGACCTGTGGCGCAAGGAGCTGGCCGCCGTGCGCGACGCCGTCGCCGCCCCGGGGGACCGCGGGACGCCCACCGTCCTGGCCGGCGACTTCAACGCCTCCCAGGACCACGCCGCCTTCCGCCGCATCCTCGACACGGGGCTGGGCGACGCGGCCCGGCTGGCGGGGGAGGACCGCACGCCGACCTGGCCCGCGAAGACCCTCCCCGTGTTCGGCACGCAGATCGACCACGTCCTGGTGTCCGAGGACTTCGCCGCGCACGGCGCCCGGTTCCTGGACCTGGCCGGCACCGACCACCGCGCGCTGGTCGTCGACCTGACCCTGCACGCGGCGGACGGCTGACCCCCACCGTTCGTCGAGGGGCGGCTCGGACACCGTTCGTCGAGGGCGGCTCAGACCCCGATGTCGCGGCCGTCCTCGCGCCACACCGCCACGACGGCCGGGCGCACGATCTTCCCCGGTCCGTCGGGCCAGGTGCTGGCCGGCTCCTCCACGGAGGCGCCGTCGACCTCGCCCGGGTGCTGCACGGCGACCAGCACGCGCCGGTCCTGGACGAGCGGACCGCAGGTCTCCGCACCGGTCGGCACGGTCAGGAACTGCTTCAGCTCACCGCGCCTGTCGCCCTTGGTCGCCACGCCGAAGAGCCCGTCGTGGGTGCCGAGCGCGTTGCCGTCGGTGGAGATCCACAGGTTCCCGTGGTCGTCGAAGGCGACGTTGTCGGGGCAGGAGATCGGGCTGACCCGGTCCTTGGGGAAGCCCGCGAAGTAGGTCGCCGGGTCCTCCGGGTCGCCCGCGACGAGGAACAGCGACCAGGCGAAGGAGGTGGCGTCGGCCCGGTTCCAGCGCTCGGTCAGCTCCAGGACGTGGCCGTGCTTGTTGGCGTTGCGGGGGTTGGCCTCGTCCGGCTTGGGTTTGGCGTCCACGCCGCGGTCGGTGTTGTTGGTGAGGGCGACGTACACCTTGCCGGTCTTCGGCGACGGCTCGATGTCCTCGGGCCGGTCCATCTTGGTCGCGCCGACCTTGTCACCGGCGAGCCGCGTGAACACGCACACCTCCTCGGCACTCATGCCCTCGACGTGCGAGACGGCACCGCGCTCCGTGGCGGTGACCAGCGGAATCCACCGGCCGCTCCCGTCGAACTCGCCGTCGCTCGGCAGCTTGCCCGAGCCGTCGATCTCGATCGCCGGGGAGTCGCCGCTGAGCTTGGCGACGTACAGCGTGCCCTCGTCGAGCAGCGAGAGGTTGTGCTCGCGCGCCCAGCGGGAGTTGCCGTGCCGCATCCGCTTGCTGCCGACGAACTTGTAGAAGTAGTCGAACCGCTCGTCGTCGCCGGTGTAGACGACCGGCCGCCCGTCGTGCGTCAGCCGCACGGTCGCGGCCTCGTGCTTGAAGCGGCCGAGCAGCGTGTGCTTGCGCGGCGTCGAGTCCGGGTCGTACGGGTCCAGCTCGACGACGTACCCGAACCGGTGCACCTCGTTCGGCTCCTGGGCGATGTCGAACCGCTTGTCGAACCGCTCCCACTTGCGCTCGGTGGCGCCGGTGCCGATGCCGTACCGCTTGTCGGTGTCGCTGGAGGCGTTGGCGAAGTACTGGTTGAAGTTCTCCTCGCCGTGCAGCGTCGTGCCCCACGGGGTGGTGCCGCCGGAGCAGTTGTTGAGGGTGCCGAGGACCTTGCGGCCGCTGCGGTCGGCGGAGGTCTTCAGCAGGTCGGACCCGGCGGCGGGCCCGGTCAGCCGGAACTCGGTGGTGGCGGTGACCCGCCGGTTCAGCCGATGCCGCGAGACGCCCGTCAGACGGCCGCTCCTCTTCTCCTCCTCCACGGCGACGACCGACAGACCGTGCGCGGCCCAGGCGATCTCGACCTGCTCGCGGGTCGGGTTCTCGGGGTCGTAGCCGCGGAACATGAGCACCTCGTCGGTGTACTCGTGGTTCGCGACGAGGAGCTGGCGGCCGTGCTCGCCCCGCAGCGGCAGCAGCGCGAGGAAGTCGTTGTTGTACCCGAACTGCCCGGCCTGCGCCTTGGCGCTCTGCTTCTCCGGGTCGAAGGCGGGAGCCCCGCGCAGAATGGGTTCACCCCAACGGATCACGACGTTCTGCCGGTATCCGTCCGGAATGGTGACGGTGTCGTCGGTGTTCGGCGCGACGGGCGTGAACCGCAGCCCGCGCGCGCCCTGCGGTTTCGACGGTTTCCCGTGCCCGTGCCCGTTTCCGTGCCCCTTTCCGGCCGCGGGCGCGGCCTGCGCCGACGGTGCTCCCGCGACCCCGGCGGCCCCGGCGCCCGCCGCGGCGACGGTGACGACGGCGGCGGCCCGCATCATCGACCGGCGGCTGAGCGCACCAGCGATGACGTCACCTACGTACTCGTTGTCGCTGGTGTTGGGCACCTCGTGGAAACAGGCGTCACCGCACCGGAAACGGCAGGTCATGGCAGACCTCCCGCCGGGGTGCGAACCGGACGGCGTTCCGATCAACGGCAGCAGCTTGCGCACTGTGTTCTCCCCTTGAGAAACCCTGAATACCCTTGGTGTCAGCGCGACCGTAGGGGCGCACACATGCGGGAGCCGGGCATCGCGGTGAACGACGGGTGAACCCGCGGAAGCCAAGGGGGGACTGCTGCGGCGTCTCGATCCCGCCTTGACGCGTCCGCGCAGCCGTGGCAGACCCTGCACAAGATCACAAGTCGGGGCCGCTAACCTTACGTGTCCGTCCTGGCCAGGGATCTACGGGCATCAACTCACGCGAAGGGTTGCGCACATGGGCATTCTGACTCTCCTGCGGAACGCGTTCGGCCGGTCACGCAAAGAACGGGCCGCTGAGACGGAGGGTGCGACGCAGGAGGCGGCACCGCCCGTCACCGCGCCGGAGCAGAAGCTCCCGTCGCAGCCGACCGCCTCCGAACCCCCGGCCCAGCCGGAGGCCACCCTCCAGGTCCCCGAGCCCCGCTCGGAACCGACTCCGGCCGACGCCTCCACCTCCCCCTCCACCGACGAGCACGACCTCGTCAAGGCCGCCTTCACCAACATCACGGTCCCGAAGCCGACGGAGCCGACGGAGCCGACAACAGAGGCAGCGGCAGAGCCGGAACCCAAGCCCGAGCCGAAGGCAGAGGCAGAGCCGAAACCGGAACCCAAGCCGGAGCCGACGGCAGAGCCCGAGCCGGAGTCGAAGGCAGAGCCTGAGGTAGAACCGAAGCCGGAGCCCGAGCCGGAGCCGGAGCCCGAGCCGGAGCCGGAGCCGGAGCCGAAGGCAAAGACCGAGCCCGAGCCCGAGCCGGAGGCAGAGACCGGAACAACGCCCGAACCAGCCCCGGACCCGGCGCCCGCCGACGGCGAGGAACCCCCACAGGGGCCACCCGCACCCGACAACGAAAGCAGCACGGGCGGTGCGGGTGCGAAGACGCACGCCGAAGGCGCAGCCGAGGCCACCCCCCACAGCGAGCCGCAGGCCCCCGTGTCAAAACCCGCAACCCCCGCCGCGCGCCTCCGCTCCCGCGCCCCCGCCCTCACCACCGCCTACAAGGCCGCCGGCACCGCCCTGAAGAAGCACGGCCTCACCGGCACCCGCGCCCGGGTCCACCTGGTCCTCGACCGCTCCGCCTCCATGCGCCCGTACTACAAGGACGGCTCCGCCCAGGCCCTCGCCGAGCAGACCCTCGCGCTCGCCGCCCACCTCGACCCCGAGGCGACGGTGCACGTCACGTTCTTCTCCACGGAAGTGGACGGCACCGGGGAACTGACCCTCACCGACCACGAGGACAAGATCGACGAGCTGCACGGAGCGCTCGGCCGCATGGGCCGCACCGCCTACCACGCCGCCGTGGAGGCCGTCCTCGCCCACCACACCGAACACGCGTCCCCCGGCACGCCCGCCCTGGTGGTCTTCCAGACCGACGGCGCCCCCGACGCCAAGACCCCCGCCACCCAGTCCCTCACGGACGCCGCGGCGAACCACCCGGAGGTCCACTTCTCCTTCGTCGCCTTCGGTGACCCGGAGAACAAGGCCTTCGACTACCTCCGCAAGCTCAAGACGGGCAACGCCTCCCACTTCCTCGCGGGCGAGACCCCCAAGGAGCTCACCGACAAGGAGCTCTACGAGGGCCTACTGGCCACCTGGCGCCCGTAACGGCGTCACCGGGGGGGGGACGGCGGACCGGCGAAACCTGCCGTCCACCCCCCGAAACGCGTGTGAGTCGATCTCCGCCGGACCAGTAGGATTTCGACCATGGCGGCCACTGGAACCGAGAAGCAGGGGGCGAAGGCGTACTACGTCTCGACCCCCATCTACTACGTCAACGACGCTCCTCACCTGGGCCACGCCTATACGACCGTCGCAGGCGACGTGCTCACCCGCTGGCACCGCCAGCGCGGTGAGAAGGTGTGGTACCTCACCGGCACGGACGAGCACGGTCAGAAGATCATGCGCACGGCCGAGGCGAACGGGGTCACCCCGCAGGCCTGGGCCGACAAGCTCGTCACCGAGGCCTGGAAGCCCCTGTGGGAGCACCTCGACATCGCGAACGACGACTTCATCCGCACCACGCAGAAGCGGCACACCGACCGCGTCCAGGAGTTCGTGCAGGACCTGTACGACAAGGGCGAGATCTACAAGGGCGGCTACGAGGGCCCGTACTGCGTGGGCTGCGAGGAGTACAAGCTCCCCGGCGAGCTGCTCGACGGCGAGGGCGAGTACGCGGGCCAGAAGCTGTGCCCCATCCACAAGAAGCCGGTGGAGATCCTCAGCGAGGAGAACTACTTCTTCAAGCTGAGCGAGTACAGCGAGAGGCTGCTCGCGCACTACGAGGCCAACCCGGGCTTCATCCAGCCCGAGTCCGCGCGCAACGAGGTCGTGAACTTCGTCCGCCAGGGCCTGCAGGACCTCTCCATCTCCCGCTCGACCTTCGACTGGGGCGTGCCGGTCCCCTGGGACGACAAGCACGTCATCTACGTCTGGGTCGACGCCCTGCTGAACTACGCCACGGCGGTCGGCTACAACGAGGACCCGGAGCGGTTCGCGTCGACGTTCCCGGCCGACGTGCACCTGGTCGGCAAGGACATCCTCCGCTTCCACGCGGTCATCTGGCCGGCGATGCTGATGGCCCAGGGCCTGCCGCTGCCCGGCAAGGTCGCCGCGAACGGCTGGCTGATGGTCGGCGGCGAGAAGATGAGCAAGTCCAACCTGACGGGCATCAAACCGCAGGACCTGACCTCGCACTTCGGCGTGGACGCGTACCGCTGGTACTTCCTGCGCGCGATCGCGTTCGGCCAGGACGGCTCGTTCTCGTGGGAGGACTTCTCCGCCCGCTACACCAGCGAGCTGGCCAACGACTACGGCAACCTCGCCTCCCGCGTCGCGGCCATGGTCAACAAGTACTTCGGCGGCGAGCTGCCGGCCGCGACGGCCGACGGGGACGCCGAGCAGGCGATCCACTCCGGCCTGACCAGGGCGGTCACGGAGGCGGACCGGAAGATCGGCGAGGAGCTGGACTTCCAGGGCGGCATCCTGGCGGTCTTCGACTTCGTGAAGCAGGTCAACGGCTACATCACCGAGCAGGAGCCCTGGAAGGTCGCCAAGGACGACTCGCCGGAGGGGAAGGCCCGCCTGGCAACGATCCTCTACACGGCCGCAGAATCCCTGCGCGCGGTGGCGGTCCTCCTCAACCCGATCATGCCGGACACCTCCCAGAAGCTCTGGGACTCCCTCGGCGCCGAGGCGTCCCTGGGCGCCCTCGCGGACCAGCGGGTCCAGGACGCGGCGGACTGGGGCCGGCTGCCCGCCGGTGCCACGGTCACCAAGGGCGCGGTGCTCTTCCCGCGTCTCGAGGAGAAGCCGGCCGCGTAACGCGCTCGCTACAGGAAGGGGCCCGGGAGGAGACAGCTCTTCTCCCGGGCCCCGCCCTTTGCGAAGATCGGACCATAACGATCTCAAGGGGGCAGCCATGGCACTGTTCGGCAACGCACACACGGTCGACCCGGCCAAGGCCCAGCAGGAGTACGCGCGGCTCCTGGGCCAAGGCGAGCAGATCTACGCCGCCTACCTGCTGATACGCGACACCATCCTGTTCACCGACCGGCGCCTGATCCTGATCGACAAGCAGGGCATCACCGGCAAGAAGACCGAGTACCACTCGATCCCGTACCGCAGCATCACGCACTTCGCGGTCGAGACGGCCGGCCACTTCGACCTCGACGCGGAACTGAAGATCTGGCTGTCGAGCTCCCAGACCCCGATCGAGAAGACCTTCACCAAGGGCGTCGACATCTACGAGGTCCAGGCGATCCTGACCCAGTTCGTGGCCCGCTGACGCAAGCACCCGGACCGCACTTGGATTCCGGTCGAGGGGTCAGCCCCCGGCCGCGTATGCCACCAGGTCCGCCCACGCCTCCGGCGCCACCGCGAGGCGGGGGCTCGCACCGCGGTACTTGGAGTCGCGGATATGGACGGTGCCGGGGGTGGTGGCCACCTCGACGCATGAGTCGCCTTCATTGCCATCGCTGTAGCTGCTCTTGAACCACGCCAGTTCGGAGGCTTCCCCGGCGGAGGCCTTGCGGATCATGTTTCTCCCAGCAGTTGTTCGATGAAGGTCAGCGACTCCCCCGGCGGGAAGGCCTGCGCCCGGATGGTGCCATACCTCAGCTCAAGGATGCGGAGTTGCCTCGGGTCAGAGATCGGCCGCCCGTTGAACGCACCATCGGAGCGTCCCACGGCCGTTCCGTCATCGAACTTCAGCAACTCGATCTTGCCGTCCAGGCCCGGATGGGTCTCGCGGTGCGTCGGCATCACCTGGAGGGTGACCCTACGCAACCGCCCTACCTCCAACAGACGTTCGAGCTGTCGTCGCCACACCATTGTGCCTCCGAGAGGCCGCCGGAGCGGCGCCTCTTCCAGGACGAAGCTGATTGCAGGGGCAGGGTCCCGATCAAAGATCGCCTGCCTGGCCATGCGAGCCGCGACCATCCGCTCGACCTCCTCCTCGGAGTACGGAGGCTGCCGTGACTCGAAAGCTGCCCTGGCATGCTCAGGTGTCTGCAACAGCCCACTGACGCTGTGGCACACATACACCCCGATCTCGACCGCCCGCGCCTCCATCTGCGCCAGATCCCGCACCTTCTTCGGATACCGGACCTTCGCCACGTCCTCCTTCATCGCGGCGAGCAGCCCACCCGCGCCCAACACCTCGTCGGCCATGTCCAGATACTCCGGCCGGGGAATCCGCTTCCCGCCCTCGATCTTGTAGACGAGATCCTCGCCGTACCCCACGGCCCTGCCGAACTCCCCGGCCCGCATCCCCACGGCCTCCCGGCGCAGCTTCAACTGCCGCCCCACGGTGGCGACCACCGCCACGCCCCACTCGTCGTCCGGGTCCACCTCCCAACCGGGCTCGTCAGCCTCGGTCCTGAGCTGCCGAACCTCACCGTCCACCGACATGCGCGCCCCTCCGTCGTACCGCCTCGTACCAGCCACGCCCTACCCGTACGCACTGCCCTGACAAGCCCGGACACCACTGGACAACCGCCAGACAGTGACCGTACGCAACGGCGTCATCACTCCTCACGGTACGCAGCTGCGGCCACGCTGAGTGACGTGAACCAGAAACTCACCCCACCCGGCAAACCCGTCCGCAGCTTCAGCCTCTTGCTGTCCTCCACGCCGCGCGGTGCTCGCCTCGCCCGACTGCTGGCAACCGAACAACTGCGCTCCTGGGGATTGCCGTTGGATCCGGCGGAGCACATCGTGGCCGAGCTGGCGAACAACGCCGCCACCCACGGACGCGTCCCGGGGCGGAACTTCCAGCTTCAGCTCCACGTGGTCGGCGGGACCCTCCGCATCGAGGTCACGGACACGCGCGGTGACCGGATGCCGCGCCCGCGCACCACCGGCCCCGTCGACGAGTCCGGCCGCGGTCTGGCCCTCGTCACGGCGCTCGCCGACCGCTGGGGAGTAACCCCCGGCCGGCCTCCCCGCAAAACGGTCTGGGCCGAACTCGCCCTCACGGAACAGGAAGTACCGGAACGTGACCAGACGTGTTCCGGTCCCACCTGCGCCCCCAATGAACCACCAACTGGGGAGAAAGCACCCCACCAAGCCCCTCCCCTCCCTCCCGCCGGGCTTGGTCACTCCTGCGAGTGAATATGCCAACTCGGCTGGATTCGGGACTGGTTGTCTGCCTTACGCTCAGCGGCGACACACCACAGACATGCGACGGCCCTCGCCGGGAGTGGGATCCCAATGCGAGGGCCTGACCACCGAGGAAAGACCCTTCCTGATGGCTGCACAGCACCCTAACGCGCCCGTATCCGCCACGTCCCGAACCCCGGACGAAGACCACCCCAACGAACAGCCCCTCGCGGGCGTCGTCCACGATCACGTCCGCCACACCGAGAGCTTCACGGTGGTCGGCAACCACCTCGTCCAGCACAAGGAGCTGTCCCTGCTCGCCATCGGGCTCTCCTGTTACATCCAGTCGGTGCGGCAGGGCACGTCCGTCGACATCAAGACCCTCGCCGCCCGCTTCCCCGAGGGCCCCACCCGCATCGCCGCCGGTCTGCGCGAGCTGGAAAAACACGGCTACCTGCAACGCACGTGTACCCGCACGTCCACCGGCCGGATCATCACCCGCACGGTCTCCCGCAACAGGCCCGGACACACCAGCAGCGGCAGCACACGGAATACGGCATCCCGCCCTTCCGCCCGGCGCGCGGGCCAGGAGAAGCCGCCGCCACGCAAGCGCCTCCCCGCCGTGCCCCAGCCGTCGTACCCCGCCCCCCCCCGCCGCCCGGCGGCGGGGGGCGGCCGCCCCCGCCCGCGCCCCCCCGCGGGGCGCGGGGCCCGGCCCCCCCCCCCCGACCCGGAGGCGACAGGCCCGAACAACCCCGACCGGAGGAAAATTAT
>NZ_JACBYP010000043.1 GCF_018982965.1 Streptomyces mayonensis | reverse complement strand
GGCAACGAAAGCGCCCCCGGCAGCCCGACAGGGCCGCAGGGGGCGTCACTCAACCCGGCGCGGCTAGCGCAACCGCGCCATCAGCGCATGCTCCACGAGGGTGATCAGCGCCGACTTCGCGTCGGCCCGGTGCCGCGCGTCCGTCGTGATGATCGGGGTGTCCGGGCCGATCTGCAGCGCCTCCCGGACCTCGTCCGGATTGTACGGCTGCTGTCCGTCGAAGCCGTTGAGCGCGATGACGAAGGGCAGGCCGCTGTTCTCGAAGTAGTCGACGGCGGGGAAGCAGTCGGCGAGCCGCCTCGTGTCGACCAGGACGATCGCCCCGATGGCGCCGCGCACCAGGTCGTCCCACATGAACCAGAACCGGTCCTGGCCCGGGGTACCGAAGAGGTACAGGATCAGGTCCTGGTCGAGCGTGATGCGGCCGAAGTCCATGGCGACCGTCGTGGTCGTCTTATCACCCGTATGGGTGAGGTCGTCGATGCCCGCGGACGCGGATGTCATCACGGCCTCTGTACGCAGCGGATTGATCTCCGAGACAGCGCCGACGAACGTGGTCTTGCCCACGCCGAAGCCGCCCGCCACCACGATTTTCGCCGAGGTGGTGGAGCGGGAAGGACCGCCGCTAGAGCTTGCGAAGTCCACTGAGCACCCTTTCGAGCAGTGTCACGTCTGGCTGCCCGCCGGCGCTCTCGTCGCCGCCGGGCTGATGGATGGCGACCAGTCCCGCCTCCGCCAAGTCGGCGACGAGGATCCTGGCCACGCCGAGAGGGATCGTCAGGAGGGCCGAGATCTCGGCCACCGACTTGATCTCCCGGCAGAGGTTGCAGATCCGCTGATGCTCGGGCAGCTGGCCCTGCATCTGGTGCGGCTGCGCGGTGGTGTGCACCAGCGCCTCGATGGCGAGCTGGTACCGGGGCCTGGTGCGGCCGCCCGTCATGGCGTACGGGCGCACCAGGGGGTTGTTCGACGCCCCTGCGGGCGCCGGCTCAGGGGTGCGGCGCTGCGGCTGCACGGGCTGGATGCGCGGAGCGTGCGGCTGGTCGTACGGCGAGGGACCGGGGCCCTGCGGCGCGTACGGCTGCCGGTGGCTGGGCACGGAGGGGTAGCCGAAGTCGTTCGCCGAGCCGTGGCCCGGTCCCTGACCGGGGCCGTACGACCAGTTGCCCGATGACGGACCGCCTGCGGGTGTTCCCACTTTTTCCTCCTCCGACTGTGCCTGGCACCCATCTCTGTGGAGCCGCGTCCCGAAACTTTACGGCCACGGGACGCCAAAACGCACCGTCTGTCCTTTAGTTGAGAAGGCTCCCTTGGAGCTCCGCCCGCAGATCCGGGGTCAGAACCGTGCCCGCACGGTCCACCAGAAGGGCCATCTCGTACCCAATGAGCCCGATGTCCGCCTCGGGGTGTGCAAGAACCGCGAGGGACGAGCCGTCCGAGATGGACATGATGAAGAGGAATCCGCGCTCCATCTCCACAACCGTCTGATTCACGCTGCCGCCCTCGAAGATGCGCGAGGCACCGGCGGTCAGCGAGGTCAGACCGGAGGCGACGGCCGCGAGCTGGTCGGCACGGTCGCGCGGGAACCCCTCGGACATCGCCAGAAGGAGTCCGTCGGCGGAGACCACCACCGTGTGGGACACCCCCGGGGTGTTGTCCACGAAGTTGGTGATCAACCAGTTCAGGTTCTGCGCCGCCTGGCTCATCGGGCTCACACTAACGCTCCTGGTTGTAGGTGCTGTCAGGACCACGGTGTTCGTTCCTTGCGTCCTGGCCGTTCGTTTCACTGCCTGCGTTGCGGCCTCGCTCGACGCCGCGCCGCAGGTTGCTCAGCCTGCCCCGGACGTCCTCCGGGGCGCGGGAGACCTGGGGGCCTCCCTGTGGAGTGGTTTCGGCGGCGCCCTCGACCAGGTTGGCCTTGGGAACCCGCCGCGGCAGACCCGAGGAGGTCACCCCGCCCGCCTTGGGCTTGCGCAGCGCCGAGGCCTGCTGCCAGCGGTCGTCGTTGGCCGACCGCCAGTCGTCCTCGCCGCCCGTGCCGGCGGCGGCCGGTGTCTCCTGGCCCACGTGCCCCGCACTGCCGGCGCCGCTCGCGGTGGATCCGCGGCGGGGCAGGCCGGCGTCGGTCAGCTCGTGGGCGGCGGAGGGCGCCGGGCCCGGACGGTCGAAGCCTACGCGGTCCGCCTCGTTCACGTCAGCGGCCTGCGCGGAATGCGCCCCGGGAGCACCGGACGGGTACTGGTCCGGATAGCCGTTCTGATAGCCGTCCTGCTGGGGCCAGTCGTCCTGGTAGCGCCGCTGTTCGAAGGCCGAGTACGCCTCCGGGCCGCCGGAACCGGCCTGCTGCTGTGCGCCCGGGCCCTGGTCCGCGTAGGAGGTGTCCGGGAAACCGCCGTCGGCGGACGGGGCGTAGCCCTCGCCCTGCGGCGGGCCGCCGTTCGGCGCGTAGTACTGCTCCTCGTACGACGCCTGCTGGGGCTCCTGGTACGCCTGCTGGTGGTCCGCGTACGCCGACTGCTGGTCGTACCCGCCGTTCTGCTGCTCCGGGTAACCCTCCCGGGCGGGGTCGTAGCCGGGCTGTCCGCCGGCGAACGGGTCCTGGAAGGAGGGCGCCCCCGCGTTCTCCGTACCAGCCTGGTCCGCCGGGCCGGGCAGCTCGGGGTGCGACTGGGGGGACTGGGACTCCAGGGCCGCGCGGCGCTCCTCGCGCATCAGCGACCGGCCGACCGGGTCGAGCTCGCGTATGTCGTCGGGGACCTCCGCGTACCGGCTGTCGTCGAAGCCCAGTTCGGCGGCGGTGCGCATGGGCTGACCGACCTGCGAGAAGTTCTCGCCATGGAAGGCCTGCTCCGGGATGATCTGCGAGACGGTGAACTCGTCGCGCTGCTGCTGCTGGTCGCCGCCGCCACCGTGGGTGATGGCGTCCGGCAGCATGACCAGCGAGGTGGTGCCCGCCTGCTCGCCGGAGGGGCGGAGCTGGACGCGGATGCCGTGCCGGTCCGACAGCCGGCCGACCACGAACAGGCCCATGCGCTGCGAGATCGCGGCGTCCACGGTCGGCGGGTTGGCCAGCTTGTGGTTGATGTCCGCGAAGTCCTCGGCGGTCAGGCCGATGCCCTTGTCGTGGATCTCGACCATCACACGGCCGTCGGGCAGCCGGGTCGCGGTGACGCGCACCTTGGTCTGCGGCGAGGAGAACGTGGTGGCGTTCTCCAGCAGCTCCGCCAGCAGGTGCACGAGGTCGGTCACGGCCCGGCCGTGGATCTCGGCCTCCGGCACGCCGGACAGCTCGATGCGCTCGTACTGCTCCACCTCGGAGGAGGCGGCGCGCAGCACGTCGACCAGCGGAACCGGCTGGTCCCAGCGGCGGCCGGGCTCCTCGCCCGCGAGGACCAGGAGGTTCTCGCCGTTGCGGCGCATACGGGTGGCGAGGTGGTCGAGCCGGAAGAGGTTCTCCAGCTGGTCCGGTTCGGCCTCGTTGTTCTCCAGTTCCGTGATCAGGCTCAGCTGGCCCTCGATCAGCGACTGGTTGCGGCGCGACAGGTTGGTGAAGATCGCGTTGATGTTGCCCCGCAGCAGGGCCTGCTCGGAGGCGAGCCGGACCGCCTCGCGGTGCACCTGGTCGAAGGCCCGGGCGACTTCGCCGATCTCGTCCTTCGTGGCGATCGGGATCGGCTGGACCCGGGTGTCGACCCGGCCCGGGTCGGTGCGGGAGAGCTGGTCGACCAGCGTCGGCAGGCGCTGCTCCGCGATGCCGAAGGCGGCGTTGCGCAGCTGGCGCATGGAGCGGCTCATCTGGCGGGCCACCATGCCGGCCAGGATGAACGCGGCGAGCAGCGCGACGACCACCGCCGCGCCCGTGATGTAGGCGTCCCGCTCGGCGTTGTCCGCGATGGCGGACGCCTCGGACACCGCGTTGTCGGCCAGGTCCGACTCGATCTTCTCGTACGCGTCGAACTTGAGGGTGTTGACCGTCCACCAGTTCTCCGGCGTGATGCCCTGCCCGGCCAGCTCCGCCCGGGCGGCGGTGTCCGTCGAGTCGAGACCGGCCAGTGCGGAGATCATCGTGGTCGGGTTGGACGGCGGCGCCACGTAGTCCGGGTCGTTGGCCTTGGCCTCCTTGGCCATGGCCGCGCCGTCCTTCTTCACCTTGGACTCGGCGTCCTCGAGCTTCTGCGCGTCCGCCTCGGTGCCGCCGCCGATGTACTCCTCGACCGCGATGCGCTCGAGGTAGGCGTAGGAGGAGAGGGCGACGCGCTGGCTGGCGAGGTGGGCGGGCTCCGGACCGGGCTTGACCAGCATGTGCATGCCGATGGAGCGCTCCAGGGAGAGCGCCGCCTTGGTCAGGGAGATCGCGTAGACGGTACGGCCGTAGGAGGTGATGTTGCCGGTGCCCAGACCGAGTTCGTTGGCGAACTCCATCAGGGGGTGGGCGACGCCGGTGTAGCCCTCCTCGGTCTCCACGCCCTTGAGCTTGGCCGTGTACGCGGCCGTGCGCAGCGTCTGGAGCTTGGGCTCCTGCGCGCGGAACACCTTCAGCCGGCGTTCCAGACCGGCCTTCGCGGGCATGCCCTGGGCGGCCTCGTCGAAGGTGTCGGCCGCTGCGTCCGTCGCCCGGCGGGCCTCGGTGACGGTCGTGTCGTCCTCGCCCTTGCCCTGGAGCAGCGGGGCGGCGGTGACGTCGCGCTCGTTGTAGAGGGCGTTGGCGTAACCCAGGGAAGCCCGCACCAGGCGGGCGGTGCTCTCGGCGTCCTCGGCGTCCTGCCACGTGTCGAGCGAGCTCTTCACCTGGAAGCCGCCCATGACCAGGCCGACCAGCACCGGAAGGAGCAGGATCGCGTTCAGCCGGGTGGTCACCCGCCAGTTGCGCGGAGAGAGGCGGCCACCACTCTGTACGGGCTCGGCCTGGGGTTCCGCAGCGGGCGCGGGGGCGGGAGCGGCCGCTGCTGTGCGCGGCGGCGGGGTGAAGTTGCCCCGGGCCGACGCCTCGGGACCGTTCTTGCTTCGCCTCACTCGACCAACAACCTCTCGGCGGTCGGCACCTGTGTCGTGCCGCTGTGTCTCAGAACCCAGTCCGTCATCGAGTACGTGCTACTGCTGAGTACGTCTTTGACCATTGGGCAGTTCTGGCATTCCAGCACGACGGCCAGCGCTCTTCCAAACAATGGAACGGGAGGGTTACACGTGATGTAAACCTCGCGTAAAACGGTCATAAAGAGCGAGGCCCGCCAAAAGACGGGGCGTTTGTGCGCGCAGCGAGACCGGTTGACCGCGACGCGTGTCGGTACCACCCGATTCCTCTGCCGAAACGTTATGAACACCGGAGCCGACCGTGTCAAAGGACACAGCCGGCTCCGTCTCGTCTACGACAAGTGCCGTAGGACCCTGCCGACTTGGCTGCGATCTTGGTTGGTCCTGTCCGTGGACCTACCGTAGCCGGGCCATCAGCGCATGTTCCACCAGGGTGATCAGCGCCGACTTCGCGTCGGCCCGGTGCCGCGCGTCCGTCGTGATGATCGGGGTGTCCGGGCCGATCTGCAGCGCCTCGCGCACCTCGTCCGGCGTGTAGGGCTGCTGCCCGTCGAAGCCGTTGAGCGCGACGACGAAGGGCAGGCCGCTGTTCTCGAAGTAGTCGACGGCGGGGAAGCAGTCGGCCAGCCGGCGGGTGTCGCACAGGACGACCGCGCCGATGGCACCGCGCACCAGGTCGTCCCACATGAACCAGAACCGGTCCTGACCCGGCGTACCGAAGAGGTACAGGATCAGGTCCTGGTCGAGCGTGATGCGGCCGAAGTCCATGGCGACCGTCGTGGTCGTCTTGTCCCCGGCGTGTGTGAGGTCGTCGATCCCCGCGCTGGCCGAGGTCATCACGGCCTCGGTGCGCAGGGGGTTGATCTCGGAGACGGCGCCCACGAACGTGGTCTTGCCGACGCCGAAGCCGCCGGCCACCACGATCTTCGCGGAGGTGGTCGCCCGGCCCCCGTCAGAGCTTTCGAAGTCCACTGAGCACCCTTTCGAGCAGTGTCACGTCCGGCGCACCGCCGTTGTTCTCGTCGCCGCCGGGCTGGTGAATGGCGACGAGTCCGGCCTCCGCGAGGTCCGCGACCAGAATCCGGGCCACACCCAGGGGCATCGCAAGCAGGGCCGACACCTCGGCCACCGATTTCACCTCGCGGCACAGATGGCAGATGCGCTGGTGCTCGGGAAGCAGCCCCATGAGCGCTGCCGGGTCGGCCGTCGTACTGATCAGTGCCTCGATGGCAAGCTGATAGCGCGGCCTGGTCCGGCCGCCGGTCATCGCGTAGGGACGTACCAGCGGCTGGTCGCCCTCGTCCTCGTACGGCTCCGCGTACGGATCATGAGAGGCGGTGGGCGGGGTCATGGATCCTCCGGGCGGGACAGCATGTCGGTCAGTCAAGCCGTCTGACGAGGCCGGTGGGGGGTTTGTGGCGGCCGGACGGTGATTTGGTAACACGGGTGGTGCCGGGGCCGATCAGTGGAGCAGACTTCCTTGTAGCTCGGCGCGCAGGTCGGGTGTGAGGACGGCACCCGCGCGGTCGACGAGGAGTGCCATCTCGTAGCCGACGAGGCCGATGTCGCACTCCGGGTGGGCGAGGACGGCCAGGGACGACCCGTCCGAGACGGACATGAGGAAGAGGAACCCCCGTTCCATCTCCACGACCGTCTGCGCCACGTTGCCGCCCTCGAAGATCCGGGACGCCCCGGCGGTCAGCGAGGTCAGCCCCGACGCGACCGCCGCGAGCTGGTCGGCGCGATCGCGCGGGAAGCCTTCCGACATGGCCAGAAGAAGTCCGTCGGCGGACACGACGACGGTGTGGGACACCCCTGGGGTGTTGTCCACGAAATTCGTGATCAACCAGTTGAGGTTCTGTGCCGCCTGGCTCATCGGGCTCAACTAACGCTCCTGCTGGTGAGTGGGCCGCGGATAGCTGCCGGTCTGGTTGTTCCCGGCCTGACGGCCCTGTGCGATTCCCCGACGGAGATTGGTCAGCCGGCCGCGCACGTCGTCGGGCGCGCGCGAGACCGCCGGACCGCTCTGGTGCGACTGCTGCTGAGCCGTCCCCGGGACCAGGTTGGCCCGGGGGACCCGGCGCGGGAGGCCGGAGGTGGTGACCCCGCCCGCGGCCGGCTGCCTGACGCGCTCCGCCTGCCGGACGAGGTCGTCGTTCGGCGAGCTGCGCCAGGCGGAGGTGGCGGGCCGCTGCGGGGCCGCCGGGGTCTGGGGCTGGGGAGCCTGCGGCTCCGGCGTCGCGTCCGGGGCGCTCTGCTGCGTCCTCGCCTCGCGGTCGCCGTGGAACCAGTTGGTCTCCAGCGTGTCGTACAACGGCGTACGTCCGTCGCCGGGGCCGGAGGCCGGGGGCAGTGCCCAGCCGTCGGCGGGCCGCTGCGGGGGCTGCACCGGAGTCCCGTTGGTGTTGTCCCGGCCTGCGGGCTCCTGGCGGAGGGACTCCCGGCGGACCGGCCGCTGCGGGGCCGGCGGGCGCGGGGCACCGAAGTCGTTGCTCCCCTGCGCGCCGTTGACCTGCGGACGTTCGAACTGGCCGGTGCCGGACGGGTCCTGACGGTCCGGCAGATGGTGCTGTCCGGTCGAGCCGTTGTCGTAGCCCTGGGCGCCGGCGAACCGGTCGGCGCGGCCGGGGACGCCCGGACCGGCCTGCGGGGACGGGCCGCCGAAGACGTCCGAGCGGACGAAGGTTCCGCCGCCCTGCGGCGGTGCGGTCGGCTCGGGCCGCGCGAACTGGTCGTTCTGCGGAGCGTCCGTGCCGCCCCGGCCGTACTGCTCCCGGCCGTACCGGTCCTGGCCGCCGTACTGGTCCTGCCCGCCGTACTGGTCCTGGCCGTATCCGTCCTGGGCGTACGCGTCCCGGTTCTGGTCGTACTGGCTCTGGTCGTACCCGTTCGGGTTCTGGTCGTACTGGTTCTGGCCCGGCACGGCGAACTGGCCCGTGCCCTGCGGCACTTCCTGGCGCGGCGCCGGGGCGTCGAAGTCGGGGCGGGCGAACTCGGCCGTCGACGCGGGGGACTGGGGTTCGTCGAAGCGCGGCACCGCCGGCATCTCCGCCGTGGAACCCGGACCCTGCCGGTCGTCGAAGTCCGGTGTCCGGCCGGTGCGGGGGCCGTCCGGCTCCTCGTGGCCGCGCGGCGCGTCCAGCGAGGCGCGCTGCGGCGCGTTCTCCTCGCTCCAACTCGGCACGCGGGGCTGCGGGTTGCCGCCGGGCAGCTCGGCCCGCGGGCCTCCGCGCGGCGGCAGCTGCGGACGACGGCCCTGCTCGGCGTCCCCGTTGTTCGGGTTGTTCGGGCGCTTGCCGCGCTGCGGGGGAGCCCCCGGAGGGCGGGTGCCGCCGAACATGTCCTGGCCCTGGGGGGCGTTGCCCTGCGGCGCGTTCATGCCCGCGGCCTGCAGGCCCTGCGGAGCGCCGGGCGCCTGCCCCTGGCCCGCACCGGCTCCCGCACCTGCCGGAGCCGGACGGTTCTGCCGGCCCGGGCCCGCCGGGGGCTGCTGCCCACGCGGTCCGCCCAGTCCGCCCGGTCCTCCGGGGCCGCCGGGTCCGTTCGGTCCGCCGGGACGGCCGCCCGCGTCGCGCCCGGGCAGTGCGGCGCGCGGCCCCTGACCGGCACCGAGCCGGCCACCCGGGGCGCCGGCACCGGCGCCGCCGCCGAAGGCACCGCCCGCGAGTGCGCCCCCGCCCTGTCCGCCGCGGCGGGCAGCGGCGACGCCTGCGGCCGCCTGGGCGGCGGCCGGACCGCCGTTGCCCGAGGGGCCCTGGCCCGGCTTGGGCTGCGGCTTGCGGCCGCCCTGCGCGACATCGACCGGCAGCATGACCAGCGCGGTCGTACCGCCCGAGTCGGACGGGCGCAGCTGGATCCGGATGCCGTGGCGCTGGGAGAGGCGGCCGACCACGAACAGGCCCATGCGGCGGGAGACGGAGACGTCCACGGTGGGCGGCGAGGCGAGCCGCTCGTTGATCGCGGCCAGGTCCTCGGGCGAGAGGCCGATACCGGTGTCGTGGATCTCGATCAGCACCCGGCCGTCGGGCAGCGCGTGACCGGTGACCTTGACCTTGGTCTGCGGGGAGGAGAACGATGTCGCGTTCTCCAGCAGCTCCGCGAGCAGGTGCACGAGGTCGTTGACCACGCGGCCGGCGACCTCGGTGCTCGGCACGGAGGCCAGTTCGATGCGCTCGTACTGCTCCACCTCGGAGGCGGCGGCACGGAGCACGTCGACCAGCGGCACCGGACGCGTCCAGCGGCGGCCCGGCTCCTCACCGGCGAGGACGAGGAGGTTCTCACCGTTGCGGCGCATGCGGGTGGCGAGGTGGTCGAGCTTGAACAGCGAGGACAGCTGGTCCGGGTCGGCCTCGCGGGACTCGAGTTCGGAGATCAGCGACAGCTGGCGCTGGATGAGGCCCTGGGAACGGCGCGAGAGGTTGGTGAACATCGCGTTGACGTTGCCCCGCAGCAGGGCCTGCTCGGCGGCGAGGCGGACCGCCTCGCGGTGCACGTCGTCGAAGGCCGCGGCCACTCGGCCGATCTCGTCCCGGGAGTGCACACCGACCGACTCCACCGAGGTGTCGACGTCCTGCGGGTCGGTCTCCGAGAGCTGCTTGACCAGCTCGGGCAGGCGGTCCTGGGCGACCTTGGTCGCGGTGTCCTCGAGCCGGCGCAGCGAGCGGATCATGGACCGGGCCACGACGAAGGCGCCGACGAGCGAGACGCCGAGCACGAGCAGGATGACGACACCGGAGATGATGGCCTCGCGCTGCGACTCGTTGCGCAGCTCGCGGGCCTGCTGCTCCATGTCCTCCAGGAGCTTCAGCTCGATGTTCTTCATCTGCTGGATCTTGGTGGAGCTGTCGTCCAGCCAGTCCTGGTACGACTGGGGCTTCAGGTCGTCCAGGCCGTTGACCCGCCCCAGGGCGCGGCCGGCGTACTGGTCGGACGCCTCGATCACCGAGTTGCCCTCGGAGATCGGCTTGAGGAGGTCCTCGGAGCCGCTGCCGTAGATGCTGCCGAAGCTGCGCAGTTCGGAGGTCTGGCTCTGGAGCGCGGACTGGGCGTACAGCCGGTCGTTCTCGGCGAGGTCGCCCTTGCTGTCGGTGTTCGCGGGCAGCGCCGCCGCCAGGACCGCACGCTGGATCGACGCGTACTCCTTGGCCGACGAGAAGGCCGACAGGGCGCGCGTGCGCTGGATCATGTCCGGGTTGCTGGTCGCCTCCGCCATGTCCTGCGAGAGGTCGAGCAGGTGGGTGATCAGCCGGTGGTAGGCCTCGACCGTCTGGGTCGAGTTCCCCTTGGCCGTGTACGCCGAGGTGCGGATCTTGTTCAGGTCGTTCAGGTCGCTGGCGAGGCCGACCAGGCTGTCCCGGACGCCGACGAGGTTGCCGTCCTTGCTGGCGGCGTCGATCTCCTCGGAGTTGTCGAGGAAGTTCTTCAGCGCCCGGTCGGTCTTCTCGCGGTCGCCCTTGACGGTGATGGCGCCGGAGGTCGAGCCGTGGGCGAGCGGACCGGCGGACTGGTCGCGCTCCTCCTGGAGTGCGGCGGCCAGCTCGGTGGCCTGCTTCGTCATCTCCGTCAGCAGCTTCATGTTGTCGAGCTGCTGGATGTCGTCCAGCGACTGGTTGATGCGCAGCCCGCCCAGCGAGGTGGCCGCGACCACCGGAAGTGCCAGCAGCGACACCAGGCGGGTGGAGATCCGCCAGTTGCGCAGGGCTATTCGCGGGCCGGGGCCGGTCGAGCCCTTGGCCGGCTTGGCGGGCGGCTTCTGGTCACCAGTGGACGGGCCCGCCGCCTGGCCGGCGCGCTCCCCACCGTCGCCGGACTGGGCCTGACCCGGGTTCTGGGCGTGCTGGGGCGAGGAACCGACGGCCTTGGGGCCAGTCCCGCCGTGCGGCTCCGGCTCGGCCGAAGCGCTGCCATCCCTCTTGAAACGTCCCTGCACTAGCGTCGCAACCTCTGGACCAGGCGCCCCTCCGCGTGAACGGCGGGGCACGGTGTCGGCGTCTTGGGGGCGCCCTGAATACGCCCCCGTGGTGGTCGTGAGTGACCGGCGCTGGTTCCCCCTTCTCGCCGCCGCGCGGCGCTGGTGTGCGCCCCCTGCGCGCCGGCTCGATCCCGCGGCGGTCCGTGGAATTCCAGCACAGTGCAGGATCTCCAACAAGGCCCGTGGGGCACCCCGTGAGATAGGTGACAGCACGTGAGGGCCGGATCACCTCATGTAGAAGATGATCACCCGCAAAAAGGGCGTATGCCCATGAGTCGACGAGGTCCGGAGCGTGTCCCAGTCGACATGATCAGGAGCGGAATGATGTCTTCAGATGCGCAATGTCTGCTTCGTCCGGGTGTCGCCTGTGCGTCGATTGACCGGTTTGACCCTTGATAAGTGAGGAAACTCACACGGTGATCACGTGCCCTCCCCGAGTCGGTGGGGAATTGCATGTTTAGCCTGGCGCTTTACAGAGAAGGCAAAACCGACAACCCGCGCCCTCGCAGGGACCCTTGGCGGCCCCTCGGGCGCCCCGAACGACAAGGCCTCGTACAACCGTGAAGACGACGACGATGTTCCACAAGATCGCCAACCCGCGGCGCACGACGCTGGCGCACCTCGACGGTGCCGACGACCTGCAGGCGCCGGAGCAGCCGGAGCACGCCGTCGAGCTCCCCACCCAGACCGCCAACCCCCGGCGCACCATCCTCATGGAAGCCCCGGTCACCGCGGCCGCCGCAGAGTAGTACGAGACCGGGCCGCCCTCCGTTCAGCGGCCCGCGCACCCCGGCGCCCCGCACCCCGCACCGTCCCCCTTCGGGCCCACGACGCGGGAATGCGCGAGGCGCCCGCCCCCTGCCGCGTTAGCCTGGAGCGTCAGACTCCAGCCAGCTCAGTCAAGGGGCCAAGCAACCCGTGCGCATCGCCAGGTTCTCCATCGACGGGAACGTCGCCTTCGGCGCGGTCGAGGGCGACCAGCCGGACCAGCTCGTCCTCGACATCATCAAGGGCATCCCGTTCGCGGACTTCGAGCTCTCCGGCACCAAGGTGCCCCTGAGCAAGGTGCGGCTCCTGCCGCCGGTACTCCCCAACAAGGTCGTCGCCTTCGGCCGCAACTACGCCGAACACGCCCGCGAACTGGGCAACGAGGTGCCCGACGCCCCGTTCGCCTTCTTCAAGCCGTCCACCTCGGTGATCGGCCCCGGCGACGCGATCCAGTACCCCTCCTTCTCCGAGGAACTGCACCACGAGGCCGAACTCGCCGTCGTCATCGGCCGCATGTGCCGCGAGGTGCCGCGCGAGCGCGTCAAGGACGTGATCTTCGGCTACACCTGCGCCAACGACGTCACCGCCCGCGACGTGCAGCGCCGCGAGAAGCAGTGGGCCAGGGCCAAGGGCTTCGACTCCTCCTGCCCGCTGGGCCCCTGGGTGGAGACGGACCTGGACCCGTCCGACCTGACGATCCAGCTCACGGTCAACGGCGGCCAGCGCCAGCTCGGCCGCACCGGCGAGATGATCCACTCCATCGAGGATCTGATCGTCAACATCTCCGAGGCGATGACGCTGCTGCCCGGCGACGTGATCCTCACGGGCACCCCGGCCGGCGTCGGCCCCCTCAACGTCGGCGACGAGGTCGCCGTCACCATCGAAGGCATCGGCACTCTCACCAACAAGGTTGTCAAGCGTGGCTAGCGCATCCGGCTCTCCCGTACGCGTCCGTTTCTGTCCGTCCCCCACCGGCAACCCCCACGTGGGCCTGGTCCGCACCGCCCTGTTCAACTGGGCCTTCGCGCGCCACCACCAGGGCACGCTGGTCTTCCGCATCGAGGACACCGACGCGGCCCGCGACTCCGAGGAGTCGTACGAGCAGCTCCTGGACTCGATGCGCTGGCTGGGCTTCGACTGGGACGAGGGCCCCGAGGTCGGCGGCCCCCACGCGCCGTACCGCCAGTCGCAGCGCATGGACATCTACCGGGACGTCGCCGCCAGGCTCCTGGACGCCGGCCACGCCTACCGCTGCTACTGCTCGCAGGAGGAGCTGGACACCCGCCGCGAGGCCGCCCGCGCCGCCGGCAGGCCCTCCGGCTACGACGGCCACTGCCGCGACCTGACCGACGCGCAGGTCGAGGAGTACACGTCCCAGGGCCGCGAGCCCATCGTCCGCTTCCGGATGCCCGACGAGCCGATCACCTTCACGGACCTGGTCCGCGGCGAGATCACCTACCTCCCGGAGAACGTCCCGGACTACGGCATCGTCCGCGCCAACGGCGCTCCCCTCTACACGCTCGTCAATCCGGTCGACGACGCGATGATGGAGATCACCCACGTCCTGCGCGGCGAGGACCTGCTCTCCTCCACCCCCCGCCAGATCGCCCTGTACAAGGCACTGATCGGGCTGGGCGTCGCCAAGGAGATCCCCGCCTTCGGCCACCTGCCCTACGTCATGGGCGAGGGCAACAAGAAGCTGTCCAAGCGCGACCCGCAGTCCAGCCTCAACCTCTACCGCGAGCGCGGCTTCCTCCCCGAGGGCCTGCTCAACTACCTCTCCCTGCTCGGCTGGTCCCTCTCCGCCGACCAGGACGTCTTCACGATCGACGAAATGGTCGCGGCCTTCGACGTCACCGACGTGCAGCCCAACCCGGCGCGCTTCGACCTGAAGAAGTGCGAGGCGATCAACGCCGACCACATCCGCCTTCTGGAGATCAAGGACTTCACCGAGCGCTGCCGCCCCTGGCTGAAGGCCCCCGCCGCCCCCTGGGCACCCGAGGACTTCGACGAGGCCAAGTGGCAGGCGATCGCGCCGCACGCGCAGACCCGCCTGAAGGTCCTCTCCGAGATCACCGACAACGTCGACTTCCTCTTCCTGCCGGAGCCGGTCCTCGACGAGGCGAGCTGGACCAAGGCGATGAAGGAGGGCTCCGACGCCCTCCTGACCACGGCCCGCGCGAACCTGGCCGCCGCCGACTGGACGTCCCCCGAGTCCCTCAAGGAGGCCGTCCTGGCCGCCGGCGAGACCCACGGCCTCAAGCTCGGCAAGGCCCAGGCCCCGGTCCGCGTCGCCGTCACCGGCCGCACCGTCGGCCTGCCCCTCTTCGAGTCCCTTGAGGTCCTGGGCAAGGAGAAGGCCCTGGCACGCATCGACGCGGCACTGGCGCGGCTCGCGGCGTAACCGGCAGCGTGGTTGAAGGGCGGCGTCCGTACGGGCGCCGCCCTTCGCGTACCCCGCCCGGGCCCCTCCGACCGGCGCCGCGGGCTCGCCGCCCGCACACTGACGGCATGCGCCGTGAGGACATCGCCCCACGCTTCTTCGGGGACCGCCTGGCCTACAACCGGGCCGTGCTCGTCGAACAGCCCCGACGCTGGCTCGTGGTTGCCGGCCACGAGGCCCGGGATGACGAGGGCGGCATCGCCGCCGTGGGTGACGTGCGCGGCCAGATCCGGCTGACCTTCCGGCGTCTGGCCGAGACGCTGGACAAGGCCGGGTTCGCCCTGAGCGACCTCGTCCAGATCAGGATCTTCACCGTTGACATCGAAGCGGTGACGGCTGCCTACGACGCCATACTGAGCGAACTGGCCGCCGCGGACTGCCGCCCGGCCAGCCTGCTGGCTGAGGTCCGGGCCCTGTCCGACCCGCGGATGCTGGTCGAGATCGAGGGCCTTGCCGCGCAGTAGGCGGGGGCCTGCCCATGTCCCGGTGCCGTTCGGTTTCCGCTCAGGGAACGAGCGGCAGGCCACCGTCCGGTTCAGGCTGCGGCCGCTCGGGTGCGGGATAGACGCCGGACTCGTCGAACGCCAGCCCCTCCTGGATCACCTCGGAGAGCTGCTCGGCACTCCGTAACTGCGGCCGATAATGCTTCTTGACGTCGAGGAAAGCCCAGGTGAGAGACTTGACGTGGGATCGCGGCACGGTGAATCCGCCGACGACGAGGACCGGAGGGGCGTCAGGTCTCGCGGGATCGATCGTCTGCCCGTTGCCCGCCTCGTCGATGTAGCAGAGATGCACCGAGACCTCCCCGGGAACGGATCGCGAGCCAGGATCCGCACGGCCCGGTCGAGACGGGTCCGGCGCTCGCCGGGCAGGGCCTCGTACGTCGCGTGGGCCTCAACGGTGAAATGGACGCGGTGTTCGGGCATGGTGGGTTCGGCACTTTCGCTCGTCGGTCCGCCCAAACCAGGGCACCCCTCCCTGCCCGGGCCGCCGAAGAGAACCCGTGCCATCCGATGTGGGGTTACCGTCGGATCATGAGCATTCGCGCCGTGGTCTGGGACGTCGACGACACACTCTTCGACTACACCACCGCCGACCGCGAGGGCATGCACGCCCACCTGGTCGCCGAAGGGGTCCTCGCCGGGTACGGGTCGGCCGAGGAGGCGCTCGTGCGGTGGCGGGAGATCACGGAACAGCAGTGGGCGCGGTTCGCGGCGGGCGAGGTGGACTTCGTCACACAGCGGCGTGACCGCACCCGCGTCTTCCTGGGCAGTCCGGGCCTGACGGACACCGAGGCCGACGACTGGTTCCAGCGGTACCTCACGCACTACGAGTCGGCCTGGTCCCTCTTCCCGGACGTGCTGCCCGTCCTGGACTCCCTCGCCGACAGCCACCGGCACGCCGTGCTCTCCAACTCCAGCCTCACCGTCCAGGACCGCAAGCTGCGCGTACTCGGGGTGCACGACCGCTTCGAGGCCATCCTGTGCGCCGCCGAGCTGGGCGTCTCCAAACCCGAGGCCGGAGCCTTCGCCGCCGCCTGCGACGCGCTCGGGCTCGCCGCGTCCGAGGTCGCCTACGTCGGCGACCACCCGGAGATCGACGGTCGCGGCGCCCACGACGCCGGACTGCTCTCCGTGTGGATCGACCGCGGCGGCGTCCACGCGGCCGTCGACCCGCCGGCCGGGCCGCGCCGCATCGCCTCGCTCGCCGAACTTCCCGCGCTCCTCGGCGGCGATACCCGTTTTGGAGCCCCGTCCACCTTCGGGTAATGTTCTTCCTGCGCCGCCGGAGAGCGGGCCGGAAGGGCCGGGAACCGAAGGCGCAGCGCTAGAACAAGATCCCCCGAGGGGCTTGCGTTCCAGTGGCCTATGGTGTAATTGGCAGCACGACTGATTCTGGTTCAGTTAGTCTAGGTTCGAGTCCTGGTAGGCCAGCTCGCAGAGCTTATCTGCATCGCGGAGATCCATCCGCAAGGCCCCCGTTGTGTAGCGGCCTAGCACGCCGCCCTCTCAAGGCGGTAGCGCCGGTTCGAATCCGGTCGGGGGTACAGATCCTTCCCGCGAGGACAGCTCGGGTCGCTCCCGCTGTTCTCGATGCAGGATCGCTAGGGCCCCCGTTGTGTAGCGGCCTAGCACGCCGCCCTCTCAAGGCGGTAGCGCCGGTTCGAATCCGGTCGGGGGTACGAACTGGTCTAAACCACATTGGTCTATGGTGTAATTGGCAGCACGACTGATTCTGGTTCAGTTAGTCTAGGTTCGAGTCCTGGTAGACCAGCTCGGATCTGCGGCGAGGCAGTATGGAACGCCAGCATGATCCACGCCCCCGTTGTGTAGCGGCCTAGCACGCCGCCCTCTCAAGGCGGTAGCGCCGGTTCGAATCCGGTCGGGGGTACGTCAGTCCCAAGGGGGCTCTCGCTGAGGCGGGAGCCCCCTTGGCCGTTACTCGATGCCGTACCGCCGGGCCGACTCCTCCTCCTGTGCCAGCCGGTGCAGGGCCCGCAGTACCGGCTGGAAGAGCACTGCAGAGGCGACCGCCATCTCGACCTTCTCCGAGTCCTGGGCATGGGTCTCCAGGAAGTCCAGGTCCCTCCGGGCCGCCTCCATCATCAACTCGCCGTAGGGCGCCATCAGTTCCGCGTCCCACGGATAGTCGAGGCGACGCAGCCCGGCCACCGCCACCACGAGGGAGCGGTGCACGGGGGAGAGCGGGGCCAGTTCCCGGGAGGTCTCCCAGCCCAGCAGCTCAAGCAGTCGGTCCACCTCGACGCGGGCGGCGGCCACCGCCGGATCCGCCTCGTCCGGCTCCGGGTCCTGCGGCAGCGCCCACAGGGCCGCCCCCAAGCGGATGGTGCGGCCCAGCGACTCGTCGTCGACGTGCCCCAGCACCTCCCGTGCCGTGGCCACCGGCACCTTGCCGACCTGGATCAGTGCCCGCACCAGCCGCAGCCGGCGCAGATGGCCGTCGTCGTACTCGGCGGTGGTCGCGTTGATCTGCCGGCCCGGCGGCAACAGGCCTTCCCGCAGGTAGTACTTGATCGTCGCGGTGGACACCCCGCTGCGCTTGCTCAGGTCGGCCAGTCGCATTCCTTGCGCCCTTCTTTGAATAATGCCACTATCTAAACAGTGGCATTTGGATAGTGTCGCTCACCAATACGGGGAGGCGTCATGCCGAGCAGGACCGCGACTCGCACGACCGCTGCTGCCGAGGGGGACGTGACCGTCCTGCTCATCGGCATGCGGATCAACCACTTCTGGGCCGTGCATCACTGGCTGCCGGTCCTCCTGGCCATGGCGCGCATGCTCCGGGAGCTGGCGAAGAATCCGGAGCGGGGACTCCTGAGCCACGTACTGCTGACGGCCTCGCCGCGTACCTACTACGTCGTCCAGTACTGGGAGTCCAAGGAGAAGCTCTACGAGTACGCCCACTCGCCCGACATGTTCCACCACCGGGCCTGGGCGGCCGTCAACCGCAAGGAGCGCAAGGGTGAGGTGCGCGGCCACGTGGGGCTGTGGCACGAGGCGTACGTAGTGCCCGAGGGGTCGTACGAGTCGATCTACGGGGACATGCCCGCGTTCGGGCTCGCGGCGGCGCACGGACAGGTGCCGCTCGAACGGCGGGGCAGGCGTGCGCAGGACCGGTTCGCGTACCGGGCGCAGAGGGGTGCGGAGAGTGGCACGGGGGAGAGGGCCGAGAAGCGGGTGGTCGCCCCGGCCAGGACCCCGGACAGGACCCCGGGCAGGGGCTGAGGCGGGGGTTGGGAGACGGGGGCTGGGAACGGCACCGGGCCCGCCGCGGCGTTGAGGCGGGCCCGGTCGCCGGTCGTCGGTGTCCCTGGTGTACCCAGTGTCCCGAGTGGTCAGCCGGTGCGGCGCAGCGCCTCGGAGAGGCGGCCGGCGGCGTCGATGATCGCCTGCGCGTGCATCCGGCCGGGGTGGCGGGTCAGGCGCTCGATGGGGCCGGAGACGGACACCGCCGCCACCACGCGGTTGGAGGGGCCGCGCACCGGTGCGGAGACGGACGCGACGCCGGGCTCGCGCTCGCCGATGGACTGGGCCCAGCCCCGGCGCCGTACGCCGGACAGGGCCGTCGCCGTGAAGCGGGCGCCCTGGAGACCGCGGTGGAGGCGCTCGGGCTCCTCCCAGGCCATGAGGATCTGCGCCGAGGAGCCGGCCTTCATGGTGAGCGTGGAGCCCACCGGGACCGTGTCCCGCAGGCCCGAAAGGCGCTCGGCGGCGGCCACGCAGATGCGCATGTCGCCCTGGCGGCGGTAGAGCTGGGCGCTCTCGCCCGTGACGTCGCGGAGGTGGGTGAGCACCGGGCCCGCCGTGGCGAGCAGCCGGTCCTCGCCGGCCGCCGCCGCCAGCTCGGCCAGGCGCGGGCCGAGGATGAAACGGCCCTGCATGTCGCGCGCCACCATGCGGTGGTGTTCCAGCGCCACGGCCAGGCGGTGGGCCGTGGGTCGTGCCAGTCCGGTCGCACCGACCAACCCCGCGAGGGTGGCCGGGCCGGACTCCAGAGCGCTCAGGACGAGGGCCGCCTTGTCCAGAACGCCGACGCCGCTACTGTTGTCCATGAAACGATACTCCCGTCTCACTCTGTGAAACGCAAGTTCAATTTTCCGTGGAACGCGCCACTCTGGAATGCACGAAGTCACAATGGCCCGTGACGAAAGGGCCTGGTGGCGGTTGCCCGGAAACGCAGGGGACACGGGCACCGCTTCCCCAAGATCTCTAGTTGGGTCGGCGCTTCGTCGGCCGGAGGGAAAGCGATGGGTAGGACACTCGCGGAGAAGGTCTGGGACGACCATGTCGTCCGGCGCGCCGAGGGCGAGCCCGACCTCCTCTTCATCGATCTGCACCTGCTGCACGAGGTGACCAGCCCGCAGGCCTTCGACGGCCTCCGCAAGAGCGGCCGTCCGGTGCGGCGGCGCGACCTGACCATCGCCACCGAGGACCACAACACCCCGACGCTCGACATCGACAAGCCCATCGCCGACCCGGTCTCCCGGGTCCAGCTGGAGACGCTGCGGGCGAACTGCGCGGAGTTCGGCGTCCGGCTGCACCCGCTGGGCGACGTCGAGCAGGGCGTCGTGCACGTCGTCGGCCCGCAGCTGGGACTGACCCAGCCCGGCACCACCGTGGTCTGCGGCGACTCGCACACCTCCACGCACGGCGCCTTCGGCGCGCTGGCGTTCGGCATCGGCACCTCCCAGGTCGAGCACGTGCTGGCCACCCAGACGCTGCCCATGGTCCGCCCGAAGACCATGGCGATCACCGTCAACGGCGAACTGCCCGAGGGCGTCACGGCCAAGGACCTGATCCTGGCGATCATCGCGAGGATCGGCACGGGCGGCGGCCAGGGCTACGTCCTGGAGTACCGCGGCGAGGCCGTCGAGAAGCTCTCGATGGAAGCCCGCATGACCATCTGCAACATGTCGATCGAGGCCGGAGCCCGCGCGGGCATGATCGCCCCCGACGAGACCACCTTCGCCTACCTCCAGGGCCGCCCGCACGCCCCCCAGGGCGCCGACTGGGACGCGGCGGTCGAGTACTGGAAGACGCTGCGCACGGACGACGACGCCGAGTTCGACGCCGAGGTGGTCATCGAGGCCGCCGAGCTGGCGCCGTTCGTCACCTGGGGAACCAACCCGGGCCAGGGCGCACCGCTCTCCGCCGCCGTCCCCGACCCCGCCTCCTACGACGACGCCTCGGAGCGCTTCGCCGCCGAGAAGGCCCTCGAGTACATGGGGTTGGAGGCCGGGCAGCCGCTGCGCTCCATCAAGGTGGACACCGTCTTCGTGGGTTCCTGCACCAACGGCCGCATCGAGGACCTGCGCGCCGCCGCCGAGATCGTACGGAGCCGCAAAGTCGCCGACGGCGTACGGATGCTGGTCGTCCCGGGCTCCGCGCGGGTCGGTCTGCAGGCCGTCTCCGAGGGCCTGGACGTGGTGTTCAAGGAGGCCGGCGCCGAATGGCGGCACGCGGGCTGCTCGATGTGCCTGGGCATGAACCCGGACCAGCTGGCGCCGGGTGAGCGCTCCGCGTCCACCTCCAACCGCAACTTCGAGGGGCGCCAGGGCAAGGGCGGCCGCACCCACCTGGTGTCGCCGCAGGTCGCGGCCGCGACGGCGGTCCTGGGCCACCTGGCCTCCCCGGCCGACCTGTCCGCCGCCGACGTCCCCACGCCCGCTGGAGTCTGAGAGTCATGGAAGCATTCACCACGCACACCGGCCGGGCCGTCCCGCTGCGCCGCAGCAACGTCGACACCGACCAGATCATCCCCGCCCACTGGCTCAAGAAGGTGACCCGGGACGGCTTCGAGGACGGGCTTTTCGAGGCCTGGCGCAAGGACCCGGAGTTCGTGCTCAACCGCCCCGAGCGCCAGGGCGCCACCGTCCTGGTCGCCGGCCCGGACTTCGGTACCGGATCCTCGCGCGAGCACGCCGTCTGGGCACTGCAGAACTACGGCTTCAAGGCCGTGATCTCCTCCCGCTTCGCCGACATCTTCCGCGGCAACTCACTGAAGAACGGCCTGCTCACGGTGGTCCTCGACCAGAAGGTCGTGGACGCGCTGTGGGAACTCACGGAGAGCGACCCCGAGGCCGGTGTCACGGTCGACCTGGAGGCCCGGCAGGTCCGTGCCGAAGGCGTCACCGCCTCCTTCGAACTGGACGAGAACTCCCGCTGGCGCCTGCTGAACGGCCTGGACGACATCTCGATCACCCTCCAGAACGAGGACGACATCGCGGCGTACGAGGCGAAGCGCCCGTCCTTCAAGCCGCAGACCCTCCAGGTCTGACTTCCCGCGGCGCCCCGCGAGTCGCCCCGGGGCTCCGCAAGGTCGAGTTTCGGCCACCCAACACCCCCGCCGTACCCCCGATCAGCCCGATCGGGGGTACGGCCGTTTTCGGTTCCGACCACGCGCGTCCGTCACCGCAGGGGCACACAACTTCCCACGTTAGAGGCGTGGTTGCAGGGGTAGACGAGTCCCGAGGACCCGACTTCCGCGTGTGCTCCGATGACCGTTTGAGGCGGCAGTTGCCCCCTGCGCAGGCGACAACTCGCCCCAGATGGCACAATCTGTGCATGGAACACGACGGCCAACTCGAGCTCTATGCGGCGGTCGCGGTCCGGCTCAAGGAAGCGCACACAACAGTGCGCGCACTGCAAGTCCCGGAGGGCGTACGTGTGGCGCTGACCCGGAAGCTGCTGGTCATTACGGCCGCGGCCAAACACGATCTCGCCGGTGCGGCAAGGCGTCTGGACCGGTTCACCGCCGACCTCGACGCGGGCCGATACCCCGAAGAGGACGGCTGAACAGACCGGAACGGCCCGAGTCCGTTGCGGCACAAGGGTGATTAGCCCGTTTCGTGTTTGATTTGCGGTATATATCTGCCTAACGTGCGAAAAAGCTTGAACACATTCGTTCTGGCGAGGTCTCCGAAGGGGAAGACGTGAACAAGGCGCAGCTCGTAGAAGCGATTGCCGACAAGCTGGGCGGCCGGCAGCAGGCCGCCGACGCCGTCGACGCGGTGCTGGACGCCCTCGTCCGCGCGGTGGTCGCGGGCGACCGAGTCTCGGTCACCGGCTTCGGTTCCTTCGAGAAGGTCGACCGTCCGGCCCGGTACGCCCGCAACCCCCAGACGGGCGAGCGGGTTCGGGTCAAGAAGACCTCCGTGCCGCGCTTCCGCGCGGGCCAGGGCTTCAAGGACCTGGTGAGCGGCTCGAAGAAGCTCCCGAAGAACGACATCGCGGTCAAGAAGGCCCCCAAGGGCAGCCTGTCCGGCCCGCCGCCCACCATCTCCAAGGCCGCGGGCAAGAAGGCCGCCGCCAAGAAGGCCACGGGCGCCGCGAAGAAGGCGACCGGCGCGGCCAAGAAGACCACCGGGGCGGCGAAGAAGACCACCGCGAAGAAGACCACCGGCGCGGCGAAGAAGACGACGACGAAGAAGACCACCGCCAAGAAGTCCGCCGCCAAGACCACCACGGCTGCGGCGAAGAAGACCGCGGCCAAGAAGGCCCCGGCGAAGAAGGCGACCGCCAAGAAGGCCCCGGCCAAGAAGTCGACCGCCCGCAAGACCACCGCCAAGAAGGCCACCGCCCGCAAGAAGTAGCAGGCCGCGGCAGGCCAACCGGCACAGGGCCGCCCACGCGTCGGGCCGGACTCCCTCTCGGAGTCCGGCCCGCGGCGTGTGCGTACCCGGGAGCGGTGCCCGGCCTCCTTGGAGCAGTGCGCACCCCGACGAGGTGCCCGGCCTCTTCGGTGCGGTGCGTACCCGGACGAGGGGCACGGACCCGTCGGCGTGCGTGCCGCCTCAGAACGTCTGCAGCGTCACCAGCGTGATCCGCCGGCCCGCGCCCGGCTCCCCGCTCCGCGCCCCGTTCCCGTCCGCAGACCCGGAGCCCGTCTCCATCTCGGTCACCGTCTCCGGCTCCGTCTCGATCCGCACCCGCTGCCCGGGCCGCAGCAGCCTCAGACCCCCCGCGTCGAACGCCGCCGCGTCGAAGGGCACGGGCGTGCCGTCGTCGAGCAGCACCTGCCCGCAGCGGCTGACGGGGTCGTACGTGTACGCGGTCGCCTGCATGGCGGCAGCCTACTGCCCGGCGATCAGCAGCCGCGCCGCCACCGCGGCCGTTCGGGGCCCCACCCCCAGGACCAGGGCGGTGCGCAGGTCCGGTCCGGTGTCCACGTCCTGCCGTACGGAATCCACCGCGCCCAGCCGCAGTTCCACCGCCCCCGACGCGCGGTGGCGGGCCCGGGAATCCGGACCGAAAGCGGGGGACAATTCACGGTCCGGGAGCGCGGTCAGCAAGGTCGTACCGATTCCTGCCGCGTCCGGGAGGAAAGCACGGGGAAATTGCCCCGCCGCCTGCAGAACCCGCGCCAATTCGGCCGGCCGCAGCGCGGGAAGGTCGGCGTTGAGCGCGGCCACCGGACTTCTCGGACGCGCCGCCCGCACCGCCGCCGTCCCGTGCGTCAGCGCGGCGTTCAGACCGCCGCCGGGCTCGTCCTCGACCACGGCCGCGCCGAGCTCCCGCAGTTCGCGTCCGGCACGGGCGTCGTCCGTGACGACTGCCACATCCGCGACCGCCGGACAGGCCAGCGCGGCCGCCACGGTGTCCTGTGCGAACGCCAGCGCGAGACCCGGCCGCACCCCGTCGTCCGCGGTGTCCGACAGCCTGCTCTTGGCCCGGGCGAGGGGCTTCACGGGTACGACCAAGGTCCACTGCACGGGTGTTCCGTCCTTCTCTCGTCGCCAGCATTGTCACCTTCAAGACCTGGCGGTTCACTCGTCGGGGCGTACGGTGTTCTCGACAGACGGGCGGCCCGGGGCGACACTTGTCCGGCCCCAGGCCCTGGAGAAAGGTGTCAGCGTGCCCCGCCGCAGAATCGGCTTCTGGTACCGCCTGGCCGCGGTGATCTGCAAACCGCCGCTGGTGGTTCTGATCAAGCGGGACTGGCGGGGAATGGAGAACATTCCGGCCGACGGCGGATTTATCACCGCCGTGAACCACAATTCGCACGTGGACCCCTTCGCGTACGCGCACTACCAGTACAACACCGGGCGGGTCCCGCGATTCCTCGCGAAGAGCGGACTTTTCAGGAAGGGCTTCGTCGGAGCCGCGATGCGCGGCACCGGACAGATCCCCGTCTACCGCGAGAGCACGGACGCGCTCAGCGCCTTCCGGGCCGCGATCGACGCCGTGGAACGCGGCGAGTGCGTCGCCTTCTACCCCGAGGGCACCCTGACCCGCGACCCCGACGGCTGGCCCATGACCGGCAAGACCGGCGCCGCGCGCGTCGCCCTGCAGACCAAGTGCCCGGTCGTCCCGGTCGCCCAGTGGGGCTGCAACGAACTGCTGCCGCCGTACGCCAAGAAGCCCCACCTCCTGCCGCGCAAGACCCACCAGGTGCTCGCGGGCCCGCCGGTCGACCTGTCGCGGTTCTACGACCGGGAGATGACCGCGGAGCTGCTGAAGGAGGCGACCGAGGTCATCATGGCCGCCGTCACCCGCCAGCTGGAGGAGATCCGCGGCGAGAAGGCACCCGAAACCCCGTACGACCCGCGCCGCGAGCGGATCGAGCAGCGGCGCCGCACCCAGCAGGCGAAGTCGCAGGCGGCGCCGCAGCGGACGCACGGAACGCAGGCAGAAGGGCAGAGCACGTGAGCAAGCCGGTCAGGGCGGCCGTCTTCGGCACCGGATCCTGGGGCACCGCCTTCGGCACGGTCCTCGCCGACGCGGGCTGCGACGTCACCCTGTGGGGGCGCCGCGCCGAACTCGCCGACGCCGTCAACTCCACCCGCACCAACCCGGACTACCTGCCCGGCGTGGAACTCCCCGAGAACCTGCGGGCCACCACCGACGCCGCCGAGGCCGCGCGCGGCGCCGACTTCACCGTCCTCGCCGTGCCGTCCCAGACGCTGCGCGCGGGCCTCGCCGACTGGACGTCCCTGCTGGCGCCCGACACCGTCCTGGTGTCGCTGATGAAGGGCGTCGAACTCGGCTCCGCGATGCGGATGAGCGAGGTGATCGAGGACGTCGCCAAGGTCGGCGCCGAGCGCATCGCCGTGGTCACCGGGCCCAACCTGGCCCGCGAGATCGCCGCCCGGATGCCGGCCGCCGCCGTGGTCGCCTGCCCCGACGAATCCGTCGCCCGGCGCCTGCAGACCGCCTGCCACACGCCGTACTTCCGCCCCTACACCAACACCGACGTCGTCGGCTGCGAGCTGGGCGGCGCCGTGAAGAACGTGATCGGGCTGGCCGTCGGCATCGCGGACGGCATGGGGCTCGGCGACAACGCCAAGGGCTCCCTCATCACCCGCGGCCTCGCCGAGACCACCCGCCTCGGGACCGCACTCGGCGCCGACCCGCTGACCTTCTCCGGTCTCGCCGGGCTCGGCGACCTGGTGGCGACCTGCTCCTCGCCGCTGTCCCGCAACCACACCTTCGGCACCAACCTCGGCAAGGGCATGACGCTGGAGGAGACCATCGCGGTCACCAGGCAGACCGCCGAGGGCGTCAAGTCCTGCGAGTCGGTGCTGGATCTGGCCCGCCGGCACGGCGTCGACATGCCGATCACCGAGACCGTCGTCGCCATCGTGCACGAGGGCAAGCCGCCGGTGGTCGCGGTCAAGGAGCTGATGTCGCGCAGCGCGAAGCCCGAACGGCGCTGAGCGAGCGCCCCCCCCCCGGCGGAACCCGGGCGCCACGCGGCCCCGCCGACGCTGTGTCACGGCCCGGGGGACGGGTACTCTCGACGCGATATGAGCAGCGAGAACCTCCCCCAGAGCCCCGAGCAGAGTCCGGAGCCGCCGCCCCGCAAGCCGCGGGTGGCCGTCGTGTTCGGCGGGCGCAGCTCCGAACACGGGATCTCCGTGGTCACCGCCGGCGCCGTCCTGGCGGCCATCGACCGGACGAAGTACGACGTCCTGCCGATCGGCATCACCCGGGACGGCCGCTGGGCCCTCACCGCCGACGAACCGGAACGCATGGCGATCACCGAGCGCCGTACGCCCGACGTCGAGGAACTCGCCGAGTCGGCCGAGGGCGGCGTGCTGCTCCCCGTCGACCCCGCGAGCCGCGAGGTCGTCTACAGCGAACCCGGCTCGGTGCCCAAGGCCCTGGGCGAGGTCGACGTCGTCTTCCCCGTGCTGCACGGCCCGTACGGCGAGGACGGCACCCTGCAGGGCCTGCTGGAGCTGTCCGGCGTGCCCTACGTCGGCGCGGGCGTGCTCGCCTCCGCCGTCGGCCAGGACAAGGAGTACATGAAGGCGGTCTTCACCTCCTACGGGCTGAAGGTCGGCCCCTATGCGGTGGTGCGGCCCCGCGAGTGGGAGCAGCACCCGTCCGCCGCCCGCAAGAGGATCGTCGACTTCGCCGGGGAGCACGGCTGGCCGCTGTTCGTGAAGCCCGCGCGCGCGGGTTCCTCGATCGGCATCACCAAGGTCGACGACCTCTCCGGACTCGACGAGGCGATCGAGGAGGCCCGTCGCCACGACCCGAAGATCCTCGTCGAGGCGGCGCTGCGCGGCCGCGAGATCGAGTGCGGGGTGCTGGAGTTCGAGGACGGCCCCCGGGCCTCCGTACCCGCCGAGATCCCGCCGCCCTCGGAGCACGCCTACTACGACTTCGAGGCCAAGTACATCGACTCCACCCCCGGCATCGTGCCCGCCCCGCTCACGGACGAGGAGACCGCCGAGGTCCGGCGGCTCGCCGTGGCGGCGTTCGACGCGGCCTCCTGCGAAGGGCTGGTGCGCGCGGACTTCTTCCTCACCGAGGACGGCGAGTTCGTGATCAACGAGATCAACACCATGCCCGGCTTCACACCCATCTCCATGTACCCGCAGATGTGGCAGGCGACCGGTGTGAGCTACCCCGAGCTGGTGGACCGGCTGGTCGGGGCGGCGCTGCGCCGTCCCACGGGGCTGCGCTGACACACGCTGCGCGCACCGCGCCGGCGCACGTCCCGCGGATACGGGGCGGTTACGGGGCGGATACGAGAAGGCGACTCCCTCGGGGGTCGCCTTCTCGCAGTATGATCAGCGGGTTTCCCCAGCCCGCTGTCCGCAGGCGGCGGCGTGTTGTCCGGGTTCCGCCACAGCTCGGCGGTCCCGTGTCCGGCCGGGAACCGCCGCCGACCCGCCGTTCGTCTGCTGGGGAGCGGCCTGCGGCGGCGATCAGCGGAACGGGACCGAGTGGGCGGAAGGGGGCTAGAGATGGACGACCGGACAGGTCAGGGTGCGGGTGATGCCGTCCACTTGCTGGACTTTGGCGACCACCATGCGACCCAGTTCGTCGACCGTGTCGGACTGGGCGCGGACGATGACGTCGTAGGGTCCTGTCACGTCCTCTGCCTGGATCACTCCAGGGATCTTGCTGATCGTCCCGGCGACGGTCGACGCCTTGCCGACCTCCGTCTGGATCAGGATGTACGCCTGTACCACGGAACCTCCAGAGCGGCCACGGGGATCATGTGGGGAAAAGGAACGCCACGGTATCGCGTAGCCGCTCCCCGCGGGGAGACCCGCGGACCGCGGACCTGGCGCGCCAGGGTGTCGCACTGGAACGGGTTGACGCGCGGGTTGACGCGCGCGCGGGCCGCGGTGACGTCCGCCCCGTCCGTGGCGACGACGGACGGACGGGCCGTGGCGGTGGCGGACGGACGGGCCGTGGCGGTGGCGGGTGCACCGAACATGGCGGCGACGGCCGGTTCGGCCGTGACACGGTCGGTTCGGCCGTGACGAGGACACTGATGGCGCGCGACCGGGCACGGGCACGGATCGGGACAGGGACAGAAGGGGAGCCAAGGCGATGAAGGGCACTGTTGGTGAGCTGGGGGAGTTCGGGCTCATCAGGGAGCTCACCTCCCGTCTCACCACCACCCCGGCGGTCCGGGTCGGACCCGGCGACGACGCCGCGGTGGTGGCCGCACCCGACCGCAGGGTGGTGGCCAGCACCGACATCCTGGTCGAGGGCCGGCACTTCCGCCGGGACTGGTCGACCGCGTACGACGTGGGCCGCAAGGCGGCGGCACAGAACCTTGCCGACATCGCCGCCATGGGCGCGGTGCCGACCGCACTGCTGCTCGGCCTCGTCGTGCCCCCCGAACTGCCCGTCACCTGGCCGAGTGAGCTGATGGACGGCCTGCGCGACGAGTGCCAGGTCGCGGGCGCCTCCGTGGTCGGCGGCGACGTGGTGCGCGGCGACACCGTCACCGTCTCCATCACGGCCCTCGGCGACCTGCGGAACCAGGAGCCCGTCACCCGGTCCGGGGCGCAGCCCGGCGACCTCGTCGCGGTGACCGGCTGGCTGGGCTGGTCCGCGGCCGGGTTCGCCGTCCTCTCCCGCGGCTTCCGCTCACCGCGCGCCTTCGTGGAGGCCCACCGCCGCCCCGAACCGCCGTACCACGCGGGCCCCGCCGCCGCGGGCCTCGGCGCCACCGCCATGTGCGACGTGAGCGACGGACTCATCGCCGACCTGGGGCACATCGCCGAGGCCAGCAAGGTCAGGATCGACATCGGCTCCGGGCGGATCGACATCCCGTCCCAGATGAACGACATCGGCCAGGCCGTCGGCGTCGACCCCATGCAGTGGGTGCTCACCGGGGGAGAGGACCACGCGATCGTGGCGACCTTCCCGCCGGACGTGAAACTGCCCGCCCGCTGGAAGGTGATCGGCGAGGTCCTCAACCCCTCCGCACTGCCCCAGGTGACCGTCGACGGGGCGCCCTGGACGAGCAAGGGCGGCTGGGACCACTTCGGCGGCGAGGTCGAGGCGTGAGGCCGCCCCTGGTCCTCACCGTGGCGGGCTCCGACTCCGGCGGCGGCGCCGGCATCCAGGCCGACCTCAAGACGATGCTGGCTCTCGGCACCCACGGCATGAGCGTCCTCACCGCGGTCACCGCGCAGAACTCCCTCGGGGTGCAGGGCGCCTGGGAACTGCCCGTGGCCGCGGTACGGGCCCAGTACCGCAGCGTCGTGGACGACATCGGCGTCCAGGCGGTCAAGACCGGAATGCTCTCCTCCGCCGAACTGGTCGAGACCGTCGCCGAGTTGATCGGCGGCACGGACGCCCCGGCGGTCGTCGACCCGGTCGGCGTCTCCAAGCACGGGGACGCGCTGCTCGCCGCCTCCGCGCTGGACGCGGTCCGCACCAGGCTGCTCCCGGCCGCCACCGTCGCCACCCCGAACCTCGACGAGGTCGCACAGCTCACCGGCGTACGGGTCGACGCCGAGGCCGATCTGCGCCGGGCCGCCGCCGCCGTGCTGGAGTACGGGCCGCGCTGGGTGCTGGTCAAGGGCGGCCATCTGCCCGGCGACGCCGTCGACCTGCTCACCGACGGCTCCGCGGAACACTGGCTGCGCGGTCCCCGCCTCGACAACCGGCACACCCACGGCACCGGCTGCACCCTCGCCTCCGCCGTCGCCTGCGGGCTGGCCAAGGGTCAGTCGGTGCCGGACGCCGTACGGGCGGCCAAGGAGTACGTCACCGGGGCGGTCGAAGCCGGATTCGCGCTCGGCGCCGGCATCGGACCCGTCGACCACGGGTGGGCCCTCGGGCGCACGCCCTGACCTGATGGGCGCAAGGGTCTCTCGGAGAGGGAGCCGCGTACGGCGTCGGCGAGGGAGCCGCGTGAGGCAGACGCCGGCCCACCGGGACGGCAAAAAGCCGGCCCACCCGAGGTGGACCGGCTCCCTACAGCGGACCAGGCAGTGGCCGCGCGCTCAGCTGAGACGCGTCAGCGCGAGACCTTGCCGGCCTTGATGCACGAGGTGCAAGCGTTCACGCGCTTCGGCGTCCCGCCGACCACGGTACGCACACGCTGGATGTTCGGGTTCCAGCGACGGGACGTACGGCGGTGCGAGTGCGAGATGTTGTTGCCGAAGCCCGGCCCCTTGCCACAGACGTCGCAGTTGGCAGCCACGGGTCACTCCAAAGACTTCAGATGCACTTACGGTTGATCCCGGCATGCCGGGATCAAGGTCTCGGACGCGGAGGTTCCGGGAACTGAGTGGCGGTGCCAGGGGGATGGCCCGATCGGGATCGGGCAACCGGAGCAGCATACAACGGCTGCTCCCGTACAACGAAACTACCACGGCAGCTCAGGGGCCCGCCCCGGGCGCGGCCCCGCCCGAGGTCTACGCTGCCAGCCACGTCCAGGATCTCAGGGAGGCGCAGGTGGCGCAGGTGCCGCAGAGGTTCTTCGACGCTCTGGCGGTGCGTACCTGGTGCGGTCTGTCGCTGCGCGCGCTGGGACGGGCGCGTGAGGACATCGACGCGATCAACGTCTACCCCGTCGCCGACGGAGACACCGGGACCAACCTCTATCTGACCGTCGAGTCGGCCGTCGCCGCCGTGGAGGCCGTGTTCGCGGCACACGAGGTGGACGCCGGCGCCGGGGACGCGGACACCCGGGATGCGGACACCCGGGATGCCGTTACGCGGGACGCGGACGGCGGGCCCTCGCTGGCCGACGCCGTGGGCGCCATGGCGCACGGCGCGCTGATCGGCGCGCGGGGCAACTCCGGCACCATCCTCGCGCAGCTGCTGCGCGGCATGGCCCAGGTGCTCGCCGCGCGCAGTGACGCCCCGCACACCGGCGGCCCGGGCCTCGGGCTGGCCCTGCGGCACGCGGCCGAATCCGCCCGGCAGGCCGTGGCCCACCCCGTCGAGGGCACCGTCCTGACCGTGGCCTCGGCCGCCGCCGACGCGGCCGACGGCGCCGGGGACCACTGCGCGGAGGTGGCCCTCGCCGCGTACGAGGGCGCCCGCGCGGCGCTCGCCGCCACCCCGGGCCAGCTGCCCGCCCTGGAGCGCGCCGGAGTGGTCGACGCCGGCGGACACGGCCTGGTGACGGTGCTCGCGGCCCTGGTGGAGACGTTCACGGGCCGGACGCCGGAGGCGGGTGCCGTGCCCCACGCGCGCGTGGGGCACGGCGGTGCCGACCCCGCGGCGGAGTGCGCGACCGCCGACGAGGACGGGCCGGCCTTCGAGGTGATCTACCTCCTGGAGGCCGGGGACGCGGCCGTGGCCCGGCTGCGGCAGCGGCTCGACGCGCTCGGGGACTCGCTCGTCGTGGTCGGCGGCGACGGGCTGTGGAACGTCCACGTGCACGTCGACGACGCGGGCGCCGCCGTGGAGGCGGGCGTCGAGGCCGGGCGGCCGTACCGGATCCGCATCACCCACTTCGGGCACGGCGACGTCCACACCACCGGCGCCGAGCGCCCGCCGCGCGAGCGCGCCCAGCGGGCCGTGGTGGCCGTCGTGCCGGGGGAGGGGCTGGCGGACCTGTACGCCGGAGCAGGCGCGACCACCCTGCTCGCCCGCCCGGGGGAGCCGCCCGCCAGCGGGGAGCTGGTCCAGGCCGTACGGCGGGCCCACGCGCGCGAGGTCGTGCTGCTGCCCAACGACGCCGAACTGCGCCACACCGCCGCCGCGGCGGCCGAACAGGTCCGCGCCGAGGGCATCAGGGCCGCCCTCATCCCGACCCGCTCCGCGGTCCAGGGCATCGCCGCGCTCGCCGTGCACGAGGCCGACCGGCGCTTCGACGAGGACGTGGTGGCGATGACCTCGGCGGCCGGCGCCACCCGGCACGCCGAGGTCACCGTCGCCGAACGCCGTTCCTGGACCACCGCCGGCATCTGCCAGGCCGGCGACGTGCTCGGCCTCATCGACGGCGACGTGGCCGTGATCGGCCCGGACGTGTCCCGGGTGGCCGCGACCGTCCTGGACCGCATGCTGTCGGCCGGCGGCGAGCTGGTCACCCTCGTCCTCGGCGACGAGGCGCCCCCGGCCCTCGCCGACCAGCTGGAGGCCCGCGTCCGGGAGGCGTACCTCGCCGTCGACACGGCGGTCTACCGGGGCGGGCGGCAGGGCGCGCTGCTGCTGGTCGGCGTCGAATAGCCGCAGCCGCCGGCACGGCCGGGCACAGCCGGTGCGGCGGAGCCCGGCCCGGACCGGTGGCCCGCGCTGCCGCGGCGTACGGCGTTCCGTCCCGCAGGTGCCGGTCCCCGTCCCGCAGGCGCCGGGCCGGGCCGTTCGGCGGGCGACCTCGCGGGCCGGGGGCGTCGCGGGTCTCGACGGGGGCGCGGGACCGGGTTCCCCGCTGCCTCGCTGCCTCGAGGGCGCGGGGGACCCGGCGGTGTTGCCGTCGATCGCCGACTCCCCCACGCTCGGCTTCGCTCGCGCGGACCCCGTCGCGTTGCCGCCCTCCTCAGCCTCGCGGCCGCACGCACCCAATCCGCCCGTATCGGCGACAAGGCACCGCTGCCCGGCCGGCGGCCCGAACCGAACGACGCCCCTTGGGAAAGCCTCGCGGAGGAGCCGGCCACGGCGCCGCGACACCGCGGGGCCGTACCGGCGGACCCCGCCGGTACGGCCGGTACGGCGCTTCCCGGCGCCGTTGTCAGTGGCGTGGTGTGGAATGGATCTCGTGCCCGCACTGCGAGAACCCCTGAAGAAGGTGCTCGGCCCCGCCACCGCGAAGGTGATGGCCGAGCACCTCGGCCTGCACACCGTCGGCGACCTGCTCCACCACTACCCCCGCAGGTACGAGGAGCGCGGTCAGCTCACCCACCTCGCCGACCTGCCCATGGACGAGCACGTCACGGTGGTCGCCCAGGTCGCCGACGCCCGACTGCACAGCTTCGCCTCGTCGAAGGCCCCGCGCGGCAAGGGACAGCGCCTGGAGGTGACCATCACCGACGGCAGCGGCCGCCTCCAACTGGTCTTCTTCGGCAACGGCGTGCACAAGCCCCACAAGGAACTCCTGCCGGGCACCCGCGCGATGTTCGCCGGCAAGGTCTCCGTCTTCAACCGCCGACTTCAACTGGCCCATCCAGCGTACGAGTTGCTGCGCGGCAGCGACGCCGAGGACGATGCGGACGAGAGCGTCGAGTCCTGGGCGGGCGCCCTCATCCCGCTCTACCCGGCCACCGCCAAACTGGAGTCCTGGAAGATCGGCAAGGCGATCCAGACGGTGCTGCCCAGCGCCCAGGAGGCCGTCGACCCGCTGCCCGACTCCCTGCGCGAGGGCCGGGGCCTCGTCTCCCTCCCCGAGGCCCTCCTCAAGATCCACCGCCCGCACACCAAGGCCGACATCGAGGACGCCCGCGCCCGGCTGAAGTGGGACGAGGCCTTCGTCCTCCAGGTCGCGCTCGCCCGCCGCCGCCACGCCGAGACCCAGCTCCCCGCCGTTCCCCGCAGGGCCCGTCCGGACGGCCTGCTCACCGCGTTCGACGACCGCCTCCCCTTCACCCTCACCGACGGCCAGCAGAAGGTCTCCCGCGAGATCTTCGACGACCTCGCCACCGACCATCCGATGCACCGGCTGCTCCAGGGCGAGGTCGGGTCCGGGAAGACGATGGTGGCCCTGCGCGCCATGCTCGCCGTCGTCGACTCCGGCGGGCAGGCCGTGCTGCTGGCGCCCACCGAGGTGCTGGCCCAGCAGCACCACCGGTCCGTCGTCGAGATGATGGGGGAGCTGGCCGAGGGCGGCATGCTGGGCGGTGCCGAGCACGCCACCAAGGTGGTGCTGCTCACCGGGTCCATGGGCGCCGCCGCCCGCCGGCACGCCCTGCTCGACCTGGCCACCGGCGAGGCGGGCATCGTCATCGGCACGCACGCGCTGATCGAGGACAAGGTGCAGTTCCACGACCTCGGCCTGGTCGTCGTCGACGAGCAGCACCGCTTCGGCGTGGAGCAGCGCGACGCCCTGCGCGGCAAGGGCAAGCAGCCCCCGCACCTGCTCGTCATGACCGCCACGCCCATCCCGCGCACCGTCGCCATGACCGTCTTCGGCGACCTGGAGACCTCCGTCCTGGACCAGCTCCCGGCCGGCCGCTCCCCGATCGCCAGCCATGTCGTCCCCGCCGCCGACAAACCCCACTTCCTCTCCCGTGCCTGGGAACGCGTCCGCGAGGAGGTGTCGAACGGCCACCAGGCGTACGTCGTCTGCCCCCGCATCGGCGACGAGGAGGCCGACCCGAAGAAGAAGGCCGCACCGGGCAAACAGGCCGAGGACGACGCCGAGAAGCGGCCCCCGCTCGCCGTCCTCGACGTGGCCGAGCAGCTCGCCAAGGGGCCGCTCGGGGGGCTCGGGGTGGAGGTCCTGCACGGCCGTATGCAGCCCGACGACAAGGACGCGGTCATGCGCCGCTTCGCCGCCGGGGAGACCGACGTGCTGGTCGCCACGACCGTGATCGAGGTCGGTGTCAACGTCCCCAACGCCACCGCGATGGTGATCATGGACGCCGACCGCTTCGGCGTCTCCCAGCTCCACCAGCTGCGCGGCCGGGTCGGGCGCGGTTCCGCCCCCGGCCTGTGCCTGCTGGTCACCGAGATGCCCGAGGCGAGCGCGGCCCGCCAGCGGCTGAACGCGGTCGCGGGCACCCTCGACGGCTTCGAGCTCTCCCGCATCGACCTCGAACAGCGCCGGGAGGGCGACGTCCTCGGCCAGGCCCAGTCCGGCGCCCGCACCTCCCTGCGCGTCCTCGCCGTCATCGAGGACGAGGAGATCATCGCCGAGGCCAGACAGGAGGCGGCCGCCGTCGTCGCCGCCGACCCGGAGCTGACCGGCCTGCCCGCCCTGCGCACGGCCCTGGACGCACTGCTGGACGACGAGCGGGAGCAGTACCTGGAGAAGGGCTGAGAGACTGGCACCGGACACCGTCCCGGTCGCCGGTGCGCGTCCCGTCCGCACGGCCGGGCACCAGCGACTCCGCACGGCCGGGCACCTGCGACTTCGCACGGGCCGGGCGTCAGCGACTCCGTACAGCCGAGCACCAGCGACAAGGACCCAGAAAATGACCCGCGTGATCGCCGGCCGGGCCGGCGGACGCCGCCTGGCCGTCCCGCCGGGATCCGGCACCCGGCCCACCTCCGACCGAGCGCGCGAAGGCCTGTTCTCGACCTGGCAGTCCCTGCTCGGCGGCCCGCTGGACGGAGAGCGGGTGCTCGACCTGTACGCCGGTTCCGGTGCCGTCGGCCTGGAGGCGCTCTCCCGCGGCGCGGGGCACGTCCTGCTCGTCGAGGCCGACCCCCGCGCCGCCCGCACGGTGCGGGAGAACGTCAAGTCGCTCGGCCTGCCCGGCGCCGAGGTCAGGGCGGGCAAAGCGGAACAGATCCTCCGCACCCCGGCCCCGGCCGAACCGTACGACGTCGTCTTCCTGGACCCCCCGTACGCCGTCCCGGACGACGATCTTCGGGAGATCCTGCTCACACTCCGCACGGAGGGCTGGCTCGGCAAGGAAGCGCTCGTCACCGTGGAGCGCAGCACCAGAGGCGGCGATTTCGGCTGGCCCGACGGCTTCGAGGCGCTCCGGGCCCGTCGCTACGGCGAGGGAACGTTTTGGTACGGTCGCGCCGCCTCTACGTGCGATGACGCACGATGACCGGACCGGAGAGCGAGGGAAAGCAAGTGCGCCGTGCCGTCTGTCCCGGGTCGTTCGACCCGATCACCAACGGGCACCTGGACATCATCGCCCGGGCCTCCAGTCTCTACGACGAGGTCTACGTCGCCGTGATGATCAACCAGTCCAAGAAGGGCCTGTTCGAGATCGAGGAGCGGATCGACCTCATCCACCAGGTCACCGCCGAGTACGGCAACGTGCGCGTGGAGTCCTTCCACGGCCTGCTCGTCGACTTCTGCAAGCAGCGCGAGATCCCGGCCATCGTCAAGGGCCTGCGCGCGGTCAGCGACTTCGACTACGAGCTGCAGATGGCCCAGATGAACAACGGCCTCTCCGGCGTGGAGACCCTCTTCATCCCGACCAACCCCACCTACAGCTTCCTGTCGTCCTCCCTGGTCAAGGAGGTCGCGACCTGGGGCGGAGACGTCGCCCACCTGGTGCCGCCGCTCGTCCTCGACGCCCTCAGGGACCGGCTGACGCAGCACTGACCTGCCCGTCGTACCGCCTGTCGGAGACCGGCGATCCGTCACCAGGTGTCCCCGGGACACCCCAGGGTCGTACAGTCGTCCCGTCCGTCTCCAACACAGCTGTAGAGAGTGGCGAGCACACGGTGGACGTGCAGAACAAGCTCGACGAGATCACCGCGATGGTCTCCGGCGCCCGCGCCATGCCCATGTCGGCCTCGTGCGTGGTCAACCGCGCCGAACTGCTCTCGCTGCTGGAGGAGCTGCGGGCCGAGCTGCCCGGTTCCCTCGCCCAGGCCCAGGAACTGATCGGCGACCGGGAGCAGATGGTCGCGCAGGCCCGCCAGGAGGCCGACCGGATCATCGAGAGCGCGCACGCCGAGCGGGGCTCCCTGATCGCCGGCACCGAGGTCGCCCGCCGCTCCCAGGCCGAGGCCGACCGCATCCTCACCGAGGCCCGGCAGGAGGCCGAGGAGGTCCGCGCCGAGGCCGACGACTACGTCGACTCCAAGCTCGCCAACTTCGAGGTCGTGCTCACCAAGACCCTCGGCTCCGTCGGCCGGGGCCGCGAGAAGCTCCTCGGTACCGGACCCGGCCTCGACGAGAACGGCTACGAGGACGAGGACGCCCCCGAGCGCAGCCACGACCCCGAGACCCTGCGCCGCGACGCCGACTCCTACGTCGACACCAAGCTCGGTGCCTTCGAGGCCGTGCTCGCCAAGACCCTCGACGCGGTCGGGCGGGGCCGCCAGAAGCTGCACGGCCGGATCGCCACCGACGACCTCGGCGCCCTCGCCGAGGACTCCGGCACCGTCCAGCACTCCAGCGACGCCGACTACCTCGCCGACCTCGCCGCCCTCTCGGACGCCCCCGCCGAGCAGCCCCGCCGGCCCGAGTACGGCGAGCAGCAGCCGGCCGCGGCCCAGGTGCCGGCGCAGGCGGTGCCCGAGGTGCCGCAGCAGGTGCCCGGGCAGGCGGTGCCGGACATGCCGCAGCAGGAGCCGGCGTACGGCTACGCGCAGCAGCAGCCCGACCCGTACGCCGCCTACCAGCAGGCCTACGGCGGCGCACCGGACCAGTACGGCTACCAGCAGCAGGCCGCCGACCCGTACGCGGCCTACCAGGGCTACGACGCCCAGCAGGCCTACGACGGGCAGCAGGCCTACGACGGCCAGCAGGGCTACGAGGGGCAGCAGGGCTACGCCCAGCCCCAGCCGCCACAGCCCGCGCAGGCCCAGCCGCAGGCGCTCGACGAGACCAGCCTGTTCGACACCAGCATGATCAGCGCCGAGCAGCTGCGGGCGTACGAACAGGGCCGCGGCCTCTGAGGCCGCGGGCGCGGCGGCCCGGATTGGGACGAGAGCGCATGGTCCAGTATCCTGGCTCTTCGGTCGCGTGTACGTCCGCGATCGCCGCTGCCCGGGAACACCGCAGGGCGGCATTTCCCAAGCCACGAAAGACCGAAAGCAGGAATGGCTCTGAACGCGCGCCTCGACCACCGCGACCCCCTCGTGTTCGACACGCACGAGCTGGGACGGCGGCCCGGTGCGCTCCAGCGCCTGACCCGCACGGTCGACGCTCCCAAGGACCTCGGTCTCCAGGGAGTCATCGGAGTGCCGGAAGGCGCCCCGGTGGAGCTCGATCTCCGGCTCGAGTCGGTCATGGAAGGGGTGCTCGTCACGGGCACCGCCCGTGCCAGGGCCGAGGGGGAGTGCGTAAGGTGTCTGGAGCCGCTGGAGCAGCAGCTCGAAGCGGACTTCCAGGAGCTGTTCTCGTACCCTGACGCCGACGACCGGGGCCGCCCAGTGGCGGAACCGGGCGACGACGCCGAGGACGACGAGGACAGGCTCTTCGTCGAGGACGGACTGATCGCCCTCGAATCCGTGCTGCGCGACGCGGTGGTGCTCGCACTGCCGATGCAGCCGGTGTGCCGGGAAGACTGCCCGGGTCTGTGCTCCCAGTGCGGGGCACGCCTGGCGGACGACCCGGACCACCACCACGACGCCGTCGACATCCGTTGGGCGGCATTGCAGGGACTCGCCGGTTCACTCGAAGACGGCGAGAAGGACGAGATGAGCGGCGACGGGCCAGAATCCGCGGACGCCGCCGAGAAGCAGGAGAAGTAGCCGTGGCTGTTCCGAAGCGGAAGATGTCGCGCAGCAACACGCGCCACCGCCGGTCGCAGTGGAAGGCTGCGGTCCCCACCCTGGTTGCGTGCGAGCGCTGCCACGAGCCCAAGCAGCAGCACATCGCGTGCCCGTCTTGCGGCACTTACAACAAGCGCCAGGTCCTCGAGGTCTGAGCGGCTGGTGAGAGGCACTGTGTCAGTCCCCAAGAAGGCGGATGACGCCAAGGCGGACCCACCCGCCAAGAAGAAGGCGGACAACAACCAGGCCTCGTCCCACACGCTTCTGGAAGGGCGGCTCGGCTACCAGCTCGAGTCCGCCCTTCTGGTGCGTGCGCTGACCCACCGTTCCTACGCGTACGAGAACGGCGGCCTGCCGACGAACGAGCGGCTGGAGTTCCTCGGGGACTCCGTGCTCGGCCTCGTCGTCACGGACACGCTGTACCGCACCCACCCCGACCTGCCCGAGGGCCAGCTGGCCAAGCTGCGGGCCGCGGTGGTCAACTCGCGTGCGCTGGCACAGGTGGGCCGCGGGCTCGAACTGGGCTCCTTCATCCGGCTCGGCCGCGGTGAAGAGGGCACGGGCGGCCGGGACAAGGCGTCCATCCTCGCCGACACCCTCGAAGCGGTGATCGGCGCGGTCTATCTCGACCAGGGCCTCGACGCGGCCTCCGAACTGGTGCACCGCCTGTTCGACCCGCTGATCGAGAAGTCCTCCAACCTCGGTGCCGGCCTGGACTGGAAGACCAGCCTCCAGGAACTCACCGCGACCGAAGGGCTCGGCGTCCCCGAGTACCTGGTCACGGAGACCGGCCCCGACCACGAGAAGACCTTCACTGCTGCCGCCCGCGTCGGAGGCGTCTCGTACGGCACCGGCACCGGCCGCAGCAAGAAGGAGGCGGAGCAGCAGGCCGCGGAATCCGCGTGGCGGTCCATCCGGGCCGCGGCGGACGAGCGCGCCGAGGAAGCGGCGAACGACGTCGACCCGGGCCCCGACGAGGCGCCCGCCTCCGCCTGACCCACCGCACGTCCCGGACGCCCGCCCCACCACCGGGGCGGGCGTCCGGCTCGTCGCCCCGCCCACCGGCCCACCCGAGGGGAAGCCATGCCCGAGTTGCCCGAGGTAGAGGTCGTACGGCGCGGCCTGGAACGCTGGGTCGCCCACCGGACCGTCGCCGACGCCGAGGTGCTGCACCCGCGCGCGGTACGCCGGCACATCGCGGGCGGCGACGACTTCGCCGGCCGCCTCAAGGGCCACCGGGTCGGCACGCCGAGCCGCCGCGGCAAGTACCTGTGGCTGCCCCTGGAGGACACCGGCCAGGCCGTCCTCGCCCACCTCGGCATGAGCGGCCAGCTCCTGGTCCAGCCGCACGAGACCCCGGCCGAGAAGCACCTGCGCGTCCGCGTCCGCTTCGCCGACTCCCTCGGCACCGAACTCCGCTTCGTCGACCAGCGCACCTTCGGCGGCCTGTCCCTGCACGACACCACGCCCGACGGACTGCCCGACGTCATCGGCCACATCGCCCGCGACCCGCTCGACCCGCTCTTCGACGCCGAAGCCTTCCACCTGGCGCTGCGCCGCAGACGCACCACGGTCAAACGGGCCCTGCTCGACCAGTCCCTGATCAGCGGTGTCGGCAACATCTACGCCGACGAGGCCCTGTGGCGTTCCCGCCTGCACTACGAACGCCCCACCGCGACCCTCACCCGCCCCCGCACCACCGAACTCCTCGGCCACGTCCGGGACGTGATGAACGCGGCCCTCGCCGTGGGCGGCACCAGCTTCGACAGCCTCTACGTCAACGTGAACGGCGAGTCCGGCTACTTCGACCGCTCGCTCGACGCCTACGGCCGTGAGGGCCTGCCCTGCCGCCGCTGTGCCACGCCGATGCGCCGCAGGCCCTGGATGAACCGCTCCAGCTACTTCTGCCCGAAGTGCCAGCGGGCGCCGAGGCCCACGCCGTAGGGACGCCGGCCGGCCGCGGGCACGCCGGTCAGGCCGCAGGCACGCGGAGGGGCACATGGCGGGTACGTCGAGGGTCAGGCGGTGGGCGTCCGCCGCGCGTCGTACTGTTCGCGCGACGCCACGACCTCGTCCATCCGCCCCTCGACGCAGTGGATGAGCGCCATCAGCCGCCCGGCCACCTCGCGCCCCAGTGACGTCAGCTCGTAGTCCACGCGCGGCGGGTTGGTCGGCTGGGCCTCGCGGTGCACCAGACCGTCGCGCTCCAGTGCGTGCAGGGTCTGGGCCAGCATCTTCTCGCTGACGCCGTCGACGCGGCGCCGCAACTCGTTGAACCGGAACGAGCCCTGGTACAGCGCGCCGAGCGTCAGCGCGCCCCAGCGCCCCGTCACATGCTCCAGGGTCTCCCGTGAGGGACAGGCCCGGGAGAACACGTCGTACGGCAGGTCCTGCTCCGCCGTGCGCTCCTGCGTGGTCGACATGCCTCCAGCGTACGTGAGCACAGCGCTGCGCCGCAGAGTGCGCTGAGCGGGAGACGGTGTGCGGGGGCGGGTCGGGGACCGGGAGGCCGCCAGGACATCCTGTGACCGGCACGCGCTCGGTACGACCGGAGGACCACCGTGACAGCGCACCATCCCGACCGCGGCACGGTGCACACGCCGCGCCACCACCCCGTCATCGCGCACGCCCCGTGCAGGGAGACCGAGGCGGGCAGGCGCCACGTCATCAGACCGGTCCGCGACCCCGAGGGCTCCGCCCACGACCCGAGCCACCTGGAGACGGCATGAGCGGAACAGAAGGAACAGACGGCATGACCGGCACGAACAACATGAACAGCACGAACGGCGTGAACAGCGCGAACGGTACGCGGCAGAGCGTCCTCGTCACCGGCGCGGGCTCCGGCATCGGGCGGGCGACCACCGCGTTCCTGGTGGGCAAGGGCTTCCACGTCTACGCGGGCGCCCGGCGCCGGGCCGGCGTGGACGCCCTGGCCGCGGAACTCCCCCCGGGCAGCGTCACGCCCGTCCTCTTCGACGTACGGGACGAGAAGAGCGTCGCGGACGCCTCGGCACGGACCGCGGAGCGTGCCGCCGGAACCCCGCTGAAGGCCGTCTGCAACGTGGCAGGGATCGTCACCAACGGGCCCCTCGCCGACCTGCCGGCGGACGCCCTGACCGACGTACTGGCGGTCAACGTCGTCGGCGTCCACACGGTGACCCGGGCTTTCCTGCCGCTGCTCGGGGAGGGAAGCCGCATCGTGAACCTCAGCTCGGCCAGCGGCGTGCGGACCCTGCCCTTCACCGGCGCCTACTCCGCGAGCAAGTTCGGTCTGGAGGCGCTCAGCGCCGCCATGCGCATGGAGTACGCGGCCCTCGGGATTCGGGTCTCCGTGATAGCCCCCGGGATGATCGACACACCCATGGCCGCGGCCATCCAGGAGGAACTCGGCCGGACCCCGTCGATGCCGGTGTACGCGGCCCCGCTCAGGCGCGCCCTGGAGCGGTCGGTGCGCTCGGCGCGCAACGGCATCCCGATGGACCGGGTCGTACGCGCCGTGCACCACGTCGTCACCGCCAGGAACCCGGCCCCGCGCTACGACCTCCACCACAGTTTCCTGCAGGACGCGGTCCTCATGCGCCTCCTGCCCGTCCGGGCCCGGGAGGCGGTCGTGCGCAAGGCACTCGGCCTGAACCCGGGCCACACGCCCGACTGACCCCGCGCCCGGCTCAGTAGCCGAAGTCCTGCGTCCACCAGGGGCCGCCGGAGCCGAAGTGGACGCCGACGCCGAGGGTCTGGAAGTCGCAGTTCAGGATGTTGGCGCGGTGGCCGGGGCTGTCCATCCAGGCGTCCATCACGGCCTGGGCGTCGGCCTGGCCGCGGGCTATGTTCTCGCCGCCGAGGTTGCTTATGCCGGCCGCCTCGGCCCGGTCCCAGGGGGTCGCGCCGCTGGGGTCCGTGTGGTCGAAGAAGTCCTGGGCGGCCATGGCGCCGCTGAAGTCCTCGGCGAGTTCGCGCAGGGCGCTGTTGGCGGACACGGGGCTGCAGCCGGCCTTGGCCCGCTCGTCGTTGACGAGCTTGAGCACCTGGGCCTCGGCGGCGGCCTGCCCGGACACGGCGGCGGGCGCGCTGGGACGCGAGGGCTCCTTCGTGGCCGACCGGGAAGGAGCAGGCTGCTCCGGCTTGGCGCTCGGCGTCGTGTCCGGCTTCCCCGTCCTGGACGGCGTCCCTGCGGGGGCGGCCGGCTCGGAGGCCTTGCCCGAGGACCGCGAGGGGGAGGCGGAGTCCTCGGCCGGGGACGAGGACGACTCCTTCGACTGGTTCGAGTGGCTCGACTCGCCCGACGGGGACGAGGAGGAACGGGAGGGCGAGGAGGAGCGGTCGCCGCCGCGGCTCGCGGCCGAGTCGCCGGCACGGCCGGTGTCGGCACTGCCGGAGGTGCCGCCCTGCTGCGAAGGGCTGTTCGTCGGGGTGTCACGGGCCTGTACCCGGTCGCCCCCGCCGCTGTCGCCGCCGATCCGGTAGTTGTCCAGGCCGGGCACCGCGCCCGTGGCGACGGCGACGGTGCCGAGGGCGACCGCGGCGGACACCCCCAGCAGTCCCGTGCGGACCGGCGTGGCGGCCTTCTTGCGGCGGCGACGGTGACCGCCCGGGGGCTGCGTGCCGCCTTCCGGGGCGTACCCGCCGCTGGGGAAGGCGACCGTGCGGGCGGCCTGCGGGCCCTCGCCGTCCGGGCCGTCCGCGTAGAGGTAGGCATCGCTCCTGGCGCGGACCTCGTCGTACGCCTCCGGGTTCAGATAGGGCGCGATCCCCATCGTGGTCCGGTCGACCGGGTCCCCGGCCTGCGGGGCGCGGCCCCGTCCCGTCGGGCCGTCCGGCTGGTGGTCCTCCGCGGCGCGGCCCGTGGCGGCACGGCCGGCGGCGGAGCGTCGGTGGCGTCCCATGTCCTGGCCTTCCTCGTCCTCGCGCCGGCCGGTCCTGGTGCTGGACGTGCCCGCGCGGTCGACGTGTCCTCATGATCAACACGAAATTCACACGACAGTGTGAGTTTCAAATGAGATTCATTGGGTGCGGACGCTACCGCATGGCGCCGGAGGGTGAAGTGTCCGGTGAGACTTTGACCGGTTAGGTTGCCGTCATGAGCGAGGATGTACGGCTGGTCGCGTGGGTGCGCGGACAGGTCCAGGGCGTGGGTTTCCGCTGGTTCACGCGGGCCAGGGCGTTGGAACTCGGTGGGATGAGTGGTTTTGCTCTCAATCTGGAGGACGGTCGGGTCCAGGTGGTCGCGGAGGGCCCCCTGGAGCGCTGCGAAGATCTGCTGAACTGGCTGCGCGGGGACGACACGCCCGGACGTGTGGACGGTGTCACCGAGATCTGGGACACACCGCGCGGCGGATACGAGGGCTTCGCCATCCGGTGACGCCCGGTGCCCACAGGGCCGTCCAGTAGCCGGCGCGGGGCTCCCGCGAGGGGCGGCCGGGGCGGAAACGGGCAGGTGGTTGCCAAGAAGAGCGGGGCGTGGCAGGCTCCGCGGACAGATTGATCGCCACGCCCCGAGGGGCCCGCAGGAGTCGCCGTGACGCCGGTTTCCCGGCCGCGTGCCCCCGGGTGCCCGCCGATACGGGGCGTGATCGTGTTGACCGTCAAACTTTTTGGTGAGACGCTGAAAGCCCCGCGCACCTTAGCTGTTTGGCATGGTTGAACGGCAGAAAAAACTCCAAAGTGCCAAGCACCGCGGGTGCGATTCCCTCACGACCCACACCGCTTCGGTCGGTCACTCATTGTGGAGGACCATCCATCATGGCAAAGGCGCTTCTCGGTTACGTCGGCGGCTCCGACCCTCGACTCCTCGCCGAGATGCGACGGCTCCAGCAGCGCGTCCAGGACCTGGAATCCGAGCTCGGACGAATCCAGGCGGAGAACGACGCGCTGGCGGCTGCCGCTTCTCACGACAGGATCATGGAGAGCATGGAGAGCGTTGACGCACACCAGGCGGAGCCTGCGCTCACCTGACCACTGCACCACTGCTGCAGCATTGCACTGATCACTGGCATCGGATCACCGCACTGCTTGCATCACTGCACCGCTCCACCACGGCACGGCAGTGGTCGGGAAAGCCCGCATCACCGCTCGGGTGTCAGAGTCTGCAAGGGACGCTTCGGCGTCCCTTCTTTCTTTCCGCCCCCTCGTCCGTCCAGCTGTCCGGCCCGTCCCGCAGCCGGTCCTGTCCAGTGTGTGCAGCCCCTCGATCCGTCGGCCGCATCCCTGCCCCGCGCAACCTTTCACCCTCTTCAACGTCTGATGTGCCCTGCGCGTTCACCGGTGAAACCGCGGCGGTTCACCGGTTCATGGAGTGAGACACCCCCGAAAGGTAGAGTCCGACGGCGTGCATCTGAAGGCCCTGACCCTCCGAGGGTTCAAGTCGTTCGCCTCCGCGACCACGCTCCGGTTCGAGCCCGGCATCACCTGTGTCGTCGGACCGAACGGCTCGGGCAAGTCGAACGTCGTCGACGCGCTCAGCTGGGTCATGGGCGAACAGGGCGCCAAGTCGCTGCGCGGCGGCAAGATGGAGGACGTCATCTTCGCGGGCACCACCGGCCGCCCGCCGCTCGGCCGGGCCGAGGTGTCGCTGACCATCGACAACTCCGACGGGGCCCTGCCCATCGAGTACGCCGAGGTCACCATCACGCGGATCATGTTCCGCAACGGCGGCAGCGAGTACCAGATCAACGGCGACACCTGCCGGCTCCTGGACATCCAGGAGCTCCTCTCCGACTCCGGCATCGGCCGCGAGATGCACGTCATCGTCGGACAGGGCCAGCTGGACTCCGTCCTGCACGCCGACCCGATGGGCCGCCGGGCCTTCATCGAGGAGGCGGCCGGCGTCCTCAAGCACCGCAAGCGCAAGGAGAAGGCGCTGCGGAAGCTGGACGCGATGCAGGCCAACCTCGCGCGCGTGCAGGACCTCACCGACGAACTGCGCCGGCAGCTCAAGCCGCTGGGCCGGCAGGCCGCGGTCGCGCGCCGGGCCGCCGTCATCCAGGCCGACCTCCGCGACGCCCGGCTCCGGCTCCTCGCCGACGACCTCGTACGACTGCGCGAGGCGCTGCAGGCCGAGGTCGCCGACGAGGCCGCGCTCAAGGAACGCAAGGAGGCCGCCGAGCAGGAGCTGGGCCGGGCGCTGCGCCGGGAGGCCGGCCTGGAGGACGAGGTGCGCCGGCTGATCCCGCGGCTCCAGCGCGCCCAGCAGACCTGGTACGAGCTCTCCCAGCTCGCCGAACGGGTGCGTGGCACGGTCTCGCTGGCCGACGCGCGTGTGAAGAGCGCCACCTCCGCACCGCCCGAGGAGCGCCGGGGCCGCGACCCCGAGGAACTGGAGCGCGAGGCCGCCCGCGTCCGAGAGCAGGAGGCCGAACTCGAAGCGGCCCTGGAGGCCGCCGAGCACGCACTGGAGGACACCGTCGCCCACCGCGCGGACCTCGAACGCGAGCTGGCCCAGGAGGAGCGCCGGCTCAAGGACGCCGCCCGCGCCATCGCCGACCGCCGTGAGGGCCTGGCCCGGCTCAGCGGACAGGTCGGCACCGCCCGTTCGCGCGCCGCCTCCGCGCAGGCCGAGATCGAACGGCTGGCCGAGGCCCGCGACGCGTCCCAGGAGCGGGCGGCCGCCGCCCAGGAGGAGTACGAGACCCTCCGGGCCGAGGTCGACGGGCTCGACGCCGACGACCGGGAACTCGCCGAGCGGCACGACGCGGCCAAGCTCCGGCTGACCGAGGCGGAGACGGCCCTCGGCGCCGCCCGCGAGGCGGCCACCGCGGCGGAACGCGAACGCGCCGCCACACAGGCCCGGCACGAGGCGCTCGCCCTCGGACTGCGCCGCAAGGACGGCACCGGAGCGGTGCTCGACGCCGGGGACCGGCTCACCGGCCTGCTCGGACCGGCCGCCGAACTGCTCACCGTCGCGCCCGGCCACGAGGCCGCCCTCGCCACCGCCTTCGGCGCCGCCGCCGACGCGCTCGCGGTGACCTCCCCGGCGGCCGCCGCCGACGCCATCCGCCTGCTGCGCAAGCAGGACGCGGGCCGCGCCGCCCTGCTGCTCGCCGGCGCCCCCGACGACGTACCGGACGAGACGCGCGGCGACGGACCGCCGTACGCGGCCGATCTCGTCCGCGGTCCCTCCGACCTGATGCCCGCCGTACGGCGGCTGCTGCGCGGAATCGTCGTCGTCGCCACCCTGGAGGACGCCGAGAACCTCGTCTACGCCCGGCCGGGACTGACCGCCGTGACCGCCGACGGCGACCTGCTCAACGCGCACTTCGCGCACGGCGGGTCGGCCGGGGCACCCAGCCTCCTCGAGGTGCAGGCGTCCGTGGACCAGGCCGCCGCCGAGCTGGAGGAGCTGGGCGTGCGGTGCGAGGAGCTGGCGCAGGCGCAGGAGGCGGCCGTCGGGCGGCGGCGGGAGTGCGCCGCGCTCGTCGAGGAGCTGGGGGAGCGGCGCCGGGCCGCCGACCGCGAGAAGTCGTCCGTCGCCCAGCAGTTGGGCCGGCTCGCGGGCCAGGCGCGCGGTGCCGCCGGTGAGGCGGAGCGGTCCGCCGCCGCGGCGGACCGGGCGCAGGAGGCGCTGGACAAGGCGCTGGCGGACGTGGAGGAGCTGGCCGAGCGGCTCGCCGTCGCCGAGGAGATGCCGGTCGAGGAGGAACCCGACACCGCCGCCCGCGACCGGCTCGCCGCCGACGGCGCCAACGCCCGGCAGACCGAGATGGAGGCCCGCCTCCAGGTCCGTACCCACGAGGAGCGGGTCAAGGGGCTGGCCGGACGCGCCGACTCCCTCGACCGGGCGGCCCGCGCCGAACGCGAGGCACGCGCGCGTGCCGAGCAGCGGCGGGCCCGGCTGCGGCACGAGGCGGCCGTCGCCGAGGCGGTCGCCGCCGGGGCCCGGCAGCTGCTCGCCCACGTCGAGGTCTCGCTGACCCGTGCCGACGAGGAACGCACCGTCGCCGAGGCGGCCAAGGCCCGGCGCGAGCAGGAACTGACCGCCGCGCGCACGGCAGGGCGCGACCTCAAGGCGGAGCTCGACAAGTTGACGGATTCAGTCCACCGGGGCGAGGTACTCGGCGCCGAGAAGCGGCTGCGCATCGAGCAGCTGGAGACCAAGGCGCTGGAGGAACTCGGTGTGGAACCGGCGGGGCTCGCGGCCGAGTACGGCCCCCATCAACCGGTGCCGCCCTCGCCCCCCGCCGAGGGCGAGGAACTCCCGGAGACCGCGTCCGACGGCGCCGCCGCGGGGGAGGACCCGCGCAACCTGCCCCGCCCCTTCGTCCGCTCCGAGCAGGAGAAACGGCTGAAGTCCGCCGAACGCGCCTACCAGCAGCTCGGCAAGGTCAACCCGCTGGCGCTCGAGGAGTTCGCGGCGCTGGAGGAACGGCACCAGTTCCTCAGCGAGCAGCTGGAGGACCTGAAGAAGACCCGCGCGGATCTGCTCCAGGTCGTCAAGGAGGTCGACGAACGCGTCGAGCAGGTCTTCACCGAGGCCTTCCGGGACACCGCCCGGGAGTTCGAGGGCGTCTTCAGCCGGCTCTTCCCGGGCGGTGACGGGCGGCTGATCCTCACCGACCCCGACAGCATGCTCACCACGGGCGTGGACGTCGAGGCCCGGCCGCCGGGCAAGAAGGTCAAGCGGCTCTCGCTGCTCTCCGGCGGGGAGCGCTCGCTGACCGCGGTGGCCATGCTGGTGTCGATCTTCAAGGCGCGGCCGAGCCCGTTCTACGTCATGGACGAGGTCGAGGCGGCCCTGGACGACACCAACCTGCAGCGGCTGATCCGGATCATGCAGGAGCTGCAGGAGGCCTCGCAGCTGATCGTCATCACGCACCAGAAGCGCACGATGGAGGTCGCCGACGCGCTGTACGGCGTGTCCATGCAGGGCGACGGCGTGTCGAAGGTCATCAGCCAGCGGCTGCGTCAGTCCTGACCCGGCTGACTCAATCCGACCCGACTCAACCCGACCTGACTCAAACTCTTCAAGTCTTGAAGGGTTGATCGCTCCCGGCATCTCTAAAGTCACACCACTCGCCCTATTGACTTCGAAACTTGAAGGCATAGTCTCTGCAACGTTGCTTTTACCTTCAGGTTCCTTCGGCGGCACCTTGAAGGGCGAACCACCCCGGCAGCGTTGCCGGTAGCCCGAGGAGTTACACGTGGCCAGCACATCGCAGGCGCCCAGTCCAGGAGCCCGGACGGCTCACCCCGACCATCTCGGGCACGTCATCTTCATCGCGGCGGCGGCCGCGATGGGCGGTTTCCTGTTCGGCTACGACAGTTCCGTGATCAACGGCGGCGTCGAGGCCATCCGGGACCGCTACGACGTCGGCTCGGCGGTGCTGGCCCAGGTCGTCGCCATCGCGCTGATCGGCTGTGCCGTCGGCGCCGCCACCGCCGGCCGTATCGCCGACCGCATCGGCCGGATCCGCTGCATGCAGATCGCGGCGGTCCTGTTCACCGTCAGCGCCGTCGGCTCCGCACTGCCCTTCGCGCTGTGGGACCTCGCCATGTGGCGCGTCATCGGCGGCTTCGCCATCGGCATGGCCTCCGTGATCGGCCCTGCCTACATCGCCGAGGTCTCCCCGCCCGCCTACCGCGGCCGGCTCGGCTCCTTCCAGCAGGCCGCGATCGTCATCGGCATCGCCGTGTCGCAGCTGGTCAACTGGGGTCTGCTGAACGCCGCGGGCGGCGACCAGCGCGGTGACCTGATGGGCCTGGAGGCCTGGCAGGTCATGCTCGGCGTCATGGTGATCCCGGCCGTCCTCTACGGCCTGCTGTCCTTCGCCATCCCCGAGTCGCCGCGCTTTCTGATCTCCGTCGGCAAGCACGAGCGCGCCAAGGAGATCCTCGCGGAGGTCGAGGGCAAGGACGTGGACTTCGACGCCCGCGTCACCGAGATCGAGCACGCCATGCACAGCGAGGAGAAGTCCTCCTTCAAGGACCTCATGGGCGGCAGCTTCTTCTTCAAGCCGATCGTCTGGATCGGCATCGGCCTCTCGGTCTTCCAGCAGTTCGTCGGCATCAACGTCGCGTTCTACTACTCCTCGACGCTGTGGCAGTCCGTCGGCGTCGACCCGACGGACTCCTTCTTCTACTCGTTCACGACGTCGATCATCAACATCGTCGGCACCGTGATCGCGATGATCTTCGTGGACCGCATCGGCCGCAAGCCGCTCGCCCTGATCGGCTCGGTCGGCATGGTGATCGGTCTCGCGCTGGAGGCCTGGGCCTTCTCCTTCGACCTCGTCGACGGCAAGCTGCCCGCGACCCAGGGCTGGGTCGCCCTGATCGCCGCCCACCTGTTCGTCCTCTTCTTCGCCCTCTCGTGGGGTGTGGTCGTCTGGGTCTTCCTCGGCGAGATGTTCCCCAACCGCCTGCGCGCCGCCGCGCTGGGCGTCGCCGCCTCCGCGCAGTGGATCGCCAACTGGGCCATCACCGCGAGCTTCCCGTCGCTGGCCGACTGGAACCTGTCGGGCACCTACGTGATCTACACGGTCTTCGCCGCGCTCTCCATCCCGTTCGTGCTGAAGTTCGTGAAGGAGACGAAGGGCAAGGCCCTGGAGGAGATGGGCTGACCGCCCCGCGCCACCCCGCCCGGCACGCATCCGGGCGGGGGCGGCGGTGTCGTACGGCGACGTGGAGTGGGAGGCGGTGTCGTACGGCGACGTGGAGTGGAGGGCGGTGTCGTACGACGACTTGGGCAGGGGCGGTGGTGCCGTACGACGGCTTCGGCGCAAGACCCGCGGCGCGTCCCGGAGTGGCTCGCGTCGCCCCGTGCCGATCGCATGGCATTCTGCTGCGCGAATCGGTCAATTCGCACCGATCGATCCGAGAGTCTTCGGCTCGGCCGTCGTACGCCCTGCCGCCCGGTGGCCGCCGCATGCGCCACGGGAGGACACATCCCCAGCTTCAGTCGGATTACCAGCGCAGCCGTTCATCATCCTCCGCACCGCCAACCGGTCGCGGAAGTCGAGGAGATGGTGCGCGCCACCAACCCCCATCTGGTCATCGTCGAAGGCGTGCTGGAACGCCTCTACGGCCTCGAAGAGCGCCGCGTGGCCCCGCCGGGAACCCTGCCGTCCGACCTCGCGGCCGCGGCCGGCGAGTCCGCGCTGGCCCAGGCCCGCGTCGCACCCGCGGACGTCGACCTCCTGATCTTCGCGGGCGTGAGCGAGGACCTGGAGGAACCCGCGACCGCCCATGTCGTCGCGCACAAACTCGCCGTGACGGCACCCGTCTTCGACGTGAAGAACGCCTGCAACGGCGTCCTCAACGCCCTGCAGATCGCCGACGCGCTGATCCGGACCGGTACGCACACCACCGTCCTGGTCGTCACCGGCGAACTGCCCAGCCGTCTGATGCGGCTGCCGGTGGCCGACCGCTCCGAACTCGCCCACGCCATGCCCGCCTACACCGGTGGCGACATGGGCGCGGCCCTGCTCGTGCAGGCCGGCGCGGACCCCGGCCTGATCGCGATGCGGTTCGCCGCCGACTCCGCCGGATGGGACGCCGCGACCATGGTCAACCCCTACTTCGGCAGCGAGGAGCAGCCGAGGTGCCCGCGCATCGACTCCGAGTCCCTCGTCCGCTCCTGCCTGAGCTTCGCGCAGGACGGCGTACGGGAGATGGCGGAACTCGGCTTCAAGATCGGGGACGCCGACCTCGTCTGTGTCCACCAGGCGTCCATGCCCTTCACCCGCACCCTCTGCGCGGCCGTGGGCGCCGAGCCGGAACGCGTCGTCCCGGTCTTCCCCCGGTACGGCAACGTCGGCACCGGCAGCCTCCCGCTGCAACTGGTCGAGGCGCAGAACTCCGGGCGGCTCCACCGCGGCGACCTGGTCGCCCTGTTCGGCCTGGCCAGCGGCACCAGCTGCGGCCTCGCCCTGTGCCAGTGGTGAGCGACGCCTGGGTCTGCTCGGTCCTGCAGACCTACGAAGGGGATCCCGCCCCGGCCCACCGCTACGTCGACGGCGACGGACGCGCCCGGGAACTCTCGCGGGCCGGACTCCTCGACGAGGTGCGCGAGAGCGCCCGGCGGCTGGCCGCCCGCGGGGGAGCACCGGGCAGCCGGGTGGCGCTGCTCGCCGGCGACCCCGGACGGTTCGTGCCCGCCTTCCTCGGCGCGATCTGGGCCGGATTCGTACCGGTCCCGCTCCCGCCGCCACCCGTCCTCGGGCGGCGCGACGCGTGGAGCGGGCAACTCACCGCGTCGCTCGCCGTGGCCCGGCCGGACCTCGTCGTCGCCGAGGAGGCGACGCTCGCCCTGCTGCCCGCGACGCCGGCCCGCCGGCTCTCCTACGAGGCACTGGAGAGCGCCTCTCCCGAAGCGGGAACGGGCACGGGCACGGGGGGCACAGGCACGGGAGACGTGGGTCAGGACGGGGACGTGCCCGCGCCCGCCGCGTACCGGCCCGACCGGATCGCCTACCTCCAGTTCAGCAGCGGCAGCACCGGACGGCCGAGAGCCGTCGTGGCCACCGCCGGAGCGGTGACGGCCAACAGCCTCGCCATCATGCGGGACGGACTGGCCGCCGACCCGGCCCGCGACCACGGCGTGAGCTGGCTGCCGCTCCACCACGACATGGGCCTGGTCGGCTTCGTCCTCGCCCCGCTGGCGGTGGGCGTACCGGTGACGCTGCTGGCCACCCGGCTGTTCGTCCGCGACCCGGGAAGCTGGATGCGCACCCTGTCCGACGTACGGGGAACGATCACCGGCGCCCCCAACTTCGCCTACGCGCTGGCCACGCGGCGCGCGAGCGAGGACCGCCTGGCCGGTCTGGACCTGTCCGCGGCGCACACCCTGCTCTGCGGCGGCGAGCCGGTCAGCCCGCGCACCCTGCGCCACTTCGCCGACGCCCACCGCGCCGCGGGGCTCGATCCGGCGGCCCTGCGCCCGTGCTACGGGCTGGCCGAGTCGACGCTCGCCGTGTCCGTCGCGCCCCGGGGCACGGCGTGGTGCCCCGACCGGGTCTCCTGGGCCCGCCTGCGCGACCACGACCGGGCCGACCCCTGCGGCGACGACGAGGAGGCCGTGGAGGTCCCGGGCTGCGGCCCGCCCCTGCCCGGCCACGAGGTGCGGGTGGTCGACGCCGCCGGACTGCCCCGCGGCGAACGGGAGGTGGGGGAGATCTGGGTGCGCGGCCCCTCCGTGTGCGCCGGGTACCTGGACGAGGCGCGGGACCGGCCCGCCCCGCTCACCGGCGACGGCTGGCTGCGCACCGGCGACCGCGGCTACCTGGCCGACGGCGTCCTGCACCCGGCTGGCCGGCTGAAGGACGTCCTCGTCGTCCAGGGACGCAACGTCGACCCGCAGCGCGTCGAGTGGGCGGCCGAGTCGGTGGACGGCGTGCGCGCCGGAGGAACGGTCGCCTTCACCCGGCCGGGCACCGACACCGAGGAAGTCGTCGTGGTCGCCGAATGCCGGCCGTACCGGGCCGCGGGCATCGCGGGCGCCGTACGCGAGACCGTGTCGCAGCGTCTGGGGCTGGGCGTCGCCGACGTCGTGGCCGTCGGACCGGGCACGGTCGCGAAGACGACGTCGGGCAAACCCCGGCGCCAGGAGATGCGCCGCCGCTACCTCGTCGGAGACCTCCTGCCCGCACCGGCAGCCGCACCTCCGTCCGGGACGGCACCGGCACCGGCAGCCGCACCTCGGTCCGGGACGGCACCGGCCCCGGCAGCCGCACCCCGGTGCGGGACGGCACCAGTGCCGCTCCCAGTACCAGCAGACCAGCAGCGTCCGTAGTCACCGACCCCCAAGGAGCAGCCATGACACCGTCCGACATCCCGCAGGTCCTGCACCGGGCCTACCGGCAGGTGACGCAGCGCGACCCCGGGAGCCTGGACCGCGACGCCGACATCCGCGCCCTGGGCGTGGACTCCGTACAGCTCCTCGAAATGATCGTGATCGCCGAGACCGAGCTGGGACTGCGCGTCCCGGACGCCGCCCTGGGCAGCGTGGAGACGGTCGGGGACCTGTACGACATGCTCGGCGAGGCACTGCCGCAGGCCGAGCCCCGGGTCCAGGCGCAGGGTCAGGCCCAGACCGAGGCCCAGCCCCAGACCGAGGCCCAGCCCCAGACCGAGGCCCAGCCCCAGACCCAGGCCCACCCCCGGACCCAGGTCCAGCCCCGGGTCCGGACCCAGCCCCCGGCGCAGGCGCAGGACCACGCCCGGGTCCAGGGCGTGCGATGACCTCGATCGCGCTGCGCGAGGCGTTCCACCGCGAGTTCATGACCTTCTTCGAGCGGGCCGAACGGACCCGCCGCTGGAGCATCTTCGACGACGTGCCCTGGGACCGGCTGGCCGAAGTACCGGAGGAACCCGGACTGGCGCTCGCCGCCGAGACGTTCTGCGGCATCGAGATGTTCCTGCCCGACTACCTCCAGGCCCACCTGTCGCTGCTGGTCGGCGACTACGGGCAGGCGTGGTTCTCCGCCAACTGGGGCTACGAGGAGGCCAGACACGCACTCGCCCTGCGCGAGTACCTGCTGCGCAGCGGCCGGCGCACCGAGACGCAGATGCGGGAGTTCGGGGACGCCGTGATGGCGCGCCACTGGGAGCCGCCGTACCGGACGCCCCGGCAGATGGTCGTGTACTCCGCGCTCCAGGAACTGACGACCTTCGTCAGCTACCGCAAGCAGCGCGACCTCGCACAGCGGGCGGGCGACCCGGTGCTCTCCGAGGTGTACCGGCTGATCGGCCGCGACGAGATGGCGCACTGCCGTTTCTACCAGCGGATCCTGACCCTGCACCTCGACGAGGACCGCACCGGCACGCTGAAGGACCTGGCCCACGTGGTGCGGACCTTCCGCATGCCCGCCCACGAGCTGCTGCCCGACCGGGCGGACCGCGAGAGCGTACGCACCACGGGCTTCGGCAACGGCGCCTTCATCACGGAGGTACTCCTGCCCTCGCTCGGCGCGCTGGGCCTGACCCGCCACGACCTCTACTCCGCGGCGGCCACCGTGCCCGCGGCCCGCTGAGGCACCGGCCGGTGCCGTGCCCGCCGCCTCGGCAAGCGGGCACCGCACCGGCCGTACGTCCGGCTAGAGCGCGGAGCCCACATGGCCGGCGAACCTGCGCGCCTGCGTCTCGGACGCCCGCAGCAGCACCGCGAGCCGGTCCCTCGCCTCCTCGCCGTCGGCACCGAGACCGGTCCGGTCGAACACCCGCAGGTGGCGCATGACCGGAGCGAGTACTTCCGTGTGGTGGGTCACCGGGGAGTAGACGCCCGACCGCGCCATCGACATCGACAGGCGCGCGAAGTCCGGGGCGCCGTGCGCGGGGGACCGGAACGTGGCCGCCACCCTCGCCAGGGCCCGCAGGGTCCGCTCCGGCTGGAGTTCCACGGCCGCCTCCAGGACCCGCCGGTAGAACAGCATGTGCCGGTTCTCGTCCTGCGCGATCCGCTGCAGCAGCGCCCCGCACACCGGCTCGCCGGAGATCCGCTTGATGTTCCGGTACGAGATCCGCGTCGCCAGTTCCTGCAGGGTCACGTACACCAGCCCGGCCAGGACGTCGCCGCGGTAGTCGCTGTCGTACCCGGTCTGCAGGTGCAGCCGGCGCGCGTCCTCCATGGCCACCGGGTCCGCGGACCGCGTGACGATCAGATAGTCCCGGATCGCCGTCCCGTGCCGGTCCTCCTCCACCGTCCACCGGTTGACCCAGGTGCCCCACGCGCCGTCCCTGCCGAACAGTTCGGCGATCACCCGGTGGTAGCTGGGCAGGTTGTCCTCGCTCAGGAGGTTGTGCAGCAGCGCGTCCCGCACGGCCGACTCCATGCCGCCCTGCTGCGGCGTCCACGGCTCCCCTTCGAGGAAACCCTCGTAGTTCCGCCCCATCGCCCACGGAATGAAACGGTGCGGGTACCAGTCGTCCGCGGTTTCGAGATGGGTGTCCAGGGCGCGCGCCACCACCGGCTCCAACTCCGTGAGCAGTCCGACGTCTTCGCGCTCCACCTCAGGCGCGTGCATAACAGCCTCCCGACGATGCCGAAGTGCGGCGAGACCGTCCACGCTCCGGCGGATTCCAACCGGTCAGCGGTCATGCTCGCCCACCGTGCCGCCGCACTCGGCACAGCGCGCCGGACGGTGCGTGAAAGCCGGTAAGTGTGATGAATTCCCGTGATCGGCAAGGCTGTTCACCGCCGTGATGTGCCTGATCCAGCCGGGTGAAGTTTCCGCGCCGACGGCAACTCGGCGGCATCCGGCAGCCGTCCGCGCCCTAGCGTGACGCCCATGCCATCCCCCACGCCGTCGGCCGACCGACTGCCCGGCTATCCGGCGGCCGACCGGTGGCGGCGCGTCCCGCGAACCGGCCAGCACTACGTGGACACCGGAACCGGTCCCCCCGTCCTGCTGCTGCACGGCAACCCGTCGTGGAGCTACCAGTGGCGTCACCTGATCGCCGCGCTGTCCCCGGACTTCCGCTGCGTCGCCCCCGACCTCGCCGGACTGGGCCTGTCGCCGCGGCCGCGCGTACCGGCCTCCGCCGTCGACCGGCACCTGCTGCAACTCGACCACCTCGACGCCTTGTTCGACCACCTCGTCGCCGGCCGGGGCGCGCCCCGCAACGGCTGGACGCTGGTGCTGCACGACTGGGGAGGGCCGCTCGGCTGGGCCTGGGCGCGACGCAGGTCGCTGCGCCCCGCCCGTATCGTGGTGCTCAACTCCATCTGCTTTCCCTGGCCTTCCGGCTACCGGCTGCCGGTGTACCTGCGGTGGATCCGGGACCACCGCGGCGTCGCGGCCCTCGCGCACGCGACCAACTTCTTCCCCCGGGCCGCCGTACGGGGCGGCGTCGTGGCGCCGCTGGACCGGGCCGAACGACGGGCGTACCTGCTGCCGCTCGCCCGCGGCGGTGACCGGCGCGCGGTCGTGGACTTCGTACGCAGCATCCCGCGCGACGACCGGGAGGAGGCCTGGCGGCTCCTCGAACCGGCCGCCGCCCACAGGCACGGTGACGACGCACCCGGCGAGGGCGGGGCCGGCGGCGTACCCGGGGCCGGCGGGACCGGCAGGGCCGGCGGCGCACCCGGCGATGGCGGGGACAGCGGCGCGATCGGCGGCAGGACTGGTGGCGGGGTCGATCTCTCCGCCCTGCCGCTGTTCGTCGGCTGGGGCATGCGCGACCCGGTGTTCACGCCGCTCGTCCTCGGCGAGTGGGAACGGCGGTTCCCGCACGCGCGGGTCCACCGCTACCCCGACGCGGGCCACTACGTCATGGAGGACGCGGCGGACCGGCTCGGCCGCGACGTCCGCGGTTTCCTCACGTCACCGGAACGGAGCTGACCATGGCGGACCTGCACGCCCGGCTGGAGCAGCTCGCCGCGGCACGCCCGCACGACACCGCTCTCGTCCACGGCCGTCGCGACGGCTCGGGCCGAACGGTCACCTTCGCGCAACTCGTCGCGGGGTGCCGGGAGGCGGCCGCGGCCTTCGAACGGGCCGGCGTACGCCCCGGCCACAAGGCCGTGACCATGACCGGTGACCCCTACCACCTGTTCACCACCGTCCACGGACTGCTCGCCGTCGGAGCGGTCCCGGTCCTGGTCGACCCGGGCCTGCCCCGTGCGGACCTGCGGCAGTGCCTGGACGAGGTTGCCCCCGAGGCGTTCGTCGGACAGCCGCTCGCGCACCTGGGGCGTACGGCACTGGGCTGGGCCCGCGGACACGTACGGACGGCCGTCGTCACCGGAGCGGCCGTTCCGGGCCTCAGGCGGCGGCTGCCGGTGCCGCGCGCCCGGCGGGGCGGCGCGTCCGCCGGTCCACCGGCGCCGGAAGCCCGCCCGTCGGCCCGCGAGCCGCGCCCTCCGGTGCGGGAGGCGCTCCCGCCCGTGCCGGACGACGACCTCGCGCTGATCGCCTTCACCTCCGGATCGACCGGTGTGCCCAAGGGCGCTGAGTACCACCACAGCACCCTGCTCGGCCAGGCCGAGACACTGGCCCGCCTGGTCGGCACCGACGGCACGCTGTTCGCCGGGTTCCTGCCCGTCGTGCTGCTGGGGCCGGTGCTCGGGCACACGACCGTCGCACCCGCGGTCAACCACCGCGCCCCGGCCCGCACACCGGCCGGACGCCTGGTACGCCCCCTCCTGGAGAACCGGACGGACGTGGTGGTCGGCTCGCCCGCCGTCCTCGGACTGCTGGCCGAACACTGCGCGCGCAGACGTCTCACGCTGTCGTGCGTCGACCGCGTGATCTCCTTCGGTGCCCCGCTGCGCGCCACTCTCGCCGACGCCCTGCACGCCGTGCTGCGGCCGGACGCCGAGGTGCTCAGCGCGTACGGGGCCACGGAGTGCCTGCCGGTGAGCGCAGTCAGCACCGCCGACGCCCGCGCTCCGGGCGCGGGTACGTGCGTGGGCCGGCCCCTCGACGGGGTCGCGGTACGGATCCTGGACGCGGGACCCGACGGCGTCGGCGAGATCGCCGTCACCGGGGCCAACGTGAGCCCCGCCTACCATGCCCGGCCCGAGATCACCGCGGCCACCAAGACCACCACCGACCGGGGCGTCCAGCACCGGACCGGCGACATGGGGGTCGTCGACGGCGAGGGCCGCATCTGGTTCCACGGCCGCCGCAGTCACCGTGTCGTCGGCACCGACCACGTACTGACGACCGAGGACGTCGAGGCCGCCGCCGACGCCCTGCCCGGCGTGCGGCGTACCGCACTCGTCGGCGTCGGGGCGCCCGGCCGGCAGCGGGCCGTGCTGTGCGTGGAGCTGACCGCGCGGGGAGCCGGGCGCGGGGCGGCGGTCGAGGCGGTGCGCGGACTGCTCGCCCGGCGCCCCGAAGGGCGGTACGTCACCGCCGTCCTCGTCCATCCGGGGTTCCCGACGGACATCCGGCACAACTCCAAGATCAACCGGGAGCGGCTGGCCGACTGGGCCGCCCGGCGCCTGCGGAGGCCCCGGTGAACACACCTGCGCCTGTCCCGGGCTCGGTGCCTGTCTCGGGTTCCGTGCCTGTCCCGGGCTCCGTGCCTGTCTGGGCCCTGGTGCCTGCCTCCGGTCTCCTGGCCGTCCCGGACACCGTGCTCGCCTCGGGTTCCGAGCGCGCTCCGTTTTCCGTGCCCGCTGCGGTGCCCGCGCCCGCTGCGGTGCCCGTGACCGCTCCGGTCTTCGTGTCCGCCGGGGTCTCCGCACCCCTCCCGGATCCCGTGCCCGAAGCGGTCTCCGCGCATGCTCCGGTCCCCGTTCCCGCCCCGGCCCCGGTCCCCGTGCTCTCACGGGCCGCCGTGCCCGGCCGGGTGCTCGTCACGGGCGGCAGTGGGTTCCTCGGGGCCGAGATCTGTCGGCAGCTCACCGCGCGCGGCACCGAGACCGTCTCCCTCAGCCGTCGTCCCAGCGCCGCGCTGACGCGGCTCGGCGTCCGCCAGGTCCACGGCGACCTCACCGACCCGGCCGCCGTCGACCGGGCGCTCGACGGCTGCGACGCCGTGATCCACAACGCCGCCCTCGCGGGAGCGGGCGGCCCACCGGCCCCCTACTGGCGCACCAACGTCGACGGCACCCGCACCGTCCTCGACCGGTGCCGGCGGCTCGGGGTGCGCACCCTCGTCCACACCTCGACCGCCAGCGTCGCCTTCCGGCCCGGGGGACTGGAGTACGCCGACGAGTCGCTGCCCCGGCCGCGCCGGTACCTGGCCGCCTACCCGCACACCAAGGCCGTCGCCGAGTCGCTCGTCCTCAACGCCCACAGCCCCTCGCTGGCCACCCTCGCGCTGCGCCCGCACATCATCTGGGGGCCCGGCGACCCGCACTTCCTGCCCGCCCTGACCCGCGCGGTCCGCCACGGCCGCCTCGTCATGCCGGGCGACGGGGCCAACCTCGTCGACACCACCCACGTCCGCACCGCCGCCCACGCCCACCTGCTCGCCCTCGAACACCTCCACCAGGGGCGCCCCGTCGGCGGCCGGGCCTACTTCGTCGCGCAGGGCGAGCCCCTGCCGCTGCGGGACGTGGTCGGCCTGCTGCTCGCCGCCGCCGGTGTCCGCGCCGCCTGGCGGCCCGTGCCCGCGGGCCTCGCACACGTCGCCGCGGCCGTGCGCGAGACCGCCGACCGGCTGCTGGGCAACACCGGTACCCACGGCCTCAGCCGCTTCCTGGTCGCCGAACTCGTGCACCCGCACTGGTTCGACCTGACCGCCGCCCGTACCCGCCTCGGCTTCGCGCCGCCGCTCGGTTTCGCCGACGGCGTCCGGGAGGCGTTCGAGGCGGCCGGCCGTCCGTCGGCGGGCGCGGAGACCCTCGCCCGCCTCCTGCCCGGGCCCAAGCACCCGCCCCCGCCCGCTCACCCCGCCGTCACCGGCACCGAGAAGGGAACCGCCCGCCCATGACCGACACCCACGGCACCCCACACCCCGACGACAGCCGTGACACCTGCGGCACCCACAACGCCTGCGACGACACCCGCGACACGTACGCCGTGATCCGTTCCGTGCTGACGACGACGTTCAAGATCCCCGACGACGAGATCAGCCCCGAGCGCACTCTCGAGCAGCTCGAACTGGACTCGCTCGCCCTCGCCGAGTTCGCGCTCATCCTCCAGGAACGCCTGGAGGTGCGGATCGACGAGGAACACGCCACCCGCGCCACCACCCTCGCGCAGGTCACGGAGCACCTCGACATCCTGCGCGCCCAGTCGGTGACCACGCCGTGACACCGCGCAGGCCCGTCGCGATCACCGGGCTCGGGCTGGTCACGCCGGGCGGTGAGGGCGCCGCCGCGACCTGGGACGCGGTGTGCGCCGGAAACGGCACCGCGGCCCCCGACCCCGTCCTCACCGGTCTGCCCGTCGACTTCTCCTGCCGCGTCCCCCTGACCGAGGAGGAGCTGGACCGGCGGATCGGACGCCGGTCGTGGCGCATGGGACGGTCGGCGAAGCTCGCCGTCCTCGCCGCCCGGGAAGCCGTCCGCGACGCCGGTCACCGGCCCGCCGACTGGGACGGCGCCCGCGTCGCCACCGTCCTGGGCTGCGGCATGGGCTGCGTGGACAGGTGGGAGGAGCAGGGGCGGCGGCTGGCGGAGCGCGGCCCCGACTTCGTCTCGCCGCTCGCCATCCCCCTGGTCCTGCCGAATCTCGGCACCGGCGAGGTCTCCATCGACCTCGGGGCCCGGGGGGTCAGCCTCGCTCCCGCCACCGCCTGCGCGTCCGGGGCGACCGCCCTCGCCCTGGCCCGCGACCTGCTGGCCGCCGACCTGTGCGACGTGGCCGTGGCGGGCGGCGTCGAAGCGGGCGTCAGCCGCCTGTCCACCACCGGCTTCTGGCGGATGGGCGCCCTCTCCGAACGCCGCGACGCGCCCGCCGGGGCGTCCCGGCCGTTCGCCGCCGACCGCGACGGTTTCGTCGTCGGCGAGGGCGCCGGCGTTCTGGTCCTCGAACGCACCGCCGACGCCGTCGCGCGCGGCAAGCCGCCCCGCGCGCTGCTCGCGGGCTGCGGCAGCACGTCCGACGCCCACCACCCCACGGCGCCCGCCCCGGACGGGCGGGGAGCGGAAGCCGCGCTGCGCACCGCGCTCGCCGAGGCGAACCTGGATCCGCAGGACGTCGACCACGTCAACGCCCACGGCACCTCCACGGCACTCAACGACGCCACCGAGGCGGACCTGATCGCCCGGGTCCTGCCGCACCGGCCCAGCGTCACCGCGGCCAAGGGGGTGCTGGGGCACGGCCTCGGTGCCGCCGGGGCCGTCGAGGCCGCGCTGACCGTGCTGACCCTTCAGCACCGCCGCGTCCCGCCGATCGCCAACCTGGAGGCACCGGCACCCGGGTTCGACCTCGACTGCGTCCTCAAGGAACCCCGCCGTCAGGAGGTCCGTGCCGCGGTCAGCCACTCGTTCGGCTTCGGCGGACACAACGTCGTCCTCGTACTGACCCGTCCCTGACCCGGCGCCCCCTGGCCCGTGCGCACCGAAGAGCCGGTGCGCCCCGGGGTGCCGTGCGTTGCGGGGGTGCCCGTGCGACCCGGGCAGCTCAGACGGACACGGCCTCCGGCTGCTCGGGGGGCCCGGCGGGCGCGGCGGCCGGGTCCGCCACCGGGGGCTTCGGCAGCACGACGTACAGCAGTCCCGAGACCACCACCGTGGCCACCCAGCCCAGTCCGTACTCGCCGATGACGTTGTTCGCGGCGAGGGGGCCGGTGAACCAGTCGGACGTGGTGAACATCAGACCGGCGGCCAGTCCCACCGCCCAGGCCGCCACGGCGGCGGGGGAGAAGCCGCCGCGGTACCAGTAGGCGCTGGTGCGGCCGGTGTCGGCCAGGGCCTCGCCGTCGTACTCCCGGCGGCGCAGCATGTCGGCGCCGAACACGCCGACCCATGCCGAGAACGCGACCGCGAGCAGCGACAGGAAGGCGATGAAGGACCCCATGAAGCTGGTCGCCACCAGCATCAGCACCCCGCCGAAGACCAGTGAGATCACGGCGTTGACCGAGACCGCCCAGTGCCGCGGGACCCTGAAGCCCAGGGTCTGCGCGGTGAAGCCGGCCGAGTACATCGACATCGCGTTGATCAGCAGCATGCCGATCAGCGCGATCAGCAGGTAGGGCACCGCGATCCAGGTCGGCAGGATCTCGCCGAGGAAGGAGACCGGGTCGGCGGCCGAGGCGAGGTCGGGCGTGGAGACGGCCATGATCATGCCCATCAGCACCATCGGCAGGACGACGATCCCGGCCCCGCCGACCGTCACACCCACGATCCCCTTCGAGGAGGCGGTGCGCGGCAGGTACCGGGTGAAGTCCGGAGCGGACGGGATCCAGCTGACACCACCGGCCGCGATCAGGCCCACGCCCGTGATCATCGCGGCCACGGAACCGGCGGGCCGGTCGAAGACCGCGGACCAGTCGGTGTCGACGACCAGATGGCCGAGGACGAGCACCGAGAAGGCGCCGAAGAGGTACGTCGCGTACTTGTTGCACTTCTGTACGGCGTTGATGCCCAGCCCGGAGATCGCGAAGGTCGCCACGACGAAGGCCAGCAGCGTCACCATGTCCAGCACACTGTTGGCACGGACACCGAAGACGATGTCCAGCACGGTGAGCACGGCGTAGGCACCGGTGACCGCGTTGATCGTCTCCCAGCCCCACCGGGCGACCCAGATCAGCGAACCCGGCAGCAGATTGCCCCGCTGGCCGAACACCGCCCGCGACAGCGCCATCCCGGGAGCCCCGCCGCGCTTGCCGGCGATGCCGATCAGACCCACCAGTCCGTACGAGACGACCGGCGCCGCGGCGGCGACGACCAGGGCCTGCCAGAAGTTGAGGTGGTACGCCACCACGAGGCTCGCGCCCATCGTGAGCAGCAGCACGCTGATGTTGGCGCCGACCCAGGTCGGGAACAGTTCGCGGATCCGGGCGGTGCGCTCGTGGTCCGGCACCTGTTCGATGCCACGGGTTTCCAGGGCGCCTTCGTTCTCGGCGGTCTTGCTCATGCGGGGGTCCGTGCCTCGATCGTGGGGGAGGAGGGTGGCGGGAGGAGAAAGGAAGGGGAGAAGGGGAAGGAAAGGGGG
>NZ_JACBYP010000042.1 GCF_018982965.1 Streptomyces mayonensis | reverse complement strand
CTCAGGCATCGTGCGGGCGTCCTCCCCCGCCGCCCCGCACGATGCCTGAGAGGCCGGCCACCGGACGGCCTCCGCACGGTCCGCGCTCTCGGGAGGATTCGCCATGACCGCCAGTACCGCCAGTACCGCCAGTCTGGAGGCGCTGCGCCGCTGCCACTTCGCCGTCGACCTCGGCGCCGCGCGGACCCGCGTGTACGTGAAGGGTGCCGGGCTGGTCGTGGACCAGCCGTCCGCCGCGGCGGTCAACACCCGCACCGGCGCGCTCATCGCGGTCGGCGAGTTCGCGGAGAAGATGACCGGCCGCACCCCCGGCTACATCCGTGTCGTACGGCCGGTCTCCGGCGGCACGGTCGTCGACATCGAGATGGCCCAGCGGATGCTGCGCCACCTGCTCGGCGACCGGGTCCGCCGCGCCCTGCGCCGCAAGCCCCGGCTGCGGGCCGCCGTCTGCACCCCGCACGACGCGGATCCGCTGTCCCAGCGGGCGGCGATCGAGACGCTGGTCGGGCTGGGTGCGCGCCGCGTGGAACTCGTCGACACGCTGATCGCGGCGGCGGTCGGCTGCGGCCTGCCCGTCGAACGGCCCGAGGCGACCATGATCATGGTCTGCGGTGCGCACGCCACGCAGGTCGCGGTGCTCTCCCTCGGCTCGATCGTCACCGCCGAGCGCATCCCGGTCGGCGGTGAGGCCGTGGACCACGCGATCGTGCAGCTCCTGCGCCACCAGCACGAGCTGGTCCTGCCCAGCCAGTCCGTACGCCCGCTGCAACTCGCCCTGTCGGGCAACGGGCTGACCCCGCAGGGGCCGACGTCCACCGAGATCCACGGGCGGGACGTGGCGACCGGGCTCGCGCGCAGTGTGCGGGTCGACACCGCCGCCGTGCGCAACGCCATCCAGACGCCGCTGACGGCCGTGCTCGACGGGATCGGCAAGGTGCTGCGGGACTGCCCGCCTGACCTGGTCGCGGATCTCGCCGACCGCGGGATCATGATGGTCGGCGGGAGCGCGCTGCTGCCGGGCTTCGACCAGATGCTGCGTCAGGCCACGGGCATGCCGGTGCACATCGCGGAGCGGCCCGACGTGTGCGCGGTCCAGGGACTCGGCAGCATGCTGGAGGGCCAGGTCGAGCCGCTGGTGCTGCACCCGACGGCGGCCGACTGAGGCGGGTGCCGGGAAGAGGCCGAGGGAGCCGGACGCGATGACCGCGCAGCCCGCGCCCCGTCTGGCCCGGCTCCTCGAGACCGTCCTCGCCGGGGCCGGCACCGACCTGGACCTGCGCTGCGCTCTGCGGCACATCGTGGAGGGCGCCGCCGAGCTGACCGGCGCCGACCACGCGGACCTGGACGTCGCCGACCCCGCCGGGAACGGTCCGCCGGGGATCCGGGCCCCCGCCCCGGGACGCCCCGGGACGCCGGCCGGCCAGGAGGAGGAAGCGGGGGCGCAGGCGGCGTTCCCTCGGCTGCGGGTGCCGGTCCTGGTGGGCGACGAGGAGGTCGGCGAGCTGCGCCTGACCGGGCGGCCCGGCGCCGGAGCGTTCACCACCGAGGACGAGCAGCTGCTGCGGGTCCTGGCCACGCAGGCCGGCATCTCGATCGGCAACGCCCGGCTGTACGAGACGGCACGGCAGCGCGAGCGCTGGATCGAGGGCGCGGCGGCCGTCACGACCGCGCTGCTCACCGAGGAGAGCGCCGACGACGCGCTGACCACGGTCGCCGAGCGGGCCCGGCTGCTGGCCGACGCCTCCGCGGGCGTCATCCTCCACCCGACGGCCGAGGGCGGCATGGAGATCGTGACCGCCTCGACGCCCGACGACCCGGACGGCATGATCGGTGCGACCATCGCCCCGGGCAGCCCCGTCCTCGAGCAACTCCTCGGCGGGGAACCGGTCTTCCTCACGGACTCCGCGACCGACCCGCGCATGACGACCCACGTACGGCACCGGTTCGGGCCGAGCATGATGCTGCCGCTCCAGGCGAACGGCCGGCTGATCGGCACCCTCGCCCTGCCGCGCCGCCGCGGCGCACGCCAGTACACGGACCTGGAGCGGCTGCTGGCCACGCAGTTCGCCTCGCAGGCCGCGCTGGCCCTCGTGCTCGCCGACGCCCGGCGCGGCCGGGAGCGGCTCGCCGTCTACGAGGACCGGGACCGCATCGCCCGGGACCTGCACGACCTGGTGGTGCAGCGGCTGTTCGCCACCGGCATGATGCTGGAGTCGACCGAACGCCGGCGCGGCGCGGAGGACGTGCGCGACATCCTCGTCCGGGCGGTGGACGCGCTGCGGTCCACGGTCCAGGAGGTCCGCACCACCATCTTCGCCCTCCAGCAGCCCCCGGCCGAACCGCCGACGGGCCTGCGCGGCCGGGTCCTGCGCGAGACGGCGTCCGCCGCCGACCGCCTCGGCCTCGCCCCGTCCACCCACTTCAGGGGCGCCGTCGACACCCGCGTGCCCGCCCCGGTGGCCGACCGTCTCGTCACCGCCCTGCGGCACGCCCTGGCGGACGTGTGCGCCCGCAAGGAGGTCTCCCGCGTCGAGGTCACCGTCGACACGGCCACCGCACTCGCCGACGGCCGGGCCGGGGTACGCCTCACGGTCTTCGACGACGGTACGGACGGCGGCAGCGGCAGCCTCAGCGGCGGTACGGAGAGCGGCAGCGCGGACGGCGGCGGGCGTCGCGGCGAGGGGACGACGGTCACCTGGTGGTCGCCGCTGTGAACACGTGGGGCGGCGTCGGGCCGGACCGGGGCGGCGCTGCCTTTACCCGCTCGTGGGCGATTCCATTCCTCTGTGCGGGGTGTACTACGGCGACGGACGGGCAAGTGCCTCGTTGAGGGGGCGGTCGCGGACGTCGCGGACGTCTGCCGGGAACTGCCAGGCACCAGCACGGACGGACAGGGCGGTGACATGACCTGGACGGCACCACCGCGTCGGACCGGTACCCCCGAGGTGCTGGTCATCGACCGTCGGGTGGACGCCGACCGCGCGCTGCTCCTCCCGCGGGGGCGCCTCGTCCACGGGTGCACGGCGGTCCTCGCCGACGCCCTGGCCGCGCTGCCGTCCGGGCTCGCCCGGCTCGACCTGGACATGGGCGCCGTCGAGTTCATGGACCCGGCGGGGCTGCGGTTCCTCGACCTCCTGGGCGGCTACAGCCACCGGGAGTCGGTACCGGCGACGACGGCGAACTGGCGCGGTCAGCCGGTACGGATCCTGGAGGGCTCCGGCCTCGACACCACCGACCCGCTGCGCACCACGACCCGCGCCCGGGGCCCCGGCCCCGCACCCGGCCCCGGTCCCGGCAGCGCCCCCCGCACCGCTTCCGCCGCCCCCGGCCACGCTCCCGGCACTGAGCGGGCCGACCGGCTGCGGACCCTGGAGCAGGAAGTGGGGCAGTTGCGCCACGCCCTCGCCTCGCGGCCGGTCATCGACCAGGCACGGGGCGTGCTCATGGCCCTGCACGCCTGTACGTCGGACGAGGCGTGGCACATCCTGCGGGAGGCCTCGCAGCTGTCCAACACGAAGCTCCGCACGGTCGCCGCCGCGGTCGTCGCGGGCGCCGGCAGCGGCAGCCCGCCCCCGCCGCCCGAGGTGCGTGCGGCCCTGCGGACGGCGCTGGGCAGGCTCGGGCGCCGAGCCCGCGGCCGGGGAGGGTGGTGAGGAGACCCCGGCACGGGTACCCGGCCCGCTGACCCCGCTCGGCAGGAGCAGCAGGAGGTACCCGATGAGCGAGCCGACCCCGTCCCAGGCCGAGGGCGAACGCGACGAGGAACGGGACGGCACGGCCCCGGACGTGCCGCACAGCACCCCCTCCCAGGCGGAGGGCGAGCGCGACGAGGACGAGACCGTCGTGCGGAAACCGGAGGACCGGTAGAACCGCGGTGGAACCGGACCGCAGAACCGCGGTGGAACCGGACCGTAGAACCGCGGTGGAACCGCCGTAGCACCGCGTCACGACCGTTCAACCAGTGTGAGCGTGCGGATCACGGGCCCGCGGCGCCGCCGTGGGCGGCGATCCGCTCCCCCGCCGCCGCGCGCCGCAGCTTCCCCGAAGGGGTCTTCGGCAGGGCCCCCGGAGGCAGGACGTGGACGGCTGCCGGGCGGACGCCGACCGCGTCGACCACCTGCGTGGTGACCTCCTTGCCCAGCAGCTCCTCCGCTTCCCGGTCACCCGCCAGCGAGGACTCCAGAGCGACGGCGAAGCCCTCCCGGCCGGCGGCCGCCGCGTCGATCCGCACGGCGGCGACGTTCCCGGCCCGTACTCCGTCGACGCGGGCGGCGGCGCGTTCGATGTCGGTGGGGTGGATGTTGCGTCCGGCCATGATGATGACGTCCTTGCTGCGCCCGCAGACCACCACTTCGCCGTCGCTGAGGTAGCCGAGGTCACCGGTCTCCAGCCAGCCCTCGGCGTCCAGCGCACCGGCCGGGCCGTCGGCCGTCAGGCTGCCGGACGTGACCGACGTACCGCGTACGCGCAGCTGACCGACCTGCCGTTCGCCCAGCACCTCGCCCGCGGTGTCCACGACGGTCACCTCAAGACCGCGCAGCGGTGTGCCGAGGCGGCTGAAGGTCCGTACGGCCCGGTCGGGGCGCGGCGGCACCGCCCTGCCCTCCGTTTCGACGAGCTCGGCGTCCACGGTCTCCACCGACAGCCCGGTGTACGGGGCCGCGGCCGAGACCGCGAGGGTCGCCTCCGCCAGCCCGTAGGCCGCGAGAACGCACTCGGGGGCCATGCCGAAGCGCGCGCCCGCCGCGGTGAAGCGGTCCAGGGCCGCCTCGTCGATCGGTTCGGCGCCGTTCAGCGCGATGCGCAGCCGGGACAGGTCGAGGGCCCCCGGGTCGGAGACCTTGGCCAGGCGGCGGCCGGCCATCGCGTAGGCGAAGTTCGGCGCACCCGTGATCGTCGCCCGGTACGCGCTGAGCAGCCGGGGCCACAGCAGCGGGTCCGCGACGAAGTCGGCCGGGGTGACCTTCACCAGCTCCAGGCCCAGGGCCATGGGGAGGGCGAGGAAGGCCACCATGCCCATGTCGTGGAAGAGCGGCAGCCAGGACACCATCACGTCGTCGCCGGGGTCGAGCCGTCCCCGGTCGGCGATGGCCGTCAGGTTCGCGCGCAGGTTGCCGTGGGTGATCCGGACGGCCTTGGGGCTGCCCGTGGAACCGCTGGTGAGCTGGAGCAGCGCGGTGCTGTCCTCGTCGGTCGCCGCCGTCGGGTCCGCCGGAGCAGCGGACGCGTGGTCCTCCGCCGTCGCCGCGCGGGCCACCAGTTCGTCCAGCAGCCGGTGCCGGATGCCGCGTTCGGCGAGGGCGTCGGCGACGGGCGCGAAGGAGGGGCCGATCAGCACCGTCGCGGAGCCGACCGTCTCCAGCGCCCGTACGGTGTCCCGGCTCCATTCGCCGAGGTCCGAGCGGGGGGTGGGCTGGTGGAGCATGGTGACGCTCCCGCCGAGCAGCCACACGGCCTGCACCGTGGGGGCGACGAGCACGGGTTCGGCGGCCAGTACGCACACCGCCGAACCGGGGCCCACGCCGTCGGCCGACAGGACCGCGGCGACACGCCGGGCCTCCCGGTGCACCTCGCCCCAGGTCTGCCGCCGGGCGCTGCCCGGTTCTCCGGTGACGAGGCCCCGCGTCGATCGCGCGGCCGTGTCCAGCAGCATGCCGACGAACCGGCTCATGGTCGTACTCCCTGGGGTGAGGCGTCGAGGCGGACGGTGGCCCGGAGGGGCGGGGACAGGCGGTGCGGCGGACTACCGGGGCCCGGGGAACTGCGACCGCGTCACGGCGTCGACCGCGAAGTCCGGGAGGAAGTGGCTCATCGCGATCAGCCCGCGGGCCATCACGCCCACCGGGTACCGGGCGGCGGGCCGGGGCCGGACCGCCGCCCGCTCGATGACGCGCGCGACCTTCTCCGGGCTGAGGGCCATGCTCAGGGCCCGGGGCTCGTACGCCGCGGCGACGCGCGTCTCGACCGCCCGGTGGAACGCGTCGTAGGGCCCTCCCGAAGCGGGTGGGAGCGTTGCGTTGATCTTCGTCGGGAACGGCGTGCGGATCGGTCCCGGTTCCACGAGCACCACCTTGATCCCGAAGCCGGCCACCTCCAGCCGCAGCGCGTCCGACAGCGCCTCGACCGCGTACTTGGAGGCGTGCAGGAACCCGGCGCCCGGCAGGGAGAAGTGACCGCCCATCGCCGACACGTTCACGATCCGGCCCGTACGCCGCCTCCGCATGCCCGGCAGGACCAGCTGGCAGAGCCGGGCCAGTCCGAAGAAGTTGGTGTCGAACTGCCTGCGGGCGTCGTCGAGGTCCACGGTCTCGACCGCGCCCTGCACGCCGTACGCCGCGTTGTTCACCAGGATTCCGACCGCTTCGTGGTCGGTCTCGACGCGCTTGACGGCCCTGGCGGCGTCGGCCTCGTCGGCGACGTCCAGCCGCAGGGTCACCGCGCCGGCCTCGGCGAACTCCGCCAGGGTGGCCTCGTCGCGGGCGGTGGCGTACACGGGGTGACCGGCGCGCAGGAAGCGCCGGGCGGCGGCCCTTCCCACCCCGGTCGAGCAGCCCGTGACCAGCACCGCCGGTTTGTCCGTCATCGTGAGCTGCTCCGGTCGTTCGGTACGGGCGGTGTGGGCGGTGCGTGCGGTGTGGGCGGAACAGGCGGTGCGGGGCGGGCCGGTGAGCGCGTTGGTCCGAGGGGTCCGAGGGGCACGAAGCGGTGCGTACGCGCGTGGTACTCCCGGTAGACCGCGCCGAACTCGGACGCGGACAGCATGCGTTCCTCGCGGGCGGCGACCGTGTTCAGCATCGCGGCCATGTACGCGCCCAGGGCGAGGGTGACCCAGTGCGGGAAGAGCAGGAAGGCACCCAGGAACGCGAGGAGGAACGCGCTGTAGAACGGGTGCCGTATGTGGCGGTAGGCGCCCCAGGTCACGATGTGGTCCGGGGCGTCGTCCCGCTGGTGCCACAGGGCCACCGGCACCCGGTGCGAGCCGATGGTGAGCGTCACCAGCGCCGCCGCCCCGAAGGCGCAGAGCACGGCGGCGGGACCGGTGAACCTCAGCCACGGGCCGGGCACGGACGGGGCGATGTCGAACAGGCGGGCGCAGACCAGGAACAGCGGGGCGGCCGCCATGGGCAGCGCGGTGGACCACCACCGCAGGTTGAACTCGCCGTCCTTCCGGAAGAACACCCGCGGAAGAAGGATGAACAGGAGGTAGTCGAGAAGGATGAACAGCAGGGTGGAATCATCCACGGACTCGGCCTTTCCGGTACGGGCGCGGTACGCCGCTCAGTGCCGCACAGTCGTGCCGCGCGGGCGGGCCGCGCGGGCGTGCCGCGCGGGCGTGCCGCTCAGTCGTGCGCGGGTTCGGCACGGCGGGAGCGGACCAGTGCGGCGAGGTCGCCGAGCGTCCTGACGTCCTCGAAGTCCTCCCGGGTCAGCACGATGTCGTGCTCCTCCTGGAGGTCGACCACCAGTTCCACCGAGGTCATACTGTCGAGGGCCAGGTCGGCGATGACGGTGTCCGGACTCAGGTCCTCGGCGCGGCGCGATATCAACGACGCGATCTGGGCGACCAGTTCGGAGATCTCACTCTCGGGCATTCTCGGCAACTCCGTTCGGGGACAGCATGCAGGCCACGCTCAGGAATCCGGGTGGCACGTCGAAAGAGGCGTAACGGAAGCGGGGGCGGGCGTCTCCGGCGAGGCGGGCGGCCCCGCGCCACTGCCCGGGGCGGTCGACGAGGTACCGGCGCAGGTCGGTGCCCGCGTTGGCCGGATCGGCCTTGAAGAGCGCCTCCTTGACCGTCCAGTACCGGAGCAGCGCCTTCGGGCGCTCGGCCGCGCCGGCGGCCAGCAGGTGGCGGTGCTCGTGCTCGCCGAGGAAGAACCGGGCCGTCTGCGGCGGCGGGGGGTCGCCCAGTTCGATGTCCACGCCCGTCCCCGCCACGGCCGCCGCGTCCCCGCCCACGACGGCGGCCGCGACCGCGAGCGGACCGGCGTAGGAGAGGGAGAGCAGCCGGTGCGGGAAGGCATGGCGGGAGGTGTCGGGGTGCAGGCCCGTCCCGGCCAGCACCGTGCGCAGGGCCCGGCGGGCCGTACGCCAGTGGCGGCGCCGCCGTTCGCCGGGCAGCGCGGCCTCCTGCCGGGCCTCGCCCGGGGTGAGGTCCGCGACCGGCAGCGGACTCCGGCCGGCGGCCAGGCGGATCCGGATCACGGGCGCGGACGTCCCGGCGGTCCGGCTCAACGCTCCGCCGTGTTCTCCAGGAACGTGACCCGCTCCCCGTACTCGGCGAGCGTCTTGGCGTAGACCTCTTCGTCCGCCTCGGTGAACCGCCTGACGGCGGCGTCGACGGTGTCGGCTCCGTAGCGTCCCGTCATGTCCTCGAGGGCCTCGCGGACGTACTGGATGTGCCAGCGCTCGTCGAGCATGATCTGCTCCAGGGTCTGCTTCACCTGGGGGTGCAGGCCGGGGACGCGGAGCTGGCGGCGGTACTGGCCGATCACCCGCTTCTCCAGCACCTGCGTGATCGCCATGACCTCCATCAGGTTGCTCGGCATGCCCACCGCGTCCAGGTACTGGTCCTGGTAGGACTCCCGCATCTTGATCGGGTGCGCGTCGAGGTCGTTGATGCACTCGTTCCAGTACCGCGCGTGGTTGGCCTCGTCCGAGAAGTGGTGGGTCACCTCCGCCTGCAGCTGTCCCGGGCGCACCATCCGGGCGACGCGTCCGAAGAACAGGGCGGCGTTGATCTCGGAACTGCGGTAATAGCTCAGCAGCCAGCGGTCGTTGTCGCTCAGGGACATCGCAATCCTGTCTTCATGCCTCGGGTCCGGTGGGCGTGGGCGGGGGCGCGTGCCGCCCCCATCTCGTGCGTACGAGGGATTCGCAGGTGGCCGTGACCAGTCGCATGCCGCTGGAGCCGGGCGCGTCGTGCCAGTCCGCCAGCAGCCGCGTGTGGTCGAAGAGCTTCGGGTGGAACATCTGTTCCGCGAACGGGGCCACCGAGCGCAGCGCCCCCGCCGCGGGACTGGCGCCGAGGCTCCGCGCGGCGGACACGAGGTGCCCGAAGCTGTCCCGGTCGCAGAACTCCGGCCGCAGCAGCCTCCTGCGCCGGAACGAGGGGTCGGACTCGAACACGGTGAACACGGTGTCCAGCGCCTCCCCCAGCCGGACCGCCTCGGACCCGTCCGGAGCCAGGTGGTAGACGCCCGCGGCGGTGCCCGACCGCGCGAGGTGGACGATGCCGCGGCTGGTGAAGTCGGCGGTGGCCAGGTAGAGCCGGGTGTCCGGCCGGCCGGGCATCAGCGTCAGCAGCCCGTAGAAGAACAGTTTCAGCGTGTTGTGGAACGCGTTGTACTGGGTCACCCGGCCGGACTCGTCGTCGGCGACGATCGTGGCGAGCCTGGCGATCGTGACGGGAAGCCCGGGGAACTCGTGGGAGAGCCGGCGTTCGGCCTCCCCCTTGGACCACTCGTAGTGGTTGGCGCACTCCACGCCGTCGTCCAGGAGCGTCTCGGTGATCTCTCCGGTGCGGCATCCCGCACTCACCAGGGTGGACAGCAGGACGAAGGACTCCAGCCCGTCGCATCCGGCGGCGAAGCGTGCCACGCGCAGCGTTCCGTCGACGTTGACGCGGAGGGCTTCCGTCCGGCTCACGTCGAAGGCGGTGCGCGCGGCGCTGTGCACGATGCCGGTGAGCGTCGTGGCAACCTCCGCGAGCGGCGCGTCACGTGTGAGGTCCGCCGGGACGACCTCGGTCCGGCCGTCGGCGGCGGCGCCGAGGGCCGCGAGGAGGCCCGCCCTCTTGACGGCGAGTTCCTCCCGGTCCGAGGCGCGCACCGTCAGTACCAGGCGGCTGTCGGTGCCTGCCAGGAAGCGTGCCGCGGTACGGCGTCCCAGGTAGCCGTCCGCGCCGGTCACCATCACCCGTCCGGTCATCGGGGCCGGCTCCTCTCGGCGGCGGCGAGCACGTCCGGCCATCCGGCGGGGTCCGCGCCCCAGCGGTCGGTGAGGGCGTACAGCCACCGTTCGACGCCGAAGGCGACGCAGCCGCTGGTGGTCGGTGCGCCGTCCCGGGTGATGCCGTAGGCGCGTCCGAAGTGGTCCTCGTGCAGGTTGGCCGAGGCGACGGCGAGCCCCTCGTAGCAGGCCTCGAACTTGGTCGGCCGCAGTTTCTGGGCCAGGTACTGGGGGTGGGCGGCGGGATCGAAGAAGGGGTCCGTCGCCGCCTCCCAGCCGGCCGGCAGGTCCAGTTCTGCCAGGAAGCGGTCGAGGGCGGCCCGGGTGACGGCGAGGAAGTGCCGTACCTCCTCCCGGGTGCCGAGACGGACCAGTTCCCGCATGCGGAAGCTCCACTGGCGGCGCAGTGGCGCGTAGTGCGCCTCGCGGCGGAAGCAGGTGTTCCGGGTCGTGACCGTCAGGGGGGCCGCCAGTTCCTCGCCGCGGTGCCCCGCGTAGACGTGGTAGCAGGCCGCGGGGGTGAGGACCTCGCCGACCGGGGCCTGTGCGGCGGGCGGCACCTCGCCGGCGGGGGCCTGCCGCACGGAGGCCGCGAACCGGCGCAGGTTGTCCTCGTCCGGGGCCAGGGAGACCGCGAAGGTCGCCAGGTGCGGGAAGGAGGCCAGGTAGCCGACGGGCGCGAGGTCCTCGGCCGCCAGCAGCGCCGGGTACTCCTCGGCGCGGGGCCGCTCCCCGGTGTCCGCCCCGCCGCCCAGCAGGACGAACGCCGCGTCGCACCGCTCGGCCAGGGCGAGGAGTTCACCCGACAGGGCCGTGTATCCGCGGGGGTTCCAGCGGAGGCCGACGGGCCCGAGCCGCTGCTGCGGACCGCTCCGCTCCCCCGGACCGCTCCGCCGTTCCGTGCCGGCGGCCGCCGTCGCGCTGCCCATCAGGCCCTCCGGTGGCCGAGGTCCGGCCCGGTGCCGAGGAACTTCGCGCCGATGGTGGCGATGTCGCGGAAGTCTCCGGCGTTCAGTTCCTCCACGTCGACGGGCGCCTTCCGCAGCCGCTCGAGGAGCAGGACCAGCTGGGGGATGTGGAGGGAGGTCAGGTGACGTCCCTCCAGGAGCGGGAGGTCGTCGGTGAGCCCCTCCGCGGGCAGGTCACGGGCTTTGGACGCCACCCAGGACCGCAGTTCGTCCAGCTCAGAAGACATCGGCGGGCTCCTCCTCCAGGACACCGGACGACAGCAGGAAATCGAGGCACTTCTTCGAGACCCGACGGCGGTGCGCCCGCTGACCGGGTGTGCACCAGGCGTCCTCGGCGACCTGCCACGGGTCGTCGAAACCGCAGTCCGCGTAGACGTCGGGGTTGTAGTACTCGCGCCAGGTGGTGACGAAGAACTGACCGATCCTGGCGCGCACGTCCTCCCGCGTCGCCGCGGTCCAGCCCGGCGCGTACGTCTCCCAGAGGGCCGTCACGATCGCCCGGTTGAAGACGAGGTGCCGCGCCTCGTCCGCGTGGTGGGCCTGGTTGATGAACCGGGCCAGACCGTGCAGCCGGTCGTCCTTGGCCTGCACGACGTTGTACTGGTCGGCGTGTTCCTCGAAGAGCAGGGCCTTGGCGAAGAACAGGAAGTCGGAGACCGTCCGGTCCGCCTCGGCGCCGAACGGCACATGCCTGCTCCGGTACAGCTTCGCGTAACGCTTGCAGAATCCCCCGAAGTAGACGCTGTGCTTGTTCTCCTCGTCGATGAAATGGTGCAGGTAGTCGGAGATCGCCAGCAGGTCGTTCCGGTACATGCGTTCGGCGAGTCCCGATATGAGTGCTTTCTCGCCGTGGATGTTGAGACTGAAGAAGTTGGCGGCCTCCTGGAAGGCGAAGCGCCGGAATTCGGGCCGGTCCTCGGGGAAGGCGTGCACGGTGCCGTGCAGCGACGTCATTTCGGGAGAGAAGAACAGATCCTGCTCGGGTTCGACCGATTCCGGCCAGACCAGCGCTTCGTAGGGGTTCTGGTACTTCTTCCGCGACAGCTCGGACAAACGGTCGACCGTGCCGGACATCGCCTCGACCGCCTCACGCAACCGGACGCCCGGCGAGGACGACTCCGCCTGCGCCCCTGCGTTTCCCTGCCACGCCTTTCCCTGCTGGGCGTTTCCCTTCTGGGCGTTTCCTTGCCGCACGTTTCCTTGCCGCGTCATCGGATGTACTCCGTAGCCTCGAGTACCACGGCCTGCCAGTTCAGGCCGTGCCCGGCCATGACGAGCAGGATGCGCTGACCGGGCTCGACCCGGCCGGTGGCCAGCAGCGCCTTGAGATTGATGATGTTGTCGGCCGAGATCGCGTGCCCGACGTCCGCCAGGGTGCTCTGCCAGACCCGCCCGTGGTCGATGCCGAGCAGGCGCGACAGGAGCAGCCACGCGTTCTGGTTGGTGTTCTGCGGCACCACCCAGTCGAAATCGCCGACGGACAGCCCCGCGCGTTCCGCGGTCTGCCGGACCAGGCGCGGTACGTAGGAGAAGAACGTGCCCACGGTCGCGTCGTCGGAGGCCGCGTGCAGGCCGCCGTTGGTGATCTGGTGGGCGGCGACCAGGCGCAGCGCCCCGGGCCCGGGCCGGGAGGAGACGACGCAGGCGGCGGCGCCGTCGGAGATGACGCTGTAGGACTGTTCGTAGCGCGCACCGGGCGGGAAGCGGTCGGCCGACACGCACAGCACCCGCTCCCAGTCCGGTTCACCGGCGAGCAGCGCACCCGCCAGCCGCACCGCCCCGAGCATTCCCGTGCAGCCCTGCTGGTTGAGTCCGAATACGACGGGTTCGCCGATGTCCAGATCGGCCTGGAGCCGACTGGCGGGAAAGTCCATCAGATGCTTGACGTCCTTGCTCGCCTCCCAGGCCGCCAGGTCGCTCACACTTCCGTTGTGCGGCAGACAGGTGCTGTAGACGATGGCGTCCACCGGAGCATCTCCGGCGCCCTGCCCCGCGAAATTCCCGACGGCGTGCCCGACGACCTGCCCGACGGCTTCCCTGGCCAGATCGTACGAAGTAACTCCCGGCGGACAGACATGGTGGGTGTGAAATCCGGCTTCGCCTAGATCCGCCGCAGTGGAATTGAGCCTGCCGGCCGCCTCGGACTCTTTCAGCGTGCAGGCGACAGCGCCCAGCGAGTAGCCGAGGTCGGCGACGAAGGCGTGCTTCCCGGCGCCTTCCGTTCGACAGGTTTCCATGGCACAGGGACCTTAGACACCCGCCCATCTCGCGGTAATGCCCTCAAGGGCACTCCTGCCCCCTTGGGACAATGGCCTCCGGGGCACCCGATCGAGAACACCCGGAAAATGCTCCGCCCACGCATTCGAGGTCACCGGACCCACCCCAACCCCCTCCCGCGCCCGAACGGGCACGTCACCCACGGACCGCCCGGAGGCGTGTCGGGTGGTCAGCCCACCGGTGCGGGGCGTGTACGGCGTGCGGGCCCTGTCGCCGTGGTGGCCCAGCAGAGGGCCGCGCACAGGAAGGCCGCTGCCCCGAAGACCAGTGACTGGGTGACGGAGTCGTCCCGCGCGCCGGCGACGAACGCGCCGGCCGCCGCCAGGACCAGGGCGACCACGCGCAACGCACGGGGACGCTGCATGGCCCCCGGTGCGTGGGCCGAGGGCAGCAACCGGGCCGCGAGACCGTAGTAGGCGCAGGCCAGCAGCGCGGAGCCCAGGACGTCGCTGGGCCGGTGGTGGTAGGTGGCCTGGACGGCGCCCGCGGTGACGGCGAGCCACAGCATGCCGGCCGTGACGACGTAGGGACGGACGCGGGGGGAGGCGACGAGGGCGGCACCGAGGGCCAGTCCGGCGGGGATGGCCACGTGCCCGCTGGGGAAGCTCGCCTCGACGAGCGAGACGCGCGCGCCCACCAGATCGGGGCGGGGCAGGATCATCTTGGCGACCTCCTTCGTCCCGACCGTCGCCACGACGACCCCGATCGCCGCGCACCCCTGCCACCAGCACCTGCGTACCAGAGCGACGGCCGCGATGGCCACGACGCCCACGAACAGGGTGGGCATGGCGGTCTGTTCCAGCGGCGGCATGGCCGACGAGCCGTACGCCGCCCCCGACCAGCCGTAGATCCAGGCCGGTTTGGCGCCGTACCCGCCGAACAGGGCGTTCTCGGCCCGCTGCCCGAACGGGGTGCAGACGGCGACCGCGTAGACCGCCAGGAACCCCAGCAGGCACAGCGGCGCCGAGACCCGCGGCCGTGTCGTCCGTGCAGGGCCGGGTTCGGCCGCGGTTCTCGGGGCCTGGCCGTGGTCCGGGTTCTGCGTGGACAGCATCGCGGGATCTTGCCGAGTCATCGCCTTTTCCGACCTTCGTGGGGGGGCTTCGTGCAGGGGTCTTGGTACGGGGGTCTTGGCGCGTCTCTTTCTTGAGGGGAGGGGAGCAGTGCGGTCGGTCACGCGCCGCGGCTCTGCCGGCGCTGGGCGGCGATCGCCAGGGCCGGGAGGGGTGCGATCAGCAGGAGGAGGACGATGAGGTCCGGGAGGGACTGCATGAACCCGTTCGGCTGGACGACGATCGCCTGTGTACGGATGAACGCGACCACCCCGACGGGGATCAGCCACCGGTAGTCACCGGTGGCGGCCGTCGCCACCCACGCGGCGAGCAGCGCGGCGACCTCGATGACGAACAGGCCGCGCTGGAAGGCCGGACTGACGGAGATGACGTGCAGTCCCCCGGCCACGAACATGGCGAGCACGACGGGGACCAGCCAGCGGTACGAGTGGCGCCGCAGCCGGTCGGGACGGCAGGCCGCCAGCACGGCGCACGCGGCGCACAGCACCCCGGAGAGCACCAGGTCACGGGCCGTTATCGGGGCGCCCAGCCCGTAGTAGCCCAGGCCCGCCACGCCCTCGTCGCCGAAGAGCGTGTTGCTGTTGAACGTGGCACCGGCGTAGATCATCGCCACTGCCGCCGGCAGGGCGATCCACGGCTTGCCGCGCAGCAGGGCGATCAGGCAGAGCAGCGGAAGCAGTCCGTAGGGCAGAAGCCGGGTCCGCCCGCCGGGGCCCTGCGCCCACGGGTACCAGCCGGAGAAGGGGAAGGCGATGGCATGCCGGCCGGGGTCGATGTGCAGCGCCCAGTGCCACACGTCCTGCAGGTACGGCACCAGCGCCAGCGCGGCGAGGACGAGAGCGGTCAGATGGATGCCGTCCAGCCACCACGGCCGGGCCGTGTCGTCGGCGACGGCACGGGCGCGGGCCTGCACCCCGGCACGCGCCAGGGCGACGACCTCGCGCGGTGGGGGCCAGGAGCGGCCGGGGTACGCCTCGGCGAGGCAGGCCAGCAACTCCTCTCCCTGCCGGGAGCGGTAGGGCTCGGGGTAGACCTGAAGCAGCAGACGGTTCATGCCGGGGCTTCCCCCGCGTTCCGCGGGCGTCCGATGACGACGGCCGCGGCCTGCTGCATCCGCAGCGCCTCCCGGCCGAGCGCCTCGGTGCCGTCCTCGGTGAGCCGGTAGTAGCGCCGCGCCCGCCCGTCCACGATCTCCTCGTCACCGGCGGCCACCAGCCCGGCCCGCTCCATCCGCTCCAGCGCGCCGTACAGAGTGCCGACGGCGATCCGGAGCCGCCCGTCGGTGGCCCGCTCGGCGGCCTTGATGATGCCGTAACCGTGCAGCGGTCCGTCCATGAGCGCGGCAAGTATGAAGTACTGCGATTCCGTCAGGGACGGGTTCCGTCGCGTCATGCACCGAGCATATATCGAGCCCCGAAATATACCGCAAGCCCACCGCCCTGGCCGTCTGCCATGCCCCGTCGACGATGCGGGCTTCCTCTCCCCGCAGCTTGTCGGGGCCGGGTTTCAGGTAGCGGGTGAGTCGTGGGCGGAGAGTTCCACGACCAGTTCCATACAGCGCAGGCGGGCCGGGGAGAAGTCGTAGGGCATCTTGCTGGTGGCTTCGAACGCACTCATGGTGCGGACCTCGTCCTCGCCGGCAGCGGGGTGCAGGGCTTCCCAGGTGTCGAAGAGGGCATCGTCGGCCTCCTCCAGACCGGACTCCTCGATGACGGCCTGCAGGGCGCTCTCGAAGGCGTGCCGCTCTGCGGCCACCTGAGCCACCCGTGGATCGTCGACGGCGACGCTGTCGTCGAGTGCCTCCTCGGCGTCGTCGATGCGGTCGGATTCCTCCCGCAGTGCGGGATGCGTGGCCAGGGCGATGAAGCGGGTGGCGTGGACGGCCGCACCGAGGGGGCCGTAGATCCGCTCCATGACCAGCAGACTGTCCAGGTCCGCCTGGCGCAGGGACCCCTCGGGCAGGCCCTTGAGGCGTTCGGTGACGAAATCGGAGAGCAGGCCCATCCGGCTGCCTTCGGCACGCATCCGCTGCACGGCGGTCCGCTGCCGCCGCAGTTCCGCCTCCTGCCCGGCGAGGGATTCCTCCAACCGCTCCAGGGTGCCCGCGACACCGTCTCCGCCGTCCGCAGCGGCGGAAGCGGTGCCGGTGGCCAGGGCGTCACGGATGTCGTCCAGGGCGATCCCGGCGTCGGCCATCCTGCGGATCCACAGCAGGCGGATCATGTCCTCGTACCCGTAACGGCGACGGTCGTCGCCGCCGCGCTCGGGCTCGGGAAGCAGACCGATCTCGTGGTAATGGCGAATCGCCCGCGGCGTGCTGCCCACGAAGGCCGCCGCGTCACCGATCTTGACCTGGCGGGGCGGCACGAAGGACGAATGCATGAGCAGAGACCTTTCCTCAGCGGACCGGAACGTGAGTCCACCGCACCACATGCCGCTACGGAAGGTGCAACCGCGTAAGCCAAGGACACTCTCGCTGTGATCGTCGAGCGCACCAACCGCACCGCCGCGGGCGTGAAGCAGCCCCGCGCCGAAACGGAGCGGAAGACCAGCGAACTCCGGGCCGGCACGGAGCGGGAGGACGCGATCAGCGAGCTGCAGGCCGGACGTGATGACGGATCGCCGCTGTGTTCGCTCTCTTCCTGCACCGGCGGCGGCCCCCGCTCTCCTGCGAGAGGGCGGGGGCCTCTTCGTCAAGTCCGGGATGCGGCTGCCGGGTGACACCGCCGTCGGGATCACCGACCAGGAACGGCACCCGGCACCCGCCTCCGCCTGCGCGGGCGGGCCGCCGACCAGACGTGACCCGAGGCCGGGGGGTCTGTCAGCCCTTCTCGTCGGTCTGCGGGAAGTCCGTGGAGAGAGTGAGCTCTTCCCAGGTGCCGAGATCGTGGTCGAAAGCCTCACGTCCAGCGCGGACCAGACGCAGGGCGTCGGAGCCGAGGACCAAGTGAGCGGGTGGGTCGGGTGTGTCGAGGACGCGCAGGAGCGCCCCGGCGGCGCGGACGGGACTGCCGAGCTGTCGTCCGTCGGCCTTCTGGCGGGCGACACGGATGGGTCCGAAGAGGTCGTCGTAATCGGGGATGGTGCGCGGTGCGCGGATCATCGAGCGTCCTGCCCAGTCGGTACGGAAGGAGCCCGGCTCGATGGCGGTGACGTGGATACCGAAGGCGGCTACTTCCTTGCCGATGGCTTCGAGGATGCCTTCGAGTGCGAATTTGCTGCCGCAGTAGGCGGAGACGCCGGGGAAACCGACCAGGCCGCCCATGGAGGTGACGGCCAGGATGTGCCCGCGGCGCCGTTGGCGCATGAAGGGCAGGACGGCCTGGATGACGGCTGCGGCGCCGAATACGTTGACGCCGAACTGGGCGCGCAGGTCGGCCAGGGAGGTTTCCTCGAAGGTCCCTTCCAGGCCGTAGCCGGCGTTCGCGATCAGCACGTCGACGGGGCCGATGGCCTCCTCCACCTCACCCGTCACAGTGAACACGGCTGCATCGTCTGTCACGTCGAGGATGCGGGCGTGAGCACGTTCCGGGTGAAGAGCGGTGAAGGCCGCCGCGTCGGTGCTGCTGCGGACGGTGCCGACGACGGTGTGGCCGGCCTCCAGGGCGGCTGTGGCGAAGGCGCGGCCCAGGCCGCCGCTGACGCCGGTGATCAGAAAGGTCTTGGCTGTGTGTTTCACGCCCGGTTCTCCTGCTCCTCCTTGTACAGGACGAGGTGCTCGTGGAAGAGCACACCGTCGCGGATGTCGCCGGTAGCGGTGAACCCGGTGTCGTCGACGTAGTCGAGGTGGTTTCCGGTCACCCTGTAGCGGCCGGTGTAGGCGCTGGAGCGGTCGCCGCGGGCCTCGTCGTAGCGGCCGTCGGCGCGCAGTTCCTGGCGGATGTGTCCGTCCGCGGTCACCCACATACCGACCACGTCCGCCCGCTCACCGGCCGATGCTTTCGACTGCTGGCTCATCACGCTCCCCTTTCGTTCGCAGGAGTCTTCTCGTTCGCAGGAGTCTTCGAGGCAAGGCTGTGCCACTGCGGAGACGGGAGCCAGGACAGGCTGTGCCGGGGTACCGCGCACCCAGGCACACCACCGGAGGGCGGCATAGCCTGGACGGGTGACCAGCAACGAGCTCGGAGAATTTCTGCGCGCCCACCGTGCCCGTCTGCGACCCGGTGACGTCGGCCTCGCCTCCTACGGCGCGCGCCGGGTGGCGGGGCTGCGAAGGGAGGAGGTCGCCGTGCTGGCCGGAATGAACAGCGACTACTACGCCCGGCTGGAACAGGGCCGCGAGCGCAGCCCTTCCTCGCAGATCCTCGACGCGATCAGCGGCGCCCTGCGCATGGACGACGCGGCGCGCGAACACCTGTACCGGCTGGCGGGCGTGGTACGGGACGACGACCGGGACCTGCCGAGGGAAGCGGTCGGCACACCGCTGAGGCAACTCCTCGACGGCTACACCAGCGCCCCGGCGTTCGTCCTGAACCCCGCCAAGGACTTTCTGGCAGCCAATGCCCTGGCCGAAGCACTGTTCTCCCCCTTCCGGGCAGTGGACAACCTCGCCCGTATGACGTTCCTCGACCCGGCGGCACGGGGATTCTTCAAGCCCTGGGACAGATCGGCGGAGGCAGTTGTGGCCGGGCTGCGTCACGCCACGGGCCTCGGCCCCCACTACCCGCGTCTGTACGAACTGATCGACTCCCTGACCAGGGCGAGCGAGGACTTCGCCGCACTCTGGGCATCACACACCGTCTACGGAAAGACTCAGGACGCCAAGGAACTCGTCCATCCCGACGTCGGGCCCCTCTCGCTCACATACCAGTCCTTCGATGTCCGCGGAGCACCGGGCCAGCTGCTGGTGATCTACCACGCCGCACCTGGAAGCGCCGACGCCCAGGCGCTCACTCTGCTCGGCACCCTGCAGGCCACCCGCCGCGGGCAGTCCGCCGGGGAAGGATGAGCGCCTGCGTGCTGGATCCGCTGTCGCACATACCAAGAGGGCAACGGCTCCAGCGGCGCGGTGCACCGACCATGGGATCGCTGCGGCCGCCGTGAGGAAGGGACGGCGTCGGCGACCCGCTCGGAGATATCCCGCTGGAACGCGGCGTCCGGGTGCCGGAGCGTGGTTGCCGTTCCTTGCCCAACTCTCCTCGCTGCCCCGCTCACAGAAGCACGTTTCCGCAAGTCAGAACGTCTCTGCGCCTGCGGGAAGACGGTGGGGCGGGTGGGACTCGAACCCACGGCCGACGGATTATGAGTCCGCTGCTCTAACCGGCTGAGCTACCGCCCCATAGCGGCGTGTCGCGTACACGTGTACGCGCCGTCTGCCGCAGCATAGCCGCTCATACGATCTCCTGCCTCGGATGGTCGGCTTCCACGGCTGCCTTCATGACCTTGAAGACTCCGCAGCGTGCCGCGTGGTTCCCAGGACGGCGGACGGACCTGAGGGCACATGAAAAAGGACCCCGGAGGGTCCTCGTTCACCGCGCTCCCCCGACTGGACTCGAACCAGTAACCTGCCGGTTAACAGCCGGCTGCTCTGCCAATTGAGCTACGGAGGACCGAGCTCCCCGGACTGGACTCGAACCAGTAACCTGCCGGTTAACAGCCGGCTGCTCTGCCAATTGAGCTACCGAGGAAAGTCTCGTGTCGCATCGAACGCCCCCGCCCGGGTACGTGCCAGGGGGCGTGCGCTCGCTGCGACACATACATTAGCGCAAGCAGGGGGGTGCTCCGCCAATCGGTACTCCCCGGTACCTCGGAGCCAGCGAAGAGAAGGGTGGCCGCCATGCGTTACCGGCTCACGTTCGTCCTCGGACTAGCGGTGGGTTACGTGCTCGGCACGAAGGCCGGGCGGGAGCGTTACGAACAACTGCGGAGGTCCGCGCAGCAGGTCGCACAGAACCCGGCGGTGCGCAACACCGCCGAGTCGGCGGCCCAGCAGGGCAGGCACTTCGCCGACAAGGCCTACCACGTGGTCAGTGACAAGGTCGGCGACCGGATGCCCGACTCGGTGGCCCACCGGGTCCGCTCGCTGCGGGAGCGCAGCACGAACGGCACCGGCCCCGACGACTGGGGCACCAGCAGCACCTGACCGTCACCGGACTGTCCCCGTGCCCGGTGGTGTCCCGCCGGGCGCTGTGCCCCCACCGGGTACGGACACCCCTCCCGGTGCGGCAGAATTTCGGCTATGGGGATAGTCGCCGGGTTGGACAGTTCACCCGATTTCACTCGTATCGTCGTCTGCGATTCGGACACGGGTGCCGTGCTGCGCCAGGGCTACGCGCCGCACCCGCTGGAGGGTCCCGAGGGCGGGGGCCGGCCCTCGGACGTCGATCCGCAGGCCTGGCTCCTCTCCCTCGGGGAGGCGGCCGGCGGCGGACTGCTCGAAGGCGTGCAGGCCATCGGCGTGTCGGCGCAGGCCAACTCGGTCGTGCCGCTGGACGCGCAGGGCAACACCGTGCGCCCCGCCATGGTCGGCGGCGACAAGCGTTCCCAGGTCGCGGCGGCCGACCTGATCGACGCGCTCGGCGGACGCGAGGCGTGGGCGCGGGCGGTGGGCTCGGTGCCGCAGACCGCGCAGCCGGTGACCAAGCTGCGCTGGCTGGCCCGCAGCGAACCGGAGGCCGCCGCGCGGACCGCCGCACTGCTCCAGGCGCACGACTGGCTGGTGTGGCAGCTGCTCGGGCGGCCCGCCCGGCGGACCACCGACCGGGGCGGGGCCTCCGGCACCGGTTACTGGTCGGCGGCCACCGGTGGCTACCGGCCCGACCTGATCGAACTGGCCCTCGGCCACCAGGTGATGCTCCCGGAGGTGATCGGCCCGGCCGAGGCGGCCGGTACGACGCCGGAGGGGCTGCTGATCTCCGCCGGGACCGGCGAGACCCAGGCCGCCGCCTTCGGGCTCGGCATCGGGCTGGGCGACGCCGTGGTGTCGCTGGGCGCCTCCGGGTCCGTGATGGCCGTGCACACCGAGCCGCTCGTCGACCAGGCCGGGATGATCACCGCCCTCGCGGACGCGACCGGCATGCACCTGCCGGTCGTCACCACCCTGAACGCCGTACGGGCCCTGCGCGGCGCCGCCGAACTGCTCGGCATGCCGGACCTGGAGAGCCTGTCCGAGCTGGCGATGAAGTCGACGCCCGGCGCGCACGGGCTGGTACTGCTCCCCTATCTGGAGGGCGAGCGGACGCCGAACCTGCCGCACACCGCCGGGACGCTCGCCGGTCTGCGGCGCGAGTCGATGCGGCCGGAGCATCTGGCGCGGGCCGCGTTCGAGGGCATGCTGTGCGGGCTCGCCGACGCCCTGGACGTGCTGCGCGCCCGGGGCGTGGACGTGCGGCGGGTGTTCCTGCTCGGCGCGGCGGCCGAGCTGCCGGCGGTGCAGGCTGCGGCGCCCGCGCTGTTCGGGGCGCAGGTCGTCGTACCGCAGCCCGCGGACTACGCGGCGATCGGCTCGGCCCGGCAGGCGGCCTGGGCGCTGGGCGCCTCCCAGGGCACGCTGGACCCGCGTACTCCCCCGGTCTGGCAGGGCGCGGTGGCGCAGGTCCTCGAGCCGGGCGAGGAGCTGGCGGTGGGGCAGGCCGTGCGCCAGCAGTACGTGTCGGTGCGGGAGCAGACCCACCCCGGGGCGTTGTGAGGGGTCCCGGGGGCTGCGAGCCGCACGGCCGTGACCCGGGCTTACCGCCCGTAGGCCGGAATTTGCCGCGCTCTTGGGTTAATCGGTTGAGGTAACGCGGGGGGAGTGTTCGACGATAGGGGCCACGGGCAACCACCCCGCCCCTGTCGCCGACTCCGAGAGATCCAGCGTGCTCATACGACTACTGCGGACCTATCTCAGGCCCTACAAGAGACCCATCGCCCTGCTGGTGGCGTTGCAGTTCCTGCAGACCTGCGCCTCCCTCTACCTGCCGACCCTGAACGCGGACATCATCGACGACGGTGTCGTCAAGGGTGACTCGGGCTACATCCTGAGCTACGGCGCCCTGATGATCGGCATCTCGCTGGCCCAGGTGGTCTGCAACATCGGCGCCGTCTACTACGGGGCGCGCACTGCGGCCGCCCTCGGCCGGGACGTGCGGGGCGCGGTCTTCGACCGGGTGCAGTCCTTCTCGGCGCGCGAGGTCGGCAACTTCGGCGCGCCCTCGCTGATCACCCGGACGACGAACGACGTGCAGCAGGTCCAGATGCTGGCCCTGATGACGTTCACACTGATGGTGTCGGCGCCGATCATGTGCGTGGGCGGCATCGTGATGGCGCTGGGCCTGGACGTGCCGCTGTCCGGGGTGCTGCTCGGGGTCGTGCCGGTGCTGGCGATCTGCGTGACGCTGATCGTGCGGAGGCTGCGCCCGCTGTTCCGGAAGATGCAGGTGCGCCTCGACACGGTCAACCGGGTGCTGCGCGAGCAGATCACCGGCAACCGCGTCATCCGGGCCTTCGTCCGCGACGAGTACGAGCAGCAGCGGTTCCGGAAGGCCAACACCGAGCTGACCGACGTGGCCCTCGGCACCGGCAACCTGCTCGCGCTGATGTTCCCGGTGGTCATGACGGTGGTGAACCTGTCGTCGATCGCGGTGGTCTGGTTCGGCGCGCACCGCATCGACAGCGGCGGGATGCAGATCGGCGACCTGACGGCGTTCCTCGCCTACCTCATGCAGATCGTCATGTCCGTGATGATGGCCACCTTCATGTTCATGATGGTGCCGCGCGCCGAGGTGTGCGCCGAGCGCATCCAGGAGGTCCTTCAGACCGAGAGCAGCGTGGTGCCGCCCCTGGCGCCGGTCACACAGCTGCGCCGGCACGGCCATCTGGAGATCCGGGGGGCGGGCTTCCGCTATCCCGGCGCCGAGGAGCCGGTGCTGCGGAACATCGACCTCGTCGCCAGGCCGGGCGAGACGACCGCCGTCATCGGCTCGACCGGCAGCGGCAAGTCGACCCTGCTCGGGCTGGTCCCGCGCCTCTTCGACGCGACCGACGGCGAGGTGCTGGTCGACGGGGTGGACGTACGGACCGTCGATCCGAGGACGCTGGCCAGGGTGGTGAGCCTGGTGCCGCAGAAGCCGTACCTCTTCGCGGGGACCGTCGCGACGAACCTGCGCTACGGCAATCCGGACGCCACCGACGAGGAGCTGTGGCACGCGCTGGAGGTCGCGCAGGCCAAGGACTTCGTCGCCGAGCTGGAGGGCGGCCTGGGCGCGCCCATCGCGCAGGGCGGCACGAACGTGTCGGGCGGTCAGCGGCAGCGGATCGCCATCGCCCGGACGCTGGTCCAGCGCCCGGAGATCTACCTCTTCGACGACTCCTTCTCCGCCCTCGACTACGCCACCGACGCGGCGCTGCGGGCCGAGCTGGGCCGGGAGACGGCCGAGGCGACCGTGGTGATCGTCGCGCAGCGGGTGGCGACGATCCGGGAAGCGGACCGCATCGTCGTACTGGACGAGGGGCGGGTGGTCGGCGTGGGCCGGCACCACGAGCTGATGACGGGGAACGAGACCTACCGGGAGATCGTGCTCTCCCAGCTGACGGAAGCGGAGGCTGCCTGATGGCCGGGCCTGCGGGTCGCATGATGGCCGGGGGCGGACCCGACCAGCGGTCGATGGACTTCAAGGGGTCGAGCAAACGGCTCCTGGCCCGGTTCCGGCCCGAACGGGCGACGCTGTTCACGCTCCTCGCGTGCGTCGTCGTCAGCGTCGGTCTCAACGTGGTCGGCCCGAAGATCCTCGGCCGCGCCACCGACCTGGTCTTCGCGGGCATCGTCGGGCGGGACATGCCGTCCGGTGCCACCAAGGAGCAGGTCCTGGAGACGATGCGCGAGCGCGGCGAGGGCAACGTCGCCGACATGCTCCGCAGCACGGACTTCACGCCGGGGCAGGGCATCGACTTCGGCGCGGTCGGCGAGGTGCTGCTGCTCGCGCTGGCGACGTTCGCGGTGGCGGGGCTGCTGATGGCGGTGGGGACGCGGCTGGTGAACCGGGCGGTCAACCGGACGATGTTCCGGATGCGCGAGGACGTGCAGACGAAGCTGTCGCGGCTGCCGCTGTCGTACTTCGACAAGCGCCAGCGCGGCGAGGTGCTGTCCCGGGCGACCAACGACATCGACAACATGGGGCAGACGCTCCAGCAGTCGATGGGCCAGCTGATCAACTCGCTGCTCACCATCATCGGCGTGCTGGCGATGATGTTCTACGTCTCCTGGATCCTGGCGCTGGTCGCGCTGGTGACCGTGCCGCTGTCGTTCGTGGTGGCCACGCGGGTGGGCAAGCGGTCGCAGCCGCAGTTCGTGCAGCAGTGGCGCTCGACCGGGCAGCTGAACGCGCACATCGAGGAGATGTACACCGGGCATTCGCTGGTGAAGGTGTTCGGGCGGCAGGAGGAGTCGGCGAAGCAGTTCGCCGAGCAGAACGACGCGCTGTACGAGGCCGGGTTCAAGGCGCAGTTCAACAGCGGGATCATGCAGCCGCTGATGATGTTCGTGTCCAACCTGAACTACGTGCTGGTCGCGGTGGTGGGCGGTCTGCGGGTGGCGTCGGGCTCCCTGTCCATCGGCGACGTGCAGGCCTTCATCCAGTACTCCCGGCAGTTCTCGATGCCGCTGACGCAGGTCGCGTCGATGGCGAACCTGGTGCAGTCGGGCGTGGCGTCGGCGGAGCGGATCTTCGAACTGCTCGACGCCGAGGAGCAGTCGGCGGACCCGATCCCGGGCGCCCGGCCGGAGGACCTGCTGGGGCGGGTGGAGCTGGAGCACGTCTCCTTCCGCTACGACCCGGAGAAGCCGCTGATCGAGGACCTGTCGCTGAAGGTGGAGCCGGGGCACACGGTCGCCATCGTCGGCCCGACGGGGGCGGGCAAGACGACGCTGGTCAACCTGCTGATGCGGTTCTACGAGGTGTCCGGCGGCCGGATCACCCTGGACGGCGTCGACATAGCGAAGATGTCCCGGGACGAGCTGCGGTCCGGCATCGGCATGGTGCTCCAGGACACCTGGCTGTTCGGCGGCACCATCGCGGAGAACATCGCGTACGGGGCGTCCCGCGACGTCACCCGCGGGGAGATCGAGGAGGCCGCGCGGGCCGCGCACGCCGACCGGTTCGTACGGACGCTGCCCGACGGCTACGACACGGTGATCGACGACGAGGGCACGGGGGTGAGCGCGGGCGAGAAGCAGCTCGTCACCATCGCGCGGGCGTTCCTTTCCGACCCGGTGATCCTGGTGCTGGACGAGGCGACGTCGTCCGTGGACACGCGGACGGAGGTGCTGATCCAGAAGGCGATGGCGAAGCTGGCGCACGGGCGGACGTCGTTCGTGATCGCGCACCGGCTGTCGACGATCCGGGACGCGGACACGATCCTCGTGATGGAGGACGGGGCGATCGTGGAGCAGGGCGCGCACACGGAGCTGCTGGCCGCGGACGGGGCGTACGCGCGGTTGTACAAGGCTCAGTTCGCGCAGGCGGTGGCGGAGGTGGACTGAGGAAGCGCGGGCGCCCGCAGGAGTCTGGAGGGGCTGTCAGTCCAGGTAGCCCCTCAGCTGGTCCGCGTAGGCGTGGTCGCGGAGTTTGTTGAGGGTCTTGGACTCGATCTGGCGGATGCGTTCCCGGGTGACGCCGAAGAGACGGCCTATCTCCTCCAGGGTGCGGGGGCGGCCGTCGACCAGGCCGTAGCGGAGCTGGACGACCTTGCGCTCGCGTTCGCCGAGGGTGGACAGGACCGCCTCCAGGTGCTGGCGCAGCAGCAGGAACGCGGCCGACTCGACGGGGCTGGCGGCGTCGCCGTCCTCTATCAGGTCGCCGAGGGCCACCTCGTCCTCCTCGCCGACCGGGGCGTGCAGCGACACCGGCTCCTGGGCCAGGCGCAGCACCTCGCCGACGCGCTCGGCGGGCAGGTCCAGGTGGGCGGCGACCTCCTGCGGGGTCGGCTCGTAGCCGCGTTCCTGGAGCATGCGGCGCTGGACGCGGACGACCCGGTTGATCAGCTCCACGACGTGGACGGGGACCCGGATGGTGCGGGCCTGGTCGGCCAGGGCACGGGACATGGCCTGGCGGATCCACCAGGTGGCGTAGGTGGAGAACTTGTAGCCCCGGGCGTAGTCGAACTTCTCCACGGCCCGGATCAGTCCCAGGTTTCCCTCCTGGACCAGGTCGAGCATGGTCAGTCCGCGTCCGACGTACCGCTTGGCCACCGACACCACGAGCCGCAGGTTCGCCTCGATCAGGCGCCGCTTGGCGACGCGCCCCATGACGACGAGCCGGTCCAGGTCCAGTGCCAGCCGCTCGTCGGGGCCGGGGGTGCACCGCAGCTTCTCCTCGGCGAACAGCCCGGCCTCCACGCGCCGCGCGAGGTCGACCTCCTCGGCCGCGGTGAGCAGGGGGATCCGGCCGATCTCGCGCAGGTACTGGCGGAACAGGTCGGAGGAGGGCCCGCCGGACTCCGTGCGGGTGGGCGGCGGCGGTTCGGCGGGCTCGGAGGCCGCGCGGGTGTGGGCCGCACGGCCGGGGCGGTGCGCGGCCGGCGCGGCACCGGGCTGCGCGGGCATCGCGGCGAGCAGGCCGCGCTCCGCGTCCGGCTCCGCGCCGCCGGTACTGGTGTCGGACTGGGTGAGCGTCTGGGTCTGCACGGGGGCGACCTCCAGGAGGGACGCGGCCGGCGGGGGGCCGGCGGCGGTACTTCGGGGGAGGAGCCGGCTCGCTCGCCGCTGTCCGCCCCGTACGCGGTGAACGCGGCCACGGGGATCGACACCCGCCGGGGCGGAGTCGGCCGCGCTCCTAGGACTCGGGCACCGCCCCCAGTGTGGAGTACGACACAACGCCGCCACGAGAGGCGTGCGGTGACTTTTTGCGTCCGGGCCGTGACCGGGTGGTTACCCCCGTTCGACGGCGGGCGTGCTCAGAGAGCGTCCGGTCCCTGTTCCTGCAGTGCCCGGTCGTACCGCTGGAGGATCATCAGCTCGTTCTGGGTCGCGGCCGCCTGGGCGGCGTCGCCGTACTGACGGGCCAGCGCGCTCTGCAGGTCGCGGATGCGGCGCTGGACGGCGCGGCGGCGGACGGTGACCAGCTGGGCGCCGGCGTAGACGTCGTCGACGTCCTTCACGCCGCGGTGCAGCAGGATCGCCTCGACCGCCAGCTCGGTGACCGTGGCGCGGACCGCGTCGTCGGGGGCGGCCTCGCGGACCCGGACCAGGTAGTCCTGCGGGTCCTGGACGCCGAACTCGGCGCCGCCCGCCTCCAGGATCGCCTCGCGCACGGCGGCGTAGGGCGGGGCGGTGAACTCGTCGACGCCGTACGCGTCGAAGGCCGGGGAGACCAGCTCGGGGCGCTGGAGGGCGAGCTTGAGGAGTTCGCGTTCGGTGGCGAAGACCGGGTTGCGGAGGTTGAGGGCGGGGCCCCGGGGGACGGGCCGTGCGGGGCCGGCCTGCTGCTGCGGGGCGGCGCCGCGCTGCCGCTGGTCCGGGGCGGGGCCCTTGCCGCCGCGGTCGCGGGCCCAGCGGGCCAGCTGGGCGATCCGCTTGACCACGAACTGGGTGTCGAGGATGCCGAGCATCCCGGCGAGCTGCACGGCGACCTCGTGCTGGGCGCCGCTGTTCTTGATGCGGGCGACGACCGGGGCGGCCTCGTCCAGGGCGGCGGCACGGCCGGCGGGGGTGTCCAGGTCGTAGCGGGAGACGATCTGGCGCAGCGCGAACTCGAAGAGCGGGGTGCGCGGCTCGACCAGGTCGGCGACCGCGTCGTCGCCCTTGGCCAGGCGCAGGTCGCAGGGGTCCATGCCGTCGGGGGCGATGGCGATGTAGGTCTCGGCGGCGAACTTCTGGTCGTCCTCGAAGGCGCGCAGGGCCGCCTTCTGGCCGGCCGCGTCGCCGTCGAAGGTGAAGATCACGCGGGCCGAGCCGTTGTCCATGAGGAGCCGGCGCAGGATCTTGATGTGGTCGCCGCCGAAAGAGGTGCCGCAGGTGGCGATGGCGGTGGTGACCCCGGCGAGGTGGCAGGCCATGACGTCCGTGTAGCCCTCGACGACCACGGCGCGGGACGCCTTCGCGATGTCCTTCTTCGCGAGGTCGATGCCGTACAGCACCTGGGACTTCTTGTAGATCGCCGTCTCGGGGGTGTTCAGGTACTTCGGGCCGTTGTCCGCCTCGTAGAGCTTGCGGGCACCGAAGCCGACGACGTCGCCGCCGATGTCGCGGATGGGCCACATCAGCCGGCCGCGGAAGCGGTCGATGGGCCCGCGGCGGCCTTCCTGGGAGAGGCCGGAGAGCAGCAGTTCCTTGTCGCTGAAGCCCTTGCCGCGCAGGAAGCGGGTGAGGTGGTCCCAGCCCTGGGGGCTGTACCCGACGCCGAAGTGCAGGGCGGCGGCCTGGTCGAAGCCGCGCTCGGCGAGGAAGGCGCGGCCGGTCTCCGCCTCGGGGCCGGTCGCCAGCTGCTCCGCGTACCACTGGGCGGCGATCTTGTGGGCCTCGACGAGGCGGATGCGCTCGCCGCGCTGGTGGGTCGGGTTGTACCCGCCCTCCTCGTAGCGCAGGGTGATGCCGGCCTGGCCGGCCAGGCGCTCGACCGCCTCGGAGAAGGTGAGGTGGTCGATCTTCATCACGAACGTGATGGTGTCGCCGCCCTCCTGGCAGCCGAAGCAGTGGAAGAACCCCTTGCTCGGACTGACCTGGAAGGACGGCGACTTCTCGTCGTGGAAGGGGCACAGGCCCTTCAGGTTGCCGCCGCCGGCGTTGCGCAGCTGGAGGTACTCCGAGACGACGGCGTCGATCGGGACCGCGTCCCGTACCGCCTTCACGTCCTCGTCGTTGATCCGTCCTGCCACGCGTGAAGTCTACGGCGACCGGCCGGCAGCTATGCGACCAGGCTTTCCAGCGGGACGTGCGGGTCGGCCAGCGCGTCCGTGTCCACCTGGCACTTCGAGCGGATCAGCTGCTGGACCGGCTCCGTGACGTCCCACACGTTGACGTTCATCCCGGCCAGTACCCGGCCCTCCTTCACCCAGAAGGCGACGAACTCGCGCTTGGCCGCGTCCCCGCGGATCACCACCTGGTCGTACGACCCGGCCGGCGCCCAGCCGGAGTACTCCATGCCCAGGTCGTACTGGTCGGTGAAGAAGTAGGGCACGCGGTCGTGGGCGAGGCCCTTGCCGAGCATCGCGCGGGCGGCGGCCGGACCGCCGTTCAGGGCGTTGGCCCAGTGCTCCACGCGCAGGCTGGCGTCGAACAGGGCGTGGTGGAAGGAGGCGACGTCACCGGCCGCGTAGACGTCGGGGTCGGAGGTGCGCAGGTGGTCGTCGACGACGATGCCGCCGCCGGCCGCGCGGTCGGCGATCTCGAGGCCTGCCGCCTGGGCGAGTGCGGTGCGCGGGGCGGCGCCGATCGCCGCGAGGACGTCGTGCGCCGGGTGCTCCTCGCCGTCGTCGGTGCGGGCGGCCAGCACCACGCCGTCCTGGCCGACGATCTCGGTCAGCCGGACGCCGAAGCGGAAGCGGACCCCGTGTGCCTCGTGCAGTTCGGCGAAGACGGCGCCCAGCTCGGGGCCGAGGACGCCGTGCAGCGGGGTCGGCCCCGGCTCGACGACGGTGACCTCCGCCCCGTACTCGCGGGCCGCCGCCGCGACCTCCAGGCCGATCCAGCCCGCGCCGGCGATCACGAGGTGGCCGTTGTCCCGGCCGAGGGTGGCGAGGACGCCCTTGAGGCGCTCGGCGTGGGCGAGGCGGCGCAGGTGGTGGACGCCGGCCAGGCCGGTGCCGGGGACGTCGAGCCGGCGGGGCTCGGCGCCGGTCGCGATGAGCAGCTTGTCGTACCTGACATGGGTGCCGTCGTCGCCGTAGTGGACCGTCTTCGCGGCGCGGTCGATCGCGACGACGGTCTGGCCGAGGTGCAGCTCGATGTCGTGCCGCGCGTACCAGGCGGGCTCGTGCACGAAGACGCTGTCGCGGTCCTCCTTGCCGAGGAGGTAGCCCTTCGACAGGGGCGGGCGCTCGTAGGGGTGGTCGCGTTCGTCGCAGACCAGGATCACCCGGCCGGTGAATCCCTCCGTGCGGAGTGTCTCGGCCGCCTTCGCGCCCGCCAGGCCGCCTCCGACGATGACGAATGTCTGATCCGCGTCGACCACTTGTTTGCCTCCTCGTCAGGGTGCCGCCACATGCGAGCGTCCCGCACGCGGCGTGGTGCGGGAAGGGGGAGTGACCCGATCGGGCTCGATCAGGCCACGGGGTGCGGCCTTCCGGGGGTCGTTCCCGGTGGCCGTACCGGGGGGGGCAGTTCCCGGTAGCGGTACCGGTGGCCGTCCCCGGTGGCCGGCCGTCCCCCGGGGGCGGTTCCGGGATACGGCCGGGGCTCGCCCGTCCCACCGGAGTACGGGCGGAGTACGGGCGGGTCGCCCGCCGGTTCCGCCGCCAGTGTCATGGATGCCCCGTCAGGCGCGCGTGAAGCGAGCGGGCCGAGGCGTCGGTGAGGGAGGCTATCTGGTCGACGACCACCCGTTTGCGGGCCCGGTCGTCGGCCGCCGCGTCGAACAGCGCGCGGAACTGGGGGTCGAGCCCGTCCGGCGCGCGGGCGGTGAGCGCCTCGGCCAGTTCGGCGACGACGATCCGCTGGTCGGCGCGGAGCCGCTCCTGCTCGGTGCGCTGCATGACGTAGCGCACGGCGACCGCCTTGAGGACGGCGCACTCCGCGCGGGTGGCGCGGGGGACGACCAGCTCGGCGGCGTACCGGGTGAGCCGCCCGCCGCCGTACCCGGCCCGGGTGGCGGTCTCGGCGGCGAGGCAGAAGCGGCCGATGAGCTGGCTGGTGGCGTCCTTCAGCCGGGCCTGGGCGACGGCCGATCCGTCGTAGCCGTGCGGCCACCAGTCCTGGGCGAGGAGCCGGTCGAGCGCGGCGGCCAGCTCGGCGTGGTCGGTGCCGTCCGGGACGTACCGGCCGACGGCGATCTCGAAGACGGCCTCGCGCTCGGGGTCGGCGAGCAGGCAGTTCGGGTCGATGTGGCCGGCGTGCAGGCCGTCCTCCAGGTCGTGCACGGAGTACGCCACGTCGTCGGCCCAGTCCATCACCTGGGCCTCGAAGCAGGTGCGGGCACCGGGGGCGCCCTCGCGGAGCCACGCGAAGACCGGCCGGTCGTCGTCGTACACGCCGAACTTGCGCGAGTCGGGAGCCGCGGGGTGGGCGCCCCTGGGCCAGGGGTACTTGGTGGCGGCGTCGAGGGTGGCGCGGGTGAGGTTGAGGCCGACCGGGCCGTCCTCGGTGAACCGCTTGGGTTCGATGCGGGTCAGCAGCCGCAGCGACTGGGCGTTGCCCTCGAAGCCGCCGCAGTCCTCGGCGAAGGCGTTGAGCGCCTGCTCGCCGTTGTGCCCGAAGGGCGGGTGACCCAGGTCGTGGGCGAGGCAGGCCGCCTCGACGAGGTCCGGGTCGCACCCGAGGGCGGCACCCAGCTCGCGGCCGACCTGGGCGCACTCCAGGGAGTGCGTGAGGCGGGTGCGGGGGCTGGCGTCCCACACCGGGCTGCCCTCCCCCGGCGCGACGACCTGCGTCTTCCCGGCGAGGCGGCGCAGCGCGGCGGAGTGCAGGATGCGGGCGCGGTCGCGCTGGAAGGCGGTGCGGCCGGGGCGTTTGTCGGGCTCGGGGGCGTAGCGGGCCGCTGACGCGGGGTCGTACGGGGGTAGGGGTGCGGTGCCTTCCATGACAGGAACAGTACGGGGAAGGTGTGACGGTCGCGGCCCCGCTACCCGACCGCCACCGTACGGCGCGCGGGGGCGCCGCCCGTCTTCAGCGCCTCGTCGTAGCGGTGCAGGAGCAGGCGGGCCATGGCCGGGTGGGTGCCGAGCGGCGCGGAGACGATCCAGGGGGCGGCGGCCGCGCACTCCGTGGCGAAGCGGCCCGGGGCGGTGAAGCAGGAGGCGACGGCGACGCGGCGGTGGCCCCGGGCCGTCAGGGCGCGGACCGCCTCGGGGACCGTCGGGGCGGCGGCCGAGGCGTACGCGGGGAGGACCGGGACGCCGAGGCGGGCGGCGAGGAGCGCTGCCGTACGGGCCGTGTCCGTGCGGGAGGCGAGGGCGCGGGAGCCGGCGGAGGCGAGGACGACGGCGTGTTCCGGACCCGCGCCGACGGGCCAGCCGGCCTCCAGGAGGCGGGCGTGGAGGGCGTCCACCAGCAGGGGGTGCGGGCCAAGCGGGGCGGCGACGCGGGTGCGGGCCGGGGAGGCCCCGGCCATCTCCGGGATGTCGCGTGCGACGTGGTGGCCGCGGCTGAGCAGGAGCGGGGCGAGGACCGCCGCGCCGTCCCCGAGCGCGGTCAGGGTGTCGGGGAGGAGTGGGGCGTTCAGCTCGATGTGGCCGAGGCGCACCGGCAGGGCGGGGCGCAGGGCGCGGACCCGCCCGAGGAGGGCCCGTACGGTGCTCAGTGCGCGCGGGTCGCGGCTGCCGTGGGCGACGACGACCAGGGCGGGGGCGGTAGGGGGCCGCACCGTGCCGGCCGGGTGGACCGGATGCGGCGTGCCCGCTCCCGTACCCGCCGCCGTCCTCGTCGTACTGCCCGTCCTCGTCGTACTGCCCGTCCGTGCCGTCGCCGTCATGCGTACCGTCATGCGTCGAGGGTGGCCGCCGGACGTTGCCTCCCCGTTGCGCGGGCGTCACGGAGGTTTACGGCCGGTTCACACGGCTCCCCGGCACCCGGTGAACCGGACGGCCCGCTCCGGCGTCCCTGGTGGCAGGAACCGACCGGGGAGGGAACCGTCCGATGCGCCGTCCGGGACTTCGCAGGCCGATGCGCCGTCCGAGACTCCGCAGACCGCGCCTGCCACGCACCCGCGCGGGGCGGCGGAGGCTGCTCCAGGCGGTCGTGGCGGTGTGCGTGCTGGCCCTGCTGCCCGCGGCGTGGCTGCGCCTGGTCACCGACGACCGGCTGCGTACCGTCGCCGACGTGCCGCGCACCGAGGTCGCGGTCGTCTTCGGCGCCGGGCTGTGGGACGGGGAGCCGTCGCCGTACCTCGCGCACCGGCTGGACGCGGCGGCCGAGCTGTACCGGGCGGGGCGGATCGAGGTCGTGCTCGTGAGCGGGGACAACAGCCGCGAGGAGTACGACGAGCCGGACGCCATGCGCACCTACCTCGTCCGCCATGGTGTGCCCGGCGGGCGGATCGTCAGCGACTACGCGGGCTTCGACACCTGGGACTCCTGCGTCCGCGCGAAGAAGATCTTCGGCGTCGACCGGGCCGTGCTGATCAGCCAGGGCTTCCACATCCGGCGGGCAGTCGCGCTGTGCCAGGAGGCGGGGGTGGCGTCGTACGGCGTCGGGGTCGCCGACAAGCACGACGTGACCTGGTACTACGGGGGCACGCGGGAGATCCTCGCGGCGGGCAAGGCGGCACTGGACGCGTTCTTCGAGCCGGACCCGCGCTTCCTCGGGCCGAGGGAACCGGGGGTGGAACGGGCCCTCGCCGGTGCGCGGTGAGGCGGCCCTCACGGCGACGGGACCACGGCGGGGAGGGCGCCGTCCCGGCGGTGTAACAGGGCGCCGCCCGGCCGCGTAACACGGAAGCCGCAGGCTGGCGGCATGCAGAACACCGGCATCAGGCAGGACCCCGGCGGCCCGCGGCCCGCACTCGGCGCCTCCACCGACCCCGGCCCGCGGGCCGCCCCCGGCGCCTCCACCGCGACCCCCACCCACTGCCCGTACTGCGCCCTGCAGTGCGGGATGAACCTGACGCCCGTCGGCGGCGGGACCGTCGCGGTGTCCGAGCGGGCGGACTTCCCGGTGAACCGGGGCGCGCTGTGCGGCAAGGGACGGACGGCGCCGGAGGTGCTCGCGTCGGGGGCGCGGCTGACCTCGCCGCTGGTGCGGTCGGACGACGGCACGCTGGTACCGGCCGGGTGGGACGAGGCGCTGGACCGGATCGCCCGGAACCTGCTCCTGACCCGGACGGAGTACGGCGCGGACGCACTCGGGGTGTTCGGCGGAGGCGGGCTGACCAACGAGAAGGCGTACGCGCTGGGCAAGTTCGCCCGGGTGGTGCTCGGCACCTCGCAGATCGACTACAACGGGCGGTTCTGCATGTCGTCGGCGGCGGCGGCCGGGACGCGGGCCTTCGGGCTCGACCGGGGGCTGCCGTTCCCGCTGGAGGACGTCCCGAGGACCGGCTGCGTGATCCTCGTCGGGTCGAACCCGGCCGAGACGATGCCGCCGTCCCTGCGCTACTTCACCGAACTGCGTGAGAACGGCGGCACGTTGATCGTCGTCGACCCGCGCCGGACGCGGACCGCCGAGCAGGCCGACCTGCACCTCGCGCCCCGGCCCGGCACCGACCTGGCGCTCGCGCTGGGCCTGCTGCACCTGGTGGTGGCCGAGGGCCGGGTCGACGAGGCCTACGTCGAGGAGCGCACGTCCGGCTGGGAGGAGGCGCGGGCGGCCGCGATGGCCCACTGGCCGGAGTACGTGGAGCGGATCACCGGCGTGTCGGTGCCCGAACTGCGGGAGGCCGTACGGCTGTTCTGCACGCCGGAGGCGGCGATGGTGCTGACCGCGCGCGGGCCCGAGCAGCAGGCCAAGGGCACGGACACGGTGGGCGCGTGGATCAACCTGTGCCTGGCGACCGGGCGGGCCGGGCGCCCCCGGTCGGGGTACGGCTGCCTGACCGGGCAGGGCAACGGCCAGGGCGGGCGCGAACACGGGCAGAAGGCCGACCAGTTGCCGGGCTACCGCAGGCTGACCGACCCGGCGGCGCGGCGGCACGTCGCCGGGGTGTGGGGCGTGGACCCGGACTCGCTGCCGGGCCCCGGGCGCAGCGCGTACGAACTCCTCGACGCGCTGGGCACGGACATCAGGTCCCTGCTGGTGATGGGCTCCAACCCGGTCGTGTCCGCGCCGCGCGCCGCGCACGTCGAGGGGCGGCTGCGGTCGCTGGACTTCCTCGCCGTGTGCGACGTGGTGCTCTCGGAGACGGCGGCGCTGGCGGACGTCGTCCTGCCGGTGACGCAGTGGGCGGAGGAGACGGGGACCACGACCAGCCTGGAGGGGCGGGTGCTGCTGCGGCGGCGCGCGATCACGCCGCCGGACGGGGTGCGCGGCGACCTGGAGGTGCTGCACGGGCTGGCGGTCCGGCTCGGTGTGGAGCGGGGCTTCCCGACCGATCCCGAGGAGGTGTTCGAGGAGCTGCGGCGGGCGAGCGCGGGCGGCCCGGCGGACTACTCGGGCATCGACTACCGGCGGCTGGCGGAGGAGGACGGCGTGTTCTGGCCGTGCCCGGCGCCGGGTGACGAGGACGCCGTGCCGCACCCGGGCACCCCGCGCCTGTTCCTCGACCGCTTCGCCACCGACGACGGCCGGGCCCGCTTCGTGCCCGTCGCGCACCGCCCGAGCGCCGAGGAGCCGGACGCGGAGTACCCGGTGCTGCTGACCACGGGACGGGTCGTGGCGCAGTACCAGTCCGGGGCGCAGACCCGGCGCGTGGCCGAGCTGAACGCCGCCGCGCCCGGCCCCTTCGTCCAGCTGCACCCGCGGCTGGCGGCGCGGCTCGGGGCGGCCGAGGGCGACCCGCTGGCCGTCGTGTCCCGGCGGGGGCGGGCGGTGGCGCCGGCGCGCATCACCGCCGGCATCCGGCCCGACACCGTGTTCATGCCCTTCCACTGGCCGGGCGAGGGCCGTGCCAACACCCTCACCAACCCGGCGCTCGACCCGACTTCACGGATGCCGGAGTTCAAGGTGTGCGCGGTGCGCGTGGAGACGGTGCCGCGGTAGCCGGGGGCGGCGGCCAGGGGCGGCGGCCGGGAGGGTCATCCTCTCCCCTCATGATCTCCACGCCGGCGCTATGGACTTGTCATGTCCGGGGCCTTTGAATCCGAGTCAGCATCAGAGCCCCCACACACGCCCCCACACGGCCCCAAGCGCCGTACGCGCGAACGCGCCCGTCCCGAGGAGATCGATGAGCCGAATACGGCACGTCAGAGGTTCCCGTCTCGCCCTGGCCGGCACGGCCGCCACCACCGCGGCCCTCCTGGTCGCCGCCCTCGCCGTCCTCACCCCCGGCGCCACCGCGGCCGACCGGCCGGCCCCCTCCCGCGCCGCCGCCCTGGACCACGCGGCGGCCGCCCTGCTGGAGCACGCCGACGCCCTGGACCTGACGGACGGGCAGGACACCGAGGCCCGCGACGTCGTCCTCGACGAGGACGGCACCCAGCACGTCCGCTACGACCGCACCTACCGCGGACTCCCGGTGCTGGGCGGCGACTTCGTCGTCCACCTCGCCCCCGACGGCGACTTCCGCGACGCCGACCGGGCGACCGGGACCCCGCTCGCCCTCCCCACCGTCACCCCGAAGCTGTCCGCGCCCAGGGCCGCCGACCTGGCCGCGGACGCCCTGCGCGCCGCCAACCCGGGCCGGCTCCTGAAGAGGCTCACGGCCAACTCGGAGCTGGTCGTCGACGCCCTGCACGGCACGCCGAAGCTGGCCTGGCGGACCGACGCGGCGGCACTCGACCCCCACGGCAACCCGGTCGCCCGCACCGTGCTCACCGACGCGGGCACGGGCACCCGGATCGACGCCTGGGACACCGTCGAGTCGGTGTCGGGCGACGGCGAGTCGCTGTACGGCGGCACGGTGCCGCTGGAGACGACGCAGGCGGGCTCGACGTACCGGCTCGAGGACGCGACGCGCGGCGGCACGTACACGGGCGACGCGGAGAACCGGACCGACCTGTGCATCCTCACCCTCTGCCTGGTGCGGGCGCCCGCGACGCAGTTCACCGACGCCGACAACCACTGGGGCACGGGCGGCGCGGACGACCGCGCCTCGGCCGCGGTGGACGCGCAGTACGGCACCGACGCCACCTGGGACTACTACGAGGACGTCCACGGGCGCAGCGGCATCGCGGGCGACGGCAAGGGCTCGTACAACCGCGTGCACTACGGCAACGAGTACAACAACGCCTTCTGGGACGACAGTTGCTTCTGCATGACGTACGGCGACGGTGACGGGACGACCTTCGGACCGCTGGTCTCGCTGGACGTCGCCGCGCACGAGATGTCGCACGGGGTGACGTCGAAGACGGCGGCGCTGGCGTACTCCGGTGAGTCCGGCGGCCTGAACGAGGCGACCTCCGACGTCTTCGGCACGCTGGTGGAGTGGCACGCGGACAACTCCGCCGACCCCGGGGACTACCTGATCGGCGAGAAGGTCGTCCGGGACGGCTTCGGCCGCGACGCGCTGCGCTACATGGACAGGCCGAGCAGGGACGGCGCCTCGGCCGACTGCTGGGACACCTCGCTGGGCGACCTGGACGTCCACTACTCCTCCGGCGTCGCCAACCACTTCGCCTACCTGCTGGCCGAGGGCAGCGGTGCGCGGACCGTGGGCGGGGTGGCCTACGACTCCCCCACCTGCGACGGCTCCACGGTCTCCGGGATCGGCCGGGACAAGCTCGGCGACATCTGGTACCGGGCGCTGACGGTGTACATGACCTCGTCGACCGACTACGCGGGCGCCCGCACCGCCACGCTGCGCGCGGCCGGTGACCTGTACGGCGCGGACAGCGACGTGTACGAGGCGGTCGGCGCGGCGTGGAGCGCGGTGAACGTGGGCTGACGGCGGGTGCCCCGGTGAGCGCCCCGGTGAGCGTCCCGGGGCTCGCCTACGCTGGCGACGGGACCACGACGTGGTCCCGTCGCAGCAAGGGACGGGAACCGATGAGCCTTCGCCAGTTCGAGTACGCCCTGGCCGTCGCCGAGCACGGCTCGGTGACGGCGGCTGCGGACGTGCTGCACGTCGCCCAGCCGTCGGTGTCCCAGCAGATCCGCGGTCTGGAGCGGGAGCTGGGCGTGGAGTTGTTCTCCCGCACGCCGACCGGTCTGGTGCCCACGGTGGCCGGCCGGGCCTTCCTGGTGGAGGCGGAGATCGCGGTGAAGGCGGCCCGGCGGGCGCGGGCGACCGCGCGGGCCGGCGCCGGGGAACTGGCGGGCGAGCTGCTGGTCGCGGTGCAGATGGGACTGGGCACACGCCAGCTGCCGGGCGCGCTGAACGCCCTGCGCCGCAGCTTCCCGAAGCTGGCGGTCACCGTCTTCGAGGAGCCCGACCCCACCGAACTGGAGCGCCTGGCCCGCGGCGGCGTACTGGACGTCGGGCTGATGGCCGGCCCGTGCGACGAGGGCCTGTACGCCGGTCACCACCTCGGCGACGAGGAGTTCGTCGTGGTGCTCCCGGCCGGACACCCGCAGCTCGCCGCGGACCGGGTCGAGCTGCGGGAACTGGAACGGGAGCCCTGGGTGAGGTTCGGCCACGACAGCGCGCTCGACGGCGTACTGCTGGACGTGCTGCAGGACAACGCGATGGCCCCGGCCACCGTCGCCCGCGTCTCCCAGACGGCGACGGCCGTGCGCTGGGTGACCCACGGACTGGGGGTGACACTCGTACCGGCCTCCGCCGTGCCCCCCGGGCACGAGCACCTCGTCCGCCCGGTCACCCCGGTCGTGTCCCTGCCCGTCGTGGCCGCGCTCCGGCCCGGCGCGGGCCCGGCGGAGCTGGCCCTGCTCGAGTTCCTGCGCCAGGAGACCTGGTACAAGTTCGCTCAGAGCTGGGAGGAGCCGCCATCCACGGTCAGCTCGGCGCCGGTGGTGCAGTCGGCGTCGACGGGGTCCTGAGACCGCCCGGTGATTCCTCTTCTTCGACGCGTTCAGGAATTGCCGTTCGGCATGTTCGGGAATTGTCGTTCGGCATGTTCGAGAATTGCGTTCGGCATGTCAGGGCATTACTGAATTCCCGCGCCCGTCAGCCCCGCGGATATTCCCCGCCGTCCACGGTGATGTTGGTCCCGGTCACCCAGCCGGCCCGGTCGGACAGCAGGAACAGCACCGCGTGGGCGATGTCGTCGGGCCGGCCGTCACGTCCCAGCGGCGGTGTGTCGACCGCCCCCGGCCCCGCGCCGAGCCTCTCCCAGTACTCCCGCGTCTCCTTGCCGCCCGGAGTGGCGGTCCGGCCGGGGCTCACGGCGTTGACCCGCACGCCGGAAGGGGCCAGCGTCCGGGCGAGCCCCCGGCTGTAGCTCTCCAGCGCGGTCTTCGCCGCCTGGTAGTGCAGGAACGGCGGTGCCGGGGGGAGGTACGCGGCCGTGGACACGTGCACGACGGCACCCGAGCCGCGCTCCCGCATGCCCGGCACGAGCAGCGAGTTCAGCCGTACGGCCGCGAGGAGGTTCAGGTCGAGCGCGTCCCGCCACTCCTCGTCGGGGATGACCAGGCCGTCCAGGTGGGGCATGGCCCCGCCCGCGTTGTGGACCAGGAGGTCCACGCCGCCGAGCCTGTCCTGCACGGCGGCGGCGAGGGCTTCCGTCCCGGCCGCCGTCCGCACATCGGCCCGGACGAAGGCGGCCCCTTCCGGTGCCGCGCTCCGCTCCGACCTGGCGGTCGCCACCACCTCGGCCCCCGCGTCGAGCAGCCCCCGGACCACGGCCGCCCCGATCCCGCGGGTGCCACCGGTGACGAGGGCACGCTTCCCTTCGAATTCCCGAATCACCGAACCACCGCCATTGCCGTCGCCATTGCGACCACCATTGCCATTACCACTCACGCAAAACATCTCCCTCTTCCACGCCTGTCTCGTTATCACGCCTTTCTCGGCGAGCTGTTTCACGGTAAATCGGTGAACTCGACGGAGACAAAGACGAAATATGAGCGGCTGCCATAGGAAGCCCCTATGGCAGCCCGGGCGCACTGCGCCGCACCGCTCGCGTGTACGGGCCGGCGCCCGTTCGGAGGCACCGGTCACCCGTTCACACCCGCCCCCGCACCCGGCCGGATCTTTTCCGCCACCCACCCCGCAGGACACCCACGACCTGCGCAAACACCGTGGGCGTACGAAGCCGAAGGACCCGGGCGACACCCGTTCACCCCATTCCGGGCGCGCGCTCGGGGAGCGGGCCGGGCCGGGTGCCACTTTCCTCGGTAGGGCAGGGGCCACGACCAGATCGAAGGAGCAGCACCGATGCGACGTACCGCCCGCCTGCTGACCGGTACCGCGCTCGCCGCCGCGGCCGTCGGTCTGACCACCGGGGCCGCCGCGGCCCCGGTGTACACCGGCGAGACCGCCGCTCCCGGCGGCCTGACGGTGCACCCGTCCTCGGTCGTCCCGGGCGACCGGGCCATGGTGACGACGGCGGCGTGCGGCAGCGGCGGCTCGGCGGCGGGCGACGCCAGCGCGGTCGGCGCGGGGACGTTCCCGCTGGCGCCGGGCACGGGCGACGGCGAGGCGACCGGCCACTTCGAGGTGCCGCCGAGCGCGCAGCCGGGGACGTACGAGATCGTCGCGACCTGCGGGGACGACGAGCGGCGGGTGACGGGCGACCTGGTGGTCACGCTGACGTCGGCCGCCCAGCAGGTGTACCCGAGAGGAAGCGTGAAGACGGGGGTCGGCGGCGCTCTCGGCCCCGACCCCGTGCAGACCGCGGCCGGTGTGGCGGCTCTCGCCGTCGCCGCCGCGGGCGGTACCTGGCTCCTGCATCGCCGGGCGAGAGGCGACGGGATCTGACGGGCACCCTCCGCTGCCCGTCCGCCGGTACCGCACTTCCCCACCCCCTCCGGGTCCGACGCCCCTCGCGTCCCGGAGGGGGCAGGGGGCCTTCAGGGACGCGAGGGAGACGAGGGAGACGAGGGAGAGGGGACGTCATGCGCAGGGTCAAGGACACCGCGATAGCCGCGGTCACCGCGGTCGCTCTCGGCTCCGGGGCGTGGCTGCTGCTCGGCGGCGCCCGCGGCGAGGCCCCGCCCCAGCCGTCGGCCGCGCAGGCCGCCACCGGCCAGTCCACCCGCACCGACCGGGGCGCCGCCGCCCCCGCCCTGCCGCCGTCACCGCCCGACCGCGTCCGCATCCCCGCGATCGGCGTGGACGCCCCGCTGACGGGCCTGGGCCTGACGGAGACGGGCAGCCTGGACGTACCGCCCGCCGGGAAGAAGAACCTCGCCGGCTGGTACGAGGCCGGCACCACCCCCGGCGAGAAGGGCACCGCGATCGTCGCGGGCCACGTCGACAACGCGCAGGGCCCCGCCGTCTTCTACGACCTCGGCGCCCTGCGCAAGGGCGCGGAGATCGAGGTCGACCGCCGCGACGGCGGCACCGCGGTCTTCACGGTGGACGCGGTGGAGGCATACGCCGCCGACGCCTTCCCCGACGAGAAGGTCTACGGCCCCGCCGACCGCCCCGAGCTGCGGGTCATCACCTGCGGCGGCCCCTACTCCCGCAGCACCGGCTACCAGGGCAACGTGGTCGTCTTCGCCCACCTCACCGGCAGCCGCTGAACGCCCCGGCACGGGCCCCTCGCCGGTGACAAGCTGGGGGCATGCCTGACTCCGGCTTCGATCCCCAGGACAACGCACCCTTCAACGAACGGGTGATCAGCGAATTCCGCGCCAACAAGGGGCGGGTGGACCGCGCGTGGCTGGACAAGGACCTGGTACTGATCACCACGACCGGCGCGAAGTCGGGGAAGCCGCGGGTCAATCCCCTGGTGTACGTGGCCGACGGCGACCGGGTCGTGGTGGCGGCGTCGAACAGCGGTCTGGACCGGCACCCGGCGTGGTACTTCAACGTGAAGGCGAACCCGGAGCTGACGGTCGAACTGGGCGAGGAGAAGTACCGGGCGACCGCCTCCGAGACAACGGGCCCCGAACGCGACGAGCGGCCGCTCCCACCCTCTCGGCTCTCTGGGAGATGCGGGGAGCGGCCGCGGTCACGCAGGTGCTCCGCTGCCGGTCGGCCGGGCTCAGCGCGCGGGCAGTGTCACCGTGCCGGAGAGGGGTATGTGGTCGGAGGGGTTGGCGGCGCTTGAGCCGAGGGCGCAGCCGGACCAGGTCGCGGTGCCCGGGGCGAAGATGTAGTCCAGCTTGTGGTTGGCCGTGGTGAGCCTGTTGGCGGGCTGGTCACATTCCTTGTACAGGTCGTACAGCGGCTGCAGGACCGGCACGCTGCTGCCCTCCGGTGTCATGGTCGGGGAGGCGTTCAGGTCACCGCCGAGAACGGGCCGGTACCCGGCGTACTCGGCGGCTTGTTCTGCCAGGTAGCTTGCCTGGGCCTGCTGGTCGTCCCGCTCCGGGTCGTCGTAGTCCGCGCCACCGGTGCTGAAATGGGCCGTGCAGGCCATGACCGCCCAGGACGGAACGGCGGCGCACAGGGCGGTGCGGCGCTCCTTGCCCGCCGGCGACTCCAGCTCCACCGCTTCGTACCAGGTGTTCCCGGCGGGAACGGCGATGGCGACACCGTAGGCCCCGCGGTTCCTGCCGCACGACTTCTGGGCCCACTGGTCCTTGGTGCCGGCCATCTGGTGCTGGATCGGGGCGAACCTGACGTCCCACGTGTCGGCGCCGCCGTCGAACCTGGCTTCCAGCCGGTGTTCCAGGGGCTTCGCCAGCTTCTCGCAGAACTCCTGAAGGAAGATCACGTCGGCTCGCGCATCGGCGGCCCGCTGCACCACGGCGTCGGCGAACGCGTCGTCCGAGAACTCGTTCATCGCGCAGGCGCCGTTGTTGCTACAGGTGTTCCAGGTCAGGGCCTGGATGCTGCGCTTCGGCGTGGACGCCGCGGCCGGGGGCCGGGAGGGGGAGTCGATGCGAAGGAGCTTGAAACGCTCCCAGGAGCCAGGCGTCGTGGTCGCACGGGCCCGCAGCAGTCCTTCGTCGCCGCCGTTGCTGTTGATCTCGGCGGACACGTAGTAGTTCCGGGAGACGCCGCCCTCGGTGAAGGTGTACTGCAGTGCGAACCAGCCGTCGTTCAAGTCGACCGTCCGGAACTGTTCCCAGTTGCCGATGGAGCCGTCCTGGCGGGCCCGGAGCATGCCGAAGTGAGTGTCGGTGTCGTGGAACTCCGCGGACACGTACAGGCCGTTGGCCTCGGACCGCAGGGCGGCACGCGCGCCCTTGTCGCCGGTGTGCAGCGTGAAGGTCTCCCTCGCACCAAGGCTGCCGGGGACACCGCAGTCCGTCCGCGCACGGAGCTTGCCGGCCTGGTTACCGGCATCTTCGGTCTGGGCCGAGGCACACACCGGCTTTCCGGCTTCGTCGCTGGCAGCCTTCGACTGCAGCGCGTACTTCCGTCCCGCCGACATCTCCGTCAGGATGTCGCCCGCCTGAGCGGACGGCGCCACGGGCAGGGTGAGGAGCGCCACCAGAAGCCCGAGCAGGGCTCCTGTGCGCACAGATCTTCGCAACGTAACTCCGCTCCACCTCCCAGCTGTTGTGCGGGAGGACTGTTGTGTGGAAGGACTGTTGTGTGGGAGGTCTGTTGTGTGGGAGGCCTTCATGAAACACGGTTCTGTCGACGGTCTTTCCGGGACCGTCACTCAAGGCGCCGAGCGGGTTGGGACGGGGTCCACGATCGCCGTCGCACTCGTCGATGACCGGGGATGAGAGCTCGGCGCCCGAGCAGGTCATCGGCTGCGGGCGGACTCGGGCAGAAGGGGCCGCCTACGCCACCCACTGCTCCCACGCCAGGTTCGCCACCAGGGCGAAGACGACGGTCAGCAGGACGACGCGGACGAAGCCGCTGCCCTTCTTGAGGGCCGTGTGGGCGCCGAACATCCCGCCCGCCAGGTTGAAGACGGCCATCAGGACCGCCAGCTGCCACAGCACCGCGCCCTGCCAGGCGAACGTGGCGAGGGCACCCGCGTTGGTGCAGCAGTTGACGATCTTCGCGGTGGCCGACGCGGTCACCAGGTCGAGGTGGAGCAGGGCGGTGAGGGCCAGGACCAGGAAGGTGCCCGTGCCGGGGCCGACGAGGCCGTCGTAGAAGCCGATGCCGAGGCCCGCGAGACCGATCGCGGCGAGGATCTGGCGACGGGTGGCCGGACCGGTCGCGGGGGCGGTACCGAAGGCGGGGCGGAAGATCACGAAGGCGGCCACCGCCAGCAGCACCACCATGATGACGGGCTTGAGGACCTCCGTGCTCATGCCGGCCGCGAAGAACGCCCCGCCCGACGATCCGGCCAGCGCCGCCAGGCCGATGCGTACGGCGGTGCGCACGTCCACCGGCGCCTTGCGGGCGTACGTCACCGCCGCGCCCGTGGTGCCGACGATGGCGACGGCCTTGTTGGTGCCCAGCGCGTGCGCGGCCGGGGTCCCGGCGGGCAGCCCGAGCAGCAGCGCCGGCAGGAGCAGCAGGCCGCCCCCGCCGACCACCGCGTCGATCCAGCCGGCCGCGAGGGCGGCCAGGCAGAGCAGAACGACCGTGGTCAGCGATATGTCGGGCATGATCGCGACCCTACGGACGGGATACATGTGCCGTCCATCGAGATGAGCGACTTCTGAGGTTTCCTGGCATCTGCCGGAATCCGCCACGCACAAGATCGTCCGGGACATCGCACGTTCAGACACAGTGCCCACGGACGCCATATTGCGATGCGTGGCAATCGACCATAATGACGCGCGTATCGCAACGGGGAGGCATGCAGCGCATGGCATTCGAGGCGGACCCGCCGCAGCGCATCGGCGACTACACCGTGGAGCGGGAACTAGGCGCCGGCGGCATGGGAACGGTGTATCTGGCCCGGTCGCGCGGGGGGCGTGCCGTGGCCGTCAAGGTGGTGCGGCCCGAATTGGCCGCCGATCCCCACTTCCGTCAGCGGTTCCGGGCCGAGGTCGATGCCGCTCGCAAGGTCGGCGGCTTCCACACGGCTCCCGTCGTGGACGCGGATCCGGAGGGGGAGCGGCCGTGGCTGGCCACGGCGTACATCGCCGGGCCCACGCTGTCCGAACTGCTCGCGGACGAGGGGCCGATGGACGAGGCAGGGCTGAGACTGCTCGGGGCGGCCCTGGCCGAGGCGCTCCAGGCCGTCCACGCCTGCGGACTCGTCCACCGGGACCTCAAGCCGGGCAACATCATCATGGCCGAGGACGGCCCCCGGGTGCTCGACTTCGGCATCGCGCGGGCCGTGGAGTCCTCCCGGCTCACGTCCACCGGGATGGCCTTCGGCACGCCCGGTTTCCTGGCACCGGAGCAGGCACAGGGGCTGAGCACCGACGGCAGCGCCGACGTGTTCGCGCTCGGCGCGGTACTGGTCTCGGCGGCCGGCGGCAGCGCGTTCGGCACTGGCACACCGATGGGGCTGATGTACCGCTCGGTGCACGAGCCGGCGGATCTGTCCTCGGTGCCCGAGGCGCTGCGCCCTCTGATCGCCGACTGCCTGGCCAAGAACCCGGCGTACCGGCCGGGCCCGGAACAGATCCTGGACCTACTCGTGTCCGGCTCCGCCCCGTACACACCGACCGTGGTCGCCACGGCGGGTCAGCAGGGGCAGACGGCCACTCTCCCGGCCGCCTTCACTCCCGCGGGCGGCCGTGCGGACGCCCTTGCGGAGGAGCACCCTGCGGACGGCAGTGCCGATCGCGGCTCGCAGGGCGGGGGCCTCGCCGGGACCGTCGGCCCCGGCCGCTCCGCGCTCGCCGGGCAGCGGCGCGGTCGGGCCGTCGGTCTGGCGGTCGTGGCCGCGGGCGTACTCGGCGCGGTCGTCGCCGGGGTGATCGCGCTCACTACCGACGGTGACTCCGCAGCCGCTCCTTCCTCGTCCTCCTCGTCACCCTCCTCACCGGATACGGCGTCGGCCGCCCCGGGCGCCGGTGGCGTCGCCCCGTCTGCGCCCGCGCAATCCTCGGCGCAGGGCGCCACGCCCACGGCATCGGCTGCCGTTTCCCCGGACGCACCTGAACACACCCCGCTCGACCCACACGCCGTCGACCAGGTCTTCACGCAGTACCTGGACGCCCTGGTCTCCCAGGACATGACAGCTCTGCGGCAGGCTACCTGCCCCCGGCTGCGTCCCACGCTGAAAGGTTTCGTACTCAACGACTACTACGTGGCCCGCTGGAACGTCCTGCCGTATGAGATACCGGCTGCCTCCGACCGGTTCAGCGTCGACGTGCGGATCACGCAGCGCGACCCCGCCTCGGGGGAACTGGCGGGTGACGTCACCTATCAGTGGGTGGCCGAACGGGACGCGGACGGGGACTACTGGGTGTGCGGCTGGCTCAACGAGCGGTGAGCGCGCCTCCGTCAGCTGCGGCCATCCCCGTTTCCGGCAGGGGCGCCCGCGCGCCTTCGGCAAGGGCGGCCACCGACGGCGGCGTGACCACCGACACCCTCACACCCCTCCCCCGCCCCCGCTGAGCGCAGCGTTCCCCGTGGGAAACAGTGGGGATGCGGACGGGTAACACCCGCGCCGCACGCTCGGTGGCATGACCTCGAAACCGCGGGTGGTGGTGATCGGTGCCGGACTGGCGGGCGTGACGCTCGCCCGGCGGCTCGGTGAGCTGGGCACGCCCGCGCTGCTGGTCGGCGACGAGGCGCACCGCCCGTACAACCGGGTGCTGCTCGCCGAGGTGCTGGCCGGGCGGTACGGCCCCGAGGTGGTCGCCCTGCCGGCGCCCGCCGGGCTGCTGCGCGGCCGGGTCACCGGCGTCGACCGGGCGGGCCGGACCGTGCGGTGCGCCGACGGGTCACTGATCCCGTACGACACGCTGGTCCTGGCCACCGGGTCCAACGCCGTGCTGCCGCCCCTGCGCGGACTGTTCACCCCGGACCAGGAACGACCGGAACGTGAGCTGCCCGAGGGCGTGCACGCGTTCCGGACCATGGACGACTGCCTCGCGCTGTCGAAGGCGGTACGCCCCGGGGTGCGGGCCGTCGTCGTCGGGGGCGGGCTGCTCGGGGTGTCCGCGGCGCGGGCGTTGGCGGTGCGCGGCGCGCAGGTCGTCCTCGCCCAGCAGGCCGAGCGGCTGATGGAACGGCAGCTCGACCCCGCCGCCTCCGCGCTCGTCCGGCGGCATCTGACCGGCCTCGGCGTCGAGGTGCACACCGAGTGCCGGGTGCGGGACGTGCGCAGCACCGGCGGGGCGGTGCGGTCGGTGGAGCTGGCCGACGGGTACGCCCTCGGCGCCGACCTGGTCGTACTCGCCTGCGGGGTACGGCCCCGGGTCGGGCTCGCGCGGGAGGCGGGGCTGGACGTCGGCAAGGGCGTCCTCGTCGACGACGAGCTGCGCACCTCCGACCCGCACATCCGTGCCGTCGGCGACTGCGCCGAGCACGCGGGCCGGGTCTACGGGCTGGCCGCGCCCGCCCTCGAACAGGCCGGCGCGCTGGCCGAGCTGCTCGCCGGCGACGGCACCGCCCGCTACACCGGCACCCGCTCCCTGACCCGGCTCACCCTCACCGGGCCCGAAGGCCCGCTCGGAGGGCCGGACAGCCCCTTCGACCTCGCCGCGTTCGGCGAGACCGACCCCCGCCCCGGCGACGACGTCGTGCAGCTCGCCGACGCCACCCGGGGCACGTACCGCAAGGTCGTCGTCCGGGACGACCGGCTGGTCGGCGGGGTCCTGGTCGGCGAACTCGGCACCGTCGGCGCGCTCGCGCGTGCCTGGGAGGGAGCAGAGCCGCTCCCCTCCGACGGCGGCCCCCTGCTCCACCTGCTCACCCACGACGGAGGCTCCCGATGACCACCGACACCCCGACGATCGTCCTCGTCGGCCACGGCATGGTCGGCCAGCGCTTCCTCGAAGCGCTCGCCGAACGCGGCCTGACCGGCACGCACCGCGTGGTCGTCCTGTGCGAGGAGCCGCGCCCCGCCTACGACCGCGTCCGGCTCACCTCGTACTTCTCGGGGAAGACCCCCGAGGACCTGTCGGTGACCGACCTCGCCCTCCTCGACGCGCACGGCGTCGAGCTGCACGTCGGCGACCCGGCCGTGAGCGTCGACCGGGAAGCGCGGAAGGTGACCGCGCGCTCCGGGCTCGTCGTCGGCTACGACGTGCTGGTCCTCGCCACCGGCTCCTACCCCTTCGTGCCGCCCGTGCCGGGCAAGGACGCCGAGGGCTGCTTCGTCTACCGGACGATCGAGGACCTGCTCGCCATCGAGGAGTACGCGAGGACGCGGGCGAGCACCGGTGCCGTGGTCGGCGGCGGGCTGCTCGGTCTGGAGGCGGCCGGTGCGCTCCAGGGTCTCGGACTCACCTCGCACATCGTGGAGTTCGCGCCGCGCCTGATGCCGGTGCAGGTCGACGAGGGGGGCGGCGCGGCGCTGCTGCGCACCATCGAGGGGATGGGCCTGTCCGTGCACACGGGCGTCGGCACCCAGGAGATCGTCACCGGCGACGACGGCGCCGTCACCGGCATGAAGCTGTCCGACGGTTCCGAACTCGCCACCGACCTCGTCGTGTTCAGCGCCGGGGTCCGGCCCCGCGACCAGCTCGCCCGGGACTGCGGGCTCGCGGTCGGCGAACGCGGCGGCATCACCGTCGACGAGCGGTGCCGGACGGTCACCGACCCGCACGTGTTCGCGATCGGCGAGTGCGCGCTGGCGGCCGACGGGCGGGTGTACGGGCTGGTGGCGCCCGGGTACGAGCAGGCCGAGACGGCCGCCGCGACCATCGCAGGCGACGAGGGGTCCTTCACGGGCGCCGACCTGTCGACCAAGCTGAAGCTGCTCGGCGTGGACGTGGCGTCCTTCGGCGACGCGCACGGCACCGCCGAGGACTGTCTGGACGTCGTCTACTCCGACTCCCGCGCGGGTCTGTACAAGAAGCTGGTAGTGGGCCGCGACGGCACGCTGCTCGGCGGGATCCTGGTCGGCGACGCGGAGGCGTACGGCACCCTGCGCGCCTTCACCGGCTCCGTCCCGCCCGTCTCCCCGGAGTCGCTCGTACTGCCCGCCGGCGCCGGGGCCCCGGCCCAGCTCGGCCCGGCCGCGCTGCCCGACGACGCGGTGGTCTGCTCCTGCCACAACGTCACCAAGGGCGCCATCCGCGGCGCGGTGACCGAGCACTCCTGCACGACCGTGCCCGAGGTGAAGAAGTGCACCCGGGCGGGTACGGGCTGCGGCTCCTGCGTCAAGGTGCTCGGGCAGCTGGTCACCGCCGAGCTGGAGGCGAGCGGCGTCGAGGTCGACAAGGGCCTGTGCGGCTGCTTCGCGCAGACCCGCGAGGAGCTGTACGAGATCGTCCTCGCCCTGCGGATCACCTCCTTCCGGGACCTGCTCGACCGGCACGGCCGGGAGGGCGCGCGGGGCGGTGAGGGCTGCGAGGTGTGCAAGCCGGCGGTCGGCTCGATCATCGCCTCCCTCGCCCCGAGTATCGGCGCGAGCGGCTACGTCCTGGACGGCGAGCAGGCCGCGCTCCAGGACACCAACGACCACTTCCTCGCCAACCTCCAGCGCAACGGCTCGTACTCCGTCGTCCCGCGCATCCCCGGCGGCGAGATCGCGCCGGAGAAGCTGATCGTCATCGGCGAGATCGCCCGGGACTTCGGGCTCTACACGAAGATCACCGGCGGCCAGCGCATCGACATGTTCGGCGCCCGCGTCGAGCAGTTGCCGGTGATCTGGGCGCGGCTGGTGGACGCCGGCTTCGAGTCGGGGCACGCGTACGGCAAGTCGCTGCGCACGGTGAAGTCCTGCGTGGGGCAGACCTGGTGCCGGTACGGCGTCCAGGACTCGGTGCGCATGGCGATCGACCTGGAGCTGCGCTACCGGGGGCTGCGCTCCCCGCACAAGCTGAAGTCGGCGGTCTCCGGGTGCGCCCGCGAGTGCGCCGAGGCCCAGTCGAAGGACTTCGGCGTGATCGCCACAGCGAGCGGCTGGAACCTGTACGTCGGCGGCAACGGCGGCGCCACCCCGCGCCACGCCGACCTGCTCGCGCAGGACCTCTCGGACGCCGAACTGGTCCGTCTGATCGACCGGTTCCTGATGTTCTACATCCGCACCGCCGACCGGCTGGAGCGCACCTCCACCTGGCTGGAGCGTCTGCCGGGCGGCCTGGACCACGTACGGGACGTCGTCGTGCACGACTCGCTCGGCATCTGCGGCGAACTGGAGTCCCTGATGTCCGCCCACGTCGCGCACTACCGCGACGAGTGGGCCGAGACCATCAACGACCCGGAGAAACTGGCCCGGTTCGTGTCCTTCGTGAACGCGCCCGACACCCCCGACCCGGTGGTGGGCTTCGTGCCCGAGCGCGACCAGCTGAAGCCCGACCTGCCGCTGCTGGACATCGGCCTGCGGCGCCCCTCGGAAGACGGCCGACGAGACGACCGCCGAGACGGCCTCCACGGCGGCCTCCACGGTGATCTGCAAGACGACCTCCGCGACGACCTCCGCGACGACCTTCTGGAAGGAAGCACCCGCCGATGACCCTGGCACCCGAGACCCTCGCGCCCCGCACGACCGACCTGAAGGTGCAACTCCGGTTGGCCGACGGCTGGTTCACCGCCTGCGATCTCGACGTCCTGTCCCCCGGCCGGGGCGTCGCGGCCCTGCTCCCCGACGGCGGCCAGGTGGCCCTCTTCCGCGGTCGCGACGGCAAGCTGTACGCCATCGACAACCGGGACCCGTTCACCGGCGCGGCGGTCCTCTCCCGGGGCCTGACCGGCACGCACCGGGGCCGCCCGTTCGTCGCGTCCCCGCTCCTCAAGCAGCGCTTCGACCTCGCGACCGGCGCGTGCCTGGACGACGAGGCGGTACGCGTGACGACGTACGAGGTCAAGACGGCGACGTACGAGGTCAAGGCGGCGACACACGAGGTCAAGGCGGGGTAGGGCGTCCGGCCGCGGGCCGGGGGCGGCTGTCGGTTTCCTGTCGAAGCGGGCCGGTGCGTCGAGTTGGAGGAGACCGTCGGGTTTCATCGAGTCCAACGCTCGTCCGTTCCCCGTCCTGCCCCGCCCCTCTCCCACGGAGGCCGCACCATGACCCGGAACCACTTACGGCCCGCCACCCGCCCGTCCCGGCGCGCGCTGCTCGGCGGTGCCGCCGTCGCCGCGCTGGCGGCGACCACCGGAACCGGCGCGGCGGAAGCCGCCCCCGCGCGCGGGGGCACCTGGCCGACGCAGTTCCCGCTGCCCGACGGCTGGCTGCCCGAGGGCATCACCATCGGGGCACGGCCCTACGCGTACCTGGGCTCGCGCGCCAACGGCGCCGTCTACCGCACCGATCTGCGCACCGGCGAGGGCCGCGTCCTGCACGAGGGCGGCACGGGACTCGCCGCGATCGGCCTGAAGCTGGACCGCGACGGCCTGCTGTACGTCGCCGGGGGCGGCGGCGGAACCGCGCGGATCGTCGACGCCCGCACCGGACGGCTGCTGCACACCCACCAACTCACCGGGGCCACCGACCACTTCGTCAACGACGTGTTCTTCCTCGGCGACCGCGCCTGGTTCACCGACTCCCGGGACGCCGTCCTTTACGGCGTCCCGCGCGGCCGTCGCGGCGCCGTGCGCGCCCTGCCGCTGACCGGCGACTGGGAGCAGACCCCGGACGTCAACAACGCCAACGGCATCGTCTCCACCCCCGACGGGCACGACCTGATCGTCGTGCGGAGCACCCCGGGCGAGCTGTACCGGGTGGACCGGCGCACGGGCCGCGCCACCCGGATCCGGCTGGTCGGCGCGGCCGACGTCGTCAACGGCGACGGCCTGGTCCGGGTCGGCCGCACGCTGTACGTCGTGCAGAACCGGCTCAACCTGGTCAGCGTCTGGCACCTGGACGCGCGGGCGGGGACGGCGACCCTGCGCCGCACGATCACCGATCCCCGTTTTGACGTACCGGCCACCGCAGCCCGTTTCGGCGACCGTCTGTACCTGGTCAACGCCCGTTTCACCAGCCCGCAGACGCCGGAGACGACGTTCACGGCGGTGGCGGTGGACCGCTGAGCACCGCGGGCGGTCCGGGAGCCCACCGGTCTCCGGCGGCTCAGGTCCGCAGTGCCTCGTAGGTGACCCCCGTCAGCCGTTCGGAGGCGGCCCACAGCCGCTCGGCCGTCGCGTCGTCGCGGGTCCACGGCGCCCGCCTCGACGGGGCGGGCGCTCCGCGCCACATCGCCAGGGACGGGCCGGTGAAGGAGTCGGAGGGCACACCGGGCGCGGTCGCCGCGTACAGGATGGGCAGCGCGCCGGCCTCCGGTGACTGGGCGAGGACCCGGCTGCGCAGGCGCGCCAGCCGCTCGACGAGGTGGCGTCCCTCGGCGCGGGGTCCGACCACCGAGAGGTCGGTGTCCGCGTACCCCGGGTGGGCGGCGACCGCGCGCACGTCTCCTGTCCCGTGCGGGGCGGCACCGTCCCGGGCCGCGAGCCGGCGTGCCAGTTCGTGCGTGAAGAGCAGGTTGGCGGACTTCGAGCGGGCGTATGCGGTCCAACGGCCGTACCGCCGTACGCTGTTGAGGTCGCGCGTGTCGACGTTGGCCAGCAGGTGCATGAAGCTGGAGACGGTCACCACGCGGGCGCCCGGCGTGGCGAGCAGGGTGGGCAGCAGCAGTCCCGTGAGGGCGAAGTGGCCCAGGTGGTTGACGCCGAACTGCGTCTCGAAGCCGTCCGCCGTCGTCCCGTGCGGCATCGCCATCACGCCCGCGTTGTTCACGAGCAGGTCGATCCGCCCGTACGGCAGCCCGTAGCCGAACTCGCGCACGCTCGCCAGGTCCCCGAGGTCCAGCCGGGCCGCTTCCACGGCGGCGCCGGGCACCTCGCCGAGGAGGCGTTCCACGGCCGCGCTCCCCCGCTCCGCGCTGCGGCAGGCGAGCACGACGGTCGCACCCCTGCGCGCCAGTTCCCGGGAGATCACGTAGCCGAGGCCGCCGTTGGCGCCGGTGACGACGGCCACGCGCCCGTCCAGGGCGGGCATGTCGCCCGTGTTCCAGCCGGTCATCCGCGGCCTCCTTCCCGGCCCCGTGCCTGGTCCGGACCCGTCCCACCGTACGCGCCCGGCACCCTTGAGCGGAGAGCTACCGTCCGGTCACGTCACGTTCGCATCACGAGTCCTTCATATCGCCCCCACATCTTCCCCGTCTCAATAACTTCGTCACCTCAGCGATTTCGTCACTTCTTATCCATTCATCCACACCATTCACGGGACTCCTGATGATCTTCCTCCGCAAGCCCGCCGCCGTGGCCGTCGCCGCGCTGGCCCTGGCCGCCCTGCCCGCGACCGCCGCCCAGGCGCACGACGGCCCGTTCAAGAACTGCTCCGAGGCCTACGCGGCCGGCCACAGCAACATCCCGGAGGGCTCCGAGCACTACGGCAAGCACCTGGACCGGGACCACGACGGCGTCGGCTGCGACCAGCCGCCCGCCGGCTTCGTGCCCGCCGGGGACAAGGACGGCGGTGACGACGCGGCCGGGACCGGCGGCGACAAGGAGGCGGGACAGGGCTCCGCGTCCGGCAAGAACGGCGGGGAGCAGGCCGCCGGGGACCAGGGCACCGACCTCGCCGAGACCGGCGGCAGCGACACCACGCCGTACATCGCGGCGGCCGGCGGCGCCGTCGTGCTCGCGGGCGGCGGTCTGCTGCTGGCCGCGCGGCGCCGCCGGGGCAACGGCGCGGGCTGACCCGTGAGGCAGTAGGGCGCACGGAGAGCCGGCAGGGCACACGAAAAGCCCTCAGGCCGCACGAGAGGGCGGCACCCCCGCACGGGTGCCGCCCTCTCTCGTGGTCCGGAGCCGCCGCCGATCGGTGAGGGTGGTCGGGTGACAGACGACGGCTCCGGGGTCCTAGGGCCCCGCAGCCGGGGCTACCGGTGGTCGCTGCCCTTCGACCGCGACGCCGCACGGCCGGCCTCCAGGCGGGCCACCGGGATGCGGAACGGGGAGCAGGAGACGTAGTCCAGGCCCACCTCGTGGAAGAAGTGGACGGACTCCGGGTCGCCGCCGTGCTCGCCGCAGACGCCGAGCTTCAGGTCGGGCCGGGTGGCGCGGCCGGCCTTCGCGGCGGCGGCGACCAGGGAGCCGACGCCGTCCTGGTCGATGGTCTCGAACGGGGAGACGCCGAAGATGCCCTTCTCCAGGTAGGCCGTGAAGAAGCTGGCCTCGACGTCGTCGCGGCTGAAGCCCCACACGGTCTGGGTCAGGTCGTTGGTGCCGAAGGAGAAGAACTCGGCGGCCTCGGCGATCTGACCGGCGGTCAGCGCGGCGCGCGGCAGCTCGATCATCGTGCCGATCGACAGCTTCAGCTTCGCGCCGGTGGCGGCCTCGACCTCGGCGATGACCCGGTCGGCCTCCTCGCGGACGATCTCCAGCTCCTGGACGGTGCCGACCAGCGGGATCATGATCTCGGCGCGCGGGTCGCCCTTGGCCGCCCTGCGCTCGGCGGCGGCCTCGGCGATGGCGCGGACCTGCATGGTGAACAGGCCGGGGATGACCAGGCCGAGGCGGACGCCGCGCAGGCCCAGCATCGGGTTCTGCTCGTGCAGGCGGTGTACGGCCTGGAGGAGGCGCAGCTCGTTCTCGTGCGGCTCCTGGCGGGACTCGGCGAGGGCGACGCGCACCGACAGTTCGGTGATGTCGGGCAGGAACTCGTGCAGCGGCGGGTCGAGCAGGCGGACGGTGACGGGCAGGCCGTCCATCGACTCGAAGAGCTGGACGAAGTCCTGTTTCTGGAGGGGCAGCAGTTCCTTCAGGGACTCCTCGCGCACGGCCTCGGTGTCGGCCAGGATCAGCCGCTCCACCAGTTCGCGCCGGTCGCCGAGGAACATGTGCTCGGTGCGGCACAGGCCGATGCCCTGGGCGCCGAAGCGGCGGGCGCGCAGTGCGTCCTCGGCGTTGTCGGCGTTGGCGCGCACCCGCAGCCGGCGCTTGCGGTCGGCGAAGGCCATGATGCGGTGCACGGCCTCGACCAGTTCGTCGGCGTCCTCGGCGCCCGCGTGCATGCGGCCCTCGAAGTACTCGACGACCGGGGAGGGCACGACCGGCACCTCGCCGAGGTAGACCTTGCCGGAGGAACCGTCGATGGAGACGACGTCGCCCTCCTCGACGACGTGTCCGCCGGGCACGGTCATCCGCCGGCGCTTGGTGTCGACCTCCAGTTCCTCCGCTCCGCAGACACAGGTCTTGCCCATGCCGCGCGCGACCACGGCCGCGTGGGAGGTCTTGCCGCCGCGCGAGGTCAGGATGCCCTCGGCCGCGATCATGCCGTCCAGGTCGTCGGGGTTGGTCTCGCGGCGGATCAGGATGACCTTCTCGCCGGAACGGGACCACTTGACGGCGGTGTACGAGTCGAAGACGGCCTTGCCGACGGCCGCGCCCGGCGAGGCGGCGATGCCCCGGCCGACCTGCTCGACCTTGGCCTCGTCGTCGAAGCGGGGGAACATCAGCTGGGCGAGCTGGGCGCCGTTGACCCGCTGGAGGGCCTCCGCCTCGTCGATCAGGCCCTGGTCGACGAGCTGGGTGGCGATGCGGAAGGCGGCCCCCGCGGTGCGCTTGCCGACGCGGGTCTGGAGCATCCACAGCCGGCCGCGCTCGATGGTGAACTCGATGTCGCAGAGGTCCAGGTAGTGGTTCTCGAGCGTCTCCATGATCTGCAGCAGCTGGTCGTACGACTTCTTGTCGATCCGCTCCAGCTCCGCCAGCGCGACGGTGTTGCGGATGCCCGCGACGACGTCCTCGCCCTGGGCGTTCTGCAGGTAGTCGCCGTAGACGCCCTGGTGGCCGCTCGCGGGGTCCCTCGTGAACGCGACACCCGTGCCGGAGTCGGGGCCGAGGTTGCCGAAGACCATGGAGCAGACGTTGACGGCGGTGCCGAGGTCGTGCGGGATGCGCTCCTGGCGGCGGTAGAGCTTGGCGCGCTCGCCGTTCCAGGACTCGAAGACCGCCTTGACGGCGAGGTCCATCTGCTCACGCGGGTCCTGCGGGAAGTCCCGGCCGGCCTCCTTCTTCACGATCTTCTTGAAGGCGGTGACGAGTTTCTTGAGGTCGGCGGCCTCCAGCTCGGTGTCGACCGCGACCTTCTTGGCCTGCTTGGCCTTCTCCAGGGCCTCCTCGAAGAGGTCGCCGTCGACGTCGAGGACGGTCTTGCCGAACATCTGGATGAGGCGCCGGTAGGAGTCCCAGGCGAAGCGCTCGTCACCGGCCTGCTGGGCCAGGCCCTGCACGGACTGGTCGGAGAGGCCGATGTTGAGGACCGTGTCCATCATGCCGGGCATGGAGAACTTGGCTCCGGAGCGGACCGACACGAGGAGGGGGTCGTCGGCCTGGCCCAGCTTCTTGCCCATCCTGGCTTCGAGGGCGTCGAGGTGCGCACTCACCTCGTCACGCAGTGCCGCCGGTTCCTCGCCGCTGTCGAGGTAGGTCTTGCAGGCCTCGGTGGTGATGGTGAAGCCCGGAGGAACCGGAAGACCCAGGTTGGTCATCTCGGCGAGGTTGGCGCCCTTGCCGCCGAGCAGGTCCTTGAGGTCCTTGTTGCCCTCGGTGAAGTCGTAAACGAACTTTGCCGTGTTCGCTACCTGGGGATCTTTGTTTTCCGACACGGGTCTCGACTCCTCGAGGACGCGGTGGCTGCCCTGACGGCGAGGAATGTACCCAGATCAAAGGCTCCTGGGTACGTCCACTTGTGCGTCATGCGCCTGTAACCACCCGTCCGCCAGTGGATCGAAAGTCAAGGCTTGGCAAGCGAGTGGCCGGTTGTGTTTTCACTTCTTGAACGTGCCGGACGGGAAGGGGCGGCATCAAGCGCTCACATGAGCGCCATTCCACACGTTTGATTTCGATCGGTGAACGGTCAACGCCTGGCACTCAGTGCCACACCTTGGAGAAGTGGAATCGCTCAAGATCCGCTCATCTGAGCGGATCACTCATCAAGCGTGGCGAGAATCACGCTGCCGCAGCCCGCCGGATTCCACCATGCGGACCGGTGAGCCGGCCCGGAGACCGATCGGTGACGCAACCGGGCAAGCAACGGGGGCGCGGCCGGTGAACGGACCGCTTCCTGCGGACGTACGACAGGGCGGCGGGCCTGCGGCCCCCTCGCCGGGGCCCGCCACCCACCGGGTTTCGCACGGAAGGACCTTCGGGTGCCCGTCTCCACGCCTTTCCGCCGGCCGCCGCAGACCGCCGTCGCCGACGACGACCCCGACACACCCGAAACCACTCAGTCCCCGCCCTCCCGCTCCCCCTTCCTCTCCCTCTCGTCCCTCAGGGCCCGCCTGGCCCACTGGCGGGCCTGGCGTACCCGTCGCCCCCGTGCGGCGGTCGTCGTCCGCCGGACCACCACCGTCCTCGCGGCCGTCCTCGTGCTCGGGGCGCTGCTCCTGCCGAACAGCTACGCCGCGCTGGAACCCAACCGGTTCGCGCGCATCCCGGCGGAGGCCGTCGTCGCGACGGTGCTGCTGCTGCAACTGCCGCGGGTGCCGCGCCGGGTGCTGGCGGCGTTCCTCGGCACCGGTCTGGGCGCGCTGACCGTGCTGAACCTGCTCGACATGGGCTTCAACGAGTACCTGGGCCGGGGCTTCAACGTCGTCCTCGACTGGGGCCTGCTCGACGACGCCCAGTCCTACGTGGCGGACACGATGGGCGGGGCGGCGGCGTTCTGGGCCCCCGTCGGCGCGGTCGTGCTCACCGGGCTGCTGCTGGTCGCCATGGCGCTGGCGGTGGTGCGGCTCGGGGAACTGCTCGCGGGGCACCGGGAGCGGGCGAACCGGGGCGCGCTGATGGCGGCCACGGTGTGGATGACCTGCGCGGCGCTCGGCGTGCAGACCTTCGGCGTGCCGGTCGCCAGTACCAGCGCGTCCCGGGCGGCGGAGATACAGGCGCGCCGGGTGAAGGACACGCTGCGGGACGAGGCGGCCTTCGCGAAGGAGGCGAAGTCGGACCGGTTCGGGGCCACGCCTCCCGCGCAGCTGGTGCCGGACCTGCGCGGCAAGGACATGATCTTCACGTTCATCGAGAGCTACGGCCGTACCGCGCTCGAGGACCCGGTGACGGCGCCGGGCGTCGACCGGACGCTGGAGACGAGCACGGCGGCGCTGGCGAAGGCGGGCTTCCGGGCGAAGAGCGGCTGGCTGACGTCGGCGACGTACGGTGCCAACAGTTGGCTCGGTCACTCCACCTTCATGTCGGGCCTGTGGGTGGACAACCAGCAGCGCTACCGCACCGTCACCGCGGGCGACCACCTCACGCTCACCAAGGCGTTCCGCAAGACCGGCGAGTGGGACACGGTCGGCGTGATGCCGGGCGTGCAGAAGGGGTGGCCGGAGGCGAAGTGGTACGGCCTCGACAAGGTCTACGACGCCTTCGACCTGGGCTACCGGGGGCCGAAGTTCAGCTGGTCGACGATGCCGGACCAGTACGCGCTGGAGGCGTTCCAGCGTCTGGAGCACGGCAGGGAGCGGGACCGGCCGCTGATGGCGGAGGTGATCCTGACCTCGAGCCACCAGCCGTGGGCGCCGATCCCGGAGATGGTCGGCTGGGACGAGGTCGGCGACGGCTCGGTGTACGACGCCATCGAGGCGGCGGGCCTGGAGCAGTCCGACGTCCTCACCGACTCGCAGCGTTCGAAGGAGGAGTACGGCAAGTCGGTCCAGTACTCGGTCACCAGCCTCACCCAGTGGCTGGAGCGCTACGGCACCGACGACACCGTCCTCGTCTTCCTCGGCGACCACCAGCCGATCGCCCGGGTCAGCGGCGCCGAGGCAAGCCGGGACGTGCCCGTGTCGATCGTCGCCAAGGACCCGAAGGTGCTCGACGCGATCGACGACTGGAACTGGACGGAGGGCCTCAGGCCGGCCCACGACGCACCGGTGTGGCGGATGAGCTCCTTCCGGGACGCCTTCCTGACGGCGTACGGCTCCACCGAGCACCCCACGAAGGGCTGAGCGCCCCCGGGCCGGCGCTCAGCCCTTCGTGGTGCGAGCGCCGTCGGGCCGGCGCCGGTCAGCCGCCGGAGGTGTCCAGTTCGGCCTCCTCGCCGACGCCCGCGCAGTCGTACGGGTCCTTCAGCCAGCCGTCCGGCAGGACCACCCGGTTGTTGCCGGAGGTGCGGCCGCGGGGACCGTCGGCGCCGGCGGGCCAGGGCTGGTCGAGGTCGAGTTCGTCCAGACCGGCACGCAGTGCCTCCAGGGAGGAGGTGATCGCGAGCTGCTTGCGCATCTCGGAGCCGACGGCGAAGCCCTTGAGGTACCAGGCGACGTGCTTGCGGAAGTCGACGACGCCCCGTGCCTCGTCCCCGAGCCACTCGCCGAGCAGCGTGGCGTGCCGGACCATCACGTCGGCGACCTCGCGCAGGGTGGGCCGCGCATAGGCGTCGGTGCGCCCCTCGAAGGCGGCGACCAGGTCGGCGAAGAGCCAGGGCCGGCCCAGGCATCCGCGTCCGACCACGACGCCGTCGCAGCCGGTCTCCCGCACCATCCGCAGCGCGTCCTCGGCGGACCAGATGTCGCCGTTGCCCAGCACGGGGATCTCCGGGACGTGCTCCTTGAGGCGGGCGATGGCGTCCCAGTCGGCGGTGCCGCCGTAGTGCTGGGCGGTGGTGCGGCCGTGCAGGGCGATGGCGGTGACGCCCTCCTCGACGGCGATGCGGCCGGCGTCGAGGAAGGTGAGGTGGTCGTCGTCGATGCCCTTGCGCATCTTCATGGTGACGGGCAGGCCACCGGCTCCGGTGACGGCCTCGCGGACGATGGCCCGCAGCAGGTGCCGCTTGTAGGGCAGCGCCGAGCCGCCGCCCTTGCGGGTCACCTTCGGCACCGGGCAGCCGAAGTTCAGGTCGATGTGGTCGGCGAGGTCCTCCTCCGCGATCATGCGGACGGCCTTGCCGACGGTCACCGGGTCTACGCCGTACAGCTGGATCGAGCGCGGTGTCTCGGTTGCGTCGAAGTGGATCAGCTGCATGGTCTTCTCGTTGCGCTCGACCAGGGCGCGGGTGGTGATCATCTCGCTCACGAACAGGCCCTTGCCACCGCTGAACTCTCTGCACAGCGTGCGGAACGGCGCATTGGTGATCCCGGCCATCGGGGCCAGCACCACGGGCGGCGCGACGGTGTGCGGGCCGATCCGCAGCTGCGCGGCGTCGGTGTCGGGGGCGGATGTGGTGAGCGTGGACATTCCCCCATTGTCACGCACCGGCGGCGGTGCCCCTCCCGCCCTGTGGACAAAGGTCATGCATGGGCTGTGGACAAAGATCATGCATGGATCATTAGTTAACCGCACTATCGAATTGGGCGTACGATGACCGCCATGCCCGAGCTCACCCACCGCCGCCGTCTGCTCGTGCTCGCCATCTGCTGCATGAGCCTGCTGATCGTGAGCATCGACAACACGATCCTCAACGTCGCCCTCCCCTCCATGCAGCGCGACCTGGACGCGAGCACGTCGGGCCTGCAGTGGGCGATCGACGCGTACACGCTCGTGCTGGCCGCGCTGCTCATGCTGGCCGGCTCCACCGCCGACCGGATCGGCCGCAAGCGGGTCTTCATGACGGGCCTGGTGGTCTTCACCCTCGGCTCGCTGCTGTGCTCGCTGGCCCCGGACCTGCCCTCGCTGGTCGTCTTCCGGATGATCCAGGCGGTGGGCGGTTCGATGCTCAACCCGGTCGCGATGTCGATCATCACCAACACCTTCACCGACCCGCGCGAGCGCGCCCGCGCGATCGGCGCCTGGGGTGCGGTGGTCGGCATATCCATGGCCGCCGGTCCGCTGGTGGGCGGTGTGCTGGTCGAGTCGGTCGGCTGGCGCTCGATCTTCTGGGTCAACCTGCCGGTGGGCCTGGCGGCCCTGCTGCTCACCCTGCGCTTCGTCCCCGAGTCCCGCGCACCGAAGGCCCGCCGCCCCGACCCGCTGGGCCAGCTGATGGTGATCGTGCTCTTCGGCTCCCTGACGTACGCGATCATCGAGGCGCCGAACGCGGGGCTCACGGCGGTGCTGCCCTTCGCGGTACTGGCGCTCGCCGCCCTGCTCGGCCTGCTCCGCTACGAGTCCCGCCGCGCCGAACCCCTCATCGACCTGCGCTTCTTCCGGTCGGCGCCGTTCAGCGGGGCCACCGTCATAGCGATCAGCGCCTGCGCCGCGCTGGGCGGCTTCCTGTTCCTGTCCACGCTCTACCTCCAGAACGTGCGCGGACTCAGCGCCCTGGAGGCCGGCCTGTGGATGCTGCCGATGGCCGTCCCGACCTTCCTGTGCGCCCCGCTGTCCGGGCGGCTGGTCGGCAGCCGGGGGCCGCGGCTGCCCCTGCTGATCGCGGGCGGCGGGCTGACCGTGAGCGGGGCGCTGTTCGCCGCGTTCGAGGCAGAGACCTCCGACGTCACCCTCTTCATCGGCTACGTCCTGTTCGGCATCGGCTTCGGCTTCGTCAACGCGCCCATCACCAACACCGCCGTCTCCGGCATGCCGCGCGCCCAGGCGGGGGTCGCCGCGGCCGTCGCCTCCACCAGCCGCCAGCTGGGCCAGGCGCTGGGCGTGGCGGTGGTCGGCGCGGTCCTCGCGGCGGGCGTGGGCGACTCGTCGTACCGGGACACCTTCGTCTCCGCCTCCCGGCCCGGCTGGTGGATCCTGGCCGCCTGCGGCCTCGCCGTCCTGGTCCTCGGCGCCGTGACGAACGGCCGCTGGGCCCGCCGCACGGCGGAACGGACGGCCCAGCGCCTGGCGGCCCCGGAGGTACGGGAGTCCTCCCGGACAGGGGCCTGATGGGCGGCGGGCGTGAAGGCCGGCGGGGCCGGGCCGGAAGGCTGGTGGGGCCGAGGTTCGAGTGGAGGGCTGACCCCTGGGCCGAGGGCTGACACCAGGGCCGGAGGGCTGACGCCAGGGTGCCTGGGGCGGGGGCCCGGCTGCCTGGCCGGGGCCTGACGCCGGGGCGGTGGCCTCACCCCGGGCGGAAAACCGGGCCGGTAGTCCGAAGCCCGGGCCGGGGTCTGTGACCTGCGGCGACGGCTGTGCCCGGCCGACGACCTGCGCCCCTCGCCGGAGGCCTGGGACCAGGGCCGGGAGTCTGAAGCCCGCCCGGGAGTCTGAAGGCCGAGCGGGAGTTTGTGGCCTGGGCCGGGAGGGTCTCTGCCCCGCGGCGGCGGGCGGCCTGTGCCCCGGCCGACCACCTGTGCCCTCGCCGGGGGCCTCGGACCAGGGCCGGGAGTCTGAAGGCCGGGCCGGAGTCTGTGGCCTGGGCCGGGAGGTCTCTGCCCCGCGGCGGCGGGCGGCCTGTGCCCCGGCCGACCACCTGTGCCCTCGCCGGGGGCCTGGGACCAAGGCCGGGAGTCTGAAGGCCGGGCCGGTGTCTGTGGCCTGGGCCGGGAGGTCTCTGCCCCGCGGCGGCGGGCGGCCTGTGCCCCGGCCGACCACCTGTGCCCTCGCCGGGGGCCTGGGACCAAGGCCGGGAGTCTGAAGGCCGGGCCGGAGTCTGTGGCCTGGGCCGGGAGGTCTCTGCCCCGCGGCGGCGGGCGGCCTGTGCCCCGGCCGACCACCTGTGCCCTCGCCGGGGGCCTGGGACCAGGGCCGGGAGTCTGAAGGCCGGGCCGGAGTCTGTGGCCTGGGCCGGGAGGTCTCTGCCCCGCGGCGGCGGG
>NZ_JACBYP010000041.1 GCF_018982965.1 Streptomyces mayonensis | reverse complement strand
CGGCTAGGGAACCCGCACCACCAACGCCGTAGCCACCGCCATCAGCCCCTCCCCCCGTCCCGGGAACCCGAGCCCGTCCGTCGTCGCCCCCGACACCGACACCGGCGCCCCGACCGCGGCGGAGAGCACCTCCTGCGCCTCCTCGCGCCGCTTGCCGATCTTCGGCCGCGCCCCCACCACCTGCACCGCGACGTTCCCGATCCGGAACCCCGCGGCCCGCACGATCCGCGCCGCCTCCGTCAGCAGCGTCACCCCCGACGCCCCGGACCACTCCGGCCTCCCGGTACCGAAGTGCTGCCCGAGGTCGCCGACGCCCGCGGCGGAGAACAGCGCGTTGCACGCCGCGTGCGCGACCACGTCGGCGTCGGAGTGCCCGGCCAGCCCGGGTCCCTCGCCGTCCCACTTCAGCCCGGCGCACCACAGCTCCCGCCCGTCCTCGAAGGCGTGGATGTCCGTCCCGATCCCGACCTGCGGCAGCACCGCCGTGCTCCAGTCCGGTTCAGAAGCCATCGTTCAGCCTCCTGCGCGCCAGCACGGCCTCCGCCAGGACCAGGTCAAGCGGCCGCGTCACCTTGAACGCCTCCTCGTGCCCCGGTACGACCACCACGTGCAGCCCGAGCTGCTCCACCATGCTCGCGTCGTCCGTGACGTTCTCGGTCACCGTCCCGTGGGCCCGCAGCAGCGTCCCCCGGTCGAAGCCCTGCGGTGTCTGCACCGCCCGCAGCCGCGCCCGCTCCGGCGTCGCCACCACCGGCTCCGGCTCACCCGGCACCCGGGCGGGCCGCACCTCCTTCACCGTGTCGGCGAGCGGCAGCGCCGGCACCACGGCCGGGGCGCCGTCCCGTACGGCGTCGATCACGGCGTCCACCGTGTCCACCGGCACCAGCGGCCGGGCCGCGTCGTGCACGAGGACGATCCCGTACTCGGCCGGCAGCGCCTCGAGACCGAGCCGTACGGACTCCTGGCGCGACTCGCCGCCGGGCACCACGAGGAAGTCCGTCCGCTCGGGCAGCGCGTGCGCGTCCAGGAGGCTCTTGACCTCGGCCGCACCGTCCGGCGGGGCGACGACCACCACGAGGGAGACCCCCCGGGAGGCGGCCATCGCCCGGACCGCGTGGATGAGCATGGGCGTGCCGCCCAGAGCGCGCAGGGCTTTCGGAGCGCCCGGTCCGAGCCGTACTCCCCGGCCGGCGGCCGGAACGACGGCCGCGGTCCTGGTCTTCGTACGGTCGCCGACGGAGGCCTCCGACGGCATCCGGGCGGGCGAGGGACGCGAATCGTCAGACATCGGTTCCTGTCAGGTTTGTGTACTCGACCTAGTTGGGTATGGCCTCACCGTGCCGGGCGCGACGCCTTGACCGGACCCTTCCGTGACCCTGGTCGAGCCTGCAGCCCGGGCCCGGCACGCCAGGACCCGGGGAAGCCTCCCGGGACGAGCGTACGAGGATCATGGTCGCCCGGAGACCCGGACGCACGAAACCACGTCCGGCGTCGAGCGTCCTCGGGGGCACGACACCCGCCCAGGAAGGCACGACACACCCCACGGCACGGGGTTGAGAAACGGCACCGGGTGTTGAGAACACGCGGGTACGAACATGCCGCAGCGCCCGGCAACAGCAGGGCTGTCATCGGGCACCGCGGCATTTCAGCTGCGCCGGTCCGGGTGGTGTGCGGCCTGCGCCTCGCCTCGGGTCAGGAGGCGAGCACCTCGTCGAGCAGGGCCTCCGCCTTGTCCTCGTTGGTGTTCTCCGCGAGAGCCAGCTCGCTCACCAGGATCTGGCGGGCCTTGGCGAGCATGCGCTTCTCACCTGCGGAGAGTCCACGCTCGCGCTCGCGGCGCCACAGGTCGCGCACGACTTCCGCGACCTTGATGACGTCGCCGGAGGCGAGCTTCTCCAGGTTTGCCTTGTAACGACGCGACCAGTTCGTGGGCTCCTCGGCGTACGGCGCGCGCAGCACCTCGAAGACCCGGTCCAGTCCGTCCTGACCGACCACATCACGCACGCCGACGAACTCCGCATTGTCCGCTGGCACACGTACCGTCAAGTCGCCCTGGGCGACCTTCAGCACCAAGTAGGTCTTGTCCACGCCTTTGATCTGGCGAGTTTCGATAGCCTCGATCAGCGCGGCCCCGTGATGGGGATAGACCACGGTGTCGCCAACCTTGAACGTCATGTGACAGGTACCCCTTCCGTGGCTATCCAGGGTAACACGGATTCGACGTCTTCTGAATGGCGTTTTCGCAGGTCAGGGCATATCTCGGGGCTTGACAACAGCAACAGGAACGTGCTGCGCCGGGCGAACGGAAGAAAGTATTCGCAGGTCGGAGCGGCTGTTCAGGCCGGGCGAAACACGCATGTCACACACCCCCGGAGGGCCGCACACCGGCCTGAAGATCCCGAAATGTCTGGTTCCGCGCGTGCGACTTCCGCTACTCCGTTCGGTGGCCGGGGCGAGGTTCCGGCCGAATCCGGAATTGATCACGACACGCCCCGCCGACCGGTCCGATGATCAATTTCCTGGCCGTCCGCGCATTCCTTCACGGAAAATTCGCGCCCGGTCGGCGACCCGTATGGACGCTCGTATGGACGCCCGTATGGACGTCCGTATGCCGGAGTGCTTCTTATCCGAATGGCGGACGAGTACGCGCCGCAAAGCCGTCCCGGACGTACGGGTGGCAGCCGGAGGGGACCGTCCGGGCCTACCGCCTGCCGGGCGAAGCCGCGGGCCGTTCGGGGAGGGTCGGGTGCGGCGGCCGGAGAACGGCTCGGTAGCCTTGGGGCCGCTGACAGTCACTTAGGGCGGCTTTATCCGTTGCCGCCACCCCGCTCGAGTCCAAGGAGTTGCCGCCGCCGTGAGCAGCAGCCTTCGACGCGGTGCCCTCGCCGCCGCCGCCATCGCGTTCTCGATCGCCTCGCTCGCCGCGTGCGGTGCCGGTCACAACGCCCAGTCTCTGGAGATCAAGCCGGACCACGCTGCCACGACCGTCGGCGACATCGAGATCCAGAACGCGGTCGTCATCACCCAGCCCGACCTGGAGTCGACCGGCCCGGCCGCCATCTCCGCCACCCTGTTCAACAGCGGCAGGACGGACCAGATCCTGGAGTCGATCACCGTCTCCGGCACCGACAAGTCCGCCGAGCTGAAGCCCGCCAAGGGCGAGCAGGGCGACCTGACCGTCCCGGCCGGCGGCTCCCTGATCATCGGTGGCAAGGACAACGCCGCCGCGGTCCTGCCCAGCAGCCGCGAGGCCGTCCAGGACGGCAACGCGCAGAAGATCACCTTCACCTTCAGCAAGACCGGCGAGGTCGGCCTGCGCGCCTTCGTCGTCCCGGCCGAGGGCTACTTCTCCGGCTGGGGCCCGAGCGAGGTCCCCTCGGCGCCCGGCGCGTCCGCGGAGCCCTCCGGTGACGCCTCCGGCGAGCCGGCCGGCGGCGAGTCCTCCGGCGCCCCGGAGAACGGCGAGACGGCCCCCGGCGGCGAGGAGGCCACGGGCGGCACGGACGGCGCCGGGACCCCCACCGGCGACGCCTCGGCGGACACGGACGCCGGCACCGGGACCGGCACCGAGGCCGGAACCGGAACCGAAGCCGGTCACTGAGCACCGTACGAACGAAGGAAGGGCGGGACCTCTCACGCGGAGGTCCCGCCCTTCCTTCGTGTACGCGCGTGTGCGCGGCCGGCCTACGGCTCGAACTTGTAGCCGAGCCCGCGTACGGTCACCAGGTACCGCGGCGCTCCCGGGTCGGGCTCGATCTTCGCGCGCAGCCGCTTGACGTGGACGTCGAGGGTCTTGGTGTCACCGACGTAGTCGGCGCCCCAGACCCGGTCGATCAGCTGCATGCGGGTCAGCACGCGGCCCGCGTTGCGCAGCAGCATCTCCAGCAGGTCGAACTCCTTGAGCGGCAGGTCGACCTTGGTGCCGCCGACCGTCACCACGTGCCGGTCGACGTCCATGCGGACGGGCCCGGCCTCCAGGGCGGCCGGAGCAACCTCCTCCGGCTCGCCGCGGCGGCGCAGTACGGCACGGATGCGGGCGACCAGCTCACGGGAGGAGAAGGGCTTGGTGACGTAGTCGTCGGCCCCTATCTCCAGCCCGACAACCTTGTCGATCTCGCTGTCCTTGGCGGTCACCATGATCACGGGGACGTTCGAACGGCCGCGCAGCTGGCGGCAGACCTCGGTGCCCGGCAGGCCGGGCAGCATCAGGTCGAGGAGCACGAGGTCGGCGCCATTGCGCTCGAACTCGTCGAGTCCGTCGGGGCCCGTGGTCGCCACGGCGACCTCGAAGCCCTCCTTGCGGAGCATGTACGACAGGACGTCGGAGAAGGACTCCTCGTCCTCGACGACGAGCACACGGGTCACGGAAGGACCTCCGGGGCGGGAAGCGTTTCGTACGGGGATGTATGGGATGTATGGGATGTGTGGAACGTGCGGGATGCGTGGGAGGCACCGGACACATCAGACGCATGCGATGTACGGGATACATCAGATGCACCTGACGCACCTGACGCACCCGGTGAATCCGATGCATCCGATGCATCCGATGCATGAGGGGATGAGTCGGACCGCTCGGCCTCGTCGCCGAGTCCGGTGCGGTCGGGACGCTGCCGCGCGCGGTCGCGGGCGAGGCCCGACTCCGGCAGCCGCAGGGTGAACGTGGAGCCCTGGCCTTCGGCGCTCCACACCGTGACCTCCCCGCCGTGCGAGGCGACCACGTGCTTGACGATCGCGAGACCGAGACCGGTGCCCCCGGTGGCCCGGGAGCGGGCCGGGTCGACGCGGTAGAAGCGCTCGAAGACGCGTTCCTTGTCCTTCTCCGAGATGCCGATGCCCTGGTCGGTCACGGCGATCTCGATCAGGTCGCCCCCGGTGGCGGCGACGCGGCGGGCGGCTATGCCAACGCGGGTGCGGGCCGGCGAGTAGTTGACGGCGTTCTCCACGAGGTTGCCGAGGGCGGCGGCGAGCTGGCCGCGGTTGCCGCGTACGTGCAGGTCCGCGGTGCCGCCGGCGGCCATGGTGATCTGCTTGGTGCCGGCCGCGTGCCGGCAGCGGTCGATCGCCTCGGCGACCAGCTCGTCCACCCGGACGGGCTCGGCGTCGTCGAGGGGGTCGTCGTTCTGGACGCGGGAGAGGTCGATCAGCTCCTGGACCAGGTTGGTCAGCCGGGTCGCCTCGATCTGCATCCGCCCGGCGAACCGCTCCACGGCCTCCGGATCGTCCGCGGCGTCCATGACGGCCTCGGAGAGCAGCGAGAGCGCGCCCACCGGCGTCTTCAGCTCGTGGCTCACGTTGGCGACGAAGTCGCGGCGCACGGCCTCGATGCGGCGGGCCTCGGTGAGGTCCTCGACCAGCAGCAGCACCAGCCGCGACCCGAGCGGCGCGACGCGCGCGGAGACGGCGAGGGCCTCCCCCCGCCCGTTCCCGCGGCGCGGCAGGTCCAGTTCGACCTGTCGTATCTCCCCGTCCCTGCGGGTGTCACGGGCCATCTGCAGCATCGGGTCCACGGCGAGCTTGCCGCCCCTGACCAGGCCGAGGGCGTACGCCGCCGAGCTGGCCTTGACCACGGCGTCGGCCTCGTCGAGTACGACCGCGGAGGACCTGAGCACCGACAGGACCGTGTCCACGCCGGGCGGGAGTACGGGGTCGGTGTGCAGGGAGGTCCGCGTGGGCCGCTTCTGGTCGCGCTCGCTCCAGCGGAACGCCAGCATGGCGATGACGCCGGTGAGCACTCCGGCGATCGCTGCCACTGCGGCGACCGCCGCGTTCACGTCCATGCCTCCAGGTTAGGCACGGCGAACAGCCCCGCCCCAGCCATCCGGGTGCGACCTCGAACACTCGTCGCCCAGAGTTCACCTTGGAGCCAGGGACGGTTCATTTCGGGTGCCGGAAACGGACGCGTACAGGCCGGAACGTGTAAGCGTGGGGGCACGGCGAGGGGTGCGAGCCGGTGCGGCGCCAGTGCGACGCACGTCTGTGAGCCCCCTAAACGGACGTACGAGAGGGAACCCTGATGCGGGACGCGTACCACGAGGAACTGGACTCGATCGGTGACGGTCTGGTGGAGATGGCCCGGCTGGTCGGGTCGGCCATCGGACGCGCCACGACCGCGATCCTGGACTCCGACCTGAAGCTGGCCGAGGCCGTCATCGAGGCCGACCAGAAGGTCGACGAGCTCCAGCACGAGCTGGAGGCACGGGCGATAACCCTGCTGGCCCGGCAGCAGCCGGTGGCGACGGACCTGCGCATCGTCGTCACCTCGCTGCGGATGTCGGCCGACCTGGAGCGCTCGGGCGACCTGGCCCAGCACGTGGCCAAGCTGGCCCGGCTGCGCTACCCGGAGCGCGCGGTGCCGCACGACCTGCACGCGACCATCCTGGAGATGGGCCAGCTCGCGCAGCGCCTGATGGCCAAGGCCGCCGAGGTGATCATCACCAAGGACGTCGACCTCGCGCTCCAGCTGGAGCAGGACGACGACGCGATGGACCTCCTGCACCGCACCCTCTTCCAGCACCTGATGGACGACCGCTGGAAGCACGGCATCGAGACGGCCGTCGACGTGACCCTCCTGGGCCGCTACTACGAGCGGTACGCCGACCACGCCGTCGCGGTCGCCAAGCGGGTCGTCTACCTGGTCACCGGGGAGCACGCGGACGAGCTCCAGCCGGACATCCAGCCGGCGACGCAGGCCGAGGGCGCCTGAGCCCCTGGCCGGCGCGGAGCGGGTCGGGTCGGGTCGGGTCGGGTCGGGGGCGCGCGTTCGCCCCAATGCGCCGTTGATGCGACGTCCGCCCGGGGCGTGCAATGGACGCAGGCACCAGCTTCCAGGAGGAACCATGGCCGATTCCCCCAGCACGAAGCCCGACCCCGCACAGGAACGCCCCACCGAGCAGCCCGTCGAGATCCGCAGCCTCCCGCTGATCGCCGCGTGCGGCTGCGGTTCCGGCTGCGGCTGCGGCTGCCAGTCGGGCAGCCCCTGCCAGTGCGGCTGACGCAGTAGCGACAGCGGTAGCGCGGCCCGCGCCCGCACGGCGCCCCTGCTGGGTACGGCGTCGTTCGGTGTGAGTACGAGTACTCAGGCCCCGGACCGGCCCCCGTCCGACCCTGGAGACAGGCAACCGGAACCAGGAAGCCGGACGAAGACGATGCTCCACGGGGAGACCGAGACCTCATGAAGACCAGCAGCCGGATACGCACCCTCACCCGCCTGACCGTCGCCAACCGCGTCTCGGCGGCCTACCTCGCCCTGGTCGGCGGCGCGATGGTGATCGCCGTGGCGCAACCCCTCTTCGCGACCGGCCCGGACGCGTCTCTCGCCTGGGTCTGGCCGGCCCTGTTCACCTTCCCGACCTTCGGGTTCGTGGCGTGGCTCGGTGAGGCGGGCTGGGGCGGCGACGCCCCGACGTGGTTCTTCGTCGGCGGCATCGCCCTGTCGGCCCTCGTCCAGTCCCTGGCGCTGGGAGCCGTGTGGCAGTCCCTGCGCGGCCGCCGGGGGCAGCGCGGGGAGCGGCTGACCGCGGCCGGCTGAGGCCGAGCCCCCTCCGGGCCGCCCGGAGCGCGGATGCGAGGGTGGCCCCATGACGGCACCCGGGGCCACGCACGTGGCGGTCGACGAGGTCGAGGACATAGCGCTGGACGGGCTGCGGTGGCTGCTCGGCACCGCGCGCGAAACCCCCGGGGGCGGCCTCGGCTGGCCGGTCAGACCGTCGGACGACGCCCCCGAGCCCATGCTGTACAGCGGCACGGCCGGCACCGTCCCCGTGCTCCTGGAGGCCTGGCGCCACTTCGGCGACGACTCCTGCGCCGACGCCGCACTCCGCGCGGCCCGGAGCCTGGCGGACCGGGTCGACGACATCGACGACGACTCCCTCTACTTCGGCCGCACCGGCCTGGCCCTGGTGCTGCGGACCGTCCACGCCGAACTCGGCGACACGGCCGCCGGAGCCGCCGCCGACCGCGCCCTCGCCCTCGTCCGGTCCCGCTTCGACGGAGCCCGCTGGGGCCTGCTCTTCGAGTTGATGGGCGGCAACGCGGGCATCGGCCTCGGTGCCCTCCTGGCCGGCGACCACGACCTGGCCGTCCTCGCCCTGGAGCCGTACCTGCACACGGCGGAGCAGACCGGGGACGGCGGCGTCCAGTGGGCCCACCGCCCGGACACCGACGCCCGCATGCACCACCTCTCGCACGGCACGCTCGGCATCGCCCTGGCCCTCGCCCGGGTCGGCGCGGCCACCGGCCGTACGGACCTGCTCGACCTGGGGCTGACCGCCGTACGGGGCGTGGCGGCCCGGGACGAGGCGGGCCCCGGCGGTTTCCTGGTCAGGCACTCCACCCCCCAGTTCCTCCCCGACCTGATCGACCCCGTCAGCTACGGCTGGTGCCACGGCCCGGCCGGCGACGCCCAGGTCTTCAGGGCCCTGCGGGACATCACGTCCGACCCCGTCTGGGCCGCCCTCGCCGACCGCTGCTGGCACACGGTCACCCAGTCCGGTCTGCCGCGGCGGCTGCGCCCCGGCTTCTGGGACAACAACGGCCGCTGCTGCGGCACCGCGGGCGTCCTCGCCCTGGCCTGCGACCGGATCGCCGAGCGCGACGACCCGTTCGGCTTCGCCGACGTCCTCGTCACGGACCTCACCGCCCGCGCCGTCCGGGACGCCGACGGCGCCCGCTGGTCCAACTTCGACCACCGTGCCACCCCGGGCGACCTGGAGCCGCAGACCGGCTGGGCGATGGGCAGCGCGGGCATCGTCCGCGAGCTGCTCCGCTTCGTGCGCGTGGCCCGGGGAGGCGACCCGCGGTACGCGTTCATGTGGCCCGACCAGCCCCCGGTGTCCGCCTGACCGCATCCGACCGAACCGGACCGCAGCGATCGGGTGCCGTCGACCCGCCCCCTGCCACGGTGGAGAGCGAAAGGGAGGTCTCATGATCCCGGCACTGAACCAGCTGGTCGACCTGGTCGAGGAGCATCTCGGCGAGGAGCTCGACGTACCCGCGCTGGCGGCGGGGCTCGGCACGACCGAGTACCACCTGCGCCGGATGTTCTCGTCGCTGGCGGGCATGCCGCTGTCGGAGTACGTCCGCAGGCGCCGCATGACCGTCGCCGCCGCCGACGTCGTACGCGGCGGCGGCGACCTGCTGAGCATCTCCGTCCGGTACGGATACGGCTCGACGGAGGCGTTCGGACGCGCGTTCCGGGCGGTGCACGGCGCCACCCCGCGTGACGTACGCCGCGACGGAGGCCCCCTTCAGACACAGCCGCAGCTCAGGTTCCGCCTGACCGTTGAAGGGAGTACCCCGATGGACACCCGCTTCGCCGACCGCCCCGCCTTCCGCCTGGTCGGACACGCGACCCGCGTGCCGCTCATCCACGAGGGCGTCAACCCGCACATCGAGGAGCACATCGCCGCGCTCCCCCGGGAAGCGCACGCCCGCCTGAAAGCCCTCGGCGACACCGACCCGGCGGGCCTGCTCGCCGTCTGCGACGACCTGGCCCCCGACAACTCGGAGGGCAGCGAGCTGACGTACCTGCACGGCGTCGCCGTCTCCGCGGCCACCCCGGTCCCCGACGACCTCGACGCCATCGAGGTACCGGCCGGCACGTGGGCGGTTTTCCGCAGCTCCGGCGCCTACCCGGAGACCCTGCAGACGACCTGGGCGGCCACTGCCGCCGAGTGGTTCCCGTCCAACCCGTGGCGGCTGCGTCCGGGCCCGTCGGTCGTGGCGATCCTGGACCGCGCGGAGGACTTCACGACGGCGACGAGCGAGCTCTGGCTGCCGGTCGAACCGGCGTAGGCCGGTTCGACCGGGTCCGGTCAGACGGGGTTGAGGCGGGCCTTGAGCAGGCAGAACTCATTGCCCTCGGGATCGGCGAGGACATGCCACTGCTCCTCGCCGGTCTGGCCGATGTCGGCCGGGCGCGCCCCGAGCGCCAGGAGGCGTTCGAGCTCGGCGTCCTGATCTCGGTCGGTGGGGTTGACGTCGATGTGCAGCCGGGTCTTGCCGGGCTCGGGCTCGTCCCGGCGGCTGAGGATGATCGTCGGCTGCGGTCCGCCGAACCCCTCACGCGGGCCGATCTCGAAGAACTCGTTCCCCTCGCGGTCGAGCACGACGAAGTCGAGCACCTCGCACCAGAATCGCGCCAGCACCTCGGGGTCGCGGCAGCCGAGCACGAGCTCACTGATACGACATGCCATGGACGGAACCTGCTCTCCTCGTGGGGCGGATCAGGGACGCCCGCCCGGAACGCGCTGGTGACCGTACCCGGCGGGACGGGCGGACGCGACAGGTTTTCGAAAGCCGGAACCGGGCCGGGGCCGGACCGGAGAGGGGCTCCGGCGGACGCGGGACGGACCCCCGACGGACGCGGGGCGGACCCCCGACGGACGCGGGGCGGACCCCCGACGGGCGCAGGACGGACCCCTTGACGGGCGCAGGACGGACCCCTTGACGGACGCGGGACGCCCCCCCCGACGGACCCGGGCCGGACCCCGACGGACCCAGGCCAGACCCCGACGGACCCAGGCCAGACCCCGACGGACGTCGGCCGGCCCCCGACGAACCCGGGGCGGACCCCAACGGACGTGGGGCGGATCACTCGGTTAAACAGGTTATTCGCCGACTGGCTGGAAAGCATCGCCAAGTGTCCCAAACCGACGTGAAGAACGCACAGCCCGACGGCCCGCCCCCCTCCTCCAAGGACGACGCCGCCTTCTTCGGCCAGCCCCGAGGCCTGCTCACCCTCTCCGGACTGGAGGTGTGGGAGCGGTTCTCGTTCCTCGGCATGCAGGCGATCCTCGTCCTGTACTTCGCGGACACGGTCGCCAACGGCGGCCTGGGCATGGAGGCCGGCACCGCCGCGTCGGTCTCCGCCGCCTACGGCACCCTGGTCTACCTGGTCTCCGTCGCCGGCGGCTGGCTCGCCGACCGCATCCTCGGCTCGTACCGCGCGGTGCTGTGGGGCGGCATCCTGATCGCCTGCGGCCACTACGCGATGGCCGTCCCGACCGGCGCCATGACCTGGGTCGGCCTCGGCCTGATCAGCGCGGGCACCGGCCTGCTCAAGCCCAACGCGGCCACCATGGTCGGCAAGCTCTACCGCACCGACGACGAGCGCCGGGACGCCGGGTTCGCCGTCTACTACATGGCGATCAACATCGGCGCCTTCGCGGGCCCGCTGGTCACCGGCTGGCTCAGCGACCACCAGGGCTGGCACTGGGGCTTCTCGGCGGCCGCGATCGGCATGACGCTCGGCCTCGCCCAGTACGTGCTGGGCCGCCGCCACCTCGCCGGACGCCGGCACGCGGCCGAGTTCGCGCTCGCGCCGGACGCCATGCGCCGCGCGGTCCGCCGGATCGCCGCCGGGGTCGTCGCCGTGGCCCTCGTCGCCACGGTGCTCGCACTCGCCGGGTGGCTCACCATGAGCCGCTTCGTCGACCTGCTCACCCTGATATCGGTCCTCGCCCCCGTGGCGTACTTCGCGGTGATGTTCGCCAGCCCGCGGGTCACGTCGGAGGAACGCGGCAGGCTGAAGCCGTACGTGGTGATCTTCCTGGCCTCCACCGTCTTCAACTACATCCTGTTCCAGGCGTACTCGACGATGATGCTGCTGGCCTCGACGAACGCCGAGACGACGATCCTCGGCTTCGACTTCCCCGCCAGCTGGTACGCCTCGGCCCTCGGCGCCTTCGAGGTGGCGCTCGCGCCCGTGGTCGCCGCCCTGTGGGTGCGCATGGGCCGCAGGCAGCCGCACGCCTCCAACAAGATCGCGATCGGCGTCGTCCTGGGCGGCCTCTCCTTCCTCCTGATGGTCCTGCCGACCTCCGGGGACACCTCCGGCGGGCACCTGATGTCGGCCTGGTGGATCGTCGGCTCGTACCTCCTCCTGGGCCTCGGCGACATCGTGCTGGAGACCTCCGGCATGTCGGCCACCACCAAGCTGGCGCCGACCGCGTTCTCCAGCCAGACCATGTCCCTGTGGTTCCTGTCGCTGGCCCTCGCCAACGGCATCCAGGCCCAGACCGTCAAGCTCTACGACCACGTCTCCCAGCCCGCCTACTTCGGCGTGAACGGCGCGATCGCGGTGGCCGCGGGCCTCGCGGTGATGGCCGCCGCCCCGTACCTGCGCCGCACCATGCACCCCGTCCACTGAGGCTCCCGGGAGCCCTCTCCCGGAAGAACCCCCGCACGTTTCTCCGGGAGACCCCCTCCCGTTTGTCCCGGAAGAACCCCCTCACGTCTCTGGAAACCCCTCATGCACATCCGCACCGCCTTCCCCCACCCCACCACCTGCGAAGACGTCCGCATCCCCCTCCCCGACGGCACCCGCCTCTACGCCCGCGTATGGCGCCCGGTGACCGACGCCCCCGTACCCGCCCTCCTCGAATACCTCCCGTACCGGGTGACCGACTGGACCGCCCCCCGCGACGCCCAGCGCCACCCCTACTACGCGGGCCACGGCTACGCCTCCGTGCGCGTGGACGTGCGCGGCCACGGCAACAGCGAGGGCGCTCCGGGCGACGAGTACTCGGCGGCGGAGCTGGCCGACGGCGTCGCGGTGATCGAGTGGCTGGCGCGGCAGCCCTGGTGCAACGGCCGGGTCGGCATGTTCGGCATCTCCTGGGGCGGCTTCAACTCCCTCCAGATCGCCGCCCTCGCCCCCGAGCCGCTCAAGGCGATCGTCACCGTCTGCTCCACCGACGACCGCTACGACAACGACGTCCACTACATGGGCGGCTCCGTCCTCGCCGTCGACATGCACGCCTGGGCGTCGACGATGCTCGCCTTCGCCTCCCGCCCGCCGGACCCCCGGTACGCCGGCGAGGGCTGGCGGGAGATGTGGCGCGACCGCCTGGAGCAGCTGGACCCCTTCATCCACACCTGGCTGGACCACCAGACGCGCGACGCCTACTGGCGCCACGGCAGCGCCTGCGAGGACTACGACAGGATCGACGCGGCGGTCCTCGCGGTGGGCGGCTGGCACGACCCCTACCGCGACACGGTGTTCCGCCTCCTGGAGAACCTGCCCGCCGACCGCGTCCGCGGCCTGATCGGCCCCTGGTCCCACCAGTACCCGGACCGCGGTCTCCCCCCGGGTCCGGCGATCGGCTTTCTCCAGGAGACCCTGCGCTGGTGGGACCACTGGCTCAAGGGCGAGGACACCGGCGTCCAGCACGACCCCGCCCTCCGCGCCTACATCAGCGACTCCCACCCTCCGGCCACGGTCTACGACGCCCTCCCCGGCCGCTGGGTGGGCGAGCCGTCCTGGCCCTCCCCCCACGTCACCGCTACCCCCCTCGCCCTCCAGGGCCGTCCGGTCCCGGTCCGCTCGCCGCAGCACACCGGCCTCGACGCCGGCCGCTTCTTCCCCTTCGGCAACGACGCCGATCTGCCGCCGGACCAGCGGGAGGAGGACGCCCGCTCGGTCTGCTTCGACTTCGACGTGGACGCGGAGACCTGGATCCTCGGCCGCCCCCGGGTACGGCTGCGGATCAACTCGCAGGCGCCCCGCGGCCAGGTCGTCGCCCGCCTCTGCGACGTGGCCCCGGACGGCTCGTCGACCCTGGTCACCCGAGGCGTCCTCAACCTCTCCGCCCGCCACGGCCGCGACAGGGCGGAGGCCTGGCCCCCCGGCGCCACCGAGGACGTCGTCTTCGACCTCAACGGCATCGGCCACACCTTCCCGCCCGGCCACCGCATCCGCCTCGCCGTCTCCTCGGCGTACTGGCCGTGGATCTGGCCCCAGCCGGGCTCGGAGGCCGGATTCACCCTGGACCCGGCGGGCAGCACCCTGGAACTCCCCGTCCGCACCCCGCAGTCGGCCGAGGACGGCCGGGGCATCACCTTCGCCGCCCCGGAGCAGTCCCCGCCCCTCGACGTCCGCACCCCCGCCGGCCCGGCCGAATCCCCGCGCCCCGAGCGCCTGTTGACCCGCGACGTCGCCAAGGGCACCTGGCGCCTGGACGTCGACCCGCGCTACGGCGGCACGCGCGTGTACCCCGACGGCCTGGAGTTCACCGAGGACGCGCTGGAGACGTACACGATCCAGGAGTCGGACCCCCTCTCGGCCCGCACCCGCTCGGACTGGGCCGTCCGCCTCCACCGCCCGGACCTCGGCTGGGACACCCGGGTCCGCACCCGCTCCGAAATCACCTGCGACGCAACGCACTTCATCACCTCGAACGAGGTCACGTGCACGGAGGGCGAGGAGGTCCTCTTCCACCGCACCTGGGAGCGGCGCATCCCGCGCACGGCCGGCTGACCCGCCGCATCCGTCAACCGATCACCGACACCACTGCAGGGAGCATGAGGGGGCAGAGGCCGGGCAGAACCGGCAATCCGGCCCGGTCCCCGGACTGTGATAGTCCCGTAACAGAGAATTCTGAGCCCTTGAAGCGTCATCCGAACGCGTGATGGTGTCCAGATGTCCGAAAAAATCTTGGAGTGCGGGGAAGCGCTTCGACTCGGCCGGTCACGGCACCGGCCGAGCACGGACCGGCCGGTCCACCCGCACCCAGTGACAACCGGACCCGCACGCCGTCCGGGCGTGCACGCACGACCGCACCAATGAACGTGAAGAGGGGAAGACATGCGCAAGTTCCAGCGCGCAGCAGTCGCCGCCGTCGGCCTTCTGGCCTTCGCCGGCATCACCACTCAGTCCGCTCAGGCCGCTCAGGCCGACCCGTCCCCCCGCGGCGGCGGGTACGTCGCCGGCACCTACGGGAGCTGGTCGGCCTGCAACTCGGCGGCCCAGAGGTACAAGAACGCCTTCTGCGACGAGAACGGCAAGGGCGGCTGGTGGCTCATGGTCGTCGAGGACAGCTGTAAGCAGATTGTGAACAGCACTCCCGCTCAGGCTTCCACCAAGGACGGGATCTCCACGCGGGGATGCTGAGAACTCCTCGGCACGGATCCCGGTGACCGTCGGCTGACCGCCCGGTCCAGGTCAGGGGATCACGCAGAACGCTCGGCCGGTGTCCGTCGGCCGGGCGTCCTGCCTGTGGTGCAGGCCGTCAACGCAACGCGCCGCCCATCAGAGCCACGACATAGGCATCCAGCCGCTCTTCCACCACACGCGCCGTCAGCTCAATCCGTCCTGCCTCCCGCCACGGCCGCACCACCTGCGACACCTCTTCCGAGCACGCCAGCGCGTCCCGCACCCGCCAGTACAGCCGCTCGCTCTCCGTCGCGGCCAACACCCCGCCGGCCTCCTCGTACGCCCGGGAGAACCGCAGCCCCCACGCCGGTCCGTGCAACTGCGCGAGGACGGCCGAACAGTGCGCCACGTCGAGATCGGCCGGCCCCCAGGAGACCGACGCCCAGTCGACAACTCCCGTGATGCGAGCCCTTGCCGGGTCTGCGGACGCCACGTCGGACAGCACGTTGCCGGGCTGGAAGTCCCGGTGCAGGAACCGCCCCTCGTAGGACGGCCTCGGCCTCCGGATCACGTCGATCGCCGCAGCCCACACCGCCGCGTCGGCACACTGCGGAGTGACGACCGTGCCGGCGGTCGTCAACGCCGTGAACTCCGGCGGCCGCACGGCGGGCCGCACGGCGTGGATGGCCACGAGTTGGCGGGCCAGCCGGCGTACACGGTTCTCCAGCCCCGCATCGGTGAGGACGGTCCGGCCCGGCAGGTGCGTCATCAGGAGCGACGGATACTCGCAGTGCGCGGCGGTCGGATCGACCGCGACCAGTCCAGGTGCCGGCACGTCGGTCGCCGCCAGCCCGGTCAGGGCGTCGGCCTCCCTGTTCAGCGCGTCCTCGGCGTGCTCCACGTGGGAGGGCTCGACGAAGGACCTCAGCACCAGGCGACGCGTGCCTCCGTCGCGGGTACGGACGGTCAGTCCCCGCATCTCGGCGGTGATCCCGCCGTGCAGCACGTCGCTTCCCACGATCCGCTCCCCGACATCCAGCTGCCGACGGACCCAGGCCAGTGCAAGCGGCGGGACGACCACGGCCTCCCCGTACGTGCTCATGGGCGGCCCTCGTCGCCCGCGGCCGCCCGTATCATCAACAACTGTCCCAGCTCGGCGGCGTTCTTGGCGAGTTCGACGTTGACCCAGGCACACATGTCGCCCATGGTGAAGCCGGCCTCGACGGGCCACGGATATGCGGAAGCATCGTCCATGGTGTCGGCGCCGGCGAGCGCTCTGCTCCACTCGCTGTGCAGGGACCGGAGCCAGTCCGTCGTCGAGGCGGCGTCGCCCGGCCAGTGCGCGTCCTCCCGCGCCGGCACGCGCGCACCGGTCAGGTGGGCGAGCGCGGTACTCCACCACCAGCCGACGTGCCAGGTCACCCACGCCGCCGTGGGCACCGGGACGGGAGTCGGCTCCACGTCGGCGAAGTCGGGAACCCACAAGTCCCCCACCCGGCGGACCGCCCAGTGATGGTCTGCCGGTGCCCAGTGCAGATCGTCGTCGCCCAGTCGCTCGAGGTGGTGGTCCATGAGCGCCCAGGCAATGCCCAACTGCCGCTGGAGAAGCCGGCGCTCGGCACTCATAGGGCGGCCTCCTCACACTCTTCACCGGCACGGACACGCACCAGGCGTTTCCCGAGGTTTGTTCCGTCGAAGAGTCCCTGCAGCGCCGCCGGGGCCGAGTCGAGACCGTCGACGACGTCCTCAGCCCACCGCAGTCGGCCGGAACCGGCCCAGCCCGCCAGCTCACCGAACGCGGCCGGGAAGCCGGCCACATGGTCGAGGAAGATGAAGCCTTCCATCCGCGCCCGCTTGAAGGCGAGTTGCATGTAGTTGGCCGGACCGCGCCCGTAGCCGGACGCGGTGTACCCGGACGAGACCGAGCCGCAGAGCGCGATCCGTCCGTGGAGCGCGAGGTGGTCGAGTGCGGTCTCCAGCAGCGGGCCGCCGACGTTGTCGAAGACCGCGGTCACACCGTCGGGCGCGAAGGCACCGAGCGCCTCACCCACGTCGTCGTGGCGGTCGACGCAGTCAAAACCGGCGACGTCCCGCACCCAGTCCACCTTGCTCGCGGTGCCGGCGGTGCCGATCACCCGCGCACCGCGCAGCCTGGCGATCTGTCCCGCCAGGGACCCCACACTGCCGGCCGCGGCAGTGACGAGGACGACGTCGCCCTCGGTCACCCGCAGCACCCGCTCGATCCCGATGTACGCGGTCAACCCACTGACCCCGAACACGCTGAGCATGTGCCGGGGATCGACACCGGGCGGCACCGGATTGACGCCGAAGAGCCCTTCGCCACGGGCCACGGCGTACTCCTGCCAGCCGAGCGTGCCGTAGACCCACTGCCCCTCGGCCAGCCCCGGGTCACGGGTGGCGACCACGCGGCCGACACCCGCACCGCGCATGACCTCTCCGACGCCGACGGAGTCGATGTAGGTGGAGGCCGGGTTGAGCCAGGTCCGCTGGGTGGCGTCGATCCCGAGCCAGGCAACCTCAACCAGCGCCTCGCCGTCGGCCAGCGGTCCGACCGGCGCCGTCTCCACCCCGAACGTGTCCGGAGTGATCCGCCCGGCCGGGCGTTGGCGCAGAACGAGACGACGGTTGTGCGTCGTCGGCACCATGGGCTCCCTTCCTTCTCAGCTGTCAGGGGCGTGCACATTCGGTCCGGTTCAAGCACGGGTGGCATGCACGAAGTTCGCGACGAGCTCGTCGGCGACGGCGCCCTCGGGACCCTCGGCGGCGATACGCACGGCTTCGCCGTCGAGTGCGCGGCGCAGCAGCCGCGCCATCACCACCCGATCGAAGCGACGCATCTCGCCCGCATCCTGCCCCTGCTCGAAGATGGCGATCAGGTCCCCGAGCGACTCGTCCACCATCGAGTCGTAGTCCGGGCCGCCGGTCGTCGTCCGGTGCGAGACGACCGCGACGAGGGCCCGGGTCCGGTCCGGCTCGCGCGCGCAGTAGGCCGCGAAGGTACGGATGTACTCGGAGAGCTTCGCGATCGCGCGCTCCTCTCCGTCCGTCCGCTGCCGCAACTCCGCGCCCAGGTCGCTCACCACGACCTGGACGACGGCGTCGAGCAGCTGATCACGCCCCGAGAAGTTGCTGTGGTAGGCCCCGCGGCTGTACCCCGCCCCCTCGGCGATCGCCTCGACCGACACACCCGACACCCCATGGCTCGCGAAGAGCCCGATCGCGGCCTCGACCAGGCCGGCACGCGTCTGTTCCCGCCGCTCGACGCGGGTGAGTCGCTTCGTCACCCACTCAAGATACCGACCCGTATCCAAATACGGAACCGTATTTCAGGTGCCTACCCGGCAGACCCGATACGGAGGACGGCGGCGCCCTTGCGGATCTCGGCAATCTTCAGGCTCATGGCGTCATTGATGGTCGCGGCAGGTCCCTCGCCACACTTCATCGTGACGCCACCGCCGCCGTTGGACGACGTACCGCCGCCCCCGGAACAACCCGCGACGCTGAAGCCCGACCTCGTGAGCGGGGCGACCATCTCGACCTCATCGCCACTGATCGCCGTCACCTCGATCGGCCCGAGGCCGTACGCCTCCGGCACGACCAGTACGTCCCCCACGGCGACCTCGACCTCACACGTTCCGTCGGCACACGGCCCGGTCGGCGAGGGCGACGGCGGGTCCGTCTCCGCGGGGCCGGACACCGACGGCTCGGCACCGGACCCGCCGGGCCGGCTCTCGGCGGGCGCCCCGCCCGAAGAGTCCGAGGAACACGAAACGAGAAGGGCGAACACAGCAGCGACCCCGGCGGCAGCAACGGCGGTCGAAGAAGTCCTACGCATCATGGACGCCATGGGACCCCACTCCGGACGGGACCCGTCCCGTCGGACGTGCGTAGCACCTGCCACCAGGCGACGGCCCATCAACCGCAGTAGCTGTTGCGCAACAACGTGTTGATCCGCTTGCCGTCGGCCTCGGTCACCTTGTGGTTCCCGACACTGAACCGCTGCGCGGCGAGCCGGTCCGGGTTGGCGACGTTGCGCTGGAGGTCGGCGCACTGGGCATCGGCCTTGGCGTCAGCCGCGGCCAGGCTCTCGGGCTCGCCCAGCGCCGGATCGATATACCGCAGCCCGCTCTGAAGAGCGACGCTACGAGCAGCACGAAACGCCTCGTCGACGACATCGCCCCCGCCCGTACCGGGATCGGGGCCGGGGTCCACAGGAAGGTCGGCACCGGCGTCGGGGGACGAGGCACTCGGGCTGCCGGCGGGCACGGCGTCCGGCCCCGGTGACTGCGCGGTCGCGCCCGCCGACGTCCGGGCCGCACTCGGCCGGTCGGCGACGGCTTCATCCGTCTCGCCGCTCCCGCACCCCGCCAGCAGCAGTACCGCGCCGGGGGCGAAGAGCAGGGGGAGGACGCCGGGGTGCCGCTTGCAAAGCCTCCGAAGCATGGGCTCCCCTCCGTGGCTCAGGACCAACGGCTGTTGGTGACGCAACCACACTCGCGCACCACGGCCGGGACCGGTCCCGGCCGCGCGAACTCGCCCCGGGACGTCATGCCTCAGCCGCTCCTCGATCCCACCCCGCGACCAGAGCGGTGGGCAGGTAACTCGTCGCGAGCAGAACGGGCTTGCCGTCCAGGACGAAGCGCCGACGCCTCACGCACACCGTCTCGTCGTCGGCCAGGTCCAGCACCGCACCGACACGTCGGGCGCGGCTTCCTCGGACACAGTGATCTGGTCCACCCCGAGTGAGCGGTCCTCGGCGTCGGCCGACCAGATGGACCGGCCGTTGCCCCACTGCTGTTGGGCCAGGCGCTGAATGCCCCGGCGCCGGAGGGGCGGAACTCCCGGACGAACACGCCGGCGCCCTTGCGGGCTTCGGCGACCCCTTCGTCCCTCAGAACACCCAGGGCTTGGCGAGCCGTCGTGCGGGCCACACCGTGCACGTTCATCAGGTCGTTCTCTCCCGGGAGCCGGTCACCGGGACCATACTCACCCGCCCGGATCGCCTCTCGCAGCGTGTCCGCAATCCGCTGGTACTTGGGCCGACGGTCGTCTCCGGTGTTGGTGGCCATCGGGTGGGCCTCCTCTCCCAGGGACAGTGGTCTCCTTCAGGATGGCGCGTGCCTGGTCGGAACCCTGATGGAGCCGGGCACAGCCGCCTGTTGTTGCAGCGCCGCCAGCATAGGGTGCGTCGCGAGGGCGTCCGCGTCGTTCGCCGCAAGACGATCCAGGCACCCTCGTTCTCGTCTCGGCAGGCCCCCCCCTTGGCCCTCACCACAAGAAGGACCCAGGTGTCGTCCACGCAACCGCTCACTCCTGAGGAAAAACTCGCCGACGCGAAGAGGCAGTTGGGCCTCCCGCATATTGTCGTGATCTGCGGCTCCACCCGCTTCATGACCGAGATGACCGAGGCCGACCTGCGGGAGACCAGGGCCGGGAAGATTGTCGTCAAGCCGGGTTTCGACATGAAGTCGCCGCACGAACTCTGGTCCGATCCCGTCGAGGCCGAGGCGCTGAAGGCTCGACTCGGCGACCTGCACCGGGCGAAGATCCGGCTCGCCGACGAGGTGCTCGTCGTCGGCGACTACGTCGGAGACAGCACCCGAGCCGAAATCGCCTACGCCCGGTCGCTGGACAAGCCCGTGCGGTTCACGCACCCCGAGATCGCCCCCGACGCCTGACCGCCCACGCGGACGGGACGGGCCGCGCATTGACGAGCCGGGCGGCTCATATCCGGGCGAGCCGGGCGAGCAGTGCGACGGTGTCCGACTCCTGTGAGGCGAAGACGCCGTGGTCGCCGCCCCAGGTGACCATCGCGTACTGTCGCGATCCCCCACAGACGCGTACTATCGCGTTCAGCCTCTCGCTGAGTACGACAACTCGCCCCCGTTGAGGAGCCCTTCATGCCTGCCCTCCTGGACCCCGTCCTCGAACTTCTGACCGTACGTGGCACCGTCACCGAGGCGGAGCAGATCACCGCCCGGATGCGTCGGCTGCGCATCGAGGACGAACAACTGGCCGGTCTGGAGGTCCTGCCAGGCCAGCAGGTGCGGGTCCTGGTCGGCGGACTCACCCTCCGTACGTACTCGATCTGGCGCTACGACCCGTCCGGCGGCCTCGAGTTGTGCGTACTGGACCACGCGGCGGGCGGACCGGGCGCCCAATGGGGCCGCACCGTCGCACCGGGCGACCAGGTGCGACTGCGACGGCCCGAGGGCACCTTCACGCTGCGTCCCGACGCCGCCCGCCACCTCTTCGTCGGCGAGGAGACGGCCTCGGTCGCGTTCGGTGCGATGCTCGCGGCACTGCCCGGGGAGGCCGTCGTCTCCGGGTGCGTCGAGACGGCGACAGCCGCGGACCGGCTGCCCCTGGCGGGCGGCGACCGGCTCGACTGGGTGCTCCGGGGCGAGACGTCACTGCCGGACGCGGTACGACGCCTCGCCCCCGAACCTGGCGGGATCGCGTATGTCGCCGGGGAGGCACGGGAGGTGCAAGCAGTACGGCGGGTGCTCGTCCAGGAAGCGGGGTGGGACCGGCGTGCGGTTCTGACCAAGCCGTTCTGGACACCGGGCAGGAAGGGCATGGACTGACGCGCGGAGGTCTACGCGTCCCTCCCGCCGTAAAGCCCGGCTGACCGTTCGCGGCAGGCGACTTCTCAACGAGCGTGTCCGCACGGGCGGTCCGGTCGCGCATGTCGCTGCCGGCCGGGCATCTCCCGCGTCCTGCCGGTTCAGACCTGGCTGAGGTCGATCTCCACAGTGAAGGGGGCGGCAGCCTTCACGAACCCGGTGAACAGGTCCCCTTCGCGGTACGCCTTCGTCGCGGGGTCGAGCAGGTAAGTGTACACCAGAGGCACACCCGTCGCGGCCGGCTCGATCCGCCAGTAGAAGCCGATACCGGCCTTGGCGTACTGGTCGACCTTCACGATCCGGTCGGTGGTCTCCGAGCCCGGCGACACCACCTCGGCCACCAGCAGTACGTGCTCGGGGCGCGTGGGTGTGACGTCGAGCGTGTCGGCGCGGTAGACGATGACGTCGGGGCGCCGGCTGGTCAGCGGGACGTCCTGCACTCCTCCGCCGTGATATCCCCGTGCATCCGCGCCGAGGGCACCATCTCGGCAGTCATGACACGCCTCCCGGACGCCGCGCGGCGGGCCTGGTCCCGCTGGACTCAGCGTACTGTCTCCACCTTTCGGTGATGCGCCGCTCGGCCTGCTCACGGGCGTTGTCAGTGCCGGCGGCTAGGGTCGCGGACGCGCGGTCGGCTTCCGAGGTGTCCAGCTCCGGAGAGCGGCTGCATCCCCGCCTTGTCCGGGGGTGGCCCGGGCACGACCCGGGACCCAACCGACAGTCGGGCTTCGTCGATGGCCAAGAGGGAACCTGTCAGCGCCGGCCGCGCACCGCCCAAGGAGAACGCAGCTCGGCCCCCGCCCGGGAAGTGACCGCGGGTCGGGGGCCGAGAAGGCGTACGTACGACTACTTCTTCTTGCCCTGGTTCTTCACGGCCTCGATCGCCGCCTTGGCCGCGTCCGGGTCCAGGTATGTGCCGCCCGGGTTGACCGGCTTGAACTCGGCGTCGAGTTCGTAGGTGAGCGGGATGCCCGTCGGGATGTTCAGGCCCGCGATGTCGGCGTCGGAGACGCCGTCGAGGTGCTTGACGAGGGCGCGCAGCGAGTTGCCGTGGGCGGCTACCAGGACGGTGCGGCCGGTGAGGAGGTCGGGGACGATCGCGTCGAACCAGTACGGGAGCATGCGGCCGACGACGTCCTTGAGGCACTCCGTCTGCGGGCGCAGCTCCGGCGGGAGGGTCGCGTAGCGGGCGTCGTCGAACTGGGAGTACTCGGCGTCGCGGTCCAGCGGGGGCGGCGGGGTGTCGTAGGAGCGGCGCCACAGCATGAACTGCTCCTCGCCGAACTCGGCGAGGGTCTGGGCCTTGTCCTTGCCCTGGAGGGCGCCGTAGTGGCGCTCGTTGAGGCGCCAGTGGCGGTGGACCGGGATCCAGTGGCGGTCGGCGGCCTCCAGCGCGAGCTGGGCGGTGCGGATCGCGCGCTTCTGGACGGACGTGTGGACCACGTCGGGCAGCAGGCCGGCGTCCTTGAGCAGCTCGCCGCCGCGCGTCGCCTCCTTCTCGCCCTTGGGAGTGAGGTTGACGTCCACCCAGCCGGTGAACAGGTTCTTCTCGTTCCACTCGCTCTCGCCGTGGCGGAGCAGGATCAGCTTGTACGGTGCGTCGGCCATGGGTCCGAGCGTAATCCAAGGGGCCCGGCCACCGCTCCGGGCGGTCACCTCGACCGTCCTGCCCACCGCTCCGGGCGGTCGCCCCGACCGTCCTGCCCAGCGCTCCGAGCGGTCGGGGCGCGGACGGTTGACGGGAAGTGTTAATCGAGTGGCTCCCGGAGGGGTGCGTTTGTAAGTTGTGCTTGCGGCATTCGCCGCTTACACCGCTTACATCTGCACGGCGCCGGGGTGCGTCGTGTACGTCCGCACGGGGGTTCCATGTCAGTCGTCGGTCTCAGGCGTGCCCTGAGTGAGTCCGTGTCCGGGCTGCCGCGCGCGTTCTGGTGGCTGTGGGCCAGCACGCTCGTCAACCGGCTCGGTGCCTTCGTCGCCACCTTCATGGCGCTGTACCTGACCATCGACCGTGGTTACTCCGCCTCGTACGCCGGTCTCGTCGCCGCGCTGCACGGGCTCGGCGGGGTCGTGTCGTCGGTGGGAGCCGGGGTGATGACCGACCGGCTGGGGCGGCGGCCGACCCTGCTCGTGGCGCAGGTCTCCACCGCGCTGTCGGTCGCGCTGCTCGGATTCGTGCGGGACCCCGTCGCCATCGCCGCCGTCGCCTTCCTGGTCGGCATGGCCAGCAACGCCTCCCGGCCGGCCGTGCAGGCGATGATGGCGGACATCGTGCGGCCCGAGGACCGTATCCGGGCGTTCTCGCTCAACTACTGGGCCATCAACCTCGGTTTCGCCGTCTCGTCCGCGGGCGCCGGGTTCATCGCCGAGTACAGCTATCTCGCCGGGTTCCTGATCGAGGCCGCGATGACGCTGGTCTGCGCGGTTCTCGTGTTCGTGAAGCTGCCCGAGTCGCGGCCGGTGGAGGCGGAGGTCGCCGACCTCGGCGCCGGATCCGCCGCCGTGTCCCTGTGGACCGTGGTGCGCGACGGGCGGTACATGAGTGTGGTCGGGCTGTCGTTCCTCGTGGCCGTGATCTTCCAGCAGGGGTATCTGGGGCTGCCGGTCGCCATGGGCGAGGCCGGGTTCACGCCCGCAGACTTCGGGATGGCCATCGCCGTCAACGGGGTGCTGATCGTCGTACTGCAGATTCCCGTCACCCGGTTCATCGAGCACCGCGACCCGCGGCTGCTGCTCGTCGTCTCGTCGCTGCTGGCGGGGTACGGGTTCGGGCTGACCGCCTTCGCCGGGTCGGTCGGCGTCTTCGCCCTGACCGTGTGCGTGTGGACGCTGGCCGAGATCGTCAACGCCCCGACCCAGACCGGGCTCGTCGTCCGCCTCTCCCCCGTGCAGGGGCGCGGGCGCTACCAGGGCATGTACACCATGTCCTGGGCCGTCGCCGCCCTCGTCGCCCCGCTGATGTCCGGCTTCGTCATCGACCGCTGGGGCGCCGAGTGGCTGTGGGGGATCTGCGCCGTCGTCGGTACGGTGGCCGCGGCCGGGTACTGGGCGCTCATGCGGGGGCTGCCGGACGAGACGCCCGCCGTCGCCGTCACCGCCGTGACCGCCGTGACCGCCGCCGGTGAGGCTTCCGGGCCGGCGGCCGAGGGTGCGGACGACGGCAGGGTCGGCGCCCTCTGACCGCGCCCCCTGCGCCGGCCCCGCCCCCTCACGGGTGCATCCGCGCGCCCTTCAGGACCTTGTCCACCGCGTTCTTCGGGCCGTGCACGGCGAGGCCCACCAGGTCCAGCTCCGCCGTCGGCACGGCCCTGACCGCGGCCCGGTTGTCGCGGTCGTTGCCCGTGCCGAAGAGGTCGGACGTGAACAGGGCGCGGGGCAGGGCACGGGACAGCACGCGCGCGTGGGCGTTGGTCAGCGTCTCCTTCGTACCCTCGAAGACCAGTACCGGCTGGCGGAACATCGGCAGGTAGCCGACGGCGTCCGCGTCCTCGTACGGCTCCCCGATGAGTTCGGGGAACTGGTTGCTCAGGCCGCTGACCAGGAAGGCTGTGACGTTGAGCCGCTGCCAGGTCTCCAGGTCCTCGCGCAGCAGGACGGCGATCTTGGTGTCGAAGCGGATGGGGGCGGCCCCGGGTTCTGCGGGGACCGCGGGGGCCTGCTCGTGCGTGGTCATACCGTGAGACTGCCGCCCCGGACTCCGCTCCGTCTTGTACGTTTTTTGCATGGCCCGCCAGCGGAACGACCAGCGGAACGTGTCCGCCTGGCGACCCCGCGTGCCGGGCGTCGTCGAGGTCTTCCACGCCCACTACACCGAGTACGCCTATCCGATGCACGTCCACGACGCCTGGACGCTGCTCATCGTCGACGACGGCGCCGTACGGTACGACCTGGACCGGCACGAGCACGGTACGCCGCACGACACGGTGTCGCTGCTGCCGCCGCACGTGCCGCACAACGGCTCCCCCGCCACCCCGGACGGCTTCCGCAAGCGCGTCCTGTACCTGGACGCCTCCCGCCTCGGCGACGATCTGATCGGGCCCGCCGTCGACGGCCCCGACCTGCGGGACCCGGTGCTGCGGCGGCGGGTGGGGCAACTGCACGCCGCGCTCGCCCTCCCGGGCGAGGAGCTGGAGGCGGAGAGCCGGCTGACGCTGATCGGTGAGCGGCTGCACCGGCACCTGCGGCACCGGGGCGACGACGCGGGTGCCGTGCGGCGGGATCCCGTGCTCGCGCGGCGGCTGCGGGAGTTGCTCGACGAGCGGGTCGTCGCCGGGATCGGGCTGGAGGAGGCGGCCGTGCTCGTGTCCGCTCACCCCGCCCACCTGGTACGGGCCTTCAGCGGCGCCTACGGGATCGCGCCGCACCAGTATCTGATGTCCCGCCGCGTCGACCGGGCCCGGCGGCTGCTGCTGGCGGGGCGGCCCGTGGCGGACGTCGCCGGCGCCACCGGGTTCTACGACCAGGCCCATCTGACCCGGCACTTCAAGAGGCTGGTCGGGGTCACTCCGGGGCGGTACCGCGGCAGTGGCGGCCCCGGGGTCCGCTAGAGGCAGGTCCTCAGTCCCCGCCGCGCTCGATCAGGTGCTGGAACGCCTCCAGGTTGCGGGTCGACTCGCCGCGCGCGGTGCGCCACGCGTGCTCCTTGCGGATGGCGGAGGCGAAACCCAGCTCCAGCAGGCTGTTGAAGGCGCCGTCGGCGGCCTCCAGTACCTGGCCGAGGAGGCGGTCGATCTCGTCGGGGGTGACGGCGGCCAGGGGGAGCTTGGCGGTGACGTAGACGTCGCCGAGGCGGTCGACGGCGTACGCGATGCCGTAGAGCTTGAGGTTGCGCTCCAGGAGCCAGCGGTGGACGGCCGGTTCGTTCTCGTCGGGGTGGCGGACGACGAAGGCGTTGAGGGAGAGGGAGTGGCGTCCGACCAGGAGGGAGACCGTCGTCGAGAGCTTGCGGGTGCCGGGGAGCTTGACGACGAAGTTGCCGGGTTCGGGGCTCTCCCACTCCAGCCCGGCGTCCTTCAGCGCCTCCTCGAGGACCTGCGCCGCCGCCGTCGTCGGACCAGCGTTCTGCGAAGCCTTCTGCGCCGCCCTACGTCCTGCCTCAGCCATGGTGCGAGCGTACGCGACCCCGCTGGGCCTCCCGGTGGGCCTGGATCGCGGCCGTGTAGACGTCGGCCGTGGCCGCGGCGGCGCTGTCCCAGCCGAAGGACTGGGCGTGCCGGGCGGCCGCGTCGCCCATGCGGGGCGTCAGCTCGGGGTTGTCGGCGAAATCGCGCAGCACGCGCGCGTACTCGGCCGGATCGTGGCCCCGCACCAGGCGGCCGGTGTGTCCGTCGCGCACGGCGACCGGGAGGCCGCCGACCGCCGCGGCGAGCACCGGGGTGCCGGCCGCCTGGGCCTCTATGGCGACCAGCCCGAAGGACTCGCTGTAGGACGGCATGACCAGCACGGACGCCGCCCGGAACCAGTCGGCGAGCTGCTCCTGCCCGACCGGCGGCCGGAAGCGTACGACGTCGGCGATGCCGAGCCGCGCGGCGAGCTTCTGCAGGCCCTCCGGCTTGGCGAGGCCGCTGCCGCTCGGGCCGCCGACGACGGGGACGACGATGCGGGAGCGCAGTTCGGGGCGTTCGTCGAGGAGTACGGCGACGGCGCGCAGCAGGATGTCGGGGGCCTTCAGGGGCTGTATGCGCCCGGCGAAGAGCGGGATCAGCGCGTCCTGCGGCAGGCCGAGGCGGGCGCGGGCGGCGGCACGGGCGTTGCCGTGCTGGCCGGGTCCGGGGATGGCGCCCCTGGGGAAGGGGCGGAAGCGGTCGAGGTTCACGCCGGGGTGCACCACGGCGACCTTCGCGGGGTCCGCGGCGTAGTGCCGGACGAGTTCGTCGGCCTCCTCCTCCGTGTTGGCGATCAGCCGGTCGGAGGCGGCGACGACCTGGGTCTCACCGATGACGCGGGCGGCCGGCTCGGGTGTGTCGCCGTCGGCCAGGTTGGCGTTCTTGACCTTGGCCATGGTGTGCATGGCGTGCACGAGGGGCGCGCCCCAGCGCTCGGCGGCGAGCCATCCGACGTGGCCGGAGAGCCAGTAGTGGGAGTGGACCAGGTCGTAGTGACCGGGCCGGTGTCCGGCCCAGGCCTGCATCACGCCGTGCGTGAAGGCGCACAGCTGGGCGGGCAGTTCCTCCTTGGCCAGGCCCTCGTACGGACCGGCGTCGACGTGCCGGACCAGGACGCCGGGGGTCAGCTCGACGGAGGGCGGGAGGGCCGCGGTGGTGGCCCGCGTGAAGATCTCGACCTCGATGTTGATGTCGGCGAGGCGCTGGGCGAGCTCGACGATGTAGACGTTCATGCCGCCGGCGTCGCCGGTGCCGGGCTGGTGCAGCGGTGAGGTGTGTACGGAGAGCATGGCCACCCGGCGGGGCCTGCGCGGCAGCCGGAGCCGGGGGCCAGCCGTCGGTGAGCGACGTCCCAGCCTGCTGACGTACTGGCTCACGAGCCGTTCCTCCTCGCTGCGGGCATGCCGGGTGGAGGACGATCACGGCCCTCCAGGAGGTGGGAACGCCGGACGGGGCATGCTCCATTCCGGTTTTCCGGTCTTTGCCGAATCATTACCGCCGGTCGCTCAACCGTTCGAGGGCCGGACGGGTCCCGGTTCCAGTCCCCCCCGGAACCCGCCATGTCGTTTCCACGGCGGCCATGGCGGCTCCACGCGGAGGTCGGGTACCGCGGAGGTCGGGTACCACCGTTCCGCGCGGGGATGCCCACCGGCGGCCACCCTCCGCCCCGGCATACCCTCGGAGGCATGCCAGCCCGCGCCACCGCCCTTCGCCCCGTGGGCACGGTCACACGCGGGACGACGAATCCGAACCGCCTGCGCCGCATGGACCGCTGGATCGCGGCCGTCCACGGCGCCGAGCTCCGCCGCGCCGCCGACCCCGTCGCCGTCGACCTCGGCTACGGCGCCGCCCCCTGGACGGCCGTCGAACTGCTGGGCCGGCTGCGCGAGGTCGCACCGCACGCGCGCGTGGTGGGCGTCGAGATCGATCCGGCCCGCGTGTCGGCGGCCGAACCGTACGCCCGCGCGGGGCTCGATTTCCGGCACGGCGGCTTCGAGGTCCCCGTCTCCCGCCCTCCACTGCTGATCCGCGCGGCGAACGTGCTGCGCCAGTACGACGAGACCGAGGTCGCCGCCGTCTGGCAACGGCTGTGCGCACGGCTCGCGCCGGCGTCGGAGCACTCGCGCGGCGGGCTCCTGGTCGAGGGCACCTGCGACGAGATCGGACGCCGGCACGTGTGGGTCGCCCTCGGCCCCGAGGGGCCGCGCACGGTGACCCTCGCGACGCGGCTCGGCTCCCTGGACCGCCCCTCCGACCTGGCCGAGCGGCTGCCGAAGGCGCTGATCCACCGGAATGTCCCCGGTGAGCCCGTGCACGCCTTCCTGCGCGACTTCGACCGCGCCTGGGCCGCCGCCGCGCCCTACGCCTCCTACGGCGCCCGCCAGCGCTGGATGCGGGCCGTGCGCGACCTGACGTCCGGCTGGCCGGTGACCGACGGGCCGGCGCGGTGGCGTCAGGGCGAAGTGACGGTGGCGTGGGAGGCGTTGGCGCCGCGCGCATGACCGGGAGTCGGGAACGATCTCGGTGCGACGTTCGTCACACAGCAGGGGGAATCGTCGTACGGCGCGGCAGGAGCGGAGGAAGCCGGAGGAAATCACGGCCTCTGTCGCTTTCCGCGCCGGCGTGGCACGATCCCCGGACGGCCTAAGTTACCGACGGTTAACAACCTTTGGGGGACGAGGTATGCGTACGGGGAAGTACGGCCTGACGACCGCCGCCGCCGTCGCCGTGGTCTGCGCGGTCACCGTGCTGGCGGCACCGGGTACGGCGTTCGCCGACCCCACTCCCTCGTCCTCCTCCTCGCCGTCAAAGTCCTCGCCGTCGGAATCCTCGCCGTCGGACACCTCCCCGGCCTCCCCCGCCTCGTCGGGCAAGGACCTCGAAGCCGTACGCAAGAAACTCGACAAGCTGTACCGCGAGGCGGCGTCGGCCACGGACGCGTACAACGCCGCCGAGGAGAAGGCCGAGAAGCAGAACGCCGAGATCGTCGAGCTGGCCAAGAAGATCGTCGAGGGCGAGGAGGAACTGGACCGGCTCAAGGAGCGCGCCGGCGCCGCTGCCCGCGCCCAGTACCGCACCGGCGGCCTGCCCGACGAGGCCAAGCTGATGCTGAGCGACGACCCCGAGGACTTCCTCGACGGCACCGGCCGGGTGATCCAGGGCCAGCGCGCGACCAAGGGCCTGCTCGGCGAGCTGACCCGCGCCCAGGAGGACCTGAAGACCTACGCGGCCGACGCCTCCGCCCACTTCAAGAAGCTGGAGGCGAACCGCAAGGCCGAGGCCACCGCCCAGCAGAAGATCGAGAAGCAGATCGCGGCGGCCGAGAAGGTGGAGTCCGAGCTGGAGCAGGAGGAGAAGGAGCGCCTCGCCCAGCTGGAGCGGGCGGCCCAGGAGAAGGCGCAGACCGCCTGGCTCGGCTCCGGCGTCCTGAAGGACCTGGACGACACGGCGACCGAGCAGGGCCGCAAGGCGGTCGAGTACGCCACCGCACAGATCGGCAAGCCGTACCAGTGGGGCGCCGAGGGCCCGAAGTCGTACGACTGCTCCGGCCTCACCTCGCAGGCCTGGGTCTCGGCCGGGCAGACGATCCCCCGCACCTCGCAGGAGCAGTGGAAGCAGCTCGAGCACGTCGGCGTCGAGGACATGCGCCCCGGCGACCTGATCATCTACTTCGACGACGCGAGCCACGTCGGCATGTACGTGGGCGACGGCTCGATGGTGCACGCCCCGCGCCCCGGGCGCTCGATCACCGTCGCGGGGGCGGGCACGATGCCGATCCTCGGAGTGGTCCGGCCGGACCCGGCCGGCGCGTCGGACCAGGCCGCCGGATCCGACCAGGCCGCCGGACCGGACGAGGAACCCGCGTCGGCATCCGCACCGGAGGACTGACGCGGACCACGCGTCGGAGCCGGGTGCGCGGGGCGGGCCGAGCCGGTCCGGCCCAGGGCGTGAGCCGGACCACGCGTCGGAGCCGAAGGCCGCGGGACGGGCCGTACCCGTCAACGCCCGGCGCGTGAGCCGGGCCACGTGACCCAGTCCACGCCGGGCGCCGCGCCACGCGTGACGTTCGTCATTCCGGCCCCCCGGCCGACCTGTCCAACTGCGGGGGATAACGCGGCATATGACAGTGGCCGTTGGCTGCGCAACGTGTCCTGAACCATTCCGCAGCGGCGGCGTCACCCGCTATGGTCCCCGTCGGTGGGTCGAGGTCCCTCGCCCCAGCATGCCCTCGGGGGGAGGGAAGGAAACCGAAGACGATGCCCGTACCCGTACCGCGGCAGAGGGCGATCCCGGCCGTGGAGTGTGGTCAGGCGCCCGCCGCGTCCCCGGACAGCGGCCCTTCCACGGAACAGGCCCCGTCCGGGACGAACCCGGCCGAACACCCCACCACCCGACGAGAGCACCCCACGGAGAAGCGCGAGAAGCCCACGGACACAAGCACAAGCACAGGTACAAGCACGAACACCGGCACAGGAACCGGCACCGGCACGAACATCAGCACCGGTACGCCCACGGACCGTACTCCGGACAGCAGCGCCGCCCACGGCGCCACCGCCCCCACCAACCTGACGCTGCTGCTGATAGAGGACGATCCGGGCGGCTCACCGATCGTGCCCGACCTGCTCGACCAGGCCGGCAAACCGATCCGCGTCCGTACCGCGCGCAACCTCACCGAGGCCGAGCGACTGCTGACCGACGACGTCCACTGCATCCTGCTGGACCTCGCCCTCTCGGCCCCGGCACCGGCCCGCGGCGGCGGCGGCGGAGAAGGCAACGGCGGCGGCAGCGGAAGCGGCGCCGGCGACGGTGAGGACGACGGCGAGGGCACCGACGAGCTGGCGGTGCTGCGGCACGTGCTGGAGCTGGCGCCCCGGCACGCCGTGCTCGCGCTCACCTCCTCCAGTGACGCAGAGCGCGGCGCGGAGGCCGTGGCGGTGGGCGCCCAGGACTACCTGTTCCGCGACGAGCTGGACGGCCGTCTGCTGAGCCGGGCGATCCGTTACGCCGTCGAGCGCAAGCGGTCCGACTCGGCCGAGCGGCGGCTGGCCGAGGGGCGGCTGCGGGCGCAGGAGAACCGCCGCCTGGAGCGCGGCCTGCTGCCCACCCCGCTGCTCGCCGGCTCCCCGCTGCACTTCGCCGCGCGCTACCGTCCAGGTCGCTCCCGTGCCCTCCTCGGCGGCGACTTCTACGACGTCGTACGCACCCCGGACGGCACCGTGCACGCCATGATCGGCGATGTCTGCGGGCACGGTCCGGACGAGGCGGCGCTCGGCGTGGAGCTGCGGATCGCCTGGCGGGCGCTGACCCTGGCGGGGCTCTGCGGAGACGAGCTGCTCGGCACGCTGCAGCAGGTGCTGGAGCACGAGCGGGCGGACGAGGAGATCTTCGCGACGCTCTGCGCCGTCGACATAGCCCCCGACGGCCGCAGCGCCGGCCTGTGTCTGGCCGGGCACCCGTCCCCGCTGATCGCCGGTCCGGGCACGCCCGCGCGACTGCTGCCCTACGACAACAACGGCCCGGCGCTCGGGCTGCTGCCGGGGGGCCGCTGGCCGCGGACACAGGTGGAGCTGGGTGCGGAGTGGAGCCTGATGCTCTACACGGACGGGCTGATCGAGGGGCACGTCGGCGAGGGCCGGGAGCGGCTCGGTCAGGACGGCATGGTGGAGATGGTCCGCCGCCAGATCGCCGGGGGCCTGCAGGGCGAACGGCTGCTGCGGGCGACCGTCAACGAGGTCCGCGAGCTGAACGGCGGCGAACTGGCGGACGACGTGGCCGTGGTCCTGCTGGACCGCACACCCTGAACCGCCACGGCGGCCGCCCCTGCCCGTCCGCCGCTGCCGTCCAACCCCTTCTCGTCTATCGTCCGCCGTTGTACGGGCCGTAGGGACCGTCGCTGCTGGAACCGCGGCGGCTGCTGCGGCCACCGCCGGGCAGACCGCGCAGCGCGGGCCGTACGTCGACCATGTACACGATCGTCGCGATGAGACCGATGATCGGCAGGAACGACAGAACGTTGAAGATCAGGTTCACCACGAAGGCGAGCCCGAGGATGATCAGCCAGAAGGGCTTGGTCTTCTTGTCGGCCGCGCGGTAGGCGTCCTCGCGGCGCGTGGCGGCGTCGAACAAAGCGAAGCCGCTGAAAAGGATCAGGGCGACGCTCAGCAGCCACATCAAGCCTGCGAACCCCTGCATCAGCACAACGTCCACCACCAGAATCGGATCGTCTCTACGCGGTCACCGTACCCGGACAACGGGCCGGACACCCCAAGGGTGCCCGGCCCGCTCTCCTACGGGAATCCACTGGACCCCGCCGACGGCGCCCCGCCGCCACTTCGCGCGTTACTTCGCGGGCGGGGTGGTCTTCTTCGGGGTGCCGTTCTTCCTCGCCGGGGCCTTGCGCGCCGCGGGGGCCTTCTTCTCCGCGGCCGGCTTGTCCTCGGTGACCCGCACCGGCTCGGACTTGGCCGGCGCCGCGGGCCGGGTGGCCGCGGACCTGGCCGTGGTGGCCGCGGGCTTGGCGGGCTCGACGGCGACGGCGACGTCCTCCACGTCCTCGGCGAGGTCCTCGATGCCCTCGGCGGCCTGACCGCGCCAGGTGCGCACCGCGTGCTCGCCGCGCTCGGCGACCTTCTCGTAGGTCTCGCGGGCCCTGACGGCGTACTCGGCGGCGACGCCGACCGAGCGCAGCGCGAGGTCCTGGGCGGTCTCGCCGAGCTTCTTGAAGTCGGCGTCGAGGGAGCCGAAGAGCTCGTTGGCCTTGGTCTGGAGGCTTCCCTGCGTCTCCTTGACGCGAGCCGTCGCCTTCTCCTGGACGGCCTTCGGGTCGGTGTTGCGCACGGCGTCGATCCGCGCCGGGGCCTCGGCACGCAGCTGCTCCACCAGCACCGGCACCTTCTTGGCCTGCTGGAAGGCGAGGTCGGCGGTGCCCGCCGCGAAGTAGAGGGGGGTGGGGTCGCTGAAGGTCTTGCGCAGGTCGTCGGTGATGGCCATGGTGATGGTCCTCCGGAATTACGTATGGCTGAGGGTTTTCGTGCTGCTCATCCGGCCGTCTGCTGCGGCCCGGACCCGGGTATGGAGGCGGCCCCGTCGGCACCGGCACCGACGTCGGCGGCGGTACCGAACTCGGTGGCGGTACCGTCCTCGGCGCTCACCTCCACGTCGGCCTCGGCCCCGAACCCGTTCTCCTTGCGGAAGGACTCGTAGACCTGGAGCAGCACCTGCTTCTGGCCCTCGTTCAGCGAGGGGTCCGCGAGGATGACCGCTCGGGTCTCCACGTCGTCCCGGTCCCGCTCGGCGTCGAGGATCCCGGCGCGGACGTACAGCGTCTCGGCGGAGATGCGCAGCGCCTTGGCGACCTGCTGCAGCACCTCCGCGCTCGGCTTGCGCAGCCCGCGCTCGATCTGGCTGAGGTACGGGTTGGACACGCCCGCGGCGTCGGCGAGCTGCCGCAGCGACAACTGCGCGTTGCGGCGCTGCTCGCGCAGATACTCACCGAGATTGCCGACATTGAGCGAGGCCATGCCTCCACCATGCCCCACCCCGCTAACTATTGCAAGCAGCCCGCTTGCAATAGTGCACCCGCGGGCCGGCGCCCCCGCACTCGGCGGTCAGGACGGCTGGACTTCGTCGAAGAGGGCGAGGGCTTGGGTGGGGTCCGGACTCACCAGGCGTTCCAGGCCGGCCGTGGTGATCCTCGCCCACCGGCCGGCCCGCGCCCACATCCGTTGCTCGAAGGTGCGGACGGCGTCGTCCAGATCCCCAGGGCCGGTACCGGTGGCGAAGGCGGCGACGGCCTCGGCGAGTTCGGCGCCCTCCAGCATCGCGAGGTTGGCGCCCGCGCCCAACGGCGGCATCAGATGGGCGGCGTCACCCAGGAGCGTCACCCCGGGGACGTGGGCCCAGGTGTGGGACACGGGCAGAACGTGGAGGGGACGGTGGACGAACGCGGTGCCGTGGCGGAGGAGGTCGAGGACGGGAGCGGCCCAGCCGTCGAACAGAGCCAGCAGAGCCGACCGCACGGTCTCCGCGTCGGCCAGGTCCAGGTTCCTGTGCCAGTCCAGCGGCGCGCGGAACTGGGCGTACACCTTGACGTGGCCTCCGCTGTTGCGCTGGGCGACCAGAGCCCGGTTCACGCCGTACACGGCCACGGAGCCGTCGCCGGTCAACCGGGCGAGGTCGGGGTGGCGGGTGTCGACGTCGTCGAGGGAGGTCTCGACCGAGGTGACGCCGGTGTAGTGGGGCGTCTCCGACGAGACTGCCGGGCGGACCCGGGACCAGGCGCCGTCCGCGCCGACCACGAGGTCGAACGTCTCCTGCCGCCCGTCCGCGAAACGGACCAGCGGGCCCGGTACGCCGTTCCGGGCCCCCGGTACCACCTGCGTCACACCCCGTCCCCACTGGACGTCGAGAGGGCCGAGCAGCAGGTCACGGAGTTGGCCGCGGTCGATCTCGGGGTTGGCCCGGACATCCGGGCCGGGGCGCCAGTCACGCAGGACGGTCCCGGCCGTGTCCAGGATGCGCATGGCCTGCCCCTCGGGACGGGACAGTGCCTGGAACTCCGCCAGCAGCCCCGCCCTGTCCAGCGCGAGCTGGCCCAGCCCTTCGTGCAGGTCCAGCGTGCCGCCCGGGGGTCGGGCGTCGGGGGCGGGATCGCGTTCGAGGACGGTGATGGGGTGGCCATGGCGGTGCAGGACACGGGCGAAGGTGAGGCCGGCGGGGCCGCTCCCGACCACAGCGACACGATGTCTCATGGCGATACACTGTATTGCTACTCTACGGCGTATCGCAACAGTACGATGTGACCATGACTGTGTGGGACCGGCCGGAGCCGCCGGCTCGCCCCGTGCCGCTCGACCGGGAGCGGATCGTCGCCACCGCCGTCGCGCTGGCCGACGAGGGCGGGCTGGAGGCGGTGTCGTTGCGCAAGGTCGCCGGTCGGCTGAACGCCGGACCGATGCGGCTGTACGGCTACATCTCCACCAAGGAGGAGTTGTTCGACCTCATGGTGGACGAGGCCTACGCCGAGATCCTTCCCGAGGAGCAGCCCGCTGACTGGCGGGAGGCGCTGCGCCTCCTCGCGCACCGGACCAGGGAGGCGGCCCTCCGTCACGAATGGCTGGCCGACCTGCTCGGCCGCCGCCCGGCCCTGGGCCCGAACGGCCTCGCCGTGACCGAGGCCACGCTGGCCGCCCTCGACGGCCTCACCGGCATCGACACCGTCATGCGAGCAGTGGAGACGGTCAGCGCCTACTTCACCGGCGCGATCAGGCGCGAGATCACGAACCTGCGGGCCGAGCGCGCCACGGGCCTTTCCAAGCACGACTGGCAGCGCGCCCACGGCCCGCATGTGACGAGAATGCTGGCCACGGGCCGCTTCCCAGCACTGGCCAAGGCCGTGCACGAGGGCACGGACGTGGACGCCGAGACCTCCTTCACGACCGGCCTCGACTGGGTTCTCGACGCCGTCGCCGCCCAGCTCACCCGGCCGTCGGCGTGACGGTCGGCTCCTGCCGCACTCGGTGCCGTTGCAGGCCGGGCGGGACCGCTGCGGCGAGCCGTTGTGAGGGGTGGGGTCTCAGGCCGCGCGCAGGCAGAAGGGGTGTCCGGCCGGGCTGGCGTAGACGCGGCTGCCGGTGCGGGTTTCCGACGTGATCCCCTCGGTGGGCCGCAGGCGGGTGGCGCCGGCTTCGGTGGCCGTGCGGTCGGCGGTCACGAGGTCCTCGACGCCGAAGTCCAGGTGCATCTGCTGGGAGGCGCCGTCCGGCCAGCTCGGGGCGACGTGTTCCGGGGCGGACTGGACGACGACGACCGGGAGGCCGGGGGCCTGAATGAAGTGATGCGTCGGCGTGCGGTGGACCGAGCCACCGAGCAGCCGGTGCCAGAAGGCGCTCTCCGCCTCGATCTCGCCGGCGTCGATGATCACGGAACTCAGAGTGATGGACATGATGACGGTCCTGTTCCTCGCGCTGGTAGTGGTCTTCTTCGCACTGCTACTGGTCTTCTTCGCACGCCGGTACTCCCCCCTCCGGCGCCGATACTGGTCGTTTCTCAGACGGTCGGGATGATGCCGCCGTCGACGCGGAACTGCGCCCCCGTGAGCCACTTCGCGCGGCCGGAGGCGAGGAAGGCGATCATCTCGGCGACGTCCTCGGGATCCCCGGGGTGGCCCATGGGAACGTTCAGGTGGTCCACGAGCTGCTGCGTGACGTCCTCGGCGGTCACGCCCCGGGCCTCGGCCATGTGCCGGAGGTGTGCGGTGGCGCCTTCCGTGACGACGAAGCCGGGAAGGACGCAGACCACCCGCACTCCGTGCGCGCCGACCTCGGTGGCCAGTTCGCGACTGTAAGTGTTGAGCGCGGCCTTGGCGGCGGCGTAGGACACCTCGTCGCGCTGGGGCAGTCGGCTGGCGATCGAGGAGACGTGCACGACGACGCCGGAGCCCCGCTCGACCATCCCGGGCACCAGGGCCCGGTCCAGACGCACGGCGCTGAGGAGGTTCATCTCCAGGTCCGCCTGCCAGGATGCGTCGGACCGGCTCAGGGTCGGCGCCGGGACGCCGGCCGCGCCGGCGTTGTTCACGAGCACGTCCACTCCGCCCACCCGGTCGACGACCCGGCGGCCGAGCTCGGCCACTCCCTGCTGCGTCGAGAGGTCCGCCGGCACGTAGGTGGCGCCGCCGTCCTCCTCGGGCCGGCCGCGGGAGGCCGTCAGCACGGTCGCGCCCGCGGCGACGAAGCGACGCGCGGTCGCCGCGCCCAGGCCCCGGCTGCCGCCGGTGACCAGCACTCGCAGGCCGTCCAGGCCCTCGTCGATGTTCGGCACGGGAAACCTCTCCGTAAGATGAACCTGACTCCGGAAACGGTACACGTAAACGGAATCAGACTCACCTTATGGAGGTTCCTTGCCGTCATCACGCCCCCTGCGCGCCGACGCGCGACGCAACCGCGAGGCACTGCTGTCCGCGGCCCGCCAGGCCTTCCTCGGCGGCGACACCGACACGCACGTGGAGGACATCGCCCGCAGCGCCGGCGTCGCCGTGGGCACGCTCTACCGCCACTTCGAGACCCGCGAGGCCCTGGTCGAGGAGGTCTACCGCAAGGAGGTCGACGACCTGTGCACCGCGCCCGACGACCTGCTGAACCGGCACGCCCCGGACGAGGCCCTGCGGAGGTTCCTGCTGCTGCTCGTGGATCACGCCGCCGTGGGCAGGGGGATGTCCGTGGCGCTGGAGAGCATCATGGCGACGGACTCACCGGTCTTCGACGACGCCCGCACCCGCATGGGCGACGCCCTCACCCGGCTGCTCGACGCCGGCAGCGCGGCCGGCACCGTCCGCGACGACGTCAGCGGACCCACCCTGCTGCGGGCCCTGGGCGGCGTCTGCGCCCTGCGCGCGACCGAGGGATGGCTCGACGAGGCCCGGCAGATCACCACCCTCATCCTCGACGGCCTGCGCCACGGGGCCCCGCGCGCGGGCTGAGCCGGAGGACTCGCACGCCCGGCGCCCCGCCTCGGACCCGCTCCCGTCGTCGCCCACAGCACGGCGACGTCGAGGGCCGAGCCGTGCGCGCCGAGCCACCCCTCCGCCCCGGCGCGACAGCCTGGAGGGAGATATGGGATACCAGATTGCCGCCCCCGCCCTGCTCACCGCACGGCCGGCCGACGCGACCCCTGTGCGGATGGCCACGGTCCGGCCCCGTCCGGCTCGGCGCTTCCCGTCGGTAACATGGAAGTGCACATGCTGGCGAGGCATTTTCCGGCCGGAGGGAGGCGCGAGGTGGCCCTCAGTCGTCGTGAACGTATCCGCGCCTCCTGGAACCGCTGCGCGGAACGGGGTCTCGCGGAGGACTTCCTCCGGGTTCCCTTCAGTTCCGACATAGATGTCGATTCACGCCTGGTCCACTATGCGGCACCGGTATTGACCGCATTGAAATCGAGCCTCGCGAATGAGCCGATAGCCGTCCTGCTCTCCGACCGGTCCGGTCTCGTACTCCGCCGGGAATGCGACGATCCGGCATTCGTGAAAGCGCTGGACGGCGTGGTCCTGGCACCGGGCGCCACCTACTCGGAGGAGGCCGTCGGCACCAACGGCTTCGGGCTGGCCCTCGCCGACGACCGGGTGTCACTGGTCGCCTCCCAGGATCATTACAACCACTCGCTGCGCGACTACATATGCGCCGGGGTGCCGATCCACGACCCCGTCGACGGCGGGATCGTGGGGGCGCTGAGCCTCACCGTCTGGTCGAGCACCCCCACTGAGCTGCTGTCGGCCCTCGCCGCGCAGACGGCGATGAACATCGAGGCGCGGCTCCCCCGCCCGGCCGGAGCGGGCCGGGCCGTCCCGCAGGACCAGGGCCGCCGCGTCCGGCTGAAGCACCGGCTGACGCGCATCGAGACGCTGGAGCGCGACGCGATCCTGGACGCCCTGACGCGCACCGGCGGCGACGTCGGCGGGGCCGCGGCCGATCTCGGCATGTCGCGGGCGACCGTGTACCGCCGCATCAAGTACTACGGGCTGGAGAAAAGGCGGGGGTTCCGGTCCGGCAGCGAAGGACCACCGACCGTCTCAATCTGAGAATCGCGCCTTTCCGGCTGGCCGATTCTTGTCGTTCCTGGAAATCGGCTCCTAGCCTTCAGGCGTCATCGCCTCGGGCGAGAGCCGAACTCACCACCGGGAGATTCCATGTCACGCGCGCTCCGTACCGTCATCAGCCCCGGCCGGTACGTTCAGGGCAGGGGAGCGATACACCAGCTCGGTGACTACCTCAAGCCGCTCGGGTCGTCGCCGCTGATCATCGCCGACGATCTGGTGTGGGGCCTGGTCGGTCACGACGTCGAGGCCTCGCTGAAGTCCGCCGGGCTCCCCGCCGTCCGTGAGCGGTCCGCGGGGATACCGAGCGCCAGTGAGGTGGACCGGCTCGTCGGCGCCATCGAGGCCGCCGGGGCCGACGTGGCGGTGGCGGTGGGCGGTGGCAGCACCATCGACGCGGTCAAGGCCGCCGGGCACCTCGCCGGGATCCGCTGGGCCAACTGCCCGACCGTCGCCTCCACCGACGCGCCGTGCAGCGCGCTCTCCGTGATCTACACCGAGAGCGGCGCGTTCGAGGAGTACCGCTTCTTCCCCCGCAATCCCGACCTCGTCCTGGTCGACTCCCAGGTGGTCGCCAACGCGCCGGTCGCCACGCTCGTGGCCGGCGTGGGGGACGCGCTCGCCACCTGGCTGGAGGCCCGCGCCACCGCACGGTCGAACTCGGCGACGATGGCCGGCGGCCTGCCCACGCTCACCGGCACCGCGCTGGCCCAGCTGAGCTGGGACGTCCTGTGGGAGAACGCGCTGCCCGCGATCGACGCGGTCACGGACAACACCGTGACCCCCGCCGTGGAGAAGGTCATCGAGGCCAACACGCTGCTGTCGGGTCTGGGCTTCGAGTCCGGCGGTCTGGCCGCCGCCCACGCGATCCACAACGGCCTGACCGCCGTCCCGGACACCCACGGCCTGGCACACGGCCAGAAGGTGAACATCGGGTCGCTGACCCAGCTCGTCCTGGAGGGCGCGCCGGCCGGTGACATCCGGGACTTCATCACGTTCACGACCCGGGTCGGCCTGCCCACCACCCTCACCGAGGTCGGGCTCTCGGTCGACGACGAGGCGGCCCTGAAGCAGGTCGCCGACGCGGCCACCGCCGAGGGCGAGACGATCCACTCCATGCCCTTCGACGTCCGCAGCGAGGACGTGGTCAGCGCACTCAAGTCCATCGAGCGCCTCGCCGTACGGGTCCGCAGCGACGCGGACCTCCCCGCACCGGTGCGCCACCTGGCCCACTGACGGGGAGCCCGGCGGCGCACCGAGGAGTGTCAGAAGGGCAGCGGGCGCGCGTGCACCACGTCCAGGTGTGACACCGCGCGGGTGAGGACCACGTAGAGGCGGTGCAGGCCGCGCCCTCCGGGGCCCTCCGCCTCGGTGATCGCCGCCGGTTCGACGGCGACGACGTGGTCGTACTCCAGCCCTTTGACGAGGCCCGCCGGGACGACGGCCACCCTGGCGTCCAGCGCCTCGGGCCCCGCGGCCGGGACCCCGGCCGCATCCAGCGCCTCCCGCAGCCGGAAGGCTAGCGCCTCGCAGGGGCCGCTCAGGCACGGGTCGGGGCGGTCACTCCGCGGGGAGGGCGGCGGTCTCGCGGTGCCAGCGGGCCAGCGCGGCCATCACCTGCCGGCGCCCCGGCACCGCGTCCAGGCCGAGCGGCCCGGCGGCCGCGGCCACGGCGCCCTGCAGTTTCGCGGCCACCCGCGGGAGGGCGGCCCAGCGGAAACCCGTTCCCTCCCGCAGGGACAGCGCGGCGCGGACGGTGTCCGTGTAGAGGGACTGCGCCCGTTTGAAGCCGGTGATCAGCGGCAGGTCGTGCTCCCACGCCCGGGAACTGCCGGGGCGGACCTCCTCCACGACCTCGCACCACTCACGGATCATCCGGGCCTCCTGGTCGGCCGGGTACCGCATCAGGTAGAGGTGGGTCGCGAGGTCGTAGAGCGGGTCGCCGACCATCGCCAGCTCCCAGTCGATGGTCCACAGGCCGCCGCGCGGGTCGACGACGAAGTTCTCGCGGTGCAGGTCGCCGTGGAGGAGGCAGAAGGGCCGCGGGGTGAGCCCGGCCACGTTCTTCTCCAGGTGGACGAGTGCCTCGTCCCGTACGCCGAGTTCCGCGAAGAGGCCCCCGAACACCGGGCGGTTGGCGGCGTAGACCTGCTCCTCCACGAAGACGACGAGGCGTTTGAGGAAGGCGTCGGTGTCTCCGTCCTCCGGGGCGTCCTCGGGCGAGCAGCGCCGCTGGACGCGCAGGGTCCCGGCGGTGATCCGCGTCAGCTGCCGGAAGAGGTCGACGATCTGCCCGAACACCGCGTCCGGCACCGGCCGCCCCCGCCACCGGTGCTCGCCGAGGGTCCGCCCCTCGATGAACGTCTGCAGCCCCATGCCCTCGACGTCGACGATGCCGGGCACCCGGTCGATGCGCCCCTGCAGGCCCCGGAGCAGTTCCTCCTCGGACTGGAAGCAGCGGCGGTCGAACCACAGGCTCGTGGAGCGCGGCTCACGCAGCTTGACGGTCACCGACCCGCCGGGCGGCGAGAGCACGTACGTCTCGTGGTGGTACCCCTTCAGCGGGCCCCTGACCAGGGACGAGCCGTCACTCATCGCTTCGGCCCGCTGTCTGGCGGGCGAGACCGCTTGAGGTGTCATCGCGTGCGTTCTGCCCATCCCGGTGGCGCCAATGGGGTAAGAGAGCAGCACGCTACTCCACGGGACCGTGGCACGGGCGCAGAACCCGGCCGCCCGGACACCCCCGTCCCCGCCCCGGGCGAACCGGCGCACACCCGAGCGGAGTCGGGCCGAGTCGGGCCGAATCGGGCGGCGGCGGGCGGCGGCGTTCGAAAGGCGCGTCGGCGGTGGTCAGGCTCCGGTGTGCGCCGCGTTCTCCCAGAGCAGCTTCAGTACCGGCTCCAGCGACTCCACGACCGTGTCCGCGCCCGCCTGCCTCAGCGCCTTCGCCTTCTGCTCGCCCCCCGCGTAACCCAGGAACGGCACGCCGGCGCGGCGGGCGGCGGTCAGGTCGGAGGGGGAGTCGCCGACCATCAGCGCCCGGTCGGGGGCGACACCCATCGCGCTGAGGGCGCGGTTGAGGCAGTACGGGTCGGGCTTGAGCAGGTGCAGGTCCCGGGTACGGCCGTAGATGTGCGGGGCGAAGCAGTCCAGCAGATGCCGGCCGGCGAGGTACTCGCCCACCACGCGCGGCGCGTTGTTGGTCGTGACCGCCAGTCCCACCCCGAGCGCCGACCAGGTGCGGATCAGCGCGTCGGCGTACGCCGTCGGCCAGGCGGTGGCCACGGCGCGGAGTTCCTCCCGGGTGAGGCGTTCCTCGAAGTCGGCGACCAGGTCGCTGCGGTGGCGCCTGCGGTTGACCGCGCCCAGCAGTACGTGCGGGTCCGGGTGGACCTGCTCCTCCCGGGTCAGCAGGCCCTTGAGGCCCTGGCCCTCCAGCCAGTCGACCAGTTCGCCCGCCACCCGGTCCGCGGAGTAGCCGGCGAACAGTCTGCAGATCGGGCCGTCGAAGTCCCACAGGACCACGCGGGCGCCCACGACCAGCTCCCGCAGGCCGGGGTGGCGCCCGGCCACCGGTTCCGTCTGTTCCGTGTCGGAGGTCACTAGGAGAGTGTCATGTCCGTGGTGATGGTTTCCCAGAGGGCGTCGAACCACTTCTGTGATTCCTCCACGAACACTCCGTCCCGGTGACCCGCGCGCTTCAGGAACGAGAACAGCAGCGACTGCGAGCCGAGGGCGTCGTACATCTCCAGCGTCCGGCTCTCGTACTCCTCCTCGCGGCGGGTCAGCATGTAGTAGCCGAGCAGGGCCTCCTCGCCGTTGAGCAGGTACAGCTTGGTCGGCGGGGTGAACGGCAGGGCGCGGAAGGCGATGCGCACGTCGATGCGGTGGGTGGAGCGCACGGCGTGCAGGTTGTGCTGGAGGACCCGGGCCTGGGCGTTGCGCATCTCCAGCCAGCGCTGGTGGAGGGGGTCGTCCTCCTCGTCCTCGACCAGGACGGGGAAGGCCAGCGGGATGTCGCGCGAGGGCATCAGGACGCGGAACTCGATGGCCTCCGGGCGGACTCGGTCCTCGTGGATCAGGCGGAGCGGCTCGCTGAGGGCCAGCATCAGCGTCTCCGAGGTGTGGCAGACGACGTCGACCCGCACGCGCGGCGCCGCGAACGCCTCCGCGAGGCGCGGCCCGAGCGAGACCATCGTCGGCTGCGGCTCGGCGCGCGGCGCGGCGGGCTCGGCGATGCGGGGCGGGCTGCCCTTGCTGACGTTGGTGAGCAGGCCGTCCTCCTGGAGCGCCCGCAGCGCCTGGCGGACGGTGCCGCGCTCGACGCCGAACTCCTCGGCCAGCTCGGCCTGCGTGGGCAGCCGGTCGCCCGCCTTGAGGTCTCCCCCGCGGATCCGCTCCCGCAGGACCTCGGCGATCTCCTGGGACGAGAGCCTTCTGCTGCCGTTCACGGACACGTTCTCCTGGGTCACGACCAAACGCTACAACTTCGACCTACCTATAGGGAGTTGTTTGAAACTTGTTTATAGGTAGCAGCCAAGTGGGGACAACCTAGGTGGAGTTGGTTGCCAACTTGGATCGGTTGGTGGAAGTTTACCCTCCCGACTTCCCCGGCTCCTCGAACTTCCCGAAGTCCCCGAGCCCTCCGAGCCCTCCGAGCCTTCCAAGCCCTCCGAACTCCCCGAACTTCCCGAAGGGGGGAAGACCATGCCCGTCCTCGCCCTGGTCTCCGCGGTCTTCGTCATCGCCTTCGAGCAGATCGTCCAGTGGAAGTACGGTGCCACCGGCATCGTCGGCCTGCTCCTGCTCACCATCGGCATCAAGGCCAAGAGCCCCTCCGTCAGCTCCGCCGGCGCGGTCCTGCTGGCCCTCCTGGTCGCGGGTCCCACGCGGTGACGCCGGGGACGGCCGGGTGCCGAGCACCAGCTCGGAGCTGATCGTCCCCCACAACGCCTCGAACCACAGCCGGGACTGCTTCACGAACACACCGTCGCGCAGGCCACCGCTCTGCTCGAAGGCGAACAGCGTCGACCGGATGCCCTCCGCGTCGTACATCTCCAACTGCTCCCGGCCGACCTCCTGTTCACGTCGGCTCAGGGTGTAGTAGGCGAACAGGGCCTCGGAGCCGTTGAGCACGTAGAGCTTCACGGGCGGGGTGAAGGGCAGCGCCCGGAAGGAGACCCGTACGTCGATGCCGTGGGTGGCGCGCAGGCTCAGCAGGCTGTGCCGCAGCACCCGCGCCTGGGCGTTGCGCATCGCCAGCCACCCCTCGTGCACCGGGTCGCCGACCGCGCCGCCGCCGCCGGACACCGCCACCGGGAAGGCGAGGTCTATGTCCCGGCTCGGCAGCAGCACCCGGACGTCGATCTTGGCCGGTTTCAGTCGCCCCGCGTGGATCTGCCCCAACGGCTCCCCGATGGCGAGGGTGAGGGAGACCGAGGTCAGACACAGCGCGTCGATCTCCACGTGCGGGGCGGCGAAGGCCTGCGCCACCCGGGCACCGAGGGCGACCGTGGTGGGCATCGGACGGGCCTGCGGACCGGCCCGGGGGCCGTGCGGGTCGGGTGCGACGGTCGCGGGGCTCCCCTTGGACACGTTGGTGAGCAGACGTTCCGACTGCAGGATGCGCAGCGCCTGGCGGACGGTACCGCGCTCCACGCCGAACTCCTCGGCCAACTGCGCCTGCGTGGGCATGCGCTGCCCCGGCTGCAACCGTCCGGACCTGATCCGGGCGCGCAGTTCGTCGGCCACCTCGCGATGTGTTGTCTGTGGCGGCTGCGGTCTCTTCCGCCCGTTGACGGGGGCGTGTTCCGGCTCCACGACCAAACCCTACAACTTCTCGCCATCTTTCGGCAGTTCGCGAGAAGGTGGTTATGAGACGCTTCCAAGCGGAGATAAGTACAGAGAAGTTGGCAGCCAACTTGAGCAACGTGGTCAAACCTTCCGGGGGTTGGCCACCACGGTGAACAGGGGGACACCATGCCGCTCATCGCCATCGTCGTCGCCGCTCTGGCCATAGGGTTCGAGCAACTCGTGCAGTGGAAGTACGGGCCGATGGGCATCATCGCGTTCGTCGCGCTGTCCGTCGGCATCAAGGCGAAGAACACCATGATCGGCGGTGTGGGGGCGGTGATCCTCGTGATGCTGCTCGCCCAGTCCGGCTGACCGGCACACTGTCGTCCGGGCCCCGTTCCGGAGGGGAGCCTGGAGCCCGGACAGACAGTCGCACCACGCACAACAACCACAACCACAACCACAACCACAACTGAAGAGCACAACCGAAGAGCACAACTGCACAACTGCACAACTGCTGAAGAAGCAGGTCGCGGTAAGCGCTACGGATGCGCACAGCCACCGTCACCGGCAGAAGGGAGCCGACTCAGAACATGTCCGGGCACCAAGGCCGCCTGGACGTACGCAGCAGGGCGTCGACCACACGGGCGGCGCCCGCTCGTTCTTCCCGCACCCGGCCGAGCGCGGCCAGCCGAACGGCCGACTCGTCACCCAGCCACAGTGCCGCGAGCTCGGCCACGTCGAGCACGAGGCCGGCGCTCTCGGTGGTCGGCACGCACGACGCCCCGTCCTCGCCCGCCTCCAGCCGCCACCGCCCGCCGGTCAGCCCGCCGCGGTCCACGACCTCCAGTACCAGCGACCCCTGCCCCTCGTACGTCCGCGCCTCCAGCGCCCGTACGACGTCCAGGATCCGCACCCACAGCCAGTCCGCCTGCGTGGTGATCCGCGCGGCCCGCGGGTCCGGCAGAAGGTGCGGGAGCAGGTCGTCCGGGGCCCGCCAGCCGCTCTTCACCGTCATGATCCAGTCGATCGAGCAGAGGAAGCGCCAGAGCGCGCGCTCGGCGTCCGGCGTCAGGGCCAGCAGCCAGTCGACGCTCGCCGTGTTCAGCGGCTGCTTGGCGTCGCCCCAGTGGTCGTCGGTCCGGTAGGAGGCCAGGCCCCGGACGTCCCCGTCCGCCGAGCGGTACAGGGCGTAGAAGGGCTCGGTCCACGGGGTGCCCTGCAGGTTCACCGCGCCGGTCCGGGACTGCCACCACAGCTCGTCCCGGCTGACCGCGCCCGGCTGGACCCGGCGCAGCCGCTCGTGCAGTTCGGGGCCGAGCTTGCGGACGTCCGCGCCGTCCACGAGGTCGATCCGTCCGCCGTCCTCCGGGGCGGCCCAGCGCCGGTCGAGGCCGGCCCTGGGCACGTCGACCGTCCACTCGGTCATGGTGGTGGCGGGCCCGAAGCCGTACCGGCCGTAGATCGGGTACTCGGCCGCGATCAGCGTCGCGACGACGTCCCCTCGGTCCTTGGCGGCGGCCAGGTCCTGCGCCATCATCCGCGTCAGCAGGCCGCGGCGGCGGTGGGTCGCGGTGACGGTCACGTTGGAGATGGCGTCGGCCTGGACGGGGGCGCCGCCGACGGCGGTCAGCTCCTGGTCGAAGGAGCGGAAGGTGGCCACACAGCGGTCGCCGTCGAAGGCGCCCAGCAGCCGCCCGGGCACGAACTGCCGCCGACGGGCCTCCAACTGCTCCGCTCCCACGGCGGGCGGCTGCAGGAACCCGGTGTTCAGAGCCCGGTTCCAGTCGGGCACCTCGGCCTCGGTGATAGGACGTACGTCTGTGTCGGCAGTGCTGGTCATGCCGCTCACGGTAGGCCGCCCCTCCGTCCCGCGTCGCGGGGATTTGCGGGGCCTCGCTCGGCCGGAAGAGCACTGGGACCGAGCCCCCGGTACGTCGGCGACGGCGCGGCAGTCGTGCCGCCCCGGGCCGGCGCCTCCTACGGCCGTGAACCCCTCGCACCCGGCCGCGACGCCGCACGGCCCCGGCCGGCACGCCCACGGACCCGGCCGCGACGCCCGCGCGGACCCGGCGCCCGTCAGAACGCCGCCCTGATCTCCCCCACCTCCCGGCCGCCCCCGAGCAGCGGGGCGCGGCCGATGCGGTCGACGACCGGACCCTGCACTCCGAGCAGGGTGAGGGCGCGGGCCAGGACCGGGCCCAGCGCCCGGGTCGCGCCGTCCTCGATCTTGAAGGCCAGGGCGCGGCCGTCCGGCAGGGCCACCGCCTGGACGGCCTCCGCGCCCATCTTGGCGAGCGTGCCGGGCACCTCGCGCATCAGCCAGGTGTCGGCGCGGCGCGTGCCCGCGACGTACTCGGGGTGGGCCCGCATCGCGTCGGCGACCCGGCGCTCCGCCGAACCGGGCTCGGCGGCCACGAAGGAGCGGAAGGCGCGGGCCAGCCCGACCAGGCTGACCGCCATCAGCGGCGCCCCGCACCCGTCCGTGCCGACGGCGGCGACCGGCTCGCCCGCCGCGTCCTCCACAACCCTGTGGATGGTGCGCTGGAGCGGGTGGCCGGGGTCGAGGTACGTCTCCAGCGGCCAGCCCCGCTGCACGCAGACGGCGAGCATCGCGGTGTGCTTGCCGGAGCAGTTCATGGTGACGCGGTCGGGTGCCGCGCCCGAGGACAGGTACGTCTCCCGCTCCTCGGGGTCCAGCGGCAGGTCGGGCGGGCACTGCAGGAGCGCCGGGTCGAGGCCGTGCTCGTCCAGCATCTTGCGGACCAGATCGCGGTGAAACGGTTCTCCCGAGTGGCTGGCTGCGGCCAGCGCAAGCCGCTCACCCGTGAGGTCGAGCCCGGCCCGCAGGACACCCGCCGCCTGCATCGGCTTGTTGGAGGAGCGCGGGAAGACCGGCGCCGTCACCTCGCCCAGCGCCAGCTCCACGGCCCCGTCGGCGCCCAGGACGACCAGGCTGCCCCGGTGCCGCCCCTCGACGAAACCCGACCGCACGACCTCGGCGAGGACCGGCGGCACGACGGGCGAGAGGGCGGACGTGGGCGCGGACTGCTCGGGCCCCGGCGACGGCTGGGGCTGGGGCTGCTGCGCCCGCTGGTTCTGCTGCGACGGCTGGGGCGATTGGGGCGATTGGGGCGACTGATGCGGTCGGGGCGCGGGCATCGGCGGTGGCCTTCCGGACGGGTGACCCGCCCGGCGACGGCCCGGGATCACCGGGCCCCGGGGCGGCGCGGAAGGCCGCCCCCGTGTCACACCAGCAGGTCGTCGACTTGTGCTTCTCCTTCACGGTACCGGCGGGCGATCTCGGCGCTGCAGTCGTCGGCGGTGCGCTGGAGCCGCTGCCGGCGCCGGGAGACCTGCTGCTCGTACCGCACGAGGCGGCCCATCCCGGTCGTCAGTTCGCCGTCGGTGCGGGCCGTCAGGTCGGACAGCTCCACCTCGCCGAGCATCTCGGCGGCCAGCCGCCGGCACTCCTCGGTGCGCGGCGTGCCCAGCGTCACGTGGCGGGCCGACGAACGCTGCCGGGCCGGCGCGTCGGCGAGGATCTCGGACAGCCGCTCGACCACGGAGCCGGTCGCCGCCGTCGTCACCACGGTCGCGGGCCCGCGCCGGGCCAGCTCCGCGCGCAGGATGTCGATACGGCCCTGGAGCAGCCGCCGCACGTAGCTGAGGTCGGCCTCCTCCCGCTGGGCGTCCCGGCGCAGGGCGCGCAGCTCCGGCAGGCTCAGTGCGCCCAGGTCGTGCGCCGGAGGATCCGGGGGCAGCCCCGGGCTGTCCGTGCGCTGCACGGGGGGCCTCAGGGCCTCCAGCGCGCCCGGCCCCGTCAACGCGACAGTGCCCAGCGACTGCCCCGTACTCGGTGTGCTCATGTACCTCTACCGTCCCCTCGCCCGGTCCTGGGGAGCATGGTGCCACCCCGCGTTGCCGCTATGTGACCGAGTGCCCGTGATCCGCCCCAGATGGGGGGTTAGGTGAGAAAAGAAGCCCCGTACGGGCCGTCGTACGGCGGCCCCCCTCGTCCGGGCGTCCCGGCGGCGCACGGCATCATGGCGGGATGCGTGCGGTGGTGCAGAGAGTGGACGGCGCGAGTGTCGTCGTGGACGGCGAGACCGTGGGGGCGATCGACGGCGAGGGACTGTGCGTCCTGGTGGGCGTCACCCACGAGGACACCAAGGAGAAGGCGGCGCAGCTGGCCCGCAAGCTCTGGTCGGTGCGGATCCTGCACGACGAGAAGTCGTGCAGCGACCTCGGCGCACCGCTGCTGGTGATCAGCCAGTTCACCCTGTACGGCGACGCGCGCAAGGGCCGCCGCCCCACCTGGAACGCGGCCGCGCCCGGCGACGTCGCCGAACCGCTGGTCGACGAGGTGGTCGCGCAACTGCGCGCGCTGGGCGCGACCGTGGCGACAGGCCGCTTCGGCGCGCAGATGCGGGTGTCCCTGACGAACGACGGCCCGTTCACCGTCCTCGTGGAAGTCTAGGAACTCGGTGGAGGTCTGAGACTCAGGGGTTCCTACGGCTCGACGACCGTCTCCTGCGCGGCCGCCGTGTCCTCGGCCGTCAGCCGGGCGTCCACCGGCACGTTCCGCTTGACCAGGGCGAGGGCGACAGGGCCCAGCTCGTGATGGCGTACGGACGTGGTGACGAAGCCGATCTTCCGGCCGTCGGGGCCGTCGTCGGCGAGGCGGATCTCCGCCCCGTTCGGCGGCAGGTGGACCTCGCTGCCGTCCAGGTGCAGGAAGACCAGCCGACGCGGCGGCTTGCCGAGGTTGTGCACGCGGGCGACGGTCTCCTGGCCCCGGTAGCAGCCCTTCTGGAGGTGCACGGCGGTGCCGATCCAGCCCAGCTCGTGCGGGATGGTCCGGTGGTCCGTCTCGAAGCCGAGCCGCGGCCGGTGCTGCTCGACGCGGAGCGCCTCGTGGGCGAGGATGCCGACAGCCGGGCCGGCGCCGGCGGCGAACGCCTCCAGCTCCTCCCTCGGCAGGAACAGGTCACGGCCGTACGGCGTCTCGCGGACGACGGCTCCCTCGGGGACCTCGGTGATCGACCCGGCGGGCAGGTGCACGAGGGCGGTGTCGGCGGTACGGTCGGCGACCTCGACCCGGTAGAAGAACTTCATCGACTCCAGGTAGGCGATCAGCGCCTCCTGGGTGCCGGGCTCGACGTGGGCCCAGACGGTGGTGCCGTCGTCGACGAGGTACAGGGCGTGCTCGATGTGGCCGTTCGCCGAGAGGACCAGCGCCTCGGTGGCCTCACCGGCCGGCAGCTCGCTGACGTGCTGGGTGAGCAGCAGGTGCAGCCAGCTCAGCCGGTCGTCACCGGTGACGGCGACGACACCGCGGTGGGAGAGGTCGACGAAGCCGGTGCCGTCGGCGAGGGCACGCTGCTCGCGGAACAGGTCGCCGTAGTGGGCGGCGACGCCTTCGTCCACACCCTCGGCGGGAACGGCGCCGGGCAGGGACAGCAGGGGGCTCTTCATGTCCCCCAGCCTACGACTCGGCAGTTGTACCCTTGGCCGCGCTCTTCGGGGAACAGTCCGCGCACCGCCCGAAGATCGCGAAGTGCTTCATGTCGGTGTCGAAGCCGAACTGCTCGCGCAGCTTGGCGGTGAAGTCGGCGGCCACCGACAGGTCGGCCTCGATGACGTTGGTGCAGTCCCGGCAGACCAGGTGGATGTGGTGGTGCCGGTCGGCCAGGTGGTACGTCGGCGCCCCGTGCCCGAGGTGGGCGTGGCTGACCAGGCCCAGCTCCTCCAGCAGCTCCAGCGTGCGGTACACGGTGGAGATGTTGACGCCCGAGGCGGTCTTGCGCACCTGGCCGAGGATGTCGTCGGGGGTCGCGTGCTCCAGGGTGTCCACGGCTTCGAGCACCAGCTGCCGCTGCGGGGTCAGCCGGTAGCCGCGCTGCCTGAGGTCACTCTTCCAGTCGGTGCTCACCACACCCCAGAGTCTAGGCCCGGCGGCCCGCGTCATGCTGTGAGCGTCCAGGAAGCGCCCCGCACGGGCCCTTGATCCGGAGGACTCTCCGTGACGGCTCACCGCCCGGAACCGCTCGCCGAGCCCCTCGTCCCCATGCCCGCCCTCACCCCGGAGGCGCTCCATACTGCGGTCGCGAGCCTGACGCCGGGCCGGCTGCCCGCGTTCGTTCAGGATCTCGTCGAGGCGACGACCAGCGCGCAGCAGACCCGGTCCCTCGCACCGCTGCGTACCTTCGTCCACACCTGGGGAGTCTTCGTGGCGATCCAGCGCCGGCCGTCCCGCGCGACGCGCCTGCGCCGCTTGGAAGAGGTGGTGAGCACGGGCACGGAGGATCCGACCGACGCCATCGCCGAGATGCGGAGGATCCACTCCGAGGCGGAGGCCGAGGCGGGCCTGTGAGCGGGGGCCGTGGGAGCTACTCGGGGACTACTTGAAGAAAGCGATCCCGTCGTCCGGCATGTCGTCCGGGAGGGCCTTGGCCCAGCGTTCGACGTCCTCCGGGGAGACGACCTTCTTCAGGTGCGCCGACATGTACGGGCGCAGCTCGACCTCGGGGGTCTGCTTCTCGCCGACCCACATCAGGTCGCTCTTCACGTACCCGTACAGCCGCTTGCCGCCGGTGTAGGGCTGGGAGGCCGCCGTGCGGGCCACCGCGTCCGTCGCCAGGTCGATCTGCGGCTTCTGGTCGGCCAGCTCGCCGTACCAGACCTCGACGACGCCGTCGTCCCGCACCATCGTGACCTCGACCTTGCGGTTCGGGTCGATACGCCAGTAGCCGTGCTCCGACTCCAGCGGCCGGACCTTGTTGCCCTCCTGGTCCAGGACCCAGGTGTGGGACTGGTACTCCAGGAAGTCCCGGCCGTCGTGGGTGAAGGACACCTCCTGGCCGAAGTTGCACTTCTCGGCGCCGGGGAAGTCGTGCACGCCCGCGCCGGCCCAGTTCCCGAGCAGGAAGGCGAGGGGGACGAGGTCCTTGTGCAGGTCGGACGGGATCTCGATCATGATGAGCGGTACTTCCTGGCGTCGGTGATCAGCGCTGGCCCTGGTACAGCTTCTTCACGGTCAGACCGGCGAAGGCGAGAACGCCGACGCAGACCAGGACCAGCAGGGCTTCGAAGAAGATCTCCACGGGGTGCTCCTTGAGCGGGGGGCATACGACAGGGCCGCCCCCAGCTTACGCGGCCCACCTCGGCTCTTCCCGTCGGACTCCGTCCACGAACGCGGCCCACGCGGGTGCGGCGAAGAGGAGCGCTCCGCGGGCGGGGGCCTTGCTGTCGCGGACGGGGACGAGGGAGGGGAGGTTGGGGGCGACTTCGACGCAATCGCCGCCGCTCGTGTTGCTGTAGCTGCTCTTGCGCCAGTCGGCGGCGCGGAGGAGGTCGTCGGAGACCTCGATGCACTCGCCGCCGTCCTGGTTGCTGTAGCTGCTCCTACGCCAGGTGATGACGCTCAGGTCGATGTCTCGCATGGCGCTTCCTCCAGCATCCGGCCGATGAACTCCCGCGACGCGCCCGGCGACAGGGCCGTATCGCGTACTCGATCGTATCGGAGCTGCAGCTGGTCGACTGCCGTTGTTTCCTGGACCAGTTCGCCCGAGTAGCCGGTCTCGACCCAGGCGACGATCCGCCCCGCTCCATGCAGAAACATGGTGTGGGTGTTTGTCAGCGCGTGCAGCCCAGCCGACCAGGGAACCACCTGGACGCAGATGTTGGGGCGCTCCCCCATCACAAGCAGATGACGGAGTTGAGCGCGCCACTCAGCCGGACTGCGCAACGCACTGTGCAGCACCGTCTCCGAGAGGATGGCCCGGAACTGCGGCCCGCCCTCGGCCAGCAGCCGTTCGCGGCGGCCCATGCGCGCCGCCACCTGCTTGTCCAGCTCCACGCCGGTCTGCCCGCCCTGCCTGAGCAGCTCAGCCGCGTACTCCGGAGTCTGGAGCAGACCCGGCACGATGCTGGGCGAGTACTGCCACATACTCACCGCCTCGGCCTCCAAGACCATGTACCGGCGGTACCGCTCCTTGAACTGCGTAGGATCCGCCACCGCCAGCTCCCACAGCGTGAGCAGCATGCCGCCCGTGCCGTAGTACTGGTCGAGCGCCTCGACGATCTCCGGGCCGCCCAGCGTGTGGCCGTTCTCCATCTTGCCGAACTGGGACGCGTCCCAGCCGACCGCCTCCGCCATGCCCCGCAGGGACACGCCCCGCGTCTGCCGGAGCAGCCGCAGTTCCTCCGCGAAACGTGCCCTCGGTTCCTGACTGCGACCCGTGATCGCCCTCCGCTGCGGCACCGCCACCCCTCCCGACTGTGGAATTTGTGGAATTTGGAGCGCCTCTTGTGGCACTAGCGGCCGTTCCGCGCTTGGCGACCCCCGGCGTGGGTCATGCTCGTACTGCCCACCGCTACACAGAGTAGGGCAACTGTCGCATTCCGTATAGATGTTGACGTAAGGGAGCAGACCCGTGAGAACCGAACCGGCAGCCTTCGAACCCGGCAACGTGCTCTACGACACCGCCACGGCAAGGGTCGGCGCGTACCAGGGTCTGGCCGGGCCCCGCGCGCTGCTCCGCCCCCTCGGCGGCGGCCGGGAGTGGGAGGCGGAGCCGGCCGGGCTGCGCCGGGCGACCGACCGTGAGCGCATCGGGGCAGGCCTGCGCGCCGCGAACGAACGCACCCTCGCCCGGCCCCCGGACCCCTGCGCACTGGAAAGGCCGCCGCTGCCGGTCACCGGCTGCGAGGCCTGCGCCGGGCTGGCCGACCGGCGGGAGGCCGCGCGGGCGGCGTTCGACCACAGCGCGGTGACGGACGCGAACGTCCTGCTGCGCCAGCACCAGCGCGAGGAGCACGAGGGATGACGTACGACGGCGGACTGCCCTACGAGGAGTGCAGGCGGGCCCAGCAGGCCGCGCCCCGGCGAGACCGGGACCGGGCACCCCTCTCCCCCGGCTACGCGCTGCCCCCGTTCCACCCGGCGCACCCGCCGAGGCCCGTGCCGAAGCACCGGGCCAGGCCCCGGCCGCGGCACGGGCGGCGGCCGGACGGCGCCACCGTCAGCGCCCTGCTCACCGTCCTCTGCGTCGCGACGCTGCTGGTGACGATCACCTTCGCAGCGGTCTGACGCGGCCCCGCGAGGGCTACGCTTCCGGCATGGCGAAGAAGCTCGTGATCAAGGTGACGGCGGGGGCCGATGCTCCCGAGCGGTGTTCGCAGGCGTTCACCGTGGCGGCGGTGGCCGTGGCCAGCGGGGTGGACGTGTCGCTGTGGCTGACCGGGGAGTCCGCCTGGTTCGCGGTGCCGGGGCGGGCGGCCGAGTTCGAGCTGCCGCACGCCGCGCCGCTGCCCGACCTGCTCGACTCCCTCCTCGCGGGCGGCCGGGTGACGCTGTGCACCCAGTGCGCCGCCCGCCGCGACCTCACCGAGAAGGACGTCATCGAGGGCGTACGCATCGCGGGCGCCCAGGTCTTCGTGCAGGAGGCGCTGGCCGACGACACGCAGGCCCTCGTCTACTGAGCATCCTGTAGGGATTCGTGCCTGCGCGGGGCGCCGGTGCGAGACCGGGGAGTGAGCTGATACACGACTGAGTGGTTGCCGCGGTGCGCCCGCTGCGCGGGCGCGGCCGGCCGGAGATCCCCTGAGCCTACGGTCCGGGCCAAGGGGAACGGCCGGTGCCGTTCCTCCGTACGAGCCCGCGCGCCGACGCCCGGCGGCGGACGACAGGAGGCACTCATGCGTCACGGGAGTCACTCATGCGCCGATGGATGAGCCGCAGGGCGGCCGCCGTCCTGACGACGGGAGTCGTGGCGATCACGACCCTGTTCGCCGCTCTGCCGGCGCAGGCGGTCATCGGCGGCACCGAGTCCACCGAGCCGTATTCGTTCATGGTCTCGCTTCAGTACGACCCTCCGCGGCAGGACGGTCACCGGTGCGGGGCGGTGCTCATCGCGCCGCAGTGGGCGGTGACCGCGGGCCACTGCGCCAACACCCCGACCGGCTCGACGGCGGGCGTCCCCCGCGACTGGAAGGTCCGCGTCGGCTCGCTGGACACCACCGACGGCGGCGAAGTCACCGATGTCGACCGGTTCTACCGGCGCCACAACACCTACAACCCCGCCGGCGAGGACATCACCGTGCTGCACCTGCGCACCCCGGTGCGGGCCGAGCCCGTGCGGCTCGCCAAGACCACTCCCACCGACGGGACGGCCGTCCGCATCCTCGGCTGGGGCGCCACCGCGCAGTCCTGCGGCGACTTCGACGACCCCGACTGCTATCCCAGCAGGCTCCGCGAAGCGGACACCGAGGTGCTGCCGCTGGAGGAGTGCTGGGAGGGCGACGGCGAGACCCTGCCCCTGTGCGTGGGCAGCACCGACCCCGCCGTCGGGCCGGGGATGACGGACTCCGGGGGGCCTGCCCTGGTCCGTGAGGGCGACGCGTGGGCACTGGCCGGAACGGTCATCGGTCCCGGCAACAAGGGCTCCGACTTCCCCACCCTGTACACCGACGTCGCGGAGAACACCGACTGGATCAACGGCATCGTGGACGGAACCGACGTACCCCCGTTCGACCCGGTGCCGGACGTGGAAGGCTCCGCCACGGTCGGCACGTGCCACGGGTCGGTGGTGCGCGCTTCCACCGCGCGCCCCGAGGACCCTGCGCTGGCGCTGACCAACGGCCACTGCGTGCCGAGCGGGCGGCCCGCCCCGGGGACGGCGGTGGTGGACCGGCCCGCCGACCTGGAGGAGCCGGTCGAGGTCTACGACTCCGCCGGCTACACCCGCACCACGGCCCGCGCGACGCGGCTGATGTACGCGACGATGACGGGCACCGACGTCGCGCTGTACCGGCTGGACAAGACGTACGCCCAGCTCGCCGCGGAGGGTGCGAAGGTCTTCCGGCTGGGCACCTCCCCGATGCGCGCCGGCGACCAGTTCCTCATGGGCCGCCGGATCAACCGCCCGCTGTGCTCGGTGGAGGCCGTGGCGCCACAGCTGCGGGAGGGCGGCTACCAGCAGGACGACGCGGTGCGCTACGCCCCGGGCGACGACTGCGCCAGCAGGCCCGGTGACTCCGGCGCGCCGCTGCTGTCACCCGACGGCAACACGGTCGTGGGCATCAACAACAGCAGCAACCGCGACGGCGAGGAGTGCACGGAGGACAACCCGTGCGAGGTCGGCCCGGACGGCACCGTGACCGCGGTACAGGGCCGCAGTTACGGGCAGCAGGTGAGCGGGATCTCCGCCTGCCTGGCCGAAGGGTCGCGGTGGGACGCGGCCCGACCGGGCTGCGCGTCGGACGGTGCCGCACCCGTCACAGGGTGACCTGCGTCCACAGGCAGAAGGGGTGCCCGGCCGGGTCGAGCAGGACGCGGACGTCGTCCTGGGGCTGGTACTCGGCGAGCCGGGCACCCTCGGCCACGGCCCGCTCGGTCTCCGCCGCCAGGTCGTCGACCTGGATGTCGAGGTGCAGCATCATCTGCTGCTCGCCCGGTTCGCGGGACGGCCAGGCGGGCGGCACGTAGGCGGGCTCCGTCTCGAAGGCCAGGGACGTGCCGGCGGTGCCGGGCGGCGGGCCGATGAGGACCCAGCCGCCGTCCTCGGCACGCACCACGTAGCCCAGCAACCGCCGGTAGAAACCGGCGAGTTCCTGGGCGTCGTGCGCGTCGAGTACGACCGTGGACAGCTTCGTCGGGGACATGACCGCCATCCTCGCCGAGGGCCGGGCTCAGCGCGGGCGTTTCTTCCCGTCCAGTTCGTCCCACCACTCGTCGGACTGGGCGTCGCCCGACGGGCCGTCCCACCAGCGGTCGTCCGGGCCGCGCCGGTTGGCCGTCATCGCCGCCACCGGCGGGATGAGCATCGCCACCACGCACATGCCCACGGCGGCCGGGACGGACCAGAGGCGCACGACCGCCCAGGCCAGGACGAAGAGCACGATGCAGGTCCCCATCATGGCGAAGTAGACGTGCCGCCGCCGTGCGTACATGTCTCCAGGGTAGGCCGGTGCCGTCGTGGCGTCGCACCCGCCGAGCGAGCACTCGGGAACCCGTTCAACTATTTCTTTGCCATAACGAAGCGCACGGAATCGCATCCGCAATTAGCAAAGATGCCATCGCAAAGAAGCTTCACAAATGAGTAGCTTCCCGGCAAAGCAGTCGTCTGAAATGTCGGCGACCTGCCAAAAACATGCATAATTCCAGGTGACACCTCCCGTCCATCCCGACGCGACACGAACCCGCAACCGCTCAAATGTGCTGTTACCGTGCCAAGCGTTTGCAGGCCAAAAAAGTCTGCCTTTTTGTGAACGCTCCCGGTCCAGCGACGAGCTGCCGGGCTGGAGCCTGTCGCCGCCTCACGCGTGCGGGGCTCCACCGAGTCGAAGGAGGTGGCGCGTGTGGACGGAATGGAGACAGCCCAGTTCAGCGCCCTGGTAATCGTGGGTCTTCTGGTCTTCTTCTACGGAGGGACCTTCCTGATATCGACCCGCATCGGCAAGAAGGAAGAGAACGCCGACGGCTATATGACCGCCGGCAACAACATCGGTTTCGGAATATCCGCGGCCAGTATGACGGCGACCTGGATCTGGGCGTCGTCGATGTACGCCTCCGCGACATCCGGCTACACATACGGTATCTCGGGGCCCATCCATTACGGGCTCTGGGGAGCCCTGATGATTCTCTTCATCTACCCCTTCGGCAAACGGATCCGGGCCGTGGCGCCGAAGGCGCACACCCTCGCCGAGGTCATGTACGCCCGGCACGGCCGCTCCAGCCAGCTGATGCTCGCCGGCTCGAACATCGTCGGCAGCCTGATCAGCCTGATGTCCAACTTCATCGCGGGTGGCGTGCTGATCTCGCTGCTGTCGCCCTTCACCTTCACCCAGGGCGTCTTCGCCGTCGCCGCGGGCGTGCTGCTCTACACCCTGTGGTCCGGCTTCCGCGCCTCGGTGCTCACCGACTTCGTCCAGGTCGTCGCGATGCTCGGCGCCGTGGCCGTCATCGTCCCGTTCATCTTCTTCGCGGCCGACTTCCCGGCGGCCTTCGAGACCGGCGCCGGCAACCTGACCGCACAGCAGGGCGACTTCTTCTCCAGCCAGGCCTTCATGGAGCAGGGCGCACCGTACATCGCCGCGGTGCTCGCCTACGCGATCGGCAACCAGACCATCGCGCAGCGGCTCTTCGCGGTGAAGGAGAGCCTGATCAAGCCGACCTTCATCACGGCGACCGTCGGCTACGGCGCGATGGTCATCGGCGTCGGCATGCTCGGCGTACTCGCCCTCTACCTCGGCTACGAGCCGACCGGCGGCGACCTGAACAACATCATTCCCGGCATGGCCGCCGAGTACCTGCCGCCCGTGCTGCTGGCGCTGTTCTTCATCATGATCGTCGGTGCCCTCTCCTCCACCGCCGACTCCGACCTCGCGGCCCTCTCCTCCATCGTGATGGCCGACGTCTACGGCCAGAACGTGGCCGGCAAGGAGAAGGCCGACCCGAAGACCATGCTGCTCGTCGGCCGCATCACCATGGTGGTGGCGACCGCGGTGGCCGTGGCCTTCGCCAGCCTGCAACTCAACATCCTCGACCTGCTGGTCTTCGTCGGCGCGCTGTGGGGCGCCCTCGTCTTCCCGGTGCTGGCCAGCTTCTACTGGGACAAGGTCACCGGCAGGGCGTTCACCACCTCCGTGCTCGCGGCGCTCGCGGTGTTCCTGCCGGTCCGTTTCGGCTGGATCTCCGTGGACGGCTTCTTCGGCATCGTCGTGGACGTGCTGTCCGTCGTCGGGGTCGGCGTCGTCCTCGGCCTGATGGCGTTCGGGTTCTTCGGCGTCCGGACGGCGAAGATCGTCGGTGTGGTGGCGATCGTGGCGACCGCGCCGTTCGCCATCGGCTCCCTGCACGAGTACGCCACCCTGTGCGGCTCGCTGGTCGCCTACTCGGTGTCCACGGTCATCTGCTGGGCCATGTCCGTGCGCCGGCGCGAGGGCTTCGACTTCGCCGTCATCGCGCAGCGCACCGGCGACTTCGACGACGGCCCGGAGGCGGCCGCCGCGGGTACGGGCGCCGGTACGAGTGACGGTACGGACGCCACGTCCGCCGCCGCCGACGACGACCCGCAGCCCGCCGGGACCGGTACCCAGTGACGGCCGGCCGAGGCCCAGTGACGACCCGCCCGGCGACGACCCGCCCGGTGATTTCCGAGGAGGCACCGTGACCACCGCAGCCCTGACCGCGTACGTCCTGATCTGGCCCGTGCTCGTGGCCGTCGTCCTGGTCGTGATCAGCCGCGGCTTCCTCCGCGAGTGGCTGGAGGCCCGCCGCAACGGCGAGGACCTGATCTGATCCACGCCCGCCGCACCCCGTGCGGCGGGGTACGGAGACGCGGTGAGGGGCCGCGCCCGGGTGTCCAACCCGTGGGCGCGGCCCCTCACCGCATGGTGTACGCGGCGCCGTCAGACGGCGATCGCGACGTCCGCCAGACCGCCCTGCTGGGCCACGACCGTGCGGTCGGCGCTGCCGCCGGGGACGAGCGCCCGTACGGTCCAGGTGCCCTCGGCCGCGTAGAAGCGGAACTGGCCCGTCGCGGACGTCGGCACCTCCGCCGTGAACTCGCCGGTGGCGTCCAGCAGCCGGACGTAGCCCGTCACCGGCTCGCCGTCACGGGTCACCTGACCCTGGATGGTGGTCTCACCGGGCTTGATCGTCGAGGCGTCGGGGCCGCCGGCCTTCGCTCCGCACATGTCGTACTCCTGAGGGGTTGGGGGGCGGACTTGCCCGTTCTTACTTGTTGGCGCCGAGCTCGATCGGCACGCCGACGAGGGAGCCGTACTCGGTCCAGGAGCCGTCGTAGTTCTTGACGTTCTCCACGCCCAGCAGCTCGTGCAGGACGAACCAGGTCAGGGCCGAGCGCTCACCGATGCGGCAGTAGGCGATGGTGTCCTTCGCCAGGTCGACCTGCTCGTCGGTGTAGAGCTCCTTGAGCTCGTCGTCCGACTTGAAGGTGCCGTCGTCGTTGGCGTTCTTCGACCACGGGATGTTGCGCGCGGACGGGACGTGGCCCGGACGCTGCGACTGCTCCTGCGGGAGGTGGGCCGGGGCGAGCAGCTTGCCGGAGAACTCGTCGGGCGAGCGGACGTCGACGAGGTTCTGCGCGCCGATCGCCTGGACCACGTCGTCGCGGAACGCGCGGATCGCGGTGTTCTGCGGCTTGGCCTTGTAGTCGGTGGCGGGACGCTGCGGCACGTCGTCACCGGCGACCAGCTCGCGGGCGTCCAGCTCCCACTTCTTGCGGCCGCCGTCGAGAAGCTTGACGTTCTCGTGGCCGTAGAGCTTGAAGTACCAGTAGGCGTAGGACGCGAACCAGTTGTTGTTGCCGCCGTAGAGGATCACCAGCGTGTCGTTGGCGATGCCCTTCGCCGAGAGCAGCTTCTCGAAGCCCTCCTGGTCGACGAAGTCGCGGCGGACCGGGTCCTGGAGGTCCTGCGTCCAGTCGATCCGGATCGCGTTCTTGATGTGGTTCTTCTCGTACGCGGACGTGTCCTCGTCCACCTCGACGATCGCGATGTTCGAGTCGTCCAGGTGGTCCTGCAGCCAGTCGGCGTCGACCAGGACGTCGCTGCGGCTCATGTTTTCTCCTCCGGGGCAGTTGGCGGCGGGCGTGCGGTGCGAGAGTGCGCGCGCTCGGGCCGTGCGGCGGCGCGCGGGTGCCCACGACGGGCGGGGCGAGGGGTGAGGACGAGGGGGACGTGGACGGCGGCGTCGCCGTCCGCCTCAGGAGGTGCGACAGAGCATGGCGGCAACGCGGCACAGGTCCACTGCCCGCCGCTTCGTGAGGTCCGCCTGTCGCTTCATGGGACCGATCGTAAGGATTCAGGACGGGCCGTGTCACCGATGTGTCGCATGGTGAGACTCGATCGTCCGGAATGCGGGATCGGCGCCGCTCCCGAGGTGCCGCCGGGCGCCGACCTGGCCGGTCCGGCCGGTTCCCGCATCTGCGGTACGGACGACTCCGTCTCACTCTGCGGACCGTGGACCCGTACGCCATACGGTTCCGTCTTCGTACGCGATACGCGGTACGACGTAGACCCGCAGGCCCGTAGGCCCGTAGGCCCGTAGGCCGACCTTCGTCCTACCCGGCCAGCTTGACGTTCGAACCCTTCACCGTGATCTCGACGCCGTCCTTCGCCGCCTCGACCTTGTCCAGGTCGATGCCGCCCGGCAGCTCGTCGATGGTCTGCTGGAAGTCCGTGATGGCCCGGATCCGGGACTCGGCGAGCTGCTTGCCGCCGATCTGGGGCAGGCCGTCCGCGACGACCTCGACGTCGTTGTCCTTCACCTTGACCGAGCTGAGCACCTCGACCGGCTCGGGGTACTCCACGCCGAGCACCGTCGCCCGGACCGTCACCTTGATCTTGCCGTTGCCGCCGTCGGAGAGGCCGACGACCTTGGCGGTGACGCCGGGGGCGACGTCCGTGGACTCGGACCTGGTGGCCTTCATCAGCTCGTCGTAGCTCACGGTCGCCGTGCCGGTGGCGTCGGCCGCGGTGGCGGAGCTGTAGTCGCCGGAGAACTTGACGCCCGTCATGTGCGCGCTCAGGTCGTCGATGCGGACCTTTTCGCCGCCGTTGGCCGTGGTGGCCTCGTAGTCGTCGATGCCGACCTCCACCTCGTCCAGCTCGCCGCCGGCGACCTGGGTGAGGAAGGGGAAGCCGTTGATGGAGACGTCCGGCTTCGAGGGCAGGTTCTCGGTGCTGCGCAGCTTGTCCGCGACCTCGTCCTCGGCGAAGTTGACGGCGACACGGTCGGCGATCACGAAGAGGCCGCCGAGGATCACGACGACGATCAACAGTATTCGCAGTGCGCGCATGCTTGTCTTCCCCAACCCTGGACATCCTGGACGGTCCAACGACGGCGGTCCCCCGACGACCGGCGGTCGTCCAGCGCGAGCGTAACGCGGGCCGGCGGCACCCCCTGAATTTTGTCGAACAGCTGTGACGTGAGGCGGCTGTGACAGGAGGTGCCGTGCCCGTACCGGGCGCCGGTCAGGCCAGCGCCCGGCCCAGCAGGTACACCGCCGGGGCCGCGGCCGCGAGCGGCAGCGCCACGCCCGCCGTGAAGTGGACGAAGCGGGAGGGGTAGTCGTACGCCGCGACGCGCAGGCCGACCAGCGCGCACACCGCCGCACCCGCGCCGAGCAGCGCCCCCGACGACGCCCCGAAGTCCGTCATCGAGCCGACCGCGGCCCCCGCACCGGCCGCCGCGAGCAGCGCGACGACCACGGAGGCCGGGGTCGGCAGCGGTACGGCACGGGCCACGGCGGCGACCGCCACCGCGACCGCGCCGACCGACACGGCCTCCGCGTCGGCGGCCAGGTAGCCGCCCGCGACCACGGCCAGGGCCGCGGCGGCGACGGTCGCCATCAGGCCGTACATCCGCTCGTCGGGGTCGGCGTGCGAACGCAGGGTCAGGACGAGGGAGAGCAGCACCCACACCCCGAGCGTGCCGAGGATCGCCGCCGGTGAGCGGTCCGACACCAGCAGCGCCGCATCGGCGGCCAGCGCGCCCGCGAAGCCCAGCGCGATGCCCTGCCGGGCCGGCCACATGCCGTTCAGCCGGAACCAGCCCGCCGCGGTGAGGCCCTGGAGGGCGACGAGTGGGACGAGCAGGGCGTACGTGCCGAGCGCCGCGGCGCCGGACAGCAGCAGGCCGAGCAGCGCGGTGAGGCCCGCGGGCTGCATCCCCGGGTCGATGATCGGCGACCGGCCCTCGGCCCGGGCCCGCTGGGCGTCGGTGACCCGCGTGTTCCCGGCGACGGTCGCCGGGCCGTAGCCGGTGCCGCCGGAGGGGGCGGAGGAGGGAGAGGGAGAGGGGGAAGGAGAGGGGTCAGG
>NZ_JACBYP010000040.1 GCF_018982965.1 Streptomyces mayonensis | reverse complement strand
CGCCCCCACCACCGACCGACAGGAGTAGCCCCGCCATGGCCCCCCTCAAAGCGACCGGGTTCGTCGCCAGGTCCTGCGCCGCACTGCTCGCCGGCGGACTGGTCGCGACGCTCTCGCCGTCCGCCGCCGTCGCCGCCCCCGTCCCCGCGTACTCGACCTCGGAAGCCGGGAACCCCTTCGTCGACGGCTGGTACGCGGACCCCGACACCGTCATCTACGACGGGCGCTACTGGGTGTTCCCCACGACCTCGAAGAGCTACGCCGAGCAGACCTACCTGGACGCGTTCTCCTCGAAGGACCTCGTCCACTGGACCAAGCACAGCGAGGTGCTGAAGGCGGCGGACGTAGCCTGGGCGAAGTACGCCGTGTGGGCGCCGGCGCCGATCGAGCGGAACGGCAAGTACTACCTGTACTTCGCCGCCAACGACATCCAGAACGACTCCGAGACCGGCGGCATCGGAGTGGCCGTCGCCGACCGTCCGGAAGGGCCCTACAAGGACGCCATCGGCGCTCCGCTCGTCTCCCGCTTCCACAACGGCGCCCAGCCCATCGACCAGGACGTCTTCATCGACGACGACGGGCAGGCCTACATGTACTACGGCGGCTGGGGCCACGCCAACGTCGTCAAGCTCAACCCGGACATGACCAGCCTCGGCACCTTCGAGGACGGATCGACCTACAAGGAGATCACGCCCGCGGACTACGTCGAGGGGCCGCAGATGTTCAAACGGGGCGGCAAGTACTACCTGATGTGGTCCGAGGGCGGCTGGACGGGGCCGGACTACTCGGTGTCCTACGCGATCTCCGACTCGCCGACCGGGCCGTTCGAGAAGATCGACAAGGTTCTCGCCCAGGACCCCGCGGTCGCCAAGGGGTCCGGTCACAACTCCGTGGTCAACGTCCCCGGCACCGACATCTGGTACATCCTCTACCACCGCCGTCCGCTCAGCGAGACCGACGGCAACCACCGCCAACTGGCCTACGACCGGATGTACTTCAACGAGGACGGCACCATCCGCCGCATCCGGATGGAGGTCAAGGACAACTTCGCCGACGGCAACGCGCTCGGCTGGCGCACCTACGGCGGAACCTGGGCGGTCGCCCAGGGGCGCTACCGGGCGGACCGCTCGGCGGGCGGCAAGGCCCTCCTCGACACCGACTTCGCCGACTTCACCTACGACGCCGACGTGCGTCTGCGCCCCGGCCGCGGCAACGGCGACGCGGGCCTGACCTTCCGGGTGACCCGGCCGTCCGTCGGCACGGACGCCTACAGCGGCTACTACGCGGGCATCGGCCGCGACGGCAGGGTCGTGCTCGGCCGGGTCGACGACTCCTGGACACCGCTGGCAACCGCCCGCACCCGCCTCGCGCCCGGGTCCGCCCACCGGGTGAGGGTCACGGCCGTCGGTCCGTCCATCAAGGTGTACGTGGACGACATGAGGACCCCGAAGATCTCGGTCACCGACGGCACGTACGACAGCGGAGCCAACGGTCTGCGGGTCTTCGGCACCGGCGCCTCCTTCGACAACGTCGAGGTCGGGCCCGTGCGTTGAACCGCCCGGGCGGGAAGCGGGTCGCCCCGCCTCCCGCCCGGGAACCCGAGGCGCCGGCGCTACGGCCGCTCCTGGGTGTGCAGGGCCCTCACCTCCTCGGACGTGAGGGCCCTGTCGTACGCGTGGACCTGGTCGACCGCCCCGCTCCAGAAGTCCGTCGCGTCGCCGTCCCACTGGGCGCGGCCCACCGCCAGGGGACCGGTGCTGGGGTAGGCGGGTCCGGCGGCCGCGTCGGCGGCCTGCTCGCCGTCGACGTACAGCCTGATCCGGTTGTCGGATCCGTCGCGCACGCCCACGAGGTGGTACCAGCGGCCCGTCTCGGGGGTGGTCACCAGCCGGGCCCGGTTCTCTCCCGGCGTGCTGAAGGCGAAGGCGCCCTGCCCGTACTGGAGGTAGAACGGGCTGGCCTGGCGCCGGGTGTCCTGGCTGACCGCGGTGGCGTAGTTGCCGGGGAGCGCGTCGAGCCGGACCCAGGCGGAGACCGAGTAGCTGCCGGTGGTGTCGAGCACCGGCCCGTCCGTCTGCGCGGACTGCCCCTGCCCGTCGAACTCCAGCGCGCTGCCGCTGACCCCGGAGGTCCAGGTGGTGCCCCCGGCCAGGGTCAGGTCCCGGCCGTTCGGGCCACCGTCCGCGGCCCTCGTGCCGGAGCCCTCGTCCAGGGCCCAGCTGCCGCCGCCCGTCAGCGGCTCCCGGTCGCCCGCCGCCGCACCGGCCGCGATCACCTTGCGGTTGACCTCACGGACGCGGACCGGATCGACCTTGATCTCCCGGCGGTCGTACGTGTAGAGCCCGTTGAGCTCGTTCTCCAGGTCGGTGATCTGCGTGTACACCGAACCGGACAGCTCGGCGCCGGCCTGTGCCAGGTAGAACTCCTCGGTGTTCTCCACGTACCTGCGGGTCAGCGCCTCCTTGCTGTCCACGCCGCTGTAGATCACCGTCGGAGCGCCCGGCCACATGTGTCCCGGAGTGCGCAGGGTGAAGCCGCCGTGCTCGCCGTCCATGGCGGCCCGGTTCTCGTCCGGGAACGGCGGGTCCTCGTTGTTGTAGTCGTGGTGGTCGACGATGTCGCCCTTGCCCGAATCTCCCTTGGAGTTGCAGCAGTTGACACCGCTGTGCGCGTTGACGATCCGGGACGGGTCGGCGGCCTTCACGGACTCTGCGAGACGGCCGGTGGCCTCCCGGTTCCACTCGCCCCAGCCCTCGTTGAAGACGATCCATCCGATGATCGAGGGCGAGTTGTGGTGCTGCCGCATCATCTCGGTGCCCTGGTCGACGAAGGCCTGCTGCGCGGACTCGTCGGGGAAGTCTCCGGAGACGAAGTCCTGCCAGACCAGCAGCCCGAGCCGGTCCGCGTGGTAGAACCACCGCGGCGACTCCACCTTGATGTGCTTGCGCACGGCGTTGAAGCCCAGCTTCTTGTGCGCCTCCAGGTCGAAGGCGAGCGCGTCGTCACTCGGCGCCGTGTACAGACCGTCCGGCCAGAAACCCTGGTCGAGGGTGGCGAGCGAGAAGACGGGCTTCCCGTTCAGCACCAGCTTCTGGAAGCCGCCGACCTTCTCGACACCGATCTCCCGCATGCCGAAGTAGCCGCCGACGCGGTCGGTCGACCTGCCGTCGACCAGCTTGACGTCGAGGTCGTAGAGGTAGGGGTCGTCGGGGCTCCACAGGTGCTGCTTGGCGACCGGCAGCCGCAGCTGTTCGTTGGCCGGCCCGCTGACCCTGCCGACGACCTTGCCGCGCTTGTCACGGGCGACCGCCTCGACCCGGGCCTTCGCGGAGGCGTCGTCGGACTCGACGGTCACCGCGAGGCTGCCGGAGTCGATGTCCGGCGTAGTGACCACGTTGTCGACGGACGCGCGGGCGACGGGCTCCATCCACACGGTCTGCCAGATACCGGACGACTGGGTGTAGAAGATGCCGCCCGGGTTCCGGGACTGCTTGCCCATCGGCTGGCCCGCGCCGCCGGTGTCGGTGACCGCGACGACGACCTCCTGCGGCCCCCCGTCCTTCAGCGCGTCGGTGATGTCGGCGCTGAAGGCGTTGTACCCGCCGGTGTGCTCGGCGACCTGCTTGCCGTTGACGAAGACGCGTGCCTGGTAGTCGACGGCACCGAAGTTGAGCTTCAGCCGGTTGCCGTCCTTGCCGCTCTCGCCGACCTTCCAGCTCCTGGGCACCTGGACGAGTTTGCGGTAGAACATGTGGTCCGCGTGCCGCTCGAGCCCGGAGAGCTGCGACTCGACCGGGAACGGGACGATGATCCTCTCGTCGAGGTTCTTGCCGAAGACCGGCTGCTCGCCCTCCCGGGCCGCGCTGAACTGCCAGGGCCCGTTGAGGTTCTTCCACTTCGACCGGACCTGCTGGGGCCGCGGGTACTCGGGCAGCGGGTTCTTCTCGTCGAGCTTGTCGCCCCACGGGGTGGTGAGCCGGTGGGCGGACGCGTTCTGGGCCCAGCGGACGACCTGGGGGACCGCTTCGCCGCCGTCGGTGAGGCCGCCCTCGCCGTCGTAGGAGAACTTGACCTGCTGGTTCTGCTGGACCGGCTCGGCGAGGCCGATCAGCAGCGAGTTGCGGTCGCCGGGCGCCACCCGCACCGATCCGATCGGCATCGGGGTCGTGTCGGCCTCGACCTTCAGGTGCTCGGCGAGGTCCTTCACGTTGCCGGCCCGGCCCTCGAAGCGGACCCGCACCTGACGTCCGTCCTCGCCGACGGACGGCTCCAGCGGGTAGACCTCGAAGTCGTCCGGCGGGGTGAACGCCGACATCGGCACCAGCTGCTTGGGCATGGCCGGCGTCGACCAGCGCAGGAACATGTTGGCTCCGCCGGTGTCCTGGAACATCTCCAGGCGGAAGTCGTGCTTCTCGCCCGCGGCCAGCCGGACCGCCGCGCTGGTCTGCTCGTTGTCCCAGTCCCCCTCCCAGTGGTCGATGACCGGCTCGCCGTCGATGAAGAGCCGGAAGCCGTTGTCGCCGATGGCGTGGAAGGTGTAGTCGCCGGTCGCCGGTGCCTCGATCCGGCCCGTCCAGCGGGCGGTCGTGTGCTCCGTCCGGCCGGTCAGCTCCTGGAAGGTGCCGGTCAGACCGGAGAAGTTGATCTGCGGGTCGAGCACGGTGCCGCCGAGTTCGGCGAAGTCCCGCGCCCCCGGCGCGGACATGCTGAAGTACTCGCCCTTCAGGCCCTGCACCTCGACGGCGGCCGGCCCGTCCTTCTCGGCGAGGACCGCGGGCCGGCCGGCGGCCGCTTCGGCGGCGGTCGCCCAGCCCGTGAGGCCGCTCGTGGGCAGCACCAGGGCTGCCGCTGTCAGGAGTGCCCACGCTCTGGCTCGCGGGCGGGTGTGTCTTCTCTTCATCGGACCCTTCCTCGCACGGAGTGCCAGGACCGGTTACCAGTCGGCGTGCGGGCGCGCGTGACCACGGTGGGGGACAGGGGTGAACGCCGGTACGGGCAACGGTCGTCGGCTACTTTTGCAACGTTGGAAACCTGGTGCCAGCGGAATGACAACACGCCCGCCCGCGCCTGTCCAGACCTCGCGCAGCACTGCGCTGATCCGGCGTCAGCCCGGCCCCGGCGACGCCTCACCGGCCGACGGGGGCGGTGGCGCCCTGCCACAGGCCGCGCATCATTCAGATGTACCGCTTCTCAATACCAGCACTCACAGCTGTTGGAATTCTGGATCAGCGCTTCCTACAGTGAACGGGCGGCGCCGCGATCCCACGAAGACGTTTCGGACAAGGAGATCCATGCAGCAGCGCACCATCGGCGACCGGACCGTCTCCGCGATCGGCCTCGGCGGCATGCCGATGTCCATCGAGGGCCGCCCGGACGCGGAGCGTTCGATCGCCACCGTCCACGCCGCGCTCGACGCAGGCGTCACCCTCATCGACACCGCCGACGCCTATCACCGGGACGCGGGCGAGGTCGGCCACAACGAGGAACTCGTCGCCCGGGCCCTGCGCGAGTACGGCGCGGGCGCGGCCGGCGTGCTCGTCGCCACCAAGGGAGGCCACCTGCGTCCCGGCGACGGCACCTGGACGCGCAACGGGGACCCCGCCTACCTCAAGCGCGCGGCCAAGGAGTCCGCCCGCCGGCTGGGCGTCGAGGCGATCGGCCTGTACCAGTTCCACCGCCCCGACCCGGCCGTACCCTACGCCGAGTCGGTCGGGGCGCTGCGCGACCTGCTCGACGAGGGCGTCATCGAAATGGCCGGCATCTCGAACGCCGACATCGCGCAGATCGACGAGGCGCGCGAGGTGCTCGGCGGCCGGCTCGCCTCGGTGCAGAACCAGTGGTCGCCGTCGTTCCGCTCCAGCAGACAGGAGCTGGAGCACTGCGCCGGACTCGGCATCGCCTTCCTGCCGTGGAGCCCGCTCGGCGGCATCGCGAACGCGAAGGACCTCGCGGAGCGCCACGGCGCCTTCCAGCGGGTCGCCGAGGAGACCGGTGCCAGTGTCCACCGCGTCACGCTCGCGTGGCACCTCGCGCTCGCGCCCGTGGTCGTCCCGATCCCCGGCGCCTCGCGCCCCGCCAGCATCCGTGACTCCGCCGCCGCGGCCGATCTGGAACTCACCGCCGACCAGGTCGCGCTCCTGTCCGCCTGACCGCCCGCTCCGCCCGATCCCCCGTCCGTCAGAGCCGCAGCGAATCAGAACCGCAGCGAATTCAGAGTCACAGCGAAAAGAGACACATGAAGACCTTCACCCTGCCCGGCACCGACATGGTGGTCCCCAACGTCGTCCTGGGCCTGATGCGCATCCAGGACCTGACCGACCAGGAGGTGCGTACGCTCGTCGGCACGGCGCGCGACTCGGGCATCACCTTCCTCGACCACGCGGACGTGTACGGCACGGGCATGCACGGCTGCGAGCGCCGCTTCGCCGAGGCCCTGCGGCTCACCCCGTCGGAGCGCGAGCAGTTCGTCATCCAGTCCAAGGCCGGCATCGTCAAGGACGGCCCGTACTTCGACTTCTCCCACAAGCACCTCGTCGAGTCGGTGAACGGGTCACTGGAGGCGCTCGGTACGGACTACCTCGACATCCTGCTGCTGCACCGACCCGACGCGCTGGTCGAGCCGGAGGAGGTGGCGCGGGCCTTCGACGAGCTCTCGGCGGCGGGCAAGGTGCGCGCGTTCGGCGTCTCCAACCAGACGCCCCGCCAGCTCGACCTGCTGCGCAAGTACGTGACGCAGCCGATCGTCGCCAACCAGCTGCAGCTGTCGATCACGCACGCGCCGATGATCGCGCAGGGCGTCGCCGCCAACATGCAGGGCCTCGACCAGTCCGTCGTGCGCGACGACGGCATCGTCGACTACTGCCGCCTGCACGACATCACCGTCCAGGCGTGGTCGCCCTTCCAGGCCGGGTTCTTCGACGGCCCCTTCATCGGTTCGGAGCGCCACCCCGAACTGAACGCGGTGATCGACCGGCTGAGCGAGAAGTACGGCGTGCCGGCCGAGGCCGTCGCGGTCGCCTGGATCACCCGTCACCCCGCCGGCATGCAGGTCGTGCTCGGCACCACCACTCCGGAGCGCGTCACGGCCGCCGCGCTCGGCTCCGACCTGCCGCTCACCCGCCCCGAGTGGTACGAGCTGTTCCGCGCCGCCGGTTACACGGTGCCGTAAACGGCGATGCCCCCCGCCACCGGCCCGGCCGGCGCTCCCGGCCGGGCCCCGGGCGCGGTCAGGCGCTCGCCCGCGCGTGCTCCGAGGCAAGGATCGCCCAGAGCTGTGTGTCGTACCGCCTGCCCCCATAGGGCCACGACTCGCGCCGCACGCCCTCCAGGGACATGCCGAGCCGCCCGGCCACCGCGGAGCTGCGTGCGTTGTCCGCCCGGCAGTGCCACTCGGCGCGGTGCAGGCCGCGGGAGGCGAGGGCCCAGTCCAGCAGGGCGCCGCAGGCGGTCGTCACGAGACCCTGCCCCACCGCGGACGGCTCCAGCCAGCACCCGATCTCGCACGAGCCGAGTGCCTCACTGAACTCCACGTACATGACGCCGCCGACCAGCACACCGTCGCGCCAGATGCCGTACAGGCGGGCCCCGTCGGCCGCCCGCGACGCACCGTACCGCCCCAGCGTGGCCCGTGCCCCGTCCACGTCGTCGGTGACGAACGCGGCTCCGACCCACGGCCGGATGTGCTCGCGGGCCCGGTCCAGATGGGCCGCGAACTCCTGCGCGTGCCACACCTCCAGGGCCCGGAGCTGAACGCCGTCCCGCAGCGCCAGTGACAACACGGCAACCCCCCTCCGTTTTGACAACCTATTTGCACAACAAGCGTTGTGGGAATATACCGTGACGGCATGGCACGCTCCAAGGGAGATCACGAGGCCCGCCGACGCGACGTTTCCGAAGCGGTCTGGCGGGTGATGGCGGTGCGCGGCTTCGGCGGTCTGACCCTGCGCGCGGTCGCCGACCGGCTCGGCGCGACCACGGGGCTGCTGACGCACTACTTCCCCACGAAGCACGCCCTCGTGACCCACGCCCTGGACCTGCTCGAGGAGCGGACCACGTCCCGGCCCCGGCGTCCGGCGGGCGAAGGACTCGACGCGCTGCGGGCCGCCCTGCTGGACATGCTGCCGCTGACCGAGGAGGCCGCCCGCAGCAACCGGATCTGGGTCTCCTCGTGGGACCACGTCCTGTCCGACCCCGGTCTGAGCACCGCCTACGCCGGCAAGTACGCCAGGAGCCGCGACACCCTCCGCGACAAGGTGGCCGCGGCCCAGGCACTCGGCGAGCTTCCCCCCGGCGACCCGGCGCGGACCGCGGCCGGCGTCCAGTCCTTCGTGCTCGGCCTCGTGGTCCAGGCGCTGTTCGACCCGGCCGCGTTCCCGCCCTCCCGGCAGATCGGGCTCCTGGACGACCACCTGGCCGCCCTCGCCGGATCCGGCCAGGGCGGCGACACCGACCGTGCCGAGCCCTGAGGCTGCGGCGCGCTCTCGTCCGGCGCTGTGCAGTTGCCTCCGGTTCGACCGTCGCCCCACGCCTCCTGTCGCCGCCGGTCGACGGCCCGGGTGCCTGCCCGCGCCTTCCCCCGGTGGGAGACGGGCCCGGGGCAGGCGCTAGGCTGCACAACGCCTCGTGGGGGAAGTCCGGTCGAAGTCCGGCGCTGACCCGCAACGGTAGGCGGAGCCCGCACGGGGTTCCGTGAGCCCGATTACCCGCGGTGGTGAAGCTCCTGTCAATCGCCGTGGACTGCGAGAGGTGCTGCGCAGGGCGCCCGGCGCCCGGGCCCGCTCCTTCGATCACGCAGGCGCACGGCCCGAGGCGAAAGCGAGACGCCTGTGGCCACGCTCCGCGACCCCCTGCCCGCCGCGCCGGCCCGCACGGCGAACACCGGGCCCCCACCGCCCCGACGGGTTCCCCTGCCGTGGCTCGTGACCGGCCTGGGCGCCGCGATGCCCGTCTCGCTGGCCTGCGGAGCGGGCCTCGGGGCGTCAGGACTGTCCTGGACGGAGGTACTGCACTACCTCTGGGCGGGACTGACCGGCGGATCCATAGCTCCCGACGAGATCCCGTCCTACACCATCGTGTGGGAGCTCCGCTTCCCGCGGGCCGTGCTCGCCGCGGTGGTGGGCGCCGGTCTGGCGTCCGTCGGTGTCGCGGTCCAGGCCATGGTCCGCAACGCGCTCGCGGACCCCTTCGTCCTCGGCATCTCCTCCGGCGCCGCCGTCGGGGCCAACGCCGTGCTCATCTTCGGCGCCTTCGGCGCACTGGGGCTGTGGGCGCTGTCCACGGCCGCGTTCCTCTCCGCGCTCGCGGCCATGCTGCTGGTGTACACGATCGCCCGCACCCCCAGAGGGCTGACCCCGCTCCGGCTCGTGCTGACCGGCACCGCGATGTACTACGGCTTCTCGGCCGTCACCACGTTCATGGTCTTCGCCGCCGAGCACGGCGAAGCGGCCAGGTCCGCGATGATGTGGCTGCTCGGCAGCCTGGGCGGCGCGAGCTGGGCCTCGGTTCCGATCGCCGCGGGCGCGGTCCTGGGCGGCCTCGTCCACCTCGGCTGGTCGGCACGGCGCCTGAACGCCCTGGCGATGGGCGACGAGACCGCCGCCGCACTGGGCGTGGACCCCGGACGGCTGCGCAAGGAACTCTTCGTGTCCGCGGCCGCCGTCACCGGAACGGTCGTCGCGGTCAGCGGGGCGATCGGCTTCGTGGGCCTGATGGTCCCGCACGCCGCCCGGATGCTGGTCGGCGCGGACCACCGCCGGCTGCTGGCCGTCGCGCCCCTGGCCGGAGCCGTGCTGCTGATCTGGGTCGACATCCTGTCACGCGTGGTGCTCGCCCCCGCCGAACTGCCGCTCGGCGTGCTCACGGCGGCGATCGGCGTGCCCTGCTTCGTGCTGCTCATGCGCCGCCGCAGCTACACCTTCGGAGGCGTGTGATGGACGTGGAGATCGACGGCCTCAGCGTGGAGTTCTCCGGCGCGCGGGTCGTGCAGGACATCTCGCTGAGGGCGGGCAGCGGACAGTTCGTGGGGCTGGTCGGCCCCAACGGCAGTGGAAAGTCGACCGTGCTGCGGTGCGTCTACCGGGCCCTGCGTCCCACGGCCGGCGTGGTGCGCATCGACGGCGACGACCTGCCGGCGACGAGCGCCCGGGAGAGCGCGCGACGGCTGGCGGCCCTTCCGCAGGAAGCGGTCGCGGAATTCGACTTCACGGTGGCCGAGGTCGTGGCCATGGGCAGGGTGCCCCACCAGGGGGCACTGGCCCGGGACACCGACGAGGACCGGCGCACCTGCGCCGCCGCCCTGGACGGAGTCGGCGCCGGTCATCTCGCCGGCCGGGGCTTCCTGACGCTCTCCGGCGGCGAGAAGCAACGGGTCCTGATCGCCCGCGCGCTCGCCCAGCAGCCGCGGGTCATGGTCCTCGACGAACCCACCAACCACCTCGACATCGCCCAGCAGCTCGAAGTGCTGTCCCTGGTGCGCGCCAGCGGCCTCACCGTGCTCACCGCCCTGCACGACCTCAACCTCGCCGCGCTCCACTGCGACCTCCTCCACGTCGTGGACGGCGGACGGATCGTCGCCTCCGGTGCGCCCCACGACGTCCTCACGCCGGCCCTGCTGGCCGAGGTCTTCGGTGTCCGCGCGCACCGCGTTCCCCACCCGGAGACGGGCGCGGTCCAGCTCCTCTTCGACCGCCTGCCCGCCCAGTAACCCGCCCCGCGCCGTCCCCGAAGGAGCAACCACCAGCATGCCCAGCCGTCCACGCCCCGCCGTCCTCGTCCTCGCCCTGGCTCTCTCCGTCACCGGCTGCGGGGCCAACGTCTCGCAGGAGGAGGGGAAGACGGGCGCCGCCACGGCGTCGTCCGGCAGCCACTACCCGGTCACCGTCGAGAACTGCGGCGAGAGGAAGACGTTCGAGAAGGCCCCGCAGCGCGTGGTCACCAACGACGTGGGGATCACCGAGATCATGTTCGCCCTCGGCCTGGAGGACCACATGGCCGGGTACGTCATGCCCGACGACAAGGGCGACCTCACCGCGGTGCCCTGGAAGGACGGTTACCAGAAGACCGAGTGGCTCTCGAAGGACCGGATCAACAAGGAGCTGGTGCTGAACGCCCGTGCCGACCTGGTCTTCGCGGGCTGGAACTACGGTTTCGACGAGGGCGGGGGATTCACCCCCGCCGCGCTGCGGCGCGTGGGCGTCGACTCGTACCTGCTCAGCGAGTCGTGCCGCAACGGCCGGGGCAAGGCCCGCGGCGTGATGGCGCCGCTCGACGCCCTGTACACGGACCTGCGCAACCTGGGGCAGGTGTTCGACGTCGAGGACCGGGCCAAAACCCTGGTCACCGAGTTCCGCGAACAGGTCGCCGAAGCCCGGGCGAAGGCCCCCGGGGGCGCGGACCGGCCGCGGGTGTTCCTCTACGACAGCGGCGAGGACAAGCCCTTCACGTCCGGCGCCTTCGCAGGACCCCACGACATCATCACCAAGGCCGGTGGCGACCACGTCATGAAGGACCTCGAGGACAGCTGGACCACCGTGGGCTGGGAGACGGTCGTCGCCCGCGACCCCGAGGTGATAGTGATCAACGACTACGGGGACACCACGGCGGAGCAGAAGCGGAACTTCCTCAAGTCGTACCCGCCGCTCGCCAACGTCTCCGCCGTCAAGAACGACCGGTTCGTCACCCTCGACTACGTCGACCTCGTCGAGAGCCCGCGCAACCCCGCCGCCATCAGCGCCCTCGCGGCGGAACTGAGGTGAGGTCGCGCACCGGCGGGCCGGCCGAACGACCGCCCACCGAGCCGGCCGGCGTCAGCAGGACGGCCGACAGCACCGGCACCAGGGCGACGAGCGCGAAGCCCCCGTCGCCGAGAGCCCGGTAGACGGGGAGCCAGAGCGTGGCTGCCGCCGCACCCCCGAAGAACTGGGCCGACAGAGCGAGGGAGGCGGCGCCGCCCCGGTTGTCGGAGGTGCTGGTGACCGCCAGCGCGTTGGTGGCGGCCCGCAGTCCGGTGACCGCGGCACCGACCAGCACGATGCCGGCGACCACGAGGAGCAGACGGGCGCCGAGCGCGGCGCACAGCAGGCCGGCCACCATGACGGCGTCGGCGACCAGGCCGGTGAGCCGCGGCCCCCGGGTGTGCAGGAGCTGGCCGGTCAACGGTGCCGCCGCGATGCCGGCGGCACCGAACGCCGAGGCGGCCAGGCCGATGCCGACCGGGCCGAGTGCGAAACGGTCGTGGAGACGCAGTACGGCCAGCACGGTCAGGCCCACCGCCGCGAGGTAGGCGAGGAAGGAGACGGCGCAGGCGAGGGCGAGCCGCCGGTTGGCGAGCGAGCGCCAGGAGGCGCGGGTCGTCGCGGTGCGCAGGGTGGCCGAACGCGAGGGCGGGAAGCACACCAGGAGCAGGCCGCACAGGCCGGGAACGAGGAAGGCGAGCCGCCAGTCGACGGCCGCGCCCACCCCGCTGAACAGCGGGCTCAACCCCTGGCCCGCGGCCTGTGCGGCGGCGAACCGGCTCAGCGCCTTCGCCAGCCGCGCCCCGCCCACGAGATCGGAGATGGCCGCCACCAGAAGGGGCGTGGTGAACGCGTTGGTGGCCCCCTGCAGGGCGCGGGCCGTCAGGAAGAGCTCCATGGTCGGTGCCGCGGCGCACAGCGCCGTCGCCACCACGAACGCCGCGAGCGCCACCCGCAGCACCCGCCGCCGCCCCCATCGCTCCGCAAGGGTGCCGCTGACCAGCATCAGGGCGGCGAAGGGCAGCATGTAGACGGTGACGGCGGCCGCCGCGGTCTGCGGGGTACCGTGCAGACCGGCTGCCACCTCGTGCACCATCGGCGTCACCATCGTGCTGCCGTAGGGACCGAGGAATCCGCCGACGTACAGCGGCCAGACCCGGTGGCCGGCCGCGCGTTCGCGGTGAGGGTCGCGCAAGGGATCTCCCGGGTCGTGGACGCCGCAGCGGTGGGAAGATGCCGGGCACCGGGGGCGTACGGCGGTAACGGCGCCGTACGCCCCCGGTGCCCCGGCGGTCAGGCCGGCAGCAGGTTGTCGACCAGGGAGTTGTACGTGGAACCGTCCTCGTCGATCAGGTTCCAGCTGCGCATCCAGTCGTAGGTGCGCCGGAACTGGTCCTCGGGGTACGGGGCCGGGTCGACGAACCGCAGCCGCCAGCGCGGGAAGTCCGACGGCTCCAGACCGGCGTCGATCTCCGCGGGCACCTCCCCGATGAGGTGGTGCAGGTAGGGGTAGGGGTCCTCCTGGAGCTTGCGGACGGCCTTGACGACGGCCCGGTTCAGGGCGTCGTAGGTGTCCGTGCCGACTTCCGGAGAGGCGATCTCCGAGCCGACGTAGAAGGCCTCGGTGAGGATCTGGTAGCCCTGCTTCTGGGCGACGGTGATCCACGGCTCCATCAGCGCGGCGGCCGGTACGGCACCGTCCCGCAACGCCTCGAAACGCTGCTGCGGGCCGCCGACGTGCACCACCTTGATCTCCTCGCGGGGCAGGAAGCCCTCCAGGGCCTGCAGCGCGAGATAGTGCGAACCGTGGTGGAAGTTGACGGCCACCGGCTCGCCGGCGAGGTCCTGCGGGTGCACGGCCGGGGAACCGGGCGGAACCAGGATCGCCTGGCTGCCCACCGCGGCCCGCTTGCCGACGACGCGGCCGCCCACCCCGGTGTCGTGGGAGCGGCGGATCTGCCCCCACTCGCAGGCCCGGTACAGGGAGGCGTCGCCGCTCTCGAAGTGGGAGCGCACGGTCCCGAAGGAACTGACCAGCTCGTGGTCGTCGAGGTAGGAGACGTTGGCGTCGTAGCCCTTGGGCACGAAGTCGACGTCCAGGCCCTCCTCCTCGTAGAAGCCCTCGTCCTTGGCGACGAGTTGCGGCAGGGAGAAGACCAGCGAGAGGGTCTCCATGGTTATCTTCTTGCGGGATGCCATCGCAGGCGGATTCCTTTCGGTGGGACGGTGCCGTTGCCGCGGGTGGTCCGGGGCCGGCGGGCTCGGTCAGCCCAGCGCGGCGAGGATCTCGGTCTGGTGGTCGAAGACGCGCGGGTCCTCGGGAGCGCGGGGCCTGGGCAGGCCGATGGCGAACTCGGCGTGCACGCGCGCGGGACGGCCGTCCAGGACGATGACGCGGTCCGCGAGGAAGGCCGCTTCCAGAGGGTTGTGGGTGACGAGCAGCCCGGTGCGCGGGCGGGCCGTCCACAGGTCCTGGAGCAGCAGCCGCAGCCGCCGGGCGGTGAGTTGGTCCAGTGCGCTGAACGGCTCGTCCAGCAGCACGAGCTCGGGCTGTACGGCGAACGCACGGGCAACGGCGGCCCGTTGGCGCTGCCCGCCGGACAGCACAGACGGGTAGCGGTCCGCGTACTGCGCGAGCCCCACGTCGGCCAGCGCCTGCGAGGCACCGGCCGGGTCGAGTCCCGCGCTGGTCAGAGCCAGTTCGACGTTGCGGCGCACGGAGAGCCAGTCCAGCAGCCTCGGCTGCTGGAAGACCACGCCGAGCCGGTGCCCGGTGCCCTCCGTGCCGCTCGGACCGGCCGGCCCGGGCGGTCCGTCGGTGCGTGTCTCGTCGTCCAGCGTGATCCGGCCGGTGTCGGCGTGTTCGAGGCCCGCGACCAGGTGCAGCAGGGTGGTCTTGCCCGTGCCGGAGGCGCCGACGACGGCGACCAGTTCACCGTGGTGCAGGGTGAGCGAGAAACCGTCGAAGACGGTCTCGCGCTCACCGGTACGGGCGCTGAAGAACTCCTTGCCCACGCCGTCGAGGACGGCGTACGGCCGCTGCCCGGCATCCTCGGCGGGGGCGCCGTTCGTGGTCATATGCTGGCCGCCTTCCGCCAGCGCCCCAGGCGTCGCTCCAGGCCCTGGAGGACGCCGTACTCCAGGACCGCCATGACGAGGGCGAAGAGCAGGGTCCAGCTGAGGACACCGGCGACGTTCTGCGCGGCGAACTGGTTGTTGAGCTCGTAGCCGACGCCGCTGGACATGCCGAACATCTCCACCAGCACGATCACCTTCCAGGACAGGGACAGACCGAGGCGGGCCCCCGACAGCAGCGCGGGCAGCAGCGAGGGCAGCCACAAGAAGCGCAGCTTCGTGACGAGCGAGAAGCGGTAGACGTACGCCATCTCGTGCAGTTCGGAGTCCAGGGCACGGGTGCCCTGGTAGATGCTCAGGGTCAGGGCGGGCGCGGCGGACAGGGCCACGGCGACCACGGGGTTGGTGAGGGAGACGCCGAACCAGATGACGCACAGCAGTGCCCACACCAGGCCGGGCACCGTCAGTCCGATCAACACGGCCGGTTCGAAGAAGCGCCGTACGAACTCCACCCGCCCCATCGCGATGCCTACGACGACGGCGGTGACGAAGGCCAGGGCGAAGCCGAGGCCGACGCGCAGCAGCGTGGCACCGAGGGAGTCGTAGAACAGCGGCTGCGTGACCGTGTCCGACAGCGCGGTCCAGACGGCCGGCACGTCCGGGACCAGCACGTTGTCGCTGCGGGCCGCAACGGCCTGCCATCCGCCGACGAGCACGGCGAAGAAGGCGGCGACCGGCAGCGCCGCGCGAACCGGGTTCCGTGCCCGGGCCGGCCGTCCGCGCCGGACGCGGACGGAGGCGGCCGGGACGGACGGCGTCCCGGCGGGGGAGGGGGTGGCCGGGGCCGGGTCGGCGCGCACGGCGGTGTGCCGGGTCATGTCACTCACCCCAGGTCCCGGTAGACGGTCTTCTCGGGCGCGGCGGTGATCAGTCCCGTCCTGACGGCGATCTGCAACTGGTCGCGCATGCTGGTGAACGACGCCCGGCCCCACTCGACGGGGTAGATCCCGGCGAGACGCTCCGGCAGCAGCGCCACCGCCTTCTTCTCCGAGGCGGGGATGCCGTAGGACTCGTGCAGGTCGGCGAGGATTCCGGGATTGTCGTGGATGTACTCGTGGGCCCGGAGCCGGAGCCTGGCGAGCCCCGCCGCCGCCCTGCCGTTCTGGTCCACCCAACTGCGCTTGGCGCCCTGCCCGTTGAGAAAAAGGTCGGCGCCGCTGCCGGTGCCCTGCTGCCACAGGCCGGTGACCGTGACGAGTTGCCGGGCGCCCTTGGCGACCAGCCGGGTGGCGTTGGGTTCGATGGTGACGATGGCGTCCACGTCACCGCGTTCGAAGAGGGACAGTCCGGCGAGCACGGCACCGGGATGGACCCGGTAGTCCGTCTCGAAGTCGATGTCGTTGACCGCGGTGGAGAGTTGGGCGGAGCGGTAGGCGTCGCTGTTCTTCGGCGGCGTGGCGACCTTCTTGCCGCGCAGGTCCTTGACGGTGCGGTAGGGGCTGTTCTCCGGTACGAGCCAGCGCACGTGGTTCGCCAGGCTGGTGGAGAAGATCACGACGTCGGCGCCCGCGGCCTGGGAGACCGCGGCTCCGACGGGGCCCATGCTGGCCACGTCCAGGGCCCCGGAGAGCAACTTGTTCTGCACGTCGCCCGGTCCGGTCCCCGCGACATAGGTGAGGTCCAGGTCGCCCACCAGGCGGCGTTGCTCGCTGATCGGCCTGATCACCGCGCCCGCCGTCCCGGCCTGGGTGTCCTCCACGCGTGCCGACCCGCCGTCACCGCTGCCGCCGCCACCGGATTCTCCGCATGCCGAGAGCAGCGGGGCGAGACCGGCGGCGGCCAGCAGTCCGCCGCCCGAGCGCAACAGGGTCCGGCGCCCCGGCCCCTCGGCGGCAGCTGACGTGGGCGGTCGGTCGGGGTGGTGGAAGAAGGAGCGGCTGGTCATGGGGTGGTCTCCCGGGCGGTAGTGCCGTTGTGGTCGATCGAGGGGACGCGGCAGTTGCTCCCGTGCGGGGCCCGGCACAGGGAGGGGCAGTCGGAGACGGAGAGCGGAGCGGACACGGTGGACTCCTGGAGGAGGAGACGGCAGGGCAGGGGCGGACAAGTGCCGGCGGCGGGCAGAAGCCGGTGCGGGCACGACAGGACACAGCAGTGCGTGAAGGGGCACCACGGCCGACGGGCCGGGCAGGGCCCGGCCGGGTGCGCGGCGGCGCACCGGCTCACACCCGTCACGGCCGCACGCGGGCCGCGTCGGGCGCGACGTGGGCGGGGACGTGGGCGGGGAGGGACGGACCGCCGTCAGCGCGGCACGGCACCGCCGCGGCACGGGCCGGTACACAGACAGCCGGCGAGCAGGCAGAGATCGACGTGGTAGCGGCGGGTGAGGGCCCTTGGGGGCCGCTTCTCTTCCGTCATCGCGATGTCCCGTTCCCTCGTCTACCGCAGGGCGAGCAGCGTGTCGTAACCGCTGCGCCCGTCGGTGAGCTGCCAGGAGGCCATCCACGCGTAGCTCTCGGTGAAGCGTTCGCGCGTGAAGGGAGTGGCGTGCGTGTAGCGGTGGTAGTCCGGACGCAGCCGGGCGGAGGGCAGCGTGCCGTCGAGCTCGCCGACGATGTGTCCGGCCCACGCCGCCCGGTCGGCGTTGATGATGTCGACGGCCTCGTTGACGGCGGACACGTAGACGTCGAGCCGTTCGGTGGGCAGGTGCGGTGCCACGACCTGCGTTCCCCGGTAGAAGTAGCAGCCCAGCAGATGGGCTCCGCGCTCCAGGGCGAGACTGAGGTAGGGCTCCATGAGCATGACGGCGCGGACGCTCCCGGTGGCGGCCGCGTCCAGGCGGGCGGACGGCGGACCCACGTGCTCCAGGACGATCCGGTCGCGGGGGACGGTGCCTTCGAGGAGGTGCAGAGCCGTGTAGTGGGACCCGGTGAACTCGTTGACGCCCACGGGGACGCCGCTCACGTCGTGCGGTTCGGCCAGTGCCGGGTCGAAGCTGACCAGCCCCTGGGCGACGACCGCCGGGCGCAGATAACCGATGTAGCCGCCGCGCCGGTTGCGCTCCAGCCGGTCGATGCCGCCCCACTCGCACAGGTTGAACAGGTCGGCACGCTCGGACTCGAAGAGCGCCTCCTTGCGGCGCGCGATCGGGTCGCGGGACTCCCGCTCCCGGGCCGGCGCGTTGTGCGCGAGGCGGACGTCGAGGCCGGCCCGGCCGAAGAGGCCGTGCTCCATGGCGACGATTTCCGGGAGGTCGAAGACGGGATGGTTGCGGGAGATGACGATCTGGTCGCCGGGTGCTTCCGCGGTCATGCCGGCCTCCCTCCCCTTCTGGACTGCCGACGACTGTAGGTCGGCCCCTCAGGCCCGTCAACGGGCTCTTCCCGCGATGCGCGAAGCGATTTCACTCTGCGGGAAGGGTCATCTCCCGGGATGACAAGGCATGTTGAGACCTTTCTGAGCCGACACGAGGGTGGAGGGCTGCAACATGACTGACATGTATGGCCCCGGGAGGAAGGCCGTCAGAGCTGCCCGAGGGCCAGCGCGACCGGCAGGCCCCGCAGGCTGTCCGCCGCGGCGACGACCCGGGTGCCGAGCGCGTCCAGGCGGTCGTCGGTCATGCGTCCCAGTGGCCCCTGGATGTCGACGGCCAGCTGGATGTAGGGCGATCCGCTGTCCACGGGTGCCGCAAGCCCGCGCAGACCACTGCCGTCGGCACCGTCGAGCACGGCGAAGCCCCTGAACTGCGCGGCCAGCAGACGCACGCGCCAGGACCACTCCTCGGCGCCGTCGGCCGGGCCGGCAGCGGCATCCCCGGCCCGCCCCTGCGACGGAACCCCCTGCGACGGCGCTCCCCGCGACGGAATCCCCTGCGACGGCGCTCCCGGCGACGGAGCCCGTTCCCGCGGCGGCGCGGAGTCGAAGGCCAGCAGGGCGACGCCCATCGCCGTCTGCGTCAGGGGCACGGACACGCCGGGCTCGCCCAGGTACCGCAGCGGCTGCTCGGACTGGACGGAGACCAGCACCAGCACCCGGTCACCGCGGCGCATGCCGATGCTCGCGGTCTCGCCCGTCGCGTCCGCCAGCTCCTTCAGGACCGCGGTCACCTCCGGCAGCCCGGTGGACGCCAGTGACCGGCGGCCGAGCCGCAGCAGCACCGGACCGGGCTGGAACCGGTCGCCCTCCCGGGAGCGGCAGAGCAGGCCCTCCGCGCACAGCGTCCCCAGCAGCCGGTGCACGGTGCTCACGTTCAGCCCGGTGAGCTTGGACAGCTCGGTGAGGGTCGCGCCGCCGGAGGGGCTGTCCACCACGGCGCCGAGCAGCGCTGCTGCCCGGGCGACCGACTGGACGCCGGAACTGCGCGGGGTACGGCTCGCGAAACCGGTGGAGGATTCAGTCACCTCGGGACGGTACACCAGCGCTCGCGCGTGCGGCGGAGAGCCGGCCCGGCCCGGGCAGGGGCCCCCGGAGGGGGGCCGCTGCCATCGGTGTCTCCTGCCCGGGCGCCTGCCCGTACGTCATTGGCCGGGAGCACCGTCCGCCGCCTCCCCGGCGAACAGGCCGAGCACCTCCCGGGCCGCGTCGTCGGAGGGGTCGATCACCGGCATCTCGTCGGTGGCCGTCTCGGCGCTGCGGGGGAACATGGCCTCCTCGTACCGGCCGAGTGCCGCCTCGGCGTCGTCGGGGTGCGCGGCGAGTGCCGTGCCCAGGTCGGCGCCGTCGAGCATGGCCAGGTTGGCGCCCTCGCCGTTGGGTGCGGAGAGGTGGGCCGCGTCGCCGAGGAGGGTCACCCCCGGCACCCGGTCCCAGCGGTGTCCGGGCGGCAGGGCGAAGAGGGGGCGCAGGACCGGCGCGACGTCGCTGTCGGTGATCAGAGCGGTCAGTTCCGGCGCCCAGCCGTCGAATTCCCGGGCTATCCGCTCGGTGGCCGCGGCGGCGTCGCCGAAGTCGACGGCGGCGAACCAGTCCTGCGGCTCGGACAGTCCCACGTAGGCGTGGAGCGTGTCGTCCTTCTCCCGGTGGGCGAAGATCTCCCTGCCCGGGGAGGGAACGACGAGCATTCCGCCGCCCACCGTCTTCGAGGCGGCCGGGTGCCGCGTGGCGGCGTCGAACAGGTAGGTCTCGACGACCGACTTGCCGATGTACCCGGGCGCGGCGGCGGACACCAGCGGCCTCACCCGTGACCACGCCCCGTCGGCGCCGACCAGCAGCGCGGTGACGACGGTGGAGCCGTCGGCGAACGTCACCTCGTGGCGGCCCGCACCGAGGGCACGGACAAGGGCGGCCTTGCGCCCCCACCGCACGGTGCCTGCCGGCAGCGAGTCGAGCAGCAGCTGCCGCAGGTCGCCGCGCTGGACCTCGGGGCGTCCGCCCGTCCCGTCGTCGGGCTGGTCGAGCAGGACGGTGCCGTCCGGCGCGAGGACCCGCAGCGCCTGGCGGCCCTCCAGGACCAAGCCCCGGAACGCGTCCGTCAGCCCGGCCGCCTCCAGGGCGAGCTGGCCGCTGTCCTCGTGGATGTCGAGCAGTCCGCCCTGCGCGCGTGCCGCGGGAGAGGAGTCGGCCTCGTACACGGTGACCGGGATCCCGTGGAGGTGCAGGACGCGGGCCAGGGTGAGGCCGCCGAGTCCGGCGCCGACGACGGTGACAGGGGTGGGCATGGTGGCTCCTTCCGGTGGGGGCCGCCCGGTGTGCTCCGGGCGGCCGTCTCCGGAAAGGTGTCAGTCCTCGCCGATGATCCGCCGACATCCCACCGACAGCCCTCGCCGCGCCTCGACAACGCTCCGACATGTCACCGACACCGCCGCGCCGGTCGTGGCGCGTCGTGCCGTCGCTCAGTGCGTGGCGAGGCGTGCGACCGTCCCGGTCTCGAGAGCGGTCCACATCGCGCCGTCCGGCCCCTGGACGATGCCGTGGGGTTCCGAGGACGGGCTCGGAAGGTCGTACTCGTCGATCCGGCCGCCGGGGGTGATCCGTCCGACGCGGTTGGCCCCCCACTCGGTGAACCAGCAGTTCCCGTCGGCGCCGGCCGCGATGGCGTGCGGGCGGGAGGCGGGGTCGGGCAGCGCGAACTCGTCGATCCGGCCGTCCGGTGTGATGCGTCCGACCTGGCCGGCTCCGATCTCGACGAACCAGAGGGCGCCGTCGCCGCCGTCCGTGATGCCGACGGGGGCGGCGGCGGGAGTGGGCAGCTCGTGGACGGTGACGGCACCGTCCCCCGCGATGGCGCCGATCGCGTTCGCCCGGTTCATCGTGAACCACAGCCGGTCGTCCGGGCCCGTGGTGATGACCGACGGGAAGGCCCCCGGGACGGGCAGTTCGAACTCGGTGACGTGGCCGCCGGTCGTGATGCGGCCGACGCGGCCGGCACCGGCTTCGGTGAACCACAGAGCGTCGTCCGGGCCCGCCACGATGCCGAACGGGCCGGCCTCCGGAGTCGGCAGCGGGAAGGAGGTGATGTCCCCGCCGGTGCCGACGCGCCCGATCCGGTGCCCGCGGAACTCGGTGAACCACAGGGCGCCGTCGGGCCCCGCCGCGATGACCGACGGTCCGCCGTCGTCCGGTACGAGCCGGTGGGAAGTCGTCTCGCCGTCGGGGGTGATCCGGCCGATCCGGCCGTCATGGACCATGGTGAACCACAGGGCGCCGTCCGGCCCGGTGGTGATTCCGTAGGGCCCGGCCTCGCGGTCGGAAACGGAGAACTCCGTGACACAGACGGCCGGACGGCCAGGCATGGGCGGACCCCTCGGACGGAAGACGGCGGACGGAAGAGGCGCGACTGCGGATGCTACCGGGCCATGGCCCTGGAGTCTTCGGACATTCCGGGGGACCTGCGGGCGCCCCCGCCGCGCCCCGTCCGGGCGCCCGCCGCTGCCGGGGAACGTTCGGCACCGGGGGAGGCGCCGTACGAGGGTCCCGGTCAGTCCGCCACGAGAACGGGCGCCGACACCGCAGACGCCCGCGGAGCGCCTGCCGTTCCGGCGAAGTTGTCCTCGACCTCCGCCTTCTCGGCGGCGTTCGGGTACGGGTTCGTGCACTCGACGCCTGCGCTCGCTCCGGACATCAGGCTGGAGCAGGGGCCGGGCTTGCGGTCCGGCAGCCCCAGGATGTGGCCGAGTTCGTGGGACGAGATGCGCACCGTGTCGTGTCCCTCGTCCACCGCCTCGCGTCCGATCCAGACGGTGCCGTTGCCCAACGAGGTGGTCTGGGCACGCGGCCAGCCGTCGTCGGCCAGGACGCGGATGTTGGCCTGCTGGCCCGCCTCGGCAGGACGCAGTTCCGCGCCCTCGACGCTCTCGTTCCAGATCTCCGCACCCCGGTCCACCGCGGCCCTGAACTCCGCCGAGCCGCCGGCGTCGTAGGTGAGGACCCGGGCCGCGGCCGGGGAACCGGCGGTGCCGCCCGGAGAGCCGGCGGCCACGGCCTGGCCGCTCAGCAGGGGGAGGGACATCAGCAGGGCCGCGGCGAGCGGGGCGGTCAGCGAACGGATGTGCATGGGGCCTCCTTGTGGGGGAGAGGAGTCGTGCGCATGACATCATTGGGGATGCCGCCTGTCTCCCTGCCCGCTGGACCCGGCCGCCAATCCGTCAGTCCGGCCGGGTCCCGGAGCCGCCCGGTTCGGCTCGCGGTTCGCCCGCGCGGCGGTGGCCCTGCCGCTCGGCACCGCCTGTCCCACGCCGGGCCGACGGCCTCGGCCCGGCGTGGGACAGGCTTCGGGTGTCAGCAGGTGCGGCCGGTGTACCACGCCCCGTCGATGTCGGAGGCGGCGCCGATCCAGGTCACGCCGGGGCCCACGCACCGTTCGCTGTTGGGTCCCCAGTCGTCGATCTCGATGACGATGTGCGAGCCGTCGGAGGTGCAGTGGTTGTAGTAGGCGTCGGAGGCGGTCTCGTAGAAGCCGCAGGGGTTCGCCGCAGCCGGGCCGGCACTCAGGGTGAGGGCGCCGACGGAGGCGAGAGCGAGGGCGAAGGAGGCGAGGGCGCTGGTCACGATACGACGGAGAGGCAAGGGAACTCCTTGAGATGGGGGATCGGTGCGAGAACTGCCTTGTCCTGCCGATCCGTTGCCGATGCGGAGCCAGGCTCGCAGCTCCCGGCAGCCGCTCCGGCCGCCGATGCCGTCCTTCACCCGGTGAAACGATTTGCTGTTGCGCCGATCAGTTGATCCTCGCCGATTCGCCGCGTGTCAGGGACCGGAGGCATGCGCCGGGTCCCGCCTCGGCAACGGCCCGGCGGGCCCACCGTGGATGATTGCCCCCGGGCAGGCGGGGGAAGGAACCGACCGGCCGCGCAGCGCCGGCGTGCACGGAATGCACCGGGGCCGACCGGCTGGAGAAGGACGGCGGGCACGACGACTCGCCGAGTGCGAGAGGAGCATTTCCCACCATGACGCCACCCGGTCCGTCCAGCAGCCCGTGGTTCCGTACGTACCACCCGCGCCCGGGTGCCCGGGCGACCCTGGTGTGCCTGCCCTACGCCGGAGGGTCCGCGAGTGCCTTCTTCTCGCTGTCGGAGCGGCTGCCCGCGGACGTCCAGGTCCTCGCCACGCAGTACCCGGGCCGTCAGGACCGGATGCGTGAGCCCTGTCTCGAGACGGTTCCGGAACTGGCCCGCGGCGCGTTCGAGGAGCTGGGAGCCCTCGTCGCGGGCCGTCCCTTCGCCCTCTTCGGGCACAGCATGGGCGGCGCCGTCGCCTTCGAACTGGCCCGGCTGCTCGAACGCGAGGGCCCGGCAGCGCCCCGCGCCCTCTTCGTCTCCGGCCGACGCGCGCCGTCCATCACCGCGGACCGCGGCGTACGCTTCCTCGACGACGCGGGCCTCGTCGACGAACTCCGGGAGCTGGAGGGCACGGACAGCCGCATCCTCGACGAGCCCGAACTGCTGCGGCTCGTCCTGCCGGCGGTGCGCGCCGACTACGGTGCGGCCGAAACCTACCGCACCGGAGCCGACGCCGTGGTCGGCACCCCGGTCGTGGCGCTCACGGGGGACCGCGACCCGCGCGCCCGGACCGACGAGGTCGCCGCCTGGCGCCGGCACACCACGGGCGCCTTCGACCTGAAGGTCTTCACCGGCGGTCACTTCTTCCTGACCGACCACGAGCCCGAGATCGCCACGCTCGTCACCGACACCCTGCGCAGCGGCGTCCGCCCGGGGACCGTCGCCGGCTGAGTGGGTCCACCGGGCCCGGTGGCGGCCGGACGTGCGCCGGCGTCACGCGTTCAGCGCGATGTACTGCTCCTCCAGGAACTCCCGTATGCCCTCGAAGCCCCCCTCCCGGCCGAGGCCGCTCTGTTTGACGCCCCCGAACGGGGCGGCCGGGTCGCTGACCACGCCCCGGTTGACGGCGACCATGCCGGCCTCGAGACGGCGGGCCACCGCCATCGCCTCGCGCTCCTCGCCGAACACGTAGGCCATCAGCCCGTGTTCGGTGTCGTTGGCCATCCGTACCGCCTCGTCGACGTCGTCGTACCGGACGACGGCGGCGACCGGGCCGAAGATCTCGGCGGTCGTGACGGCCGAGCCGTGCCGGACTCCGGTGAGCAGGGTCGGCTCGAAGAAGGCGCCGCCCGGCCGGGCACGTCCACCGCGCACCAGGGTCGCCCCGTCCGAGACCGCCGCCTCGACCAGGGCCGCCACCTTGTCGCGTTCGGCGGTCGAGACGAGTGCGCCGAGGGAGTACGAGCCGTCGATGCCCGGACCGGTCGTGAGCCCGGCGAGCGCGGCGTCCAGGCGGGCGACGAACCCGTCGTGGACGGAGCTGTGCACGTAGAGGCGGTTGGCGGCGGTGCAGGCGGCGCCCCCGTTGCGCATCTTGGCGGCCAGGGCGCCTTCGACGGCCGGTTCCACGTCGGCGTCCGGCAGCACGACGAGGGGGGCGTTACCGCCGAGTTCCATGGAGGTGCCGACCACACTGTCCGCGCAGGCGTGCAGCAGTTCCCGGCCGACCTCGGTCGAGCCGGTGAACGAGAGCTTCCGTACCTCGGGGCGGTCGATCATCCGTTTCACGGCCGGGCCCGGAGGAAGAGGGGTGACGAGGTTGACCACGCCGTCGGGGACGCCGGCCCGGCGCAGCACGTCGACGACGTAGGCGGCGGTGAGGGGTGTCTCGTCGGCGGGCTTGAGCACCGTGGTGCAGCCGGCGGCGAGCGCGGGCGCGAGCTTGCGGGTGGCCATGGCGGCGGGGAAGTTCCACGGGGTGATCAGCAGCGACACCCCGACCGGACGGTGGTCGACGACGATGCGTTTGTCGCCGGCGGGGGAGAGCCGGTAGTCGCCCGGTACCCGCACGGCCTCCTCGGCGAACCAGCGGAAGAACTCCTTGGCGTAGTGCGCCTCGCCCACGGCGTCCGCCCAGGACTTGCCGTTCTCCCGGGCGATGAGACCGGCGAGCTCATCGGCCTCCGCGGTGAGGATCTCGTAGGCCCCGCGCAGCAGTTCGCTGCGGGTACGGGGCGCGGTCGCGGCCCACGGTGCGGCCGCCGCGGCCGCCGCGTCGACGGCCGCCATGCAGTCCTGCTCGGTCGCCACCGCGAAGCGCGCGACGGTGGTCAGGTCCGAGGGGTCGGTGACGTCGAACCGTGTGCCGTCCGAGCCGGGCCGCCACCGGCCGCCGATGAACAGGTCCGTGTGCAGGTTCATGCGGCCCTCCGGCCGTCGAGGATTCCGGTGTACGCGCGGTCGAGGATGCCGAGGAGCATGTCCCGGGTCGGTTCGACGGGGGCGATGGACAGCAGCCGCGTGGCCGTCAGGGCCAGGTCGGCCACCCGGGGCAGCTGCGCGCGGGTGAGGCCGATGCCGGACAGCGTCGCGGGCACCCCGACGGCCCGGTTGATGCCGGCCGCCGCGGCGACGGTCCGGGCGGCGGAGGCGTCGGAGGCCGGGACGTCCTCCAGGGCCGCTCCGAAGGAGGCGATCCGTACGGCGGTGCCGGGATCCTCCCGCAGGGTGTCCAGGACGTACGGCAGCAGCAGACCGGTGCCCAGGCCGTGGGGCGTCCCGGTGAGCGCGCCGATCGGGTACTGGAGCGCGTGGCACAGGTGCGTGCCGGCCGAACCGAAGGAGACGCCGGCCAGGAGGGCGCCCAGCGCGACCTGATGGCGGGCGTGGCGGTGGGACGGCTCCCGGACGGCGACGGGCAGCCACGCCCCCAGGTGTTGCGCGGCCCGGAGCGCGACGGGCTCGGTCAGCGCGTTGTGCCCCGTGAAGACGGGGAGATCCGCGCCGGCGTCCGTGTGCAGGGCGCGGGCGGTGTACGACTCGGCGGCATGCACCAGCGCGTCGATGCCGGAGAAGGCTGTCACGTCGCGGGGCGCGCCCAGGGTGAGTCCGGGGTCGACGACCGCGGCGGCCGGCACCAGGAACGGACTGGAGACGCCCACCTTGAGTTCGCGGGCCGGGTCGGAGACGACGGCCACCGGTGTCACCTCGGACCCGGTGCCCGCCGTGGTCGGCACCGCGACGACGGGGAGCACCGGTCCCGGCACCCGGTTCTCGCCGTAGTACTGGTCGAGTGGACCGCCGTGCACGCACAGCAGCGCGATCAGCTTCGCGGCGTCCAGGGTGCTGCCCCCGCCGATCGCGAGGACGCTGTGCGCGCGGTGCTCCCGTGCCGCCTCCGCGGCCGCGTCGAGCGTGCCGGCGGGCAGCTCGGGGGTGATGTCCGAGTAGGTCCGTACGTCCAGTCCGGCCCGGGCGAGGGAGCCGGTCAGATCCCCGAGAAGGGGGGTGCCCGCGAGGAAGGGGTCGGCGACGAGCAGCACCCGCCGGCCGTGCAGTGCGGTGATCCCGGGCAGCAGCCTGCGGGTGCCGTGACCGAAGTGCACTCGGGCGGGCAGCCGCAGCGTCCCCGGCGGATCCGGCTGCTCAGGCTGCTCAGGCAAGGAATCCTCCGTCCACCGGCAGGACGACACCGCTGACGTGGCTGGAGCGGTCGCTGAGGAGGAACGCCGCGGTCGCCCCGACCTGCTCCCCGGTCCCCGCCCTGCGCAGCGGGGTGGCGGCGATCCTCGCCTCCACTCCGCCGGGGACGGCCAGGCGCGTCCGGTCCAGCATCGGTGACTCGGTCGGTCCGGGAGCGATCGCGTTCACCCGGATCCCGAGCGGCCCGAAGTCGTGGGCCGCGGTCCGGGTCAGGCCGACGACCGCGTGCTTGGTGGCCTGGTAGGCGCCCATGCCGGAGCTGCCGCGCAGGCCTCCGATGCTGCTCATGTTGACGATCGAGCCGGCTCCCTGCTTCTCCATGACCCGTACCTCCTCGCGGATGCAGAGCCACGTGCCCTTCACGTTCACTGCCATGATCCGGTCGAAGTCCCGCTCCGTGACCGTGTCGAGACGGCCCGCCTGGGTGGTCGCCGCGCTGTTGAACGCCCCGTCGAGGCGGCCGAACCGGGCGACGGTGGCGTCCACGAACCCGGCGACGCTCGCCGCGTCCGCGACGTCTCCCGTGGTGTACGCCACGTCGTGCCCCGCCGACGCGAGGTCTGCGGCGAGCGCGGCCAGGGGTTCCTCGGTGCGTGCGACCAGCATGAGAGCCGCGCCGTCCGCGGCCAGTACACGGGCTGTGTCGGCCCCGATTCCGGTACTCGCGCCGACCACGAGGACGACTGTGCCGGCCAGCGGCGGCCGTGCGGTCATTTCCTGGGGCATGGTGCTGTGCGTCCTTTCCCTTGCTGGTGCGGTTGCGGCCTCATGCGCTCGTGCCGCCGTCGGCGGGTGCGGCTCCCCGGAGCCCGAGCATCGCGCGGGCGTCGGCCGGTGCGGCGATCTCCCTGCCGAGATCCTCGACCGTCGCCCGGACGGCGCGTACCTGCTCGGCGTTGCTGCGGGCGAGCCGGCCCCTGCCCGCCCACAGGCTGTCCTCCAGACCGACCCGGACATGACCGCCGAGCCACGCGCTGTGCGTGGCGAACTGCAGCTGGTCGCGGCCCGCCGCGAAGGCGGAGAAGTGGTAGTCGTCGCCGAAGAGCCGGTCCGCCGTGTGCACCATGTGTTCCAGGTGCGCGTGGTCGGCTCCGATGCCGCCGAGGACACCGAACACGCCCTGGATCAGCAGCGGAGGTTCGGCCAGGCCCGCCCGCACGAAGTGGGCGAGCGAGTAGAGGTGCCCGATGTCGTAGCACTCGTACTCGAAACGCGTGCCGGCCCGTCCCAGCGTGCGCAGGGTCTGCTCGATGGAGTCGAAGGTGTTGACGAAGGGACGGGAGTAGGTGTTGAGCACGTACGGCTTCTCCCAGTCGTACGTCCAGGAACTCACCTTGTCGGCGATGCCCGAGTACACGAAGTTCATCGTGCCCATGTTCATCGAGGCCAGTTCCGGCCGGAGCCGGAGCGCCGCGGCGAGCCGCTCCTCCATGGTCATCGACGACGCTCCGCCGGTGGTGATGTTGATGACGGCGTCGGAGTGCGCGGTGATGCGTGCGACGATCTCCTCGAAGACCCCGGGGTCGGCCGTGGGCCGGCCGTCCGGCCGCCGGGCGTGCAGGTGCACGACGGCGGATCCGGCCTCGACCGCCTCCAGTGCCGACTCGGCCACCTGCTGGGCGGACAGCGGCAGATGGGGGCTCTGCGACGGGACGTGGACCGATCCCGTCACGGCGGTGGTGATGACGACTTTCCGGGCCTTGTGCATCAGTGCCTCCCCGTGCCGGGGACGGGTGCGTCCGCGGCGGTGACGTGCGGTGCCTCGGCGGTGGCGGCTGCCTCCCGGTAGGCGGTGACCAGGCCGCGTGCCGTGGCGGCGAGCATCGACGTGTCGTTGCTGAGCAGGACGAAGTCGCAGCCGTCGCGCACCGCCCGGGCGGCCCGCTCGGGCATCCCGCCGAACGCGAGCCCCACTCGTTTGCCGGCCGCGTGCGCGGCGTCCCGGGCCGCGCCGACCGACGCGGCCACGTCGGGGGAGCCGGGTGCCGTGCCCATGGCCAGCGCGAGATCCGCGGTGCCGACGAACACCGCGTCGACGGAGTCGAGCGCGAGGATCCGCGGTGCCGCCCCGATGGCCTCGGGGCTCTCCAGCTGGGGGATGCACAGGACGTCGTCGTTGCCGGTGGCGAGGTAGTCGGCGTCCGGGCGCAGCCCCCAGGCTCCGGCCCGGCTGGTGCCGCCCGCGCCGCGCACACCGTACGGCGGGAAACGGCAGGCCCGTCCGACGGCGGCCGCCTGTTCCACGGTGTCGACGTGCGGTACGAGGATGCCCATGGCGCCCGCGTCGAGGACCTTCTGGATCGTCGACGGCGCCGCGTCCGGGACCCGGACCAGCGGCACCACACCCAGCGCGGCGCTCGTGTTGATCAGCTGGTATGCGGTCCGGAGGTCGAGCGGAGCGTGTTCCAGGTCGACGACGGCGAAGTCGAAACCGGCGTACGCCATGATCTCGGCCGGTTCGGTGGAGCCGATCTTCAGCCAGGTGCCGACCGGGGCGGTCGCCCGGTCCGGCGCGAACAGTCCCGCGCCCGTACGCCGTGGCCCGCTCATGGCATCGGGTAGTCGTCGGCGTTGAGGACCCAGCCGGGTTTCCGGGAGAAGTCGGTGCGCGGTGGACTGAAGATGTCGATCAGCTGGTTCCCGTCCGGGTCGGTGGCCGCGGAGGTGTGCACGGTGGGGGGCGGGATGATCGCCAACGAAGGACTGCCCAGCGTCACGTGCTCGTCCTCGCGCCACACGGTGCTGTCGTTGAGCCAGGGGGTGCGGATGTGGTGGACGAACGACCCGCGCACCGCCAGGGAGAGCTGTTCGAAGTCGTCGTGGGTGTGGGGCGAGAGCTTTGCCGGGTCACGTGGACCTTGCGGGGGCAGGAAATTGACCATGAACGAACGGGTGCGGAAGATGCGGCCGAACCGGTCCGGGTCGTCGGGCACGTCGGCGAGCGGGTAGAAGCGGGTGGCCCGCCCGCCGGCCGGCTCGGGCCAGCGGCGCAGGGGCGCGACGCGCGGATGGTCCCTCGTGTAGGCCTCGGCGTTGACGGCGCGGTCCCGCCAGGCCGGCTCGTCCGTCTCGAACAGGCGGATGACCGTGCCGTCACCGTGGACGGTGAGCCCCGAGGGGCCGGGCGGAACGACCACGAGTCCGGGGGAGTCGATCAGCAGCTCCCCGTCGTCGCTCTGCACCCGGAAGGCAGGGGTGTCGTCCGTGACGACCACGGCGAGCTCGCCGTCGGGAGTTCCGTTGTCGAGGCGGTCGCCGGCGCGCGCGTGGGTCAGCGCGAGCACCACGTTCTGGGCGCGGACGACCACGGTCCGGCCGTCCGGCGTCGCGGCGTCCGGCGGCACCAGGTCGAAGTACTGCGCGGCGGCGATCGCGGCGCCCTTGTCGGGCGGGGACGTGGTCGCCGCCGTGAGCGTGGAGCGGGGGTCTTCCTTGGCGTACACGGTCGGATGTCCTTCCTGTCGGGAGTCCGGGGCCTGGCGGCCCGGGGCCCAACCGCGCGGTGGCGGAAGTGCCGGGGGAGCCGCCGAGCGGCGGGCGGGGAGGGGGAGCTCAGGCGTCGAGGCCGAGGAGACGGGACGGGTTGTGGTGCACCATGCGCCGCAGGTCCTTCTCCGGCAGCCCCAGATCGAGCAGTGCTCCGGCGACCCGCAGCCAGGCGTCCACCGGCTTGGGATTCGTGACCTGCCCGAAGTCCGAGGCCAACACGGTGTGTTCGGGACCGATGTCCTCGATCCAGGTCAGCAGCCGCCTGGGGTCCCAGCGTTCGGGCCCCTCCGGGTCGTAGTGGGCCACCTCGTGCTCCAGATACGCGCCGAGGCCCACGAGTTCGTGGCACAGGGAGCGCTCGACGCCGAGCACGAAGTCGGGGTGGCTCACCACCATCCGCTCGATGCCTCGTTCCTTCGCGGCGTGGAACAGCGTGCGGATGTACTCGGGGTACATGTGGCCGCCGTTGAGGACGGCGTTCTGCTCCTTGATCTCGTCGAGGATCTCGCCCGCCTCGGGCTTCAGCTCACCGCGCTCGTCGACGACGTCGATGCGCTCGAGCGTCAGGGGCACGGTGGTGGTGGGGAAGGATCCGTCCTCGGGGTGGCAGTCCATGTGCCGTCCCGAGGAGATCGTCGGAAACCAGACGACCTTGCCGCCCATGCGCAGGCACATCCGCACGGCGTGCACGTTCAGGCCGCCGACGGTGCTGTTGAGCGCGATGCCGCCGTAGACGGTGGCGGCGACGCGGGTCAGACGGTCGCGCATGGCCAGCACATCCATCTGGGTGTTGTGATGGTGGGACTTGGCGACCATGGCCCGCATTCCGATCCGGGCGCCGTCCTCGGCCGCCTCGACGTGGTCGAAGCGGCGGGGGAACGGGCTGGGGCCGGAGTGCACGTGCATGTCGACCAGGCCGTCGAGGAGGGACGCGAGGGCGGGACGTTGTGGCATGAACTCACTCACCTTCCGTTCGCATTCTGAAGTATGCGTTCAAGATGAGATCAGCTGTCAACCCTGTCCGGAGTCTTGTGCATGGATGACCGGATGTCTACGGTGGCAACTGTTCGCTTGGTGAACATGCAGTTCGCATCGCATTGCGCTGGACGTGGCGACGCGCACGCTGCACTTGGCCGACATTCACCCCGGAGGACGACGATGTCCACACCGCCACCCGCCACAGAGCCGCAGCCGGCGGCCCCGGACGAGTCCCGGGCGGCACCGCCGCGCGGCGGCCCGGACAGCGCCAAGGTGCGCGCCGCGGTGCGTGGCGGAACCCTCGCCTACTTCGTCGACCAGTTCGACATCTACCTGCCGATCGTGGTGCTGGCACCGGCGATGATCTACTTCCAGTCTGCCGGGCTGAGCAGCAGCACCACCGCCCTGCTGTCGTCCCTCGTGTTCGCGTCGACACTGATCGGCCGCCCGCTGGGGGCGGTGGTCTTCGGACACTTCGCCGACACGGTCGGACGCAAGCGCACCACGCTCGTGGCGGTCGGCGGCTTCGGCGTCGTCACCCTGGTCATCGCCTGCCTGCCGGGACACGAGACGATCGGCACGTGGTCGATCGGCCTGCTGATCGCGCTGCGGTTCGTCGACGGGATCTTCCTCGGCGGCGAGTACACGACCGCCGTGCCCCTGGCGATGGAGTGGAGCCCCCGGCACAAGCGGGGCCTGTACGCCTCGGTCATCACATCGACCTCTCCCGCCGCGTACGCCGTGATCGCCGCGATCACCCTGCTCATGCTGAACCTGATGAGCTCCACCGGGCTGCACAGCGCCTACGTGCAGTGGGGCTGGCGGGTGCCGTTCCTGATCGGCGCCGTCCTGGCGGCCGTGCTGTTCCGCTATTACCTCACGCAGGTGCACGAACCGCCGACGGAGCGGACGGGGGAGCGGCACAAGCTGCCCTTCCTGCGACTGCTGGCGCAGTACCCCAAGGCCCTCGGGCAGGTGTTCGTCCTGATGACCGGCACCTGGCTGGCGACCAACATGCAGGCCGCCGTGACACCCGCCCAGCTCAAGTCCCACCTCCATCTGTCGAGCGAACAGGTCACCCTGACCATGCTCGTCATGAACAGTGCCGCGGCCCTGTCCTTCCCCGTCTTCGGCGTGCTGTCCCAGCGCATCGGACGACGGCGGTTCTACATCGGCTACGGCCTGGCGGTCCTGCTCCTCGGCTCCGGCTCCTACTCGCTGCTGATGGCCTCGGGCGGGGGCCTCGGGACGGCACTCGGTCTCGGCGCGCTGATCGGCGTCTTCACCGTCGGCACCTTCGGACCCATCGCCGCCTACCTCACCGAACGGTTCCCGGCCGGCGTGCGCTCCACCGGCTACGGCGTCGGCTACAGCCTCGCGCTCATCGCGCCCGCGTTCTACCAGTTCTACCTGCAGCAGCTCGAAGGGGTCATGGCCGCACACGTCGCCCCGGCCGCCCTGATCGGACTCGCCGGCCTGCTGATCAGCCTCGGCGGCTTCCTCGGACCGGAGACGAAGGACGTCGACATGGCCGACGACCGCACCATTCCCGCACTGTCCTGACAGCCGTACCGGACGCAGTGTGAGGGCGGGCCTGCCGGGCCCGCCCCTCACGCCTGCGGCCCCTCCACCGCCTGCTGCTCCGGGTCGTCGGGCCGGTAGTGACCGCCGAGTTCACGGGTGAGCGCGCGGGCCGCGTCGACCACGGCACGCAACTCGGGGGCGTCGTCGGACATCGCCAGGGTGTTGTCCGGGGCCACGACGGCCATGGTGGCGCAGATTCCGTACTCGTCGAAGACGGGTGCCGCCACCGCGACGATGCCGGGGGTGCCCATGGCGGAGCAGTGACCGACGGCGCGTACGCGCTCGACGTCGGCACGCAGTTCTTCCTGGGCCTGGCCCGGCAGGTTGGCCATCAGCCGGCCCATGGACAACTGGTCGGCGTGGTAGGCGAGGAACACCTTGCTCTGCGCCGTGTCCAGGGGCAGGTGGCTGCCGACCCGCACGGAGACGATGACGGCCGCGGAGACGTCCTCCTCGACCCGGGAGACCACGGGACCGGTCAGACCCCACAGGCTGAGCACCGCGCTGGTCCGTGTGGCACGCGAGAGCGCCCGCATGTGCCGGGGCGCCAGGTTGACGACCCGGCGGTGGCCGATGGCGAAGGCGCCGAGCTGGAGCAGCAGGCCGCCGGGCACGTAGCCGCCCCCGGCGCTGCGTTCGAGGAGGCCGGCGGCGACCAGTGACGTGCAGTACCGGTAGGCGGTGGTGCGGTTCAGGCCGAGCCGCTCGGCGACCTCACCCGCGGTCACCTCCGGCGTGGCCGGCTCGAACAGGGACAGGATCTGGCTGACCCGGCTCACCGCCTGGATGTCGGCCTGGTCGCCACGGTCGGCGCGGACCGTGTCCGACGACCGCGTCGATTTGGTCACAGAAGCCTCCGCCGCACGATGTCCAGGGGTCATGTCATCTTAGACCGTGCCACAGCTCCGGACCTCGGCAGCCGCGGCCCCCGGACCCGGGCCGCGGTCCGGCGCACTCCTGTGCGCGCTCCACCGCACCCCCCCGCAGCGCCCGCACGACCTCCCGTCCTCCCGTCCCACCCGTCCGCCACGAAGGGCCGGGCGGCGCGGACCGGCCCGCCCGCCACGGTCCGCAGCCCCGCGGGGTGGTGCCAGGTGCACCCGGGACCGGGGCACCAACACCACTGACCTCCGCCCGTGGCACAGGCATCGTTTCCGGTGCCGATCCGTACGAGCCAAGGAGCACCGGTGCACAGGAAACCCGTCTCGAAGCTGCGCAGGAGCCTGCTGGTCCTCGCGGCGGCAGGTCTGACGAGTACGGCCGTGACCTACGTGGCGGTGGCGGACCAGCCCGACGCCACCCGCGACTCGGCCCTCCAGCGGAGTCTCGACTCGCTGGTGAGCGAGGAGAAGTACCCGGCCGCGATCGCCTGGACGAGCAAGGACGGCCGGACCGCCTCGCTGGTCGCCGGTTCCTCGCGGCTGGACGAACAGGCACCGGTCCCGCACGACGCCCAGGTCCGGGCGGGCAGCAACACGAAGACCTTCACCGCGACGGTGGTCCTGCAACTGGTGGCCGAGGGCAAGGTCGACCTGGACGCGCCCGTCGAGAAGTACCTGCCGGGACTGGTCCGCGGCGAGGGCATCGACGCCGGGAAAATCACTGTCCGGAACCTGCTGCAGCACACGAGCGGCCTGCCCAACTACACCGAGTACATCGGGCTGGAGGACTTCGAGAAGGTCCAGCACAAGTTCTTCCACGCCCACGACCTGCTCGCCGCGGCCCTCGCCCACCCGGCCGAGTTCGCCCCCGGCGCCAAGTGGTCGTACAGCAACACCAACTACCTGCTGGCCGGCCTGCTGATCGAGCGCGTCACCGAGCGCCCGGTACAGGAAGAGATAACCGAACGGGTGATCAAGAAGGCGGGTCTGCGCCACACCTACTGGCCGCAGCCGGGCGACCAGTCCATCCGGGGCCCGCACCCGCACGGCTACGCGGTGGGCAACATGGACAAGGGCAACGTCGTCGACGCCACGGAGATGGACCCGTCCTGGGGCGGAGCGGCCGGGCAGCTGATCTCGACACCGAGTGATCTGGCGACCTTCGACCGTGCGCTGATCGAGGGGAAGCTGCTTCCCGCCGAGCAACTGGCCCAGATGCGCAAGACGGTCGACGCCCCGCTGTTCCCGGGGTGGCGCTACGGACTCGGCGTGTTCAGCGCGCCGCTCAGCTGCGGCGGAGTGTACTGGGGGCACGGCGGCGACATCGACGGATTCGAGACCCGCGGCGGCGCCACCGACGACGGCCGCGCCGTGGGCCTCGCCGTCACCGCGCTGCCGGGAACCTTCGGCGACGACCCGGAGAAGGCGGCCGAGGCGGTCCTGTCCGCCGTGGACACCGCCTTCTGCGAGTGACCGCGTCCCGGGCGCCGCGATGCCGCCCGGTGCCGGACCGGGCGGGGTCGTCCGTCCCGCCGTAGGACGTCCTCCGCCCGGGTTCAGCCGACGAGTTCCGCCACGAGCGCGCCGACCTGCTCCACCGCGAGGAGGAAGCCGTCGTGGCCGTGGCGGGACTCGATCAGCCGGAGACGGTCGGCCGTGGTGATGCCCGCCGCCAACTCCGCCTGCTGCGACGGCGGGTAGAGGCGGTCGGAGTCGACGCCTGCCACCAGGGCGGGGGCGGTCACCCGGCGCAGGGCGGCGCGCACACCGCCCCGCCCGCGGCCGATGTCGTGGCTGTTCATGGCTTCCGACAGCACGACGTAGCTGCCCGCGTCGAAACGGCGCACCAGCTTGGCGGCATGGTGGCCCAGGTAGGACTCGACCCGGTACCTGCCGCCCCGCCACGGGTCCTCCGCGCCCTGCGGCGAGCGGCCGAACCGGTCCCGGAGCTCCGGCTCGCTGCGGTACGTCACGTGGGCGAGCCGCCGGGCCAGGCCGAGACCGGCATGCGGCCCGCGGCCGGTCCCGTGGTAGTGCCCGCCGCGCCAGTGGGGGTCGGAGCGGATGGCGTTCACCTGGATTCCGGCCCACGCGATCTGTTCGGCGCTCGCCGCGGCGGCCGTGGCGAGCAGCAGCAGCGCACCCGTCCGCTCCGGATGCGCCACGGCCCACTCCAGGGCCCGCATCCCGCCCATCGAACCGCCCACCACCAGGGCCCAGCGGTCGATGCCCAGCTCGTCGGCGAGACAGGCCTCGACGGCGACCTGGTCGCGCTGGGTCAGGAACGGGAAGTCCCCGCCCCAGGGGCGTCCGCCGGGCCGCGGGGAGGACGGCCCGGTACTGCCCTGGCAGCCGCCCAGCACGTTGGGGGCGACGACGAACCACCGGTCCGTGTCGAGGGCCAGCCCGGGTCCGACGAGCCCGTCCCACCAGCCGGGGGTGGGGTGTCCCGGCCCGGCGGGACCGGCGACATGGCTGTCACCGGTCAGGGCGTGCAGCACCAGCACGGCGTTGGAGCGATCCGCTGCGAGACGGCCCCAGGTCTCGAACGCGAGCCGCAGGCACGGAAGTTCACCGCCGGCCTCCAGCGGCAGCGGGTCGCCGTGCTCGTACCACTGGCGCCGTCCGGGCGGGTCCCCCTCCTGCCAGGCACCGGTGGCCGGCGGGAGGGGAGCCTGCGCGGGTGTCAGCACGGTGTTCAGGACGCGCCCTTCGCCGCCCGGAACCCGGCGTCCAGGTCGGCCTTCAGATCGTCGAGGCTCTCGATGCCCACGGACAGGCGCACCAGGCCGGGAGAGGCACCGGCGGCCGCGAGCTGCTCCTCGCCGAGCTGGCTGTGCGTCGTGGACGCCGGGTGGATGATGAGGCTGCGGACGTCGCCGATGTTGGCCAGGTGGCTGAACAACTCGACGGCGTCCACGAACCGTTTGCCCGCCTCGGCGCCGTCCCGCAGCTCGAAGGAGACGATGGCGCCGGCACCGCGCGGCAGGTACCGCTGCCCCGTCCCGTACCACGGGCTGGAGGGGAGACCCGCGTAGTGGACGGCGGCGACCTCGTCCCGCTGCTCCAGCCATTCGGCGAGCGCGAGGGCGTTCGCGGAGTGCCGTTCGAGACGCAGACTGAGCGTCTCCACACCCTGCAGCAGGAGGAACGCCGAGTGCGGGGAGACGGCGGGTCCGAGGTCGCGCAGCAACTGCACGCGCAGCTTGACGGCGAAGGCGCCCGCGCCGAGCGCGGGCCAGTACCGCAGGCCGTGGTAGCTGGGGTCGGGTTCGGTGAAGCCGGGGAACCGGTCGGCGTGCGCCCCGAAGTCGAAGGTGCCGCCGTCCACGACCACACCCGCGACGGCGGTGCCGTGCCCGCCCAGGAACTTGGTCGCCGAGTGCACCACGACGTCCGCACCGTGCTCGATCGGCCGCAGCAGGTAGGGAGTCGGCACGGTGTTGTCGACGATCAGCGGCACGCCCGCCTCGTGGGCGACGTCCGCGACGGCCCGTACGTCGAGCACGTTGCCGCGCGGATTACCCAGCGTCTCCGCGAACAGCGCCTTGCTGTTCGGCCGGATCGCCGCCCGCCAGGCCTCGACGTCGTCCGGGTCGTCGACGAAGGACACCTCGATGCCGAGCCTCGGCAGCGTGTGCCGGAACAGGTTGTACGTACCGCCGTACAGGGACGCGCTGGAGACGATGTGGTCGCCGGCCCCCGCCAGCGTGAGGAGCGCCAGGGCCTCCGCCGCCTGACCGGAGGACAGCGCAACGGCCGCCACGCCGCCCTCCAGAGCGGCGACGCGCTGTTCGAAGGCGTCCTGGGTGGGGTTGTGGATACGGGTGTAGATGTTGCCGGGCTCGGCCAGCGAGAACAGGTCGGCCGCGTGCTGCGTGTCCCGGAACACGAACGACGTCGTCTGGTAGATCGGGGTCGCCCGGGCTCCGGTGGCCGGGTCGGGCGCGGCACCGGCGTGGACCTGCTTGGTCTCGAACGACCAGGCGGCGGTGTCGAGGCCGGTGGGATCGTCGTCGGGGGTGTGGCCGGCGGTGACGGAGTCGAGGGGCTGGGACATGGTTCTCCCTTGTGCGGGTGCGGAGTTGCGGCGCGCGGAGTACGGGGGCGCGCGGCCGTGCGACGGCGGAGGTGCTCCGGAAAGCGGTGCGGGGCGCCGCGGACACGGCAGGCCCCCGAGGACGCGCCGCGGGGTGGCGGACACCGCCGGACCGGTGGCCGCCCCGGACGGGGCGGTGGCCGCTACGAAGCGGAGGCCGGCAGGAGGCGGTGACAAAGGCCCCGGTCGGAGACCGGAGCGCGGACTCAGCTCGCGGCGGCCGGACAGGCCGTGGTGGTGACGCGCGCGTGGTCTACGTGGCGGCGGGTCACGAGCTCGGTCATGGACCAAGAGAACCACACGCGGGCCGGCACATACCAGCAATCCGGTCCCCACCTCCCGCTTTGTCACACGCCGGACACAACTCCACCGGGGTGCGGACCCCGGGCCACGGGTGAGGCCAGGGCCCGGAACGCGGTGAAAGTCCGCGCGGGCCGGGCAGGACGGGACCGACCGGCCGAGGGTGCCGGAGCCCGGTGCCGGAGTCCGAGGGGGTCGCAGTGGACGCGGGGATTTCACTGAGCGAGGCGCTGCAGGAGCTGAGGCGCGAGCTGTACGAGGCGCAGGACGCGGGCGCCGGCCGGCAGCTGCGGTTCGAAGTGGAGCAGGCGCAGCTCACGCCGGATGTGGAGGTCCGCCGCGTGCCGCACCACCGAGGATCGCCGACACCTGCCTTCGGGACGGCCGGACTCCGCCGGGCCGCTGCGGTCAGCGGGCGATCGAGACGGCGAACGGCGCCCATCCGCCGGACCGGAGCAGATGGGGCGTGAACAGGACCGCGGCCTCCGTTGCGCGTGCGCTCTCGACCCCTCCGAGGTCCGTGATCCACTCCTGACGCCAGCCGAGGTCCCTGAGAAGCTCCCGGACGACCTGCTTGGCCTGCGGGTCGTCGCCGGAGAGAAAAGCCGTGGGCGGCTGGGCGAGCGAGTCGGGCGCGGTCATCACCGTGAAGAGCATCGTGTTGAGCGTCTTGACGACCGGCGTGCCGGGCAGTGCCTGCTGGAGTTGTTCGGCGAGGCTCGAACCCGGGTGGAGCAGGGCGTCGGGCAGTCCGTCCGGGCCGTGGGCGGTGGCGTTGGAGACGTCCACGAGGATCCTGCCCCGCAGTTCCTCGCGCAGGGCGGCCAGCCGCTCCAGCGAGCCCTCGCCCGGTGTGGCGTTGATGACGATCCGCGCCGTCCGGGCGGCAGCGGCGGCGGAGCCCGGTGAGCGGTCGGCGACACTCACCTCGTGACCGGCCCGAATGAGGGCTGTGGCCAGGCCGCTGCCGACGCGGCCCTTCCCGAGTACGGCGATCCGGGTCATGGAGTCCGGTCCTTTCGACTGGTGTGAATCTGCAGGGGGTTCAGCGGGAGAGCGTGCGCACGGCGGCGGCGTGGACACCGGGCGCGGCAGCGAGGAGGCTCGGGCTGTCCGGTGTCCACGGGTGGCCCTCGGCGTCGGTGATCCGACCGCCCGCCCCGGCGACGAGCAGTACTCCGGGAAGCAGGTCCGCGCGGGCGCCGGCGAACTGCCAGAAGGCGTCGATGCGGCCGGCGGCCACGTCCAGCAGGTGCAGGGTCGCAGGTACCGAGGTGCGTACCACGAGCGCGTCGGAGAGCATCGCGGTGATCGAGGCACCGGCCCGCTGTACGACCCGTTCGTCCTCGTCCGGCCGGGCCTGGCTCGTGGCCACCAGTGCCAGGCCGAGGTCCCCGGTCCGGGACACCTGCAGCGGGCGGCCGTCGAGGTGGCTTCCGCCGCCCGCGACCGCGGTGCAGGTCTCGCCGGTCAGCGGCAGGTGGACCGCGGTGAGCACCGGCTGGTTGTCCCGTACGAGGGTGGCGGTCACCGCCCACTCGGGCAGCGCGTGGAGGTGGTTGACGTTGCCTTCGGCCGGATCGACGACCCACCATTCGCCGGGCGGCAGGGCTCCTGCCGCCAGTTCGTCCACCACCCAGCCTGCGTCCGGGCGCACCTGCGCCAGACGGGGGCGCAGGACGGCGAGGACCGCGTCGTCGTTGGCCGCGAGCGCCCCCAGCAGCTCCTCGCGGCTCGCGTGGCGGGCCACGTCACCGAAGCGCTCTCGCAGGACCGGCCCCGCCTCGCGGACCGCGGCCGCGGTCCGCGCGAGCAGGCCGGCGTCGGAGGCGGAGCCGACGGCCGGGGCGGTGCCGGTGGTCCGGGAAGACTCGGGCATGGCGGAACTCCCGTCGGAACAGGGGAATGGGAAATGAGAGGGACCGGGTGGAACAGCGGATGTCCACGCCCGTGCCTCGAAGGTAGGCAGGCCGGCACTTAGCATCAAGTGCATGTGATGCACGCCTAGGATGACTCTCATGCAATTGGACTTGAACCTGCTCGCCGCGCTGGACGCCCTCCTGGAGGAAGGCAGCGTGAGCGCCGCCGCCGACCGCCTGCACGTCACCGCCCCCGCGATGAGCCGCAGCCTCGGCCGGATCCGGCGCACGACGGGCGATCAGATCCTGGTGCGCACCGGGCGGACGATGACGCCGACGCCGTACGCGATCGCCGTCCGGGAGCAGGTGCACGATCTGCTGCTCCAGGTGCAGGGCGTGCTGGCGCCCAGCCGTGAACTCGACCTCGGCACGCTCGACCGCACTTTCACACTCCGCTGGCACGACGCGCTGGTCACCCTCGCGGGCCCGGCGCTCCTCGCCGCCGTGCGCGAGCAGGCGCCCGGAGTGCGGCTGCGCTTCGTCGCCGAGTCGAACGTCGACACCCCCGGACTGCGCCGCGGCGAGATCGATCTGGCCGCGGACGCGAACCGCCCGGCCGCGCCGGACATCCGTGCCGAGCAGGTTGCCGAGTCCCGCCTCGCCCTCGTCGTGCGGCGGAGGCACCCGCTCACCCGGGACAAGACCGTCACCGCCGCACGATTCGCCGAAGCCGAACACATCACCGTCTCCCGGCGCGGATGGCTCGGCAACGCCCTCGACGACGCCCTCGCGGCCCTCGGGCTCACCCGGCGGGTGGTGGCGACCGCTCCCACCCAGGCGGCCGCGTTCGAGTTCGCCCGGGGCTCCGACCTCCTCGTCACCGCTCCCGAGTCCACCGCACGCTCGGCGGCCGACCTCGGTCTGGCCCTGCTCCCCCTGCCGCTCGACCTGCCACCGGCCCGGATCCATCTCTCATGGCACCAGCGCTACGACACCGACCCCGCCCACAGCTGGCTCCGCGGCCTGGCACGCACCGCCCTGAAGGAGGCCTCGGCACCACTCGGCCCCCCGGCGGAGCACGGCCCTGAGAAGCCCTGACGCCCCGGGCCGGTCCCCGCCCCGTGAGGCGGAGAGGCCGCCGGTACGGGGGCCGGGGCTCGGCACTGACGGACGGCGGGCGCCGTGGCGACGGCCACGTTCCCCGGGGCCGAGTTCCAGCAGGGCCGGCCCGTTGCCGACCCGTCCCGTCCCTCCGGGCAGGCGTCGGCGCGGTCCTGTGCCCGCCCCCGTCCCGCCCGGGCGCCCGTCCCGGACGTCACCCCGTCCGAAATGTTTCCCCGGGCCGCCGCGGCGGGGATACAGTCCGGCCAGGGCCGGTTCGGGGACCAGGAGGGGGCCGACGTGCTGGAGGTCGTGGCGCTCAGCGCGCTGACCACGTTTCTCATGTCCGTGGGGAACGGCGCCGCGGGGGAGATGGGCAAGCAACTCCTGCTGTCCACGGGCACTCTGGTGCGAAGGACGACGGGCCGCCGGACACCGCTGCCGTCCGGCCCGGAGGAACGAGCGGCGTTGGCCGGCCTGATGCACGCACGCCTCGAACACGACCCCCGGCTGGCCGGTGAGTGGGCACTGCTCCTGCGCACCCACGGACAACCCGGGACGCCGGTCCTCGCCCGCGGGAGCGGACTGCCCCCCGCCCCGCGCCACTTCACCAACCGGCAGAAGACCCTGAGGCGGCTGGCGAGGGAAGCGACCCGCCCCGCCGACGGCCGGCCGCGGGTCGCCCTGCTCTTCGGGCCCCCGGGCATCGGCACGACCGCGACGGCACTGCGTCTGGGCGCCGAGCAGCACGCGCGCTTCCCGGACGGACAGTTCTACGTCGATCTGCGGGACACGGCGGCGGACGGCGGCCCGGGACCGGGCGGGGTGCTCCAGCGCCTTCTGCGGCAGATGGTCACCGACCCCGGGCCCCTTCCTCCCACCGACGCGGGCCGGGAGGAGCTCTACCGCCGTGTCACGGCGGACCGCCGGGCTCTCGTGGTGGTCGACCACGCGACGTCGCTGGCCCAGGTCCGCGGCCTCGTCCCCTCGACCGACGGCGTCTTCCTGCTCGTCGTCGTCTCCGGACAGCCCTTCGCGCTGGAGGCCGAACGCGTCGAGGTAGAGCCGCTCAGCGACCGCTACGCGGTGCGGATGCTCCGCGAACTGGCGGGCCGGGAACACGTCGCCCACGCCGGCGCCCAGCTGCCCCGGCTACTCGGCCAGTGCGGCGGCAACGCGTTCGCCCTGAGGGCCGCGGCCGGGCAGCTGCGGACCGGGCAGCCCGCCCTCCCGCCGCCGGCGTCCCAGGACGGTGACCGGCACCCCGTGCGCGAGGCCGTCCGGCACGCCACCGGACGGCTGCGGCCCCCGACCGCGCGACTGTGCCGGCTCGCGGCACTGGGGGCCTGGCCCGGCCTCGACACCCACCTCGCCGCGGCCGTCGCGGACGTGCCGCCCGACGAGGCCGCCGGGATGCTCGCCGAGGCAGTGGACGCCCAGGTCCTCGAGTCCCTGCCGGACGACCGGCACCGGTTCCGGCCCGAGGTGCGCCGGTACCTCGCGGACACCGCGGGCCCGGAGTTGGGCGTCGCCGAGTGCTCCGCCGCCGTCGCCCGCGGCCTGGACGCCGTACTGAACCGCGCCCTGCATGCCGCGCACGCCGCCCTCCCGGAAAGCTGGCGCACCGAACCGGCGCCGTCGCACGGGACCGGGTACGGCGACGAGTCGGAAGGCCTGAGGGCCCTCGTGGCAGAGGCGGGCAACACGGTCCGGGCGGTCTCCCTGGCCGAGGAGTACGGGCACGTGAGCACCGCTCTGCGGCTGGCCCGGACCCTGTGGCCGCTGCAACTGAAGGCGGGCCACTGGGACGACGTGCTGCCCGCCCTGCGCCTGGCGGCGCGCTGTGCCGGCACACACCGGCCCGGTACGCGCACGGCCGGTGCCCTCCACTTCCAGTTGGCCCACTGCCTGGACCAGCTGGGACGGGGACAGGACGCGGAGCGTGCGGCGCGCGCCGCGCTGGACAGCGAGCGTGCGGCGGGGCACCTGAGAGGTGAGGCCTCGGCCGTGGAACTGCTCGGCCTGCTCCGGCTTCACCAGTGGGACTATCCGGCCGCCTACGAGCGGTTCACCGAGGCCAAGGGCCTCTACGAACAGATCGCACCCGGTCAGGAAGGCGCCGAGGACCTGCCCCGTGCCCTGGCGCTGGCGGAGCGCCACCGGGGGCGGGCGCTGCGGGGCATGGGCCGGACGGAGGAGTCGCAGCGCTCGCTGCAGCACGCCGTCGACCGTTTCGAGGAGCAGGGCGAGCGCTACAACACGGCACGTGCGCTCACCGACCTCGCCGAGACGTTGCACGACGCGGGACGGGACACCGAGGCGCTGGCCCGGATCAGCGAGGCCGGAAGGCTGCTCGACCCGGCGGCGGTACCGCACCGCCAGTACCTCACCGCTCTGCGGTCGCGCTGCGGGAGTGCGGAGTGAGGGGCTCCACGCACACCGGATGAACGCCGCCGGCGGCGTGCACGCGCAGCAGGGCACCCTCCCGAGGCACCCGGCCGCCGGCGCACAGCCACGCGTACAGCGACGAGGCGTACGCCGCCGGATCCAGGTCCGCTCCCGTGCCCGCGGACAGGCGGAACACGTCGCCCTCCCGGGTCCGCACCGCGCACCTGTCCGGACCGCTCACGAACACCGCCATGGCGCACTGGGGATACCCGCGCAGGACGTCTCCCGTCCACTCCCGCCAGCCGCCCAGCCGGGGATCGTCCGGTCGGCCGTCCCGCGTGATCAGGTCGGCCGCCTCCAGGTCGGCGGGGTCCCGGGTGTCCTCGTGGACGGCGACATGGACGTCGCCCCGGGCTCCGTAGGAGGACACGGAGGACCGCTCGATCCGCACGTCCGTCCCCTCGACGCGAGTGCGGACACGGAGCGGGGCCGTGCGGCGCGGAGGATTGTAGGCGGGCAGCGGCAGCGGCTCCAGCAGGGCGGGGGCCGACGGCTCGGGCAGGTCCATCAGCCGGTAGAAGTGCTGCCGCAGCAGGCGTGCCGACGCCCGGGGCACGGACGTGACGCCGTCCGCCGCGTCCGCCGGGGTGCGCTGCCCGGCCAGCAGACGCTCCACCTGGCCGCGCAGCGGTCCGTGCGGATCGAGCCGCGGAGCATGCCGCACGAAGGATTCGAGCGGCGTCCCGGGAGTCAGTTTGCCGTGCCCGTCGGCCGCGATCAGCACCGGCACGTCCAGCGCCGCGGCGTAGTAGGAGACCGAACCGAAGTCGCCCACCACGGCATCCGCTGCCAGGATCGCCTGGCGCCAGTCGCGGACGGGGTCGATCAGCGCAAGCCCGCGCCGGCACGCCTCGTCCAGCCAGGCACGGATCTGTCCCGGCCCGTGTCCGTACCAGATGTTCGGGTGCAGCACCGCGGCCAGACGGTAGCCGTCGGCCGGCAACTCGGCCGCCAGCCGCGGCAGCAGACCGGGCAGGATGTCGCGGCCGCCGCTGCCGAACAACCCCTCGGGGTTCCAGGTGGAGTTCAGCACCACGAGTCGCTGGCCGCGCCGGACACCCAGCGAACGCCGGAAACGGTCGCGGTGGGTGCGGGCGGCCAGCATGCGGTCGAAGCAAGGGTCCCCGGCCACGACCGCGGATCCCGCGGCCTCGGGGCAGACGCGGCGCAGCCGGTCGACCTGTTCGGGGTGGGACAGCACGAGCCCGTCGACGAACGGCTCGCCGTCCGCCAGCAGCCACTCCGGAGACAACCCGAAGGTCGGCTCCCGGCTCCCGGGTGCGTCCCGGCTCCCGGGCGTGCCGAGCGTCTTGGTATAGCCGACACCGTGTGACAATACCGACAAATTGCCCGGAATTCGCGAGAGTTGCCCGCCGAAACTCGCCGAAATCGCGAGGTCCACGGGCGTCGACAGCGCCTGGGCCCACGGCAGTACGGGCAGCCCCAACTCGCCGAAGAGTTCGCCGATCCCCGCCTGGAACGCGGAGGACCCCGTCGACGTGACGAGAAGCTGCACCCGGAAGTCGTTGTGGAACAAGGGGAGGACGTCAAGCAGCCGTCCGGCGGAAGTGACGTTGTGGGCCACCAGCAGGACGTGACGACGCGACCGCCGACTGGTCCACCGACCGGAGCCCTCGCCGACCGGCACCCGTATCCCTACAGGCTCGGCTGGCCCCACAGGCACCTCCGGAGGCGACGCGGCGTGATCGAACCTCCAACCCTATCCGGCCGCGTGGAGCGCACGGCATGCCTGGAGGGCAGGTGGGTCCGGGCAGACCGGGCCGGCAGGCCCCGCCGTCGCGCGGACCGCTGAGCCCCCAGCACGGCGGATGCGACCGGAAGGCCGCCGACAGGGCCCGGTCGCATCCACGACCGGGCCGCATCTCAGATCTTGCCGCAGCCGCTGAGTCCCCAGTGCTTCATGGCCCCTCGGGTCCGGGGCCCGTAGTAGCCGTCGGCATGGGCCTCCCCGAGATAGGCGGCCTGGACACTTCTGACGGCGAGGAAGGTCTTCTCGCCGTAGTAGCCGTCGACGGCGAGACTGAAGTGGTGGCAGTTGTTCAGACTGGTCTGGAGGACCTTCACGGCCTCGTTGGACTTGCTGGTGTTGAGGACGAGGTTGCAGGTCAGAGTGGGAGTCGGCTGCCCGTAGGCGGGAACCTTGTGCCCGTTGACGTTCTTGTACGTGTTGCAGGTCGGGTAGGGATCGGCCACTGCGGCCGAGGACGTGGAGGCGAGGCCGGCGAGGACGGCAGCGGCGAGCGCGGTGGCGGCGAGACGGTTCCTGGCCGGACGAGAGCGCAAGACTCCCTCACTTCCTTTTCTGTGGCGGGGGAGAAGACCCATGGTTGTTCCGTCCGCACTCACTCAGCGGCAGAAGTCGACACTGTTGAAGTCCCAGAACGCCTGCTGGGTCTTGGAGCCGGCGACTCCGTCGACCGCGAGACCCGCATTGGCAAACCGGTTCAGGTACTTCTGCAGCGCACTGACCGTCTGGGGTCCGACCACCCCGTCTTCCGCGCCGGCCCCGAGGCCCAGATCGTTGAACAACGCCTGCGCCCCCTTCCAGCTGTTGGTGCCCAGCTGCCCGTCGATCTTGCCGGTGTAGTAGTCGACCTTCTGCATGAAGCACTGCCACCGCTTCGCGCGGGTGGTGTTCAGCCCCAGGTTGACCACCGCGAGCGGTGCGACGGCCCCGGCACTCGGGGTCTGCTGCTGAACCGCTGCCGGAGCGGCCACCGCTGTGCCCGCGGTCGCCAGACCTCCGGTGGCGACACCGACCGCGGCGATGACGCCGACGAGTGCCTTGGTGAGAGCTCGCATGCCTGCCCTTCCCTCTGTTTGATGCGCAATGAACGGAACCGGCCGCGCCGACCGGTTCCGCAACGAGACTGCGGGGTCGCCGTGCTGTTCGGCCACGGTTGCCCCCCAAGTGGCACCGTCCCGGGACGTCCAACTCGTTGACCTGCTGAAACACGTCCCGTCATGGCCGCACGGCGGGACGCTCGCGCACGGGTGCCGGCCGGCCCTTGCGGGTCTGGTCCGTGGCCGGGTGGCCGCTGATGCAGAATGTCGCACGAACGAGGGGCCGGGCCGACGGACCCGAACGCGAACGGGGGAGACATGTCGCGCTGGAAGGAGCTGCCCGCTGAACTGCACCCGCAGATTCGTCAGTTGGTCGTCCGCTTGCGCAGACTCAAGGACCGCAGCGGACTGAGCACACGCCAGCTGGCAGTGAAGACGGGCTACAGCGCGAGGTCCTGGCACAGGTACCTGAACGGGCTGTCCCTGCCGCCCGGGGAAGCCGTCGAGGCGATGGCCCGTGTCTGCGGCGACGATCCGGTCAGGCTGCTGGTGCTGCACGAGGTCAGCGCCGAACACTGGGCGCAGGAACCGCCGGACACCGATGCCCCGGACACGACTCCGGCAACGCCCGCACGGCAGCCGTTCGGGCATTTCCAGCGCGCGCTGATCACGGTGGGAACGGTGGCCCTGGTCCTGTCCGTCTCCACATCCGTCCTGCTGGCCGTACGGCTCGGTGAGGCCCGTGCCGAACTCGCGGACAGGCGCGCCGCGGTCGCGGCGGCCCCGGTCACCGTGTCGGAGTCCATGGTGCCTGTCGTCTACACCTGTCGGCTGGAGGAGCATGAGGGCCGCTGGTACGCCGGCCTGAGCCGCACCACGGACGCCGTCCTGGCTTACACGTACGTGGGCCCAGAGGTGGCCGAGGCCCAGTGCCTGTTGCGCCGGGCGGGTTTCCCGCCGGGCGACATCGACGGCGTCTTCGGCCCGAAGACGCAACGCGCGGTCCAGCGCATCCAGGAACGGGACGGACTGGTGGTGGACGGTGTCGTCGGACCGCACACCTGGAAGGCCCTGCGGGAGGAGCCGCGCGGTTGAGCGCCGAACTCACCCGCCTCGCCACGGCGTTGCGGGAACTGAGGGCTCGCACGGGCCTGAGCCTGGCCGCGCTGTCGGAGCGGACCGCGTACAGCAAGTCGTCGTGGGAGCGGTATCTCAACGGCAAGAGCCTGGCCCCCCGTCAGGCCGTGCAGGACCTGTGCCGGGTCGCGGACGAACCGGAAGAGCGGCTGCTGGCGCTGTGGGAGATGGCCGAGTCACAGGCAAGCGGACGCGCGGCGGTCCCGGCCCCGGCCGCGGAGGAGCCGCAGCGCCGTCCACGTGCGGGACGACCGGACAACGGCAAGTCCCGCAACAGGGCCGGTTCGTTGTCCCTGGTGCCGGCACTGGTACTGGTGTGTGCCTCACTCGCCGGCGGCATGGCCCTGCTGCTGTTCCTCGTGCTGCCGGACACGGACCCGCAGAGGGACGGACCACGATCGGGCTCCGCCCCGTACTCCCTTGGCCCCCAGTGTCACGGAGCGGCCTGCGACGGCCGGGACCCGGTACGCCTGATCTGCGGTGTCGCCCCCGCCGGCCTGGCCACGTACCGCACCGCCGACGGTGCTCGTGTGGAACTGCGCTACAGCGAGAAGTGCGGAGCGAGCTGGGCCCGTGCCTGGGGGACCCGGGTCGGCGACCGGCTGGAGGTCACCGCGGGAGGCCCGACCTACGAAGTCCGCGTCGGGAACAAGGCCGACACACAGACCTACGTCTACACCGCGATGGTCACGGCCGGCCCCGGCAGCACCATCAGGGCCTGCTTCCGCCCCGCGCCGGCCAACACCGAACGGGAGTGCTTCACGTCCCGCGTGGGCCACACCACGGCCGGAACTGCAAATCGTTCGAGTCTGCTCCGCAGTCGGTGGTGACGGAGGGTGTCGTCAGCGCAGGAGCAGACGGTGGCGGAGGAGGTTCTGGCGCGTAAAGGGCCCGGCTGATGTTGCTGGTCAGAGCTGCCCTGCGCTGCTCTGCCTGCTGGGCGGGCGTGGGCTACCGGCTTCGGCGGGGCGGTCGGGGCGGATGGTGTTGAGTGATCGTCCGGTGATGCGTTCGGTGCCGTCGTGGATGGCGGTGATGGCGGCTCGGCGGATGAGTCCCGGGCTTGTTCGCGGTGGACGCTGCCTTCAACCGGGGCCTGTGCGCGGCACGCCAGTATCACCTTCGCTCTGGGCACCTCGACGTGCCCAAGGACCACACGGAAGAGGTTTTCGGCGACTACCCGGTGGACCTCGGTGCCTGGCTGGCGCGGCGGCGCAGGGACAGTGCCCAGGTGACCCCCGCCGGCAAGCGGGTTTGGCGGGTTTGGGTTTCGGGGGGGTGTTCTTTTTCTGGCGTCTGGGCAGTTGTTTCGGGGTGCAGTTGGCTGTTTCAGCGACCATGTTCGGCTGGGTGGGTGGGGGTTGGTCTTTGCTTGTGCGGGCTGGGATGTTGAGGGGGCGTGAGCCGTGTTTGGATGGTGTTGTCTGCCGCTGCTCGGCCAGTGTGTCCGGTGTGTGATGTATCGCGGTTTTTTGGTCTTTCGGTTGGGGTGTGCTCGGGCTGGCGTGGTGGTGGCATTGTGGGGGGAGCGGGGTTTGTCGCGTCGTTTCAGCTCATCGGCCGCCAGATTCTGCAGGGTGGGTGCCTGTTGCGTGGCCGTCGGCGTTTCATCGGGTGCCGCGGGGTCCTGGTGGCTGCCAGGGTCGGCACCGTTGTCTGTGTGCGGCACTCCGTCGGACGCGGGTGCAGCGGCGGGGCCGCTGCCGGTCGTGGCTGCAGGGTCCGGCTCTGGTTCGGGGCGTGCGGGGGGGGTGACCGGGCAGGGTCTCCCGCATGGTCGGCAGCAGGGCGTGGTTGCCCTGCAGGGTGTGCAGTTGATCCTGCGACGCGTCGGTTTCTGTACGGACACGCTCGCGGTTTTTTCGACGAGTTCCAGGTCGGCATCGATCTTGGCCGTGTAGTTCGTTCTGAGGGTGAGAAGTTCCGGGGTTGCTTCCGCTATGACGGCCAGCCTTCCGCAGCAGTGCGCACTCCGGGGGACGTTAGCGTCCGCACGGCGCTGTCCGGCGACTGTGAACGAGGAGGGACCGATCTTTGCCCGACTATGTGTGCACGTGGTCAATTGTCGTCATTATGCAACTGGTTCCGTATTTCTCATGAGTCGTGCGAGTGGTGAGCCGGTGGACCGGCACGGTGGGTGCAAGCAACAGCAGGGACCAGCCTGTCGCGCTTCTGGGCACGTGAACCACGCGAATCCTTGTGGGTGGGAGCGGAGAGCAAGGCAAGGGGCCGTCCAGCTGTGAGGGGACCTCAGGCCGGGTTGGGAACTGCTGGGGGTGCTGCCGCCCCGTGCCGTTCCCTGACCACCGGGCGGCCCACTGCCTTCGCCGGCCTGATCCGTCTGGTCTGCTGCGGCGGGCCGAGTGGTGAACCGCTCGGGTGTGATGGGCGCGGCGCAGGTGACCGGGGCGCCCCTGGCCGGCAGTTGTATGCCGAGCGGGTCAGGCGGCGCCGAGTTCGGGGGTGTGTAGCTGCTGCGTGGTTTCGAACACCTCGTCGAATGCGAGGGAGCGTTCCGTGGGTACCAGGTGGTAGGGGGGCCTGAGCCGGCGGCGGGTTGCGGATCTGTGCGGCCCAGCATGAGGACGTCCAGGGGAGTGAGGACGTCGAGGTTGTCGAAGACGTGGCAGATCGGCAGCTGGGTCCATGCGGCGAGTTGGAGGTGTGCCATGACGGCGGCCTGTTCCACCGCATGGCGCTGGGTGATGCGGCTGGTCATGCGGCTCTTGCAGTCGATCAGGAACACCTGCCGGTCCTTGGCGGCCACCAGATCGGGTGTCCACCGCAGTGAACTCCCGGTGCCCCGCAGGGCGACTCGCACCGCTTCGGTCAGCACGCTCTGGCCCCAGGGGCTGACGTCCCGTCCGCGCAGGGCGAGTTCCTCAGCGGCACGTTTTTCGTGCGCGTCGCCCGCGGCCTTCCTTTGCTGAAAGCTCGGCATAACGGCAAGTGTTGCTCCCCTCCTCAGGGTCGGAACAATCCGGTGTCCCGTCTCGGACGCTCCTGGCCAGGGGTGTTGGCGGTCGTTGTCGTTCAGTGGCGTTCATGGGTGTCCGTCGGTGTCTCCCTGCGTCTCAGGGCGTCTCACGCCGTCTTGAAGCAACATGACCGGATCTGACTCCTGCCGCCGTCGGCCGGGAGCTGCGGCCCACCTGCCGTGCGTCTGTCATCTCACCGTGGCGGGAGGTGGCTTCACCGTGCTGTCTTCCGCGCCGTTTCGGCGGGAGACGAGGGCTGCCAGGTGATCACCTTCCTGGCGTGGCATTGCTCGGTGCGCAGCGTTCGGGCAGGTGCCAGCAGATTTCGTCGTGTTCCCTGAGGTGCTGCCAGGCGGCCAGGAGACGGCAGCGGAGCAGTTGGCCGAGGAGATCCTCCGCCTGCTGGGGGGAATGACTGCCGAGCCGGGCAAGGACGTCGACTTCCGCGCTTGTGAAGCCGTCGGACGTGTGGGCTGCCAGGACCAGAGTGGTGAGCTGCACTGTGGGGGACATCCCGCGCGGCGCGACCAGCGGGACGGGGTGCAGGGGGCCCAGTGGGATGCGCGGGCGCGGACGCGACGACCGGATGTCTGGGTCTGCATGTCCGCATCGAGCAGATGCGCTTCCACGTGGGCACGTCGCGGGAGGGAACAGCGCAGCCACCCGGCATGTCCCAGCTCGGCCCAGAGCTCGGCACGGTCGTGCAGCCGCATGCTGCGCGGAAGACTGCTGGGGAGCCGGACGCGGCCTCGGCCGTCGGCGCGCAGGGCGCATTGCAGGGCCAGCAGCCGGGCGGCGGGGGAGGAGAAGCGGGGCAGCGCCCCCCCAAGGCAGGTGAGCATTTCCCGCACGCGCAACCGTTCGCCCGGTCCGTGCTGGGGACGAGTGCGCATGGCGGCTGCTCCGGCCGGCCGTGGTCGTGCGGAGGCCGGCAGGGTGTCGGGTACGACGGCGGTGTTGGTGGTGGCGGCCGCGCAGGCGGCGCATGCGTCCGCGAGGCGCCAGCAGCGCCCGCTGCGGTCGCAGGTCAGCGCCAGGAGGACGGGGCCGGCGCAGCCGCGGTGGCACGGGTGCCAGGAGCAGTTGCGGGCCCGGCACTGGCAGGTCTGCAAGTGCCGGGGCAGCACATCGCGCCGGGCGTGGCGGCCAGGTGTGTCAGGGCGGCGGAGCGGGCCGAGGCGGCCTGGCCGGTGGCCGTGCAGCGTGCATCGAGGGCAGGTCAGCACCGGCCCGCCGGGCTGCGGGTGCAACTGAACCGTCCAGATGCGCTGCACCGTTTCGTGCGTGGGGAGCCTCATCGGGCTCGCTGTCCCTCCGGTCTGCGGGCCGTCGAACGGGCGCGTCCCGGAAGACGGGAGGGGAGCGCCTCGCAGCAGCGGTCCCCGCACCGCCACTGTCACCCCTTCCCTGGCAAATAGTGCAGAGGTCTGTACTGACAGGGCAGGGTTCTGCACCGTCGGATGGTGGGGTGACGATCTTGCTGCCCGACCCCGACTCCGACCTCGCCGCGCTGCGCTGCGGGTGACGCTCGCGCCTGAGGGTCGAGCGCAACTGGACCTTCGACGAACTCGCCTGCCGCAGCGGTCTGGCCCGGCGTGCCCTCATCGGCCTGGAACACGGCCGCACCACCGGCAGCGTCACCACTTGGCACGCCCACGCCCTCGGCGTCCCCATCGACGAGCTCCTCGGCTCCCTTTGCGCAGACCCACAGCCCACCCGGCCCGACGCAACGGTGAACCGCCCGTCGGGTACCTCCGTCGTCCGGTGCGACATCACCTGAACAGGCGACCCGTCCTCGATCGCAGGTTCGCTCACTCGTGCGGGTGTTCCCTGGGCTTGCGCCATCCGCTGGACACTGTGAGCAGCTGTCCCGGTGCGGCGGCGCGCCGCCTGGCACCTTCACACCGCCATGTGCCCCAACTCCACCTCCACCGCATGCCGCTGGGACGGCAGCCCCCGCGACACCCGGCCCCGACGCCCGCTGCGCGTGGCCGCCACCAGCCCCAGCCGCCTGCTACGCACCGGCCAGAGCGGCCGTTGCCGCGCGTGCGGCAGACCCATCGACTTCTACCAGCGCGCAGACCAGCGCCCCATCGCCCTGCACCCCGCCGGACTGGCCGCTGCCCTCGTCCCCGTTTTCTGCTGCTGGCACCTGAGCTGCGGCATCGCCCACCCGCACGGTGACGGCAGCGCCTGGTGCCGCATCCCGCACGCCGTGCTCTGCCCGCCCGCATCCCGACGCTCCGCCTGACTTCCCACGTCGAGGAGATGCGCCGCCAACTTGGTGTCCGGTCCCGCCCTGATCGACGCCGCTGTCCGCTGCCTGTACTGGCTCCCGGCACCCCCAAAGGGGTCTGGAAGCTTCTGCCCGCCGACCCCCAGCGCGGCCAACTCACCCTGCCCACCGGGCCGATGGCCGTCTACGGCCTCAGCCGCATGCCGTACGGCGAGCAGCTGTGCTGGCGCACCCAGCACTGCCCCGGCCATGCCGCAGCGCCGGACGCCGCCGACCTCGCCCTGGCCGGATGGCAGGTCTTCGCCCCCCTCCTGCACGCAGCCCGCATCCGCACCCACCTCCCGCACGCCCCCGGCGACCAGGCGTGACGATGGCGCACCATGCCCTGGAAATCACCCTGGCCCGGCCCCTCGCCGCAGCCGAGCTCCACCACGCAGCCCGCACGATGCCGCTCGCCCCCAACCGCGACGCCACCCGGCTCATGACCGTCGTGCGCGCCAAGACCCCGGGAAAAGCCCTCACCGGACTGCGCCGCCAGATCGGCACACGGCTGCCCGTCGACGTCCTCACCACGCACTACCCGGACCGAAGCGGCGAGGTCCTCCTCAACGTCGCCTTCGCGCCCGCCGCGCACACCGCCCTCAGGGCAGCGGCCGACCAAGCAGCACAAACACCTCAGCGCTTTCTGGAGCTGGCCGTTCACCGGGCACTGGCCCAGCACGCCGACGCCGAGGCCGACCGGCTCGGACGAGCCCTGCAGCACCTGCTCGCCCACACCACCCCAGTCCATCTCCTCGCGGCCGTCGGGCACTGCCTGACCCGCACCTCCGGAGCCGCGCCGTGCTGAACCCGGCCGAGGAACAGGCTGCCGCGGCCGACGCCTTCCACGCCGGCGATCACCTGGCCCTGCAAGCCGGCGCGGGCACCGGCAAGACCACCACCCTGACCCAGCTCGCCCACGCCACCCAGCGCCGCGGCCGCTACCTCGCCTACAACCGGGCCATCGCCCAGGATGCCACCAGGCGCTTCCCCGAAAGCGTCTTGTGCAAGACCGCCCACGCCCTGGCCTACGCCGCCGTCGGTCACCGCTACGCCAGCCGCCCCTCGCCGCCCCGCCTGGCAGACCGGCCAAGCGCTCGGCATCACCAAAGCCATCCGCGTCGGAGAACGCGGCCTGTCCCAAAAGACCCTCTCCTATGTCACCCTGCGCACCGTGGCCCGCTTCTGCCACACCGCCGACGCGACGATCACCCGCCGCCACATCTCCCCAGCTGCGCGGCCTGGAAGAGCCCGGCCTGCACGCGCAACTCGCCGCGCACCTCGTCCCGTTCGCCCGCAAGGCATGGCTGGACCTGCAGTACCCCGACGACGGCGCCGTCCGCTTCGACCACGACCACTACCTCAAGCTCTGGGCCCTCACCCAGCCGAAGACCGACGCCGACTTCCTGCTCCTCGACGAGGCCCAGGACACCGACCCCGTCGTCGGGAAGATCTTCCTTGCCCAACGCGACCACGCCCAGCTGGTCATGGTCGGCGACTCCGCTCAGGCCATCTGCCACTGGCGCGGCGCCAAAGACGTCATGGCCGGCTTCGACGGCACCCAGCTTGCCCTTTCCCGGTCCTTCCGCTTCGGCTCCCGCTTCGCCGAGGAAGCCGATCGCTGGCTGTACCTGGCCGACGCCCCCGTCCCTCTCACCGGCGCCGACACCGTGCCCACCGGACTCGGTCCCGTCACCCGGCCTGATGCGGTCCTGTGCCGTACCAACGTCGGCGCCATGGCCCAGGTCATGGAGCTGCTGTCCGACGGACACCAGGTCGCGCTGGCCGGGGGAGGAGACAGCCTGCGTGCTCTGGCCCTGGCAGCCCGCGACCTCGAAGAAGGACGCCGCACCACCCGTCCCGAACTGGTTCTGTTCACCACCTGGGGCGATCTGCAGGACTACGCCGCCTACGACCCCGCCGGCCGCGATCTGCAACTCCTGGTCGACCTGGTCGACCCCCACGGCGCGTACGCCATCCTGGCCGCCGTGGTTCATCTCGCGCCCGAAGACCAGGCCGAGGTGACCGTCTCCACCGCGCACAAGGCCAAAGGCCGGGAATGGGCGCAGGTGAAGATCGCCGACGACTTCACCCCACCCTCCGACGGGCCGCCGCACGACACGGGGCAGGGAACCGTCCGCCGGATCGACGACAAGGAGGCCTGCTTGGCCTACGTAGCCGTCACCCGTACCCGGCACCGCCTCGACATCGGCGGCCTGTCCTGGATCAACGAGCATCCGCAAGAAACATCGGCCGGTCCTCAGCCACCGCGGTGATGCCCAGGGCGGGTTCCGGGCCTTGGAGCCTCCGCCGGGAAGATGCACGGGGAGCAGCGTTACGGATTGCAAGGGACGGGCGGCTGCCTCTGTCGGTGACGGCGCAGGCGAGAAGCCCTCAATGGCAGCCCGCTGTCCACAGACAGCCCCCGGCAGGCTTCTTGAGCTATGGACATCAGCTCGCCGGGCATCGCCCGGAACAACAAGAAGACGCCGCGCTGCGAACGCCACGACACCCTCCTCCAGGCCGAGGAGCTCAGCGAGTTCGCGGCCCGGTTCCCGGCCGGCCACCAGGCGCAGACGGCGTTCCTCCTGGCCAACTACGCCGGCAACACCTCCCTGGTCGCCGCGCTCTTGGGCACTGGAGTGCGTACGGTGCGCCGCCACTGCCGTGGGTGGCCGCCACCGCCCGGGCTCCGGCTGCGCCGGGCCCTGCACCGCCGTGTCGTGGACCTCGTGTGCCCGCGGTGCCTGTCCGATCGTGCGGTGGAACAGGCGCGCCAGGCGAATCGGGAAGCCCGGCGCGCGGCCCGACGGCTTCCGCGTGATCCCGGCGGCATGGATTGCTGACACACCGGGTGCCCGAGAACCTTCAGCCCCCTCAGAACACTGAAAGCTTTTCTGCATTGAAGATAGTGAAAAGCTGATTGAAATGCGGAAGTTGCATGGATCAGGTAAGATGGTGGCATGGGATTGCGCTTGGAGGAGTCGCTGCGGCTGACGGTGGCCGCGTTGATGCAGGTAACGGGTGAATCGCAGCGGTCGGTCGCAGGAGTGCTGGGACTGACGCAGACACAGGTGTCGCGCCGGCAGTCGGGCACCATCTCCTGGAGCCTGCGCGACGTCGACGTCCTGGCCGAGCACTACGGCATCGGCGCGCTGGATCTCCTGGCGGGTCCGACCAGAGCGTGCGAGGCGCTGCCCGCCGACAGGCGCCGTACCGCGCGGACCGAAGCAAGGGGGACGGGCCGGTGAGCGACTTCGACGCGATCGACTCGCTACTTGACGCCGTCGGCCCCCAGGCCGAACTCCCGCCCTGCCACGTGCGCCGCGAGCTGCGGGAGCGGGCTCGGCTGTCCAAGGCGCAGGTGGCACGCGCGCTCGGCGTGAGCCCCTCAACCCTCAGCGGATGGGAAAGCGGCCGGGACCCGGCCGGCGAGATCCGCACCAAATACGCCTACCTGCTGGACGGGCTGAACGCCAAGCTCGCCACCGAGAGCGGGAGCGAGACCGAGGCGGCGCCGGCTGCGGAGCAGCCCGTCACGTCAGGCACGGCCGCGACTGTCACCCCTTTGTCTTCGCCCGACCTCGGCCAGGACGAGGAAGGGGACGACGTGGAGCTGCTCGTCGCCCCTGAGCCCTGTGTGCTGTGCGGCCGTCCCGCCGGACAACGCGTGGCGGGGTTCGCTCAGCACCTGACCCCGGCCGACTGCCAGCCCACCGCCACCGGGGCCCCAGCTGCCCCGCTAGCCGGACAGCCCACCGCGCACACCTCGAAGGCGCCGCTGCGCACGACACGTCCGGCGCGTGCGACGGAGCGTTCCAAGGGCCCGGCCCGCCACGCGTTCCAGGAGACGTCCGGCCCGGTCGACCTGATCCGCGAGGCCGTGCAGGGCGCGCTCGCCGAGCACCGGGGCGACGTCGACGCAGCCACGGCGGCGCTGGTGAAGCGGGCCATCCCGGACGCGATGCGACTGCTGGACGAGACCCGTAAGGGCGCCCGCTACGACATGATCGCGCACCCCTGGATCCCCGACATCCTCAAGAAGCAGACCGCGCGCGGCGCGGACCAGATCTGGGAAGCCCGCCCCAAGTGGACCCGTCACGAACTCCCGCCCGGCCGGCATCAGGTGACCGCGCTCGACATCAACGGCGCCTACCTCTCCGCCCTCAAGACGCACCTCCCCTTGGGCCAGCTCGAGCACTCCACCGGCCTCGCCCACGACCGCCGCCGCTCCGGAGTCCACCTGATCACCCCGCCCGAGTGGGAGCACGAGGCGGTGCTGCCCAACCCGATCGGCCAGCGGGACGAGCCCGGCCCCCTGTGGGTCACCGAGCCGACGCTCCGCCTCCTGCTGCGCCTGTCCGGCCCCAAGCACCAGCTGTGCGACCCTCCTCAGATCCACGAGTCGTACACCTCCGGGGCCACGGAGAACCTGCTGGAGAAGTTCCGCATCGCCCTGAAGGACGCCCGCGACACGGCGATCGAGCAGGGCGACACGGTGACGCTGGAGTACGTGAAGGCGATGTACTCGAAGTTCGTCTCCACGATGGGGGAGTCGAACTACAACCGGGAGCTTTACCGGCCGGACTGGATGCACCTCATCCGCAGCCAGGCCTTCGCCAATCTGTGGCTCAAGGCGCTCAAGGCCCATGACGAGGGCCTGGCCGTCGTCCGGGCGATGGGCACCGACGAACTCCACGTCATCGGTGACTGGCGCCGTGTCTTCGCCGAAGGCCGAGCTGTTACCGAGGTCAAGGTCAAGGACACGTACACCGCCGGAACCGACGCCGCTGAGCACGCAGACGAGGGGGAGTAGTGCCAGAGAAGAACATCGACTTCGGACGGTTCGGCGCCCGGGGCATCAAGGGCAGCGACGCCGTCGCTCGCAAACTCGACGAACTCGCGGGCGGCATCGCCACTCCCGTGACTGCCAAGCGCGGCTGGATGGCGCGCCTGCACTACCTGACGAAGTCGACCCCGACCTTGAAGGCCGCGCAGGACGCCGGACTCACCGTGACCCACCGGACGCTGAAGGCCTGGCTGGAGGGCAAACGCCGCCCCTCCAAGACCAGCCTGGAACGCATCGAGCAGGCGTACCGGACGGTGCGCCGTCACAACGTCGCCCGCCACCTCCTCAGGCGCCTCAACCGCGACGGACGCGGCACCCGGGTGGAGATCCACCCGCTCAACCAGTCCCAGGTGCCGCAACAGCTGCAGCGCGTGGTGGAGTACCGGACGATGAACGTGCGCCGCTGGGACCGCATCGTCGGCTCCTGGGCGGCCGGCGACCACCAGAGCCTCGACGCAGCGTGGCAGGACACGATCGTCGACCTCGGCTCGCAGTGGGGCCAGTACGAGTACGTCACCAACGTCGGCTTTGCCGCATAGAGCCCTGCTCTAGGAACTGCAGACTCGTAAGCGCTCGCGAGCCACTCACCTCCGGCATCCGAATGGGTAAGCAGTGCCGACGATGTAGTTCGTCGGCGGATCATGAGCAATCTGGTTGCAGCAGTTCAGCTGCTTCAGGGCAAGAGCGCTGTCCTGAATCGGTTCGCTTGTCCGGGCCTTCGGAGCGTGAAGGCGCTCAGCGGCTGGCGGCCAGATTCACGGCCGTCTCTTTGATCAGTTCGCGGACTAGGAGAAGAGCCTGTGGACTGGGTGGAGCAAGCTCGCGCGGCGGAACGGCTTCAACAATGGGACATGGCGATCGCGCTGGTAAGCGCCCATGCCGAGTGCTTCTCCGACGATCCAGACATGCACGGCAATCATCTGTGGCACATGGATCTGCTGGCCCTGGCGGAACGGATTCCAGAACTTACGGAGCGCGCCCTCACGGATAACCACGCACGTCGAAGACTGAACAGATCGCTTCGAGAGCGGGGCATGGAGGCGGCGCTGCGTGACCGCGCCGAAGACGGCGACCGCGACGCCTTGTACGTCCTTGTTCGGCTGATGTGCGAGACGGGTCGGGTGCAAGAAGCCCAGACAGTAGTCCAGGACATCGGCCCGGACGACCAGTACGCACACCAGATTGTGGCCAGAGGCTGCCGGCCGTAAGTGTCCGGCTATGACTTTCTTGTGAAGTTACCTGTGCCGGCCTCGGTGAGGATCCCGAGTTTGACCAGGCGTTTCAGCTTGGCGCGGGTGCCCTCGACGTTCTTCGGCAGCAGTTCGCGGCCGAGGGCTTCGCAGACGTCCTTGGCCCGTAGCGGTCCGGTCGTCTGGTGGAAGGCGTCGAGGATACGGGGGTAGTCCGGGTGCTCGGGCAGATCCGGCGGGCCGGCCGGAATCCGGTCGGCGAGGCCGGTGACAGTGGTGCGGGTGATCGCGAGGTGCTCCAGGTGCGTCTCGGCCTCCCGCAGCCGGGCCTGCAGGCCGTCGATCTGTGTGCGGAGGTCGTCGGCCAGGGCCCGGGCGGCGTCTTCCTGGAGGTCCAGGGCGTCGAGCAGGGGCTGGAGGCTCACGCTGCCACCCTCTGCGTCTCGCGCCAGGTGGGGGCGTTCGCGCCGGTGAGGCGCCGGGTCATGACGTGGGTCATCGCCCAGTAGACGCGGGAGGCGGAGGAGGAGGGGCGGTGCTCGTAGTCGCGGACCAGGCGCCGGTGCAGTATCAGGATCCCGTAGGTCTGCTCGACCCTCCACCGCTTCGGCTGCGGCACGAACCCTTTGTGCTGAGGGCTGCGTGCGACGATCTCGACATCGATGCCCAGGCCGGCTCCGTGCACGACGACCTGGTTCTTGAAGCCCTGGTCGACCAGGGCTTTGCGGACGGTGCCGCCGGTGTGCTCGGCTACCTGGTCCAGCAGGACGGTGCCCGCGGCGTTGTCGTGGGTGCTCGCGGCGAGGACGACGACCGTGATGACCAGGCCGAGGACGTCCACGACCAGTCCGCGTTTGCGGCCGGGCACCCGCTTGGCCGGATCGTGACCACTCGTGGTGGCGGGGACCCCGGCGGCCACGTGAACACTCTGGGTGTCCAGGACCACCAGGGTCGGGTCCTCTAATCGGCGGGCGCGTTCACGGACCTGGCAGCGCAGGAGTTCATGAATGACCTGATCAGTGCCGTCGTCCCGCCAGGCGGCGAAGTAGTAGGTCGCGCTCTTCTGGGGCAGGTCGTGCGGGAGATAGGCCCACTGGCAGCCGGTCCGCCCCTGGTAGAGGATCGCGTTCACGATCTCCCGCATGTCGTAGGTGCCCTGATGGCCGCTGACCGAGCGGTGCCGGTCCTTCCACGCGGTGATCACCGGCTCGATCAACGACCACTGCTCGTCCGATAAGTCACTCGGATACGGCTTGCGTTCACCCACCCGGTCACATCACCAGATCAGCAACCGCGGACCGGCGGATTCCGCCCTGCCGCCACACCATCAGGCGACAGCAGAACCACTCAAAGGCTCATGAACCGCCCACTGAAGGCACCCGACCTGCCTCCCAGAAGGAGCGCATCGAACACGTACTGCTTCATGCCATTTCTGCATGTGATCGAAGTGACGGAAACAGAGCACTGCGGTGCATGAGCACCTGCATCGGCCACCGCAGCCGTACCAGAACACGCCAGTCCAGTCCGCATGACAGGAGTTTCCGCAGATCCGAGAACACTGTCCCGCATGTTTCGAACACCGCCGGACCCGTGACCGCATCACGGCGCGTTTTCGAGGCACTGCCAAAGCCTCCGCTGATCAAACCGGCGGATTTGTCAGTGCCCGCTGCTACACCAATTCCCAGAGATCAGACCGCAGTTGGCGGCCTGACGACACGGAGGAGGAAGCAGTGGCGAAGCCGCCCGAGGGCTACTACAAGGTGCGAAGTCATTACCGACGCAAACCCCGCCCCAGCGCGAAGAAACTGAGCGGCTGGTCGATCGCAGGGCTGATCGCGGTGGTGTGGCTATGGAGCCAGCTCATCGGCTTCGGAAAGGCCTCCCCGACAACACCGCAAACCCCTACACCATCAGTGTCAGCGAGCGTGGGCTACTGATGCCCCGCCGCTCGCCCCGGCTACGCCCACCCCGCGGCGGCAGGGAACAGGCCGCCGCCGCGGCCGTCGCCTGCGCCGCACTCTGGCTGCTGGCCAAGATCGCCACAGCCACATGGCAGGCAGCCGTCCGCATCTGGCCATGGCTCGCCGTCCTCGCAGCTCTCGCCCTCTGCTACGCAGCCTGGCGGTTCATCCGTGAACTGCAGGCCCGGAAGGTGCGGGCCCAGACGCTGGCCCGGCTCCGGATCACGCTCGCGCAACTCGACGCCATGGACGACCGGGCCTTCGAGTTCGCCCTACGTGACCTGCTCCTCCGGGACGGCTGGAACGCACGGCAGGTCGGCCGACAAGGAGACCAGGCCGCAGACGTCATCGGCGAAGACCGCCAACGCGGCAGAATCGTCCTGCAGGCCAAGCACACGACCGTCGCCGGCAAGGTCGGCTCCTCAGTGATGTACCAGGTCAAAGGCACCGCAGGCCCCGCGCACGGAGCTGATATCGCAGTCGTGGTCACCAACGGCTCCTTCACCCGGGACGCCAAAACATGGGGCGAACGCCACCAAGTGCACTGGATCGACCGGGACCGCCTGCGCCGGTGGGCCGAACACGGCACGCCCCTGCAAGACCTTCTGCGCCTGCCCACGCCACGCAAGACAGCCTTCCGCCGGGCTGCCTGAAACCAAGCGGAGAATGCCCGAGCCCCGAGCCGTCGCCCCCTATCCGCATCCGACAACACTGATCATGGGGCGCGCATGGGCTCGCAGCGCGCCCCCGCCAGAGCAGAGACACTGCGCCGCACCCCTGCTGTACGCGAGAATGAACGCGAGTCAGCCCCTCCTGCATGCCGAGGAAAACGCGCGATGACCGCCAGTCCCACCGCAACAGAACACCCCGGGCGTCTGGTCCTGCGCACAGACCAGCAGGAGGGCCTCGCCAACACGGTTCGCCACCTGCGCCGCCCGCGCACCCGCGGGCACGCCGTCTCGGCCTGCGGCACCGGCAAGACCCTCTTCGCACTGCGCGTAGCCGAGGAACTCGGCGTGCAGCACCTGGCAGTGGCAGTGCCCAGCCTGGACCTGGTCGCACAGTGGGCAGCGGCCGCCCGCGCAGACGGCCGCCGCGAGCCGATGATCACCGTCTCCTCGCTACGCGCCGCCTCCCACCCGTTGCTCGCCGAGGCCGAGGTCGACTCGGCCAACGCGGGGGAGTACCTGGCCTACTGGCTCGGCCGCCACCCCGAAGCGACGGTCTTCTTCACCTACGACTCGCTGTCCAAGATCGAAGAGGCCCAGCACTCTGCGATCTTCCCCGCCCCCCTCTTCGGCCTGCTGGTCGTGGACGAAGCCCACGCCACGGCCGGCACCTGGGAGAAGAACTGGACTGCGCTGCACGACAACGAGCGCATCCCCGCCGAGCGCCGCCTCTACCTCACCGCCACCCCCTATGTGTGGGACGCCCCCCGCCTGACCGAGCCGCCCACCACCAGAGCGCAACCCAAGCGCACCACCGCCACCGCACCCGCCTGGGACGACCCAGCCCTGCTGGCGACCATGGACCAGCCGCAGATCTTCGGCCCCCGCCTGCACACCTACTCCCACGCCGACGCCATCGACGACGGTATCCTCGCCGACTACCAGCTCGTCGTCCCCACCGTCACCGACACTGAACTGCACAACGCGCTCACCGATCCTGAAGCCGAGCCCACCGCGCGCCGCACCACCGCCCTGCACTTGGCCATCCTCAAAGCCATGCGCGAGCAGGACCTGCGGCACGTGTTCGTCTACTTCCAGCAGATCGCCGACGCCGCCGACTTCGCCCGCCAGTTCGCCCACACCCTGCGCACCCTCCCCGACGAACTGCGCCCTGACTGGGCGGACGACGTCGTCGTGCAGTCCATCGACGGCACCCACAGCCCCCACCGGCGCGCCGACACCATCGCCCGCTTCAGCAACGCCGAGCGAGGCGTGCTGGCCAACGCCAAGGTCCTAGGCGAAGGCGTCGACCTGCCGGCCGTCGACGCCGTCGTCTTCGCCGACCGCACCGCCAGCGTCCGCCGCATCGTCCAAGCGCTCGGCCGCGCCCTGCGCAAACCACCCACCCTCAAGACGAAGACAGCCAGCCTCGTCATTCCCGCCTACATCCCGCCCGGCACCGACCCCACCGACCTCCTCGGCACCCCCTACGAAGCCCTCTGGCTGGTCACCGCCGCCCTGCGCCACCACGACCAGACCATCGCCGCCCGCACCCCCCGGGCCAAGAACCAGCATCCCGCCCGCGACTCCCACACCTACATCACCCGCCGCTTCCGCTTCGACCACACCCTCGACCCCACCGCGATCGCCCGCGCCCTCGACCTGCTGGTGTGGCCCTCCAGCGGCGCTGTCCTGTCTGCTCCCCGCCGCGCTGGCCTAGCCGCCGCCATCCGCTACCAAAGCGAACACAGCCACCTGCGCGTGAGCGCCGACTACGAGGACGCTTACGGCTACCGGCTGGGGCAATTCATCACCGGCCAACGCACCGCCTACCAGGCAGGCGCCCTCGATCCGGCATGGATCGCCGAGCTCGAGGATCTCGGCATGATCTGGGACGACCACGAGGCCACCTGGCAAGGCCACCTGGCCACCGTCGAGGCCTTCCACGCCGAACACGGCCACCTTGCCATCCCCACCCAACTACCCGGAGGCCAGTTCCTTGCCGACCAGCGCGCCCTAGCTCGAAAGGATCGCCTCACCCCCGACCGCGACAACCAGCTCACAGCCCTCGACCCAGACTGGAAACTCCCATACGGCCCCGACTGGCATCGCAAGTACCATCTGCTGCGCCGCCACCTGGAAGCCGGCAACCACCCCAGCACGCTGCGCCGCGACACGGTCATCCACGGAGTGAAGGCGGGCAGCTGGCTACACCGCCAGCTCACCAGCTGGCCCGACCTCGACCCCGGCCAGCGCGACCTGCTCGCCCGCATGGGAATCATCCCCGACCGCGCCCTCCTGGAACAGAAACACGCCGCGGGCAGGCCGAGCACATCGCGGCGGCGCACGTTCGCGCAAACCACCGAAATCCTCGGGCTCTTCGTGGCACGGTGGGGGCGCACCCCCGGCGCCCGAGAGTGGATCGAGGTGGACGGCGACCGTGTCATGATCGGTCCCTGGCTCGCCAAGGTCCGCACCAAGCTGAACAACGATCAACTCCCCTCAGAGCAAGAAGAGTTGGTGTCCGCTACCCTTGCCGAGCACGGCATCGATCTGGTCCGTGCTCCTGGGGACCATCGCACCATCAAGCGGCTGAGGTTTGGCCGCTGAGCTCAGTGCGACAGCAGACGCGTTCGCCCGCTCCCGGGTCCCATTCTCCAGTGAGCGGGGGAGTGGCAGAACTCGAATACTCCAAAGTTTTGGAGACAAGGAAGCAGCGGCACACAGGATTGGCACGGCTTGACGTTCTAGTCGTAACTGACGACCCGTCAGCAAGCACCCAGTCGGGTAGGCCAACGTGCCCAGCCGTCCGTACTGCTAGCCGAATTAACCTGCACCCCAGTCATGTTGGACTTGAACAGCGAAGGCGAGTCGGGGAGGAGGCACGATCGCGGAGCGATCGGGACACCGCACCGACGACCCAACTCGATCCGCGGAGCGGATCCGGTCCCGGAGGGACCGAGCCCAGCACCCGCGGAGCGGGTGCTGAACCGACGCGTAGCGTCGGCGCGTCGTTCCTGCGGAGCAGGACCGGGCGAGTTTACACCTCAGA
>NZ_JACBYP010000003.1 GCF_018982965.1 Streptomyces mayonensis | reverse complement strand
AGCCGGGGCGGTCGGGCGGGAAAGGCGATCGAGCGGTCGGGGGCCGCGGGAGGTCGGGGTGGGAGAGGCGGTCGGACAGGCGGATGGCGGAAGGCCGGGCGGGTGGCGGGAAGGCGGGCGTACGGGGCGGGAACGGCCGCGGGGAAGAGATACCCACCCTCGCCCGCAACCTATCTCGATGTCAAGACAGTTGATGTCAAGAGACTTCACGTCGACACAACCACTACACTGATCGCCATGGAGGACGAGGTCGATCGGCTGGTCGCTGCGTGGCGCCGGGAGCGCCCGGACCTCGACGTGGAACCGCTCGAGGTGCTGAGCCGTGTGAGCAGGCTCGCCCGGCACCTGGACCGTGCACGCCGGCTGGCCTTCTCCGAACACCAGCTGGAGCCCTGGGAGTTCGACGTGCTCACGGCCCTGCGCCGCGCGGGCACCCCGTACCAGCTCTCCCCCGGCCAGCTCCTCACCCAGACCCTGGTCACCTCGGGCACGATGACCAACCGCATCGACCGCCTGGCGAAGAAGGGCCTGGTCGAGCGGTTGCCCGACCCCAGCGACCGGCGCGGTGTGCTGGTCCGGCTCACGGACGAGGGCCGGGACCGCGCGGACCAGTCCCTGGCCGGGCTGCTGGCCCAGGAGCGCGCCATCCTGGCCGAGCTGTCCCGGGCCCAGCGCGGCGAGCTGGCGGCTCTGCTACGCCAGCTGACCGCCCCGTTCGACAACATCCCCGGATAGGTCGGCGGGCCCGACCCCGGCCCGGCGGGCCAGTGCGACGGCGGCGAGGGTGCTGTGCACGCCCAGCTTGCCCAGCACGTTCTGCATGTGGGTCCGCACGGTGTGCGGGGACAGGTACAGCCGTTCCGCGACCGCCTTGCGCCCGAGCCCGGCGACCATGCAGCGCAGCACCTCCCGCTCCCGCGGCGTCAGCGACTCCACCAGCCGCTCGCTCTCGGTGCGGTGCTTGCGGGCGGCGGTCAGCTCGCGCAGTACGCCGGTGAGCAGGGCGGGCGGCAGATGCGTCTCGTCGCGCAGGACGCCCCGTATGACGCTGAGCAGCCGGGACAGGGAGCAGTCCTTGGCCACCCACCCGGAGGCCCCGGCGCCCAGTGCGAGCGCCGCCCGCCGGGGGTCGTCCCGCTCGGCGAGCACCACGATCCGCGCCCCGGGCTGCGCCGAGCGCACCCCGGCGACCAGCGAGATCCCGTCCACGAGCCCGTCCTCGTTGCCGTCCCGCACGGGCACGGCGGGCCGCGCGCCGGGCACATGGCCGCCCAGGTCGGCATCGACGAGCAGCACGTCGAACCGCCGCCCCTCGGACGCGGCCCGCTCCATGCAGCGCAGGGCGGCCGGACCGCTGCCGGCCGCTGAGACGTCCACGTCGGGCTCGGCGGCCAGGGCGGCGGCGAGCGACTCGGCGAAGATGCGATGGTCGTCGACGACCAGGACTCGGATACGAACCACGAAACCCCCTCCCCCGAGCTCCTCGAGGAGCAGGGGATACCCATCGTCTGTCCGTCCTGAAATGACGACACCGGCACCGGCACGGCGCCCGAAGCCCCGTGTCCGGCTGTGCGCCCGGTACTCCGGGACGGGTCGCCGCAGCCGCACGGCCGCCGCCGTGCAGTAAGTGCTACCCCCGCCCCGGGCGCCGTACCCGGCTGTCTCGCCCCCTGAACGGCACCGGCCCCCACCGGTGCTGTCCATCAGAGTACGGGCGGGCGCCGGGAGCGGAAGGCTATTTGCAGAACTGACAGCCCGGCGCGTTTATGGTGAGCCGCATGTTTCGTCTCGTGACAGAAGTGGACAGGGCACGGCGCGATCTGCTGCGCACCCGCCTCCGGGAGACGAACACGGCTGCCTCCTCCGTCCTGCGCTCCCTGCGCGGTACCCCTCACGAACGCGAATTCCCGCTGCACGTGTGGGTGCTGGACGGCACCGGCGCCCTGGCGGGCGGTCTCGTCGGCCACACCTGGGCGACCTGGCTCCACGTGACGTACCTCTGGGTCGAGGACGTGCACCGGGGCTCGGGCCTGGGCTCCGCCCTCCTCGACGAGGCGGAGCGCACCGCCCGCGCCGAACGCGGCTGCACCGCCGCCCGCGTGGAGACCTGGGACTTCCAGGCCCCCGGCTTCTACACGGGACGCGGCTACGACGTGATGTGCGTGATCCCCGACTACCCTCCGGGCCTCACGGAGTACACGCTGGTGAAACGGCTGGGCCCCGGCGCACCGGCGGCCGGCGCGCCTACCGCCCGTGCGCCTCGGTGATGCAGGCGTCGAGGCGGTCGCGGGCGTCCCGCAGCTCCGTCATCCGCCCGTCGAGGCGGTCGCGGGCGGCCGCCAGCAGCTCCAGCAGCTCGGGGGAGGGCGCCTCGCCCGGTTCGGCGAAGGGCAGGATCTCGCGAACGGTCCTGCTGGGCAGGCCCGAGGCGTAGAGCCGCTGGATCACCGCGACCCGTTCGACGGCTTCCTGCGGGTACTGGCGCTGGCCGCCCGGGGTCCGGGTGGAGTGCAGCAGGCCCTGCTGCTCGTAGTAGCGCAGCGCCCGGACGCTCACCCCCGCCTTCGCGGCGACCTCTCCGATCCGCACCCGGGCCTCCCGACTCGGTCCCTCGCGCAGCGTTTGCCCCTGACGCCGACGTCAGGTTCTAGCGTAGCGAACACGGCACGAGCCGCCCCTTTTCCACCTGTGGAGTACGTCTGTGACCAGTACCGGTATCGGAGAGACCGTCGTCGTCCTGGGGGCCACGGGACAACAGGGAGGGGCGGTCGCGGCGGCGCTGCGGGCCGACGGCCGGACGGTGCGCGCGGTGGTGCGCGACCCGTCCGGCAGCCGGGCCCGGGCCCTCGCCGCCACCGGCGTCGAAACCGTCCGCGGCGACCTCGGCGATCCCGGCTCGCTGCGCGCGGCCTTCTCGGGAGCGCACGGCGTCTTCAGCGTCCAGCCGAACTCCGGCCAGCCGGACGCCGGAGTCGGCGACGAGGACGAGGTCCGCTTCGGCACGACGGTGGCCGACGCCGCCGTGCGCAGCGGCGTCGCCCACCTCGTCTACAGCTCGGCGCTCACCGCGGGCGCGGTGACGGGCGTTGCCCACCTGGACACCAAGCACCGCATCGAGGCGCATGTGCGGAGCCTGGACATCGCCGGCACGGTCATCCGCCCGGCCACCTTCATGGAGATCCTGCTGTCGCCGGGCACCGGCCTCGGCAAGGGACAGCTGTCCTTCCTGACGCGCCCCGAGCGGGCCATGCAGTTCATCGCGGTGCGCGACATCGGCCGGATCGCCGCCGCGGTCTTCGGCTCACCCGACCGGTACGCCGGCCGCACGATGGAGATCGCCGGTGACGCCCTCACCGGTGAGGCCCTGGCCGAGCACCTGACCCGGGCCGCCGGCCGGCCGATCGGCTACCGCAGGCTGCCCGGCCGGGACGGCGTCCTCGGCAGGCTGGCGGCACTCGTCGACGACGGCAGGCTGGCGGGGAACGCCGACCTCGGCGCGCTGCGCGCGGAGTTCCCGTTCCTGCTCTCCTTCGACCAGTGGCTGAAGGGCCCCGGCGCGGGCCCTCTCGTGCAGGCGCTCCGGCCGACGGGCGCCTAGGACGTTCGCTGTGCGACGGGGAGTGGCCCCGGGTCGTGGCGGGGGAAGCCACGGCCCGGGGCCGGTCTGCGGGACGGGGGCGGGGTCAGTGCTGGTGGGCGGCGCGGTGGGTGACCTTCTGTACGGCCTTCAGGGCGAGGTCGGGGCGGTCGGTGTGGATGTAGTGACCGCTGCCCTCGGCCGTGGTGAGCCTGCTGTGGGTAGAGATGCGCTGCCACTCCCGCTGGCCCTCGGCCCACATCGTCTCCAGGGCGGGCCCGTACTCGGGGACCTCGGCGTACTGCGACTCGTGCTTGAGGATCTCGACCGGGATGTTCCCGGCGGAGCGGACCGGGCCGTCGGCGATGACGAACTGCTCCGGGTTCTGGCCCTCGTTGGCGGCGATCGCACCGTCACGGACCTGGGCGGGCACACCGGTGGCGTCGGCGGGGATCGTGCGGTTCATGTCGCGGGTCAGGTGCGGAATGGTGGCGTCGAGGAGGACGAGGCCCTTGACCCGGTCGGTGTGGCCGGGGGCGTAGCGGGCGGCGATGTAGCCGCCGAGGGAGTGTCCGGCCAGGACGACCGGGCGGTCCCCGGCGAGGCGGTCGAGGACTCCGGTGAGCAGGGCGCCGGTCTCGTTCATGGTCTGCAGGGTGCCTGCCTCGGGCTTGTCGCTGGCGCCTTCGCCGAGGCGGTCGTAGGAGCAGACCCGGTTGTGCCTGCTCAGCGACTTCTGGAGCGCGGCCATGTTGTCCAGGCCCTCGCCGCCGCCCGCCATCAGCATCACCAGAGGCTGACCGCGGTGGGCCCGGCCGGAGCAGGAGACGTTGACGGTGTGGCCGTCGACGCGGATCTTCTTGGTGCCGGTGAAGTCGGTGCCGGTGAAGGAGGCCCCCGCGGCGGAGGAGGAGGCGACGGTGCTGGTGGTGGCCTCGGCCTGCTCCCCGTTGAGGGCGAGTCCCGCGCCGGCCGCGGTGCAGGCGACGGCGATCGCGGCGGTCGTCTTGGCGAGGGTGCGGAACACGGGAGCCTCCAGCAGGCAGGAGTGGTGGGAGTACGGGGCAGGTGCGGGGTCTTTCCCGGCCGGCCGGTTGTCGTTCCCGGCGACTGATGAGGACTCTATGGATCCGGCGCCCCGCGATCGTCACCCCGCGGTGGACATCTGCGCGTAGCTCCCCCGGGGGACAGGCCCCCTCACGCACCGCCCTTCCCGGTGTCCGCGCGGGTCAGCGCGGCCAGGGACGCCCGGTGAGGCGTTCGATGTCGGTGTTGAACTGCTGGAGGTCCTCGACGAAGCGCCGGAGCCGGTCCGCCGGCCAGTCGGCGAGGACCTCGGAGAGGCCGGAGGCGATGGCCTCGCGGTCGGCGTGCAGGCGCTTGAGTCCCTCGGCGGTGACGCGGAACTTGCGGGCCACACTGCCGTTGGGATCCAGCGTCCGCTCCACCAGTCCCTCCCGCAGCAGCGCCGCGGTCTGCCGGGTGAAGGTCGACGGGGCGAGCCCGAAGGCCTCGACGAGGTCCGGCACCGACATCGGACCCTGCACCTCCAGGCGGCTGAGCAGGACGTAGGCGCTGCGGTCGAGCGCGTCGCCGCTGCCGCGCACCCGGCGCGGGGAGGTCATCTCCATGTGCCGGGTGAGGATCAGGAACTCACGCTCGACGCGGTCCCCGGCCTGCCGTGGGTCCATGCCGTCCTCCTCAGGGCCTCGGGGTGCCAGGTCGTGGCGCCCACCACCCTATGTCCGCACCGGAACCGGTCCGTCCCGGACCCGGATCCGACCCTTTCGAAAGTGCATCATGCACTTTTACTGTATGGTGCACTGCGCAGGTTCTCCAGATGGACGCCCCACCGCCTTTCCGAGGAGACACACGATGACCGAACAGGTCGTACGTCTGCCCCTGAGCACCGACACGGCGCTCGACGCCCCCGCCGAGTGGGAGGAACTGCGCGACCGGTGCCCCGTCGCGCACGCCTCCCTGCCCAGCGGCGACACGGCGGTCTACCTGACCCGGTACGAGCACGTCAGGAGCCTGCTCTCCGACGCCCGCTTCGTACGCCCCACCGCGAAGGACAACGCCGCCCGGGTGGCGCCCGGCGGCGTCGGCGGTGCCGCCGCCACCGGCAGCAGCTCCGCCCTGCCCGACCGCGGGGAACCGCACCGGCGCTGGCGCCGCCGGGTCGGCAAGTACTTCACCGCCAAGCGGATGGCCGCCCTGCGCCCCGGCATGGCCGCCATGGCCGAGGACCTCGTCGACGCCATGGTGGAGCGGGGCGCCCCGGCCGACCTCCGGGCGGGCCTGGGCTTTCCGCTGCCCGTCTACGTCATCTGCGACCTCCTCGGCGTCCCGGCCGAGGACCGGGAGCGCTTCTCCCACTGGTCCGACACGTTCCTGAGCGTGACCCGCTTCAGCGCCGACGAGATCCGCAGCGCGCACGAGGAGTTCGTCGCCTACATGGCCGGGCACATCGCCGCCAAGCGCGCGCAGCCCGCCGACGACCTGCTCAGCGCGCTCATCCAGGGGAGCCCGGACACCGAGGACGCCGACGACGCCGAGGGCCTGAGCGACGACGAGCTGGTCGCCACCGGCATGGGTCTGCTCGTCGCGGGCCACGAGACCACCGCCAACATGATCGGCAAGATGGTCTCGATGCTGCTCGACGACCGCAGCCGCTGGGAGCAGCTGCTGGCCGACCCGGCGCTGGTGCGCACCGCCGTCGAGGAGGCACTGCGCTTCGACGCCAACCTCGGTTTCGGCGTGCGCCGTTACATCAGCGAGGACATCGAGATCGACGGGCAGCTCGTGCCCGCGGGCAGCACCGTGGTGTGCAGCATGCCCGCCGCCAACCGCGACGAGCAGGCGTTCACCGGCGCGGACGACATGGACCTCTCCCGCCTGCCCAATCCCCACCTCACCTTCGGCGCGGGACCGCACTCGTGCCTCGGCCAGGCCCTGGCCCGCACCGAACTCCAGGTCGTCCTGGAGACGCTGCTCACCCGTCTGCCCACGCTGCGTCTGGCGGTCCCCGTCGCCGAGCTGCGCAAGACCGAGGGCCTCCTCGTGGGCGGCCTGCGCGAAGTCCCCGTCGCGTGGTGACCCAGGTGTCGCCTGGTGACCCCGGTCCGACGGACCGTCCGGAGCAGCGAGAGCGAGAGGAACGCCCCATGAAGCTCAGCGTCGACGAGGACAAGTGCTGCGGCGCCGGTGCCTGCGTCCTGGCCGCCCCCGAGGTCTTCGACCAGCGCGACGAGGACGGCGTAGTGATGCTGCTGGTGGACACGCCCGGCACCGACCAGCACGCCGCCGTGCGGGAGGCCGCGGCGATGTGCCCCGCCGGGGCCATCGAGGTGACGGAGACTCCCTAGGGACACCTCGGGTCCCCCGGGCCCTCGGGACCACCGGGCCAGGGACCACCGGGCTTTGGGGATCCCCAAGGGCCCCCGGGGATCCCCAAGGGCTTCTGGGCCCCTGAAAGGCCCAAAAGGACCTCCTGGGCCCCCTTGGGACCGCGGGGACCCCTGGCCCCCTGGGACCCCTGAGCCCCCTGGGACCCTGGCCCCTGGCCCCTGGCCCCTGGCCCCTGGGCCGGAACAGCCGTCACCCCACGCGCCGGGCCCCCGCCGAAGGCACCGCCTCGAAGGTCCGTGGCGTCTTGAAGGCCGCCGCCGCGAAGGCGTCCCGCACCGCCTCGGTGACGGGCTCCACGTCGGCGGCCTCCACCAGGACGATCGCCGAGCCGCCGAAGCCGCCGCCGGTCATCCGGGCGCCGAGGGCGCCGGCGGCGAGGGCCGTGTCGACGACCAGGTCCAGCTCGGGGCAGGAGATGCGGAAGTCGTCGCGCAGCGAGGCGTGGCCCTCGACGAGGACGGGGCCGATGGCGCGGGTGTCGCCGGACTCCAGGAGCGAGACGACGCGTTCCACGCGCTCGTTCTCGGTGACGATGTGCCGGACCAGGCGGCGGATCTCCTCCTCGTCGCCGAGGCGTTCGAGGGCCGCGTCCAGGTCGGCGTACGGGACGTCGCGCAGGGCGTCGACGCCCAGGAGCGCGGCGCCCTTCTCACAGCCGGCGCGGCGCTTGCCGTACTCGCCCTCGCTGTGGGAGTGCTTGACCCGGGTGTCGACGACGAGCAGGCGCATGCCCTCGGCGGCGAGGTCGAAGGGGATCTGCCGCTGGGAGAGGTCGCGGGTGTCGAGGAACAGGGCGTGGCCCGCCTCGCAGCAGGCGGACGCCGTCTGGTCCATGATGCCGACCGGGGCACCGACGTAGACGTTCTCCGCACGCTGGCACAGGCGGGCGAGCTGCCGGCCGCACAGGCCCAGGGAGTAGAGGTCGTTCAGGGCGAGGGCGACGACGACCTCCAGGGCCGCCGAGGAGGACAGCCCCGCGCCCGAGGGGACCGTGGAGGCCAGGTGGACGTCGGCGCCGGTCAGCTCGTGGCCCGCCTCGCGCAGCGCCCAGACGACACCCGAGGGGTACGCGGTCCAGGCCTTGTCCGAGCCGGGGGCCAGGTCGGCGACGCGCAGCTCGACGGGGCCGGCCCCGATGTCCGCCGAGTGCAGGCGCAGGATGCCGTCGTCGCGCCGGGAGACCGCCGCGACGGCCGTGTGCGGCAGGGCGAAGGGCATGACGAAGCCGTCGTTGTAGTCGGTGTGTTCGCCGATGAGATTGACCCGGCCCGGCGCCGCCCACACCCCCTCCGGCTCCGCTCCGTACAGCTCCCGGAACCGCTCGCCGACGGTCTCCGCGACAGCCTCGCCCATGCCCTGACCCCTCGTACTTCCGTGACTTGGTGGGTACCGGCCGAGCACCGGCCGGTACGTGCCGGGTACCAACCGGCGCTGACCGGTACGTGCCGGGCAGCAGTACTGCCCGCCACGAGCCGGGTACCAACCAGTACTGCCCGGCACTGACCGGTACCGGCCGTGTCCTAGCCGGCGCGTCGCTGCGCGAACTCCCACGCGTCCGACACGATGCCCGCGAGATCCGCGCGGGACGGGTTCCAGCCCAGCTTCTCGCGGGCGGTGTCCGCCGAGGCCACCAGGACCGCCGGGTCGCCGCCCCGGCGCGGGGCCACGACCTCGGGGATCGGGTGGCCGGTCACGCGGCGGACGGTCTCGACGACTTCGCGGACGGAGAAGCCGTTGCCGTTGCCCAGGTTGCAGATGAGGTGCTCGCCCGGCTCGGCGGCCGCCACGGCCAGCAGGTGGGCGTCGGCCAGGTCCGCGACGTGGATGTAGTCGCGCACGCAGGTGCCGTCCGGCGTCGGGTAGTCGTCGCCGAAGACGGAGATCGCGTCGCGGCGGCCCTGTGCGACCTGGAGGACCAGCGGGATGAGGTGCGACTCGGGGTCGTGGCGCTCGCCGCAGTCGCCGTACGCGCCCGCGACGTTGAAGTAGCGCAGCGAGACCGCGCCCAGGCCGTGGGCGGCCGCCTCGCCGGTGATCATGTGGTCGACGGCGAGCTTGGAGGCGCCGTACGGGTTGGTGGGCTTCGTCGGCGCGGACTCGACGATCGGGACCTGATCGGGCTCGCCGTACGTGGCGGCGGTGGAGGAGAAGACCAGGCGCCGCACGCCCGCGGAGCGCATCGCCTCCAGGAGGGCCATGGTGCCGCCGACGTTGTTCTCCCAGTACTTCTCGGGCTTCACGACCGACTCGCCGACCTGGGAGAAGGCGGCGAAGTGCAGGACGCCGTCGAAGGAGGCGTCCAGCCACTTGGCGGCGTCGCGGATGTCGCCCTCGACGAAGGCGGCGCCGGCCGGGACGCCCTCGCGGAACCCCGTGGAGAGGTTGTCGAGGACGACGACCTCGTGGCCGGCCTCCAGCAGATGCTGGGCGACGACACTGCCGACATATCCGGCCCCGCCGGTCACCAGGTACTTCCCGCTCATGAACTCGCTACCTCTCGCAGTCGCTCGGCCGCGCGCTCCGGAGGCACGTCGTTGATGAACACGTTCATGCCGGACTCGGAGCCCGCGAGGAACTTCAGCTTGCCGGACGTACGGCGGATAGTGAAAAGTTCCAGGTGGAGCGCGAAGTCGTCCCGTGTCACGCCCTCGAATTCCTCCAGGTGTCCGAACGGTGCCTGGTGCCAGGCCGCGATGTAGGGCGTCGGCGGCTCCCCCGCGCCGAAGATCCGGTCGAAGCGCCTCAGGAGTTCCAGGTAGACCTCGGGGAATTCCGTGCGCGCCGCCTCGTCGAGGCCGAGCAGGTCGGGCACCCGGCGCTTCGGGTAGAGGTGCACCTCGTACGGCCAGTGCGCGGCGTACGGCACGAACGCCACCCAGTGCTCGCCCTCCAGGACGACCCGCTCCCCGTCCAGCTCCTCCGCCAGTACGGCGTCGAACAGGTTCTCCCCGCCGGTGGCGTCCTTGTGCGCGGCGAGTGAACGCAGCATCAGGGCGGTGCGGGGGGTGGTGAAGGGGTAGGCGTAGATCTGCCCGTGCGGGTGGCCCAGGGTCACTCCGATCTCGGCGCCCCGGTTCTCGAAGCAGAACACCTGTTCAACGGAGGGCAGATGGGACAGCTCGGCGGTGCGGTCCGTCCAGGCGTCGAGCACGAGCCGGGCCTGTTCCTCGCTCAGGCCGGCGAAGGAGGCGTCGTGGTCGGAGGTGAAGCAGACGACCTCGCAGCGGCCGGAGTCGCCGGCCAGCGAGGGGAAACGGTTCTCGAAGACCACGACGTCGTACGACGAGTCCGGGATCTCGCTCAGGCGGTCGCCGCGCGAGGGGCACAGCGGGCACTGGTCGGCCGGCGGGTGGTAGGTGCGGCCCTGGCGGTGCGAGGCGACGGCGACCGAGTCGCCGAGCAGCGCGTCGCGGCGGATCTCGGAGGTGGTGACCGTCCGCTCCAGCGGGCGGCGGTCCACGGCCTCGCGGACGGTGTCGTCGCGCAGGTCGTAGTAGACGAGCTCGCGACCGTCGGCCAGCCGGGTCGAGGTCTTCTTCACTGCCGGACTCCTCTGCGCCACGCGCTCTGCGTCACTCGATGAACTCACTCCACCACTCAACACAATCCAACATAACACATCACAACCCACCACCCCCAGCACCCGCCCCCGCACCCTCCACACCGATCATCACAATCAAACAAATTTCATTACCGGAAGTGTTCAAATACTGAACGCGGAGGCGTAGGTTCCGCTCCGGATCAGTTCGCGAACGAAGCGAGTGCTTAATGCAAACCCCCACACACCCCACATACCTAGCGGCAGAGCTTCGACTCCCCACCAACTGGCTCGACTACACGATCCTGGGGATCTACTTCCTGGTCGTCCTGGGCATCGGCTTCGCCGCCCGCCGCTCGGTCAAGACCAGCCTGGACTTCTTCCTGTCCGGCCGCTCGCTGCCCGCCTGGGTCACCGGCCTCGCGTTCGTCGCGGCCAACCTGGGCGCGACCGAGATCCTCGGCATGGCCGCCAACAGCGCCCAGTACGGCGTCTACACGACCCACTGGTACTGGATCGGCGCCATCCCGGCGATGGTCTTCCTCGGCCTGGTGATGATGCCGTTCTACTACGGCTCGAAGGTCCGCTCGGTCCCCGAGTTCCTGCTGCTGCGCTTCGACAAGGCATCCCACCTGCTGAGTTCGGCCCTGTTCGCCGTCGCGGCCATCCTGATCGCCGGCGTGAACCTCTACGCCCTCGCGATCGTCGTCGAGGCGCTGCTCGGCTGGCCCGAGTGGGTGGCCATCGTGGTGGCCGGCTTCTTCGTCCTGGCGTACATCACCCTGGGCGGCCTCTCCTCGGCCATCTACAACGAGGTCCTCCAGTTCTTCGTGATCCTGGCCGGCCTCATCCCGATCACGATCCTGGGCCTGAAGAAGGTCGGCGGCTGGGACGGCCTGTCCGACTCCCTCTCCGCCAACCACGGCTCCGACTTCATGACGGCGTGGGGCGGCACGGGCATCGGCAGCGACAACCCGCTGGGCGCCAACTGGCTGACCATCGTCCTCGGCCTCGGCTTCGTCCTCTCCTTCGGCTACTGGACGACGAACTTCGCCGAGGTGCAGCGCGCCCTGTCGGCGAAGAACCTCTCGGCGGCCAAGCGCACCCCGCTGATCGCGGCCTTCCCGAAGATCTTCATCGTGTTCGTGGTGATGATCCCCGGCCTGGTCGCCGCCGTCCTGGTCCCGAAGATCGGCACGCCCGGCTCGGACCTCCAGTACAACGACGCGATCCCGTACCTCATGCAGCAGTTGCTGCCCAACGGTGTCCTCGGCATCGCGGTGACCGGTCTGCTGGCCGCCTTCATGGCCGGCATGGCGGCGAACATCTCCTCGTTCAACACCGTCTTCACCACCGACATCTGGCAGAAGTACGTGAAGCAGGGCCGCGAGGACGCCTACTACGTGCGCTTCGGCCGCCTCATCACGGTGATCGGCGTACTGGCGTCGATCGGCACGGCCTTCCTGGCCTCGTCGTTCTCGAACATCATGAGCTACCTCCAGACGCTCTTCTCCTTCTTCAACGTGCCGATGTTCGTCGTCTTCATCATCGGCATGTTCTGGAAGCGGGCGTCCATGAAGTCCGGCTTCTGGGGCCTGGTCGCGGGCACCACTGCGGCGATGGTGAACTACTTCGTCATCTACAAGCAGGGCATCATCGACATCCCCTCCGACCAGGGCGCCAACTTCGTCTCCGCGATCGCGGGCTTCGTCGCCGGCGCGGTGGTCATGGTCGCGGTGTCCCTGTTCACCAAGCCGAAGCCGGTCACCGAACTCCAGGGCCTGGTCTACGGCACCACGTCCCCCGGCATGTCCGAGGCGCCCTCCGAGGGCGACGACGCGTGGTACCGCAAGCCGGCGCTGCTCGGCTGGGGAGCCGTCGTCCTGGCCGCCGCCTGCTACATCCCGTTCTCGTTCTGATCGCGGGAGGATTGAGAGAACATGTCTGATTCCTACTCCGACAGGAACGTCCACGAGGAGGTCTCCGAGCTGGAGACCAAGTCGGTCACGGCCGCGCGGCTGTTCGACATCCGGCGGATCATCGGCGGGCTGTTCGTGGTCTACGGCGTCATCGTGACGATCGCGGGCTTCGTGGCGTCCGACAACGACATCGACAAGGCGCAGGGGGTGAACATCAACCTCTGGACCGGGCTGGGGATGCTGGTCCTGGGCCTGTTCTTCCTGGCCTGGCTGAAACTCCGCCCGACGGCTCCGCCGCCGCCTCCGCTGGAGGAGGGGACGGAGGACTGACAGCCGCCGCTGCGGGCAATCGTGCCTCCCCCAGTGCCTGAACGGCCTGGGAGGTGCCCCCAGGGCGGCACGGGTGGGCGCAGCGGCACCCCGCAGCGCCGGGCTGCGCACCCACCCCCCGGCCAACACCCACGCCGGGGACCCGGGAGACACCGAGCCCAGCGCAAGGGCCCGCAGCTGGGCCCCGCCCGGCGCCCCTCACCCGCCGGAGGCAGAGGCGGCGGCCCGGTCCAGCAGCCCCGTGCGGGCCGCCAGGGCCGCCGCCTCCAGGCGGGAGCCCACGCCCAGCTTCATCAGGACCCGCTGGACATGCGTGCGCGCCGTCGAGGGCGCTATGCCCATGCCGGCCGCGATCAGCCGGGTGTCCTCGCCGTCGGCGACCCGCACCAGCACCTCCACCTCCCGCGGCGTGAGCATCTGCAGCAGCCGCTGCCCCTCGTCGTCCGGCTGCGCCGCCGGGTTCAGCAGCTCCCCGAACGCCCCCTGCAGCAGCGCAGGCGCCACCGCCGCCTCCCCGGCCCGCGCCTTCATGATCGCCCGCTCCACGCCCTCTATGCGCTCGTCGTGCCGGACGTACCCCGACGCCCCCGCCGCGAACGCCGCGGCGATCCCCCGCGGGCTCGGTACCGGCCCCAGCACCAGCACCGCCACCTGCGGACGCTCCCGCTTGATCCGTGTCACCGGGTCGAAGATCCCCGGCTCGGCCGGCACCGCCGTCCCCAGCAGGCACACCTCCGGCGCCCTGCTGATCACCAGCTCCGCCGCCCCCGCGGCCGGTGCCGCCGCGGCCAGCACCCGGTGCCCCCTCAGTTTCAGCGCCGAGGCGAGCGCCTCGGCGAGCAGTCGGTGATCGTCGACCACCATCAGCCGTACTCCCATGGAGCAACCCCCCAGTCACCCAAACCCGGCATGCCCACGGAAGCTACACGCTGGGCCGTCCTCGCGCTGCCCCTACCGGCGATAACCGCCCCCCGGAACGCCGAAAGCCGCATCCGCACGCCCCCACGCCCAGCGGCGGACGTGCGACGGCCCCGCCCCCGCGAGGACGGGGACGGGGCCGCGAGGCACCGGAGCGTTCGGGGACGGGACGGGCTCAGCCGCCGGCGCCGAAGCCGATCGCCAGGTACTCCTTGTCGCCCGTGCTGGACGGCTTGCTGGCGTACACCTGCGACATGTACAGGCGCCCCTGCGCGTAGCGCAGCTCCGAGTAGTCCGGCGACATACTGGCCTCCACGTCGCGCACCGCGTCGGTCGCGGGGTTCTCCAGCAGCGTCGTCTGCTTGAAGGAGGCGCCGTCGATGCTCACGACCTGGCCGCCCTTGTCGTACGGCGGGCGCTTGTACGCGATGACGTTGCCGCCGTCCATGCGCAGCGGGGTGATCGTGTAGTTGTCGCCGGAATCCGCGCGCTGGCCGGTCTGCTTGCCGGTGGTCAGGTCGAAGGCGACGACCTCGTTGGCCTGGCCGTAGGACTCCCCGGAGCCGTCGTGCTCCTCGGTCGGGACGTAGAGCTTGCCGTTGCCGGCCGCGAGGCCCGTGCAGCTCTCGATGCGGGTGATCGTGTCGCAGCGGGCCGCGTACTGGTCACCGGGGGCCGAGATGCGGGTGAGCAGCTTGCCGGTCTTGTTGTCGATGGAGAAGAAGTCCGAGATGCCGCTGCCGTCACCGGCGGAGTCGCCGACGTCGGCGGCCACGACCAGCGGCTCCGTCGACACGATGCCCGCGTACTCGATGCCCTTGGCCATCTTGTACTCGGTGATCACCTTGCCGCTCTTCGGGTCGATGGTCTGGATGTGCAGTTCCCGGGCGTCGTACGAGCCGCACTTGCGGACCGCGACGAGCTTCTCGCCGCCGCCGTAACCGGCGTCGTAGCAGGTGTCGGTCGTCTTCGGCGACCAGAGGATGTCGCCCTTGGCAATGTCGAAGGCGACGCCGCCGTCGGTGCTGCCGGCCGCCACGGTGTCACCGCTGATCGTGACGTTGCCGAAGGAGATCGGCTCCTCACCGGCGGTCTTCGTCCACACCTTCTTCCCCGCGTCCAGGTCGAGGACCGAGACCTGGGTGCAGCCGTGCGAGGGCTCCGCCTTGGTCGGCATCGCGGGCTGGTGGATGATCGCCGTCTTGTTGTCGTCGGTGACGTGCTCGGTGACGGCGCACACCGGGCCCTCGAGCTTGATCGACCACGCCTTGCTGCCCTTGACCGGGTCGTACCCGACGACCTCGGCGATGCCGCTCTTGGCGTACACCTTGTCGGTCAGCCAGGAGCCGGAGACGACGACGCTGCTGTCGTCCTTGCTCACCTCGGGCATGGGCACCTGGAAGAGCACCTTGGAGGCCGGGTCGGCGGGCGCCTTCTCCTTGCCGCCGGTGGCCTTGCCGCCGTCGCCGCCCTTCTCCTCCGTGCCGCCGCCCGTGCCCCCGCTGGAGCCGGCGGTGTCCTTCTTGCCGTCGTCGTCGCCGGAGGAGGCGTACCAGACGCCGCCGCCGACGATCAGCGCGATGGCGACGACGGCGGACACGATGATCGCCACCTGCGCGTTCATCTTCCGGCCGCCGCCCGGCCCGCCGGCCTGGGCCTGCATCGGCACGGTCGCCTGCGGATAGCCGTACCCGGGCTGCTGGCCGGGCTGGCCGTACGGCGGCGTCGGCTGCCCGTACGGGTTCGGCTGTCCCGGCTGCTGGCCGGGGTACCCGTAGCCGGGCTGGGGCTGCGGCGGTGCCTGCGGGTAGCCGTACCCCGGCTGCTGGGGCGGCGGCCCGGCGGGCGGGGTCGGCGGAGCGGCGGGCGGCGGTGTCTGCGGGGCGGACGGAGGCGTCTGCGGGTAGCCGTACCCGGGTTCGGGCGCCTTGCCGAGGCCCGGACCCGCGGGCGGCGTCGGCGGCTGCTGCGGTGGCTGGGTCATGGCGTGAGTACCTCGGAGAGCGGGGACGACGGAGGACGGAACGGACGGGAGAAGAAGGTCACTTGCCGTAGGCCAGCATCAACTTCTCCTTCGACTCGTCTTTTCCGCTCAGGCGGGTGCTGGAGATGTAGAACCGCCCGTCGACCCAGTCGACTTCCTTGGAGTAGAAGCTGTTCTCGATGTCCGCGGTGCCCTGCGGGTTCTGCAGCAGCTTGCTCGGCTTGTGGCTGTTGCCGCCGGTCGGGACGGACACGATCTGGCCGCCCGCGTCGTAGGACGGCTGGACGTACGCGATGAGCTGGTCGCCCTCGGCCTTCAGCGGCACCATCGACTCGTCCGCGGGGGACTTGGCGCGCCACTTCTCCTTGCCGGAGGCGAGGTCGACGGCGACGATCTCGTTGGCGCCGCTGGTCGCCTCGGTCGGCAGGAAGAGCGTGTTGTCGGCGACCGTGACGCCCGTGCAGCCCTGCAGGTCGCGCTCCATGATGGCCCAGCCGCACTCGGGGGCGAAGTCCTCGTCGACGCCGACCTGTTCGAGGACCTTGCCGCCGGAGGTGAAGGTGGAGATGTTCCAGACCTTCTTGTCCTCGTTGGTGGCGTAGACGACGAGCGGGTCGACGGAGTACGCGCGCTCGACCCGCCAGCCCTTCTCGTACTGGTACGTCCACAGGACCTTGCCGGTCTTCGGGTCGAGCCCCTGGACCTCGTCGTGCTCGTTGTCGCCGCCGGCGCCGCAGGAGGCGACCTGGACCAGCTTGTCGGCGCTCCCGGCGAATCCGGCGGGGAAGCAGGCGTCGCCGTACTTCTTCTTCTCGTACAGCTTCTTGCCGCTGGTGACGTCGTAGGCGGTGCCGGACTGGGAGCGGCCGATCATCATGGTGTTGCCGCTGAGGGTGAGTTCGAGGGAGAGCGTGGAGTCGAACAGCTCGCCGTCGTCGACCTTCCCCGTCCAGCCCTTCGCGCCGGTGGCGAGGTCGATCTCCTGGAGCTGGTTGCACTTGGCGCGGTCGCTGGAGCCGCTCATGTAGGCGACGACGATCTTGTCGGCGGCCGTCTTCTCCCGGGTGGCCGCGCAGATCTTCTCCGGGAAGGCGACCGGGTCCCAGGCGGGCTTGCCGTCACCGACGTTGTACGCGAAGACCTGCTTGTACGCCGCCTTCACCGCGGCCTTGTCGGTGATCCACATGCCCTCGGCCTCGGCGCCGGAACCGGGGGCGTCGGGCGCCTCCTTGTACCAGAGCACCTTGGCCTCGCCGGCCTGGCGGCCCTCGTTGAGGTCCTCGGGGTCCTCGCCGCCGTCACCGCTGCCGTCACCGGGGTTGACCGGGGCACCGCCCTTGGAACCGGAGGGCTTCGGGTCGTCGCTCTGACCGGCGACGGACGGCTTCTTGTCCTCGTCGTCACCGCCCGAGGTGACCGCCCAGACGCTGCCGCCGATGACGAGCAGCGCCGCGACCGCGGCGGCGATCGCGAGGGCGGGCTTGCCCTTGAACGGGTTGCGGGAGCCGGACCCGCCGGGCGGCGGGGTGCCGGGCGCGCCCGGGTACTGCGCCTGCGGATAGCCGTAGCCGGGCTGACCGGGCTGCTGGCCGTAAGGACCCGGCTGCTGGGGCTGGGCGTACGGGCCGGAGCTGTACGGACCGGGCTGGGCGTACGGTCCGGACTGGCCCGGCTGACCGGGCTGACCGGGCTGACCGGGCTGCTGCGGATAGCCGTACCCCGGCTGCTGCGGCGGCGGACCGGACGGCGGGCCCTGCGGGGGCGGCGGCGTCTGGGGCGTGCCCTGCGGGGGCGGCGGGGTGGGTGCCCCGAAACCTCCTGGCGGTGGGTCCTGCGGTGCTCCGAAGCCACCCTGGTGCGGCGGCTGATTCGGCGGCTGGCTCATCAGCGCGTTCCCCCTTATTACTCACTGATTTTTAGCCACGCCCCGGGTCACGCGCTGGTCCCGGAGTCGTCGAAGGCGATCGTTCCACATGCCTCGGACAGTCCTCGGACAGTCCTCGGACGGCCTTTCTATCACCCGCGGCCGACCCCCCACCGGGCCGCGTCCACCCCTGTTCCCAAGGGAGGACCGGCCCGTGATGCCTCTGTTACGCGCCTTCACGCGGCCTTTACACCACCCGCTCCCCCTGCCCGCAAGGTGACGCGCGGGCGGGGCGGAGCGGACACGGAGGGCTCAGGCGTCCTCGGCGAGTTCCAGCCAGCGCATCTCCAGCTCCTCCCGCTGGCCCACCAACTCCCGCAGTTCCGCGTCGAGTTCGGCCACCTTCGCGAAGTCCGTGGCGTTCTCGGCGATCCGCGCGTGCAGCTTTGTCTCCTTCTCGGAGACCTTGTCCAGCTGCCGCTCGATCTTCTGGAGTTCCTTCTTGGCGGCGCGCACGTCGGCGGCGCTCTTCTCGGGACCGGCGGTGGCGGGCTTCGCGGCGGCCGGGGCGCTCGCCGCGGCGGCCTCCTCCATCCGCTGCCGCCGCTCCAGGTACTCGTCGATGCCGCGCGGCAGCATGCGCAGCGCGCCGTCGCCGAGGAGGGCGAAGACCCGGTCCGTGGTCCGCTCGACGAAGAACCGGTCGTGGGAGATGACGACCATCGAGCCGGGCCAGCCGTCGAGGACGTCCTCCAGCTGGGTCAGGGTCTCGATGTCGAGGTCGTTGGTGGGCTCGTCGAGGAAGAGCACGTTGGGCTCGTCCATGAGGAGCCGCAGCAGCTGGAGCCGCCGCCGCTCGCCGCCGGACAGGTCGCCGACCGGCGTCCACTGCTTCTCCTTGCCGAACCCGAAGGTCTCGCACAGCTGCCCGGCGGTCATCTCGCGTCCCTTGCCGAGGTCGACGCGCTCCCGCACCCGCTGCACGGCCTCCAGGACCCGCCAGTCGGGGTCCAGCTCGGCGACCTCCTGCGACAGGTACGCCAGCTTGACGGTCCTGCCGACCCGCACCCGCCCGCCGGCCGGCTGCTCCTCGCCGTCGCTGCGGGCGGCGTCGGCCATGGCGCGCAGCAGGGAGGTCTTGCCGGCGCCGTTGACGCCGACGAGGCCGATGCGGTCGCCGGGGCCGAGCTGCCAGGTGACGTGCTTGAGCAGCACCTTGGGTCCGGCCTGGACGGTGACGTCCTCCAGGTCGAAGACGGTCTTGCCGAGCCGGGACGACGCGAACTTCATCAGCTCGCTGCTGTCCCGGGGCGGCGGCACGTCGGCGATCAGCTCGTTGGCGGCCTCGACGCGGAAGCGCGGCTTGGACGTCCGCGCGGGCGCCCCGCGCCGCAGCCAGGCCAGCTCCTTGCGGACCAGGTTCTGCCGCTTGGTCTCCTCGGTGGCGGCGATGCGCTCGCGCTCGGCGCGGGCGAAGACGTAGTCGGAGTAGCCGCCCTCGTACTCGTAGACGTCGCCGCGCTGCACGTCCCACATGCGGGTGCAGACCTGGTCGAGGAACCACCGGTCGTGGGTGACGCAGACGAGCGCGGACCGCCGCTCGCGCAGGTGCCGGGCGAGCCAGGAGATGCCCTCGACGTCGAGGTGGTTGGTGGGCTCGTCCAGCACGACCAGATCCTGGTCCTCGATCAGCAGCTTGGCCAGCGCGATCCGGCGCCGCTCACCGCCGGAGAGCGGCCCGATCACGGTGTCGAGCCCCTGTGGGAACCCCGGCATGTCGAGGCCGCCGAACAGCCCGGTCAGCACGTCGCGGATCTTGGCGTTGCCCGCCCACTCGTGGTCGGCCAGGTCCCCGATGACCTCGTGCCGGACGGTGGCGGCGGGGTCGAGGGAGTCGTGCTGGGTGAGCACGCCGAGCCGCAGCCCGCCGGAGTGGGTGACCCGGCCGGTGTCGGGCTCCTCCAGCCTGGCCAGCATCCGGATCATGGTCGTCTTGCCGTCGCCGTTGCGCCCGACGACGCCGATGCGGTCCCCTTCGGAGACGCCGAGCGACACGCCGTCGAGGAGTGCACGGGTGCCGTACACCTTGCTGACGTTCTCGACATTGACCAGATTGACGGCCATTTCTCTCCTGACTGGGGGATCGATCAGCCTTCAAGCGTAGGCCCTCCGGGGGGTGGGGGGACGCGGGCGGGGGCGGTCACTCTTTGTGGTGACGTGTGACGTATCCCCCGGTTACCTTGGAAGGCAGGCAGCAGGATCCCGTCCATGGGAGGAACCATGACCGCCGAGTCCGTTGAGCAGCCGCGTTGGCCGATGCCGCCGACGGACGGTTACACAGTGGACGACCTGTTCACGCTGCCTGATCTCCCGCGACACACTGAGTTGATCGACGGGAGCCTGATTCTTGTGAGTCCACAGCGCTGGTTCCATTTCACGGCTATCGACCTACTGGTGAGCGGCTTGCGGAGCACGATTCCGCCGCATCTCAAGGTCGCCCGCGAGATGACGGTCGTACTGGACCGGCGCAACGGTCCTGAGCCGGACATCTCCATCATCAAGGCAGAGGCGAGACGAGGGCCCCTCCAGACGCGTTTCGAGGGCGACGAAGTCGTGATGGCGGTCGAGGTGATCTCGCCGGAGTCCGAGTCACGAGACCGGCACACCAAGCCGCACAAGTACGCCACGGCGGGGATTCGCCACTTCTGGTTGGTCGACATGGTCAGCCCGGACAGCCGTCCCGTGATCCAGGTGTACGAACTGGGACAGACCACAGGCACCTACGCGCTGACCGGCATTCATCACGACCGAATCAAGGTCGACGTCCCCTACTCGATCAACATCGACCTCACCGCCATCGACGAGCTCTGACCTGGGCCGAGCTCCCTCACACCACCGTCGCCCCCGCCGCCGCCCCCACCGCGGTGCGCACGTCGCGGCAGGTGCCCGAGGCCCGCAGGACCCCGGCGATGTCGGAGGCGGACCGGGCGTCCGGGGCGAGGAAGGCCGTCGTCGGCCCCGAGCCCGAGACCAGCGCCGCCAGCGCGCCCGCCGCCCGCCCGGCGGCGAGGGTGTCGGACAGCTCGGGGAAGAGGGAGAGGGCAGCCGGCTGGAGGTCGTTGGTGACGGCGACGGCGAGCGCGGCGGGGTCGCCCTTGGCGAGGGCGTCGAGCACCGCCTGGTCGGCGGCGGGCTCGGGAATCTCCAGGCCCTCCCCCAGCCGGTCGAACTCACGGAAGACGGCCGGCGTCGACAGCCCCCGCGCGGCCAGCGCGAAGACCCAGTGGAAGTCGCCCCCCACCTCCAGCTCCGTCAGCCGCTCGCCCCGCCCAGTGCCCAGCGCCGCCCCGCCGACCAGGCTGAACGGCACGTCGCTGCCCAGCTCGGCGCAGATGCCGAGCAGTTCCTCGCGACTGGCGCCGGTGCCCCACAGGGCGTCGCAGGCGAGCAGCGCGCCCGCGCCGTCGGCACTGCCGCCCGCCATGCCGCCCGCGACGGGGATGTCCTTGGCGATGTGCAGGTGGACGTCGGGTGCGCGGCCGTACCGCTCGGCCAGGGCGAGGGCCGCGCGGGCGGCGAGGTTGGTGCGGTCCAGGGGGACCTCAGCGGCGTCCGGGCCCTCGCAGGTGACGCGGGGCCCGTCGGCGGCGGGGGTCGCGGTGATCTCGTCGTACAGGGAGACCGCGAGGAAGACGTTGGCGAGGTCGTGGAAGCCGTCGGCGCGCGCGGCGCCGACCGCGAGCTGGACGTTGACCTTGGCGGGGACGCGGACCGTCACGCTCACTTGCTCGTCACTCCCCTACTGCTCGTACTGCCCGGGCTCGGCGACACGGGACTTCTTGTGCTCGGCGACACGGGACTCCTTGTGCTCGGCGATACGCGCGAACTCTTCCACGGTCAGCGCCTCGCCACGCGCCTGCGGCGACACGCCCGCGCCGACGAGTGCGGCCTCGGCGGCGGCCGCCGACCCGGCCCATCCGGCGAGCGCGGCCCGCAGGGTCTTGCGGCGCTGGGCGAACGCGGCGTCGACGACGGCGAACACCTCGCGCCGGGAGGCGGTCGTCCTCAGCGGTTCCGCCCGCCGGACGAGTGACACGAGACCGCTGTCGACGTTCGGCGCGGGCCAGAAGACGTTGCGGCCGATCGACCCGGCGCGCCTGACCTCGGCGTACCAGTTGGCCTTCACGGACGGCACGCCGTACACCTTCGAGCCGGGTCCGGCGGCGAGCCGGTCGGCGACCTCGGCCTGGACCATGACGAGGGTGCGCTCGATGCTCGGGAAGGTGTCGAGCATGTGCAGGAGGACGGGGACCGCCACGTTGTAGGGCAGGTTGGCGACCAGCGCGGTCGGGGCGGGGCCCGGGAGGCCGGTCACCCGCATCGCGTCGGAGTGCACGAGCGCGAACCGGTCGGCGCGCTCCGGCAGGCGGGCGGCGACGGTGGCGGGCAGTGCGCCGGCGAGTACGTCGTCGATCTCGACGGCGGTGACCCGGTCGGCGGTCTCCAGCAGGGCCAGGGTGAGCGAGCCGAGACCCGGACCCACCTCGACCACCACGTCGTCGGGGCGTACCTCGGCGGTGCGGACGATACGGCGGACCGTGTTCGCGTCGATCACGAAGTTCTGGCCGCGCTGTTTGGTGGGGCGTACGCCGAGGGCGGCCGCGAGTTCACGGACGTCGGCGGGGCCCAGGAGGGTGTCGGGGGCGGGGCTGCTCACTCCGCAAGGGTAGCCGGGGGCGCGAGGGCCTCCGGCCGGCCGCGGGATCGTCCGGGGCCCGCCGCCGGTCGCCGCTGGGTGCCCTCCGGCCCGACGCAGGGGCGCCGCTGGGTGCCTCCGGCCCGTCGCAGAGTCGCCTGCGGCCCGCCGCCGGGGCGCCGCTGGGTCGCTCCGGGTCGCCGCAGAGCCGGCTCCGACCCGTCACCAGCCACCGCAGGGCCACCTCCGACCAACCGCAGGGGCGCCGCAGAGCCACCTCCGACCCGCCACAGGAGCGCCGCTGGGCCCGCTCCGGATCGCCACCGGATCGCCGCAGAGCCGCCTCCGACCCGCCACCGGAGCGCAGCAGAGTCACCTCCGGCCCACCGCCGGAGCGCCGCTGGGCCCGCTCCGGATCGCCACCGGATCGCCGCAGAGCCGCCTCCGACCCGCCACCGGAGCGCCGCAGAGTCACCTCCGGCCCACCGCCGGAGCGCCGCTGGGCCCGCTCCGGATCGCCGCCGGATCGCCGCAGAGCCGCCTCCGACCCGCCACCGGATTGCCGCCGGGTCGCGCCTGGTCGCCGGACGTCCGGCGCACTCCCGCGGCCGCCACCGGCAGGCCTCACCCCCGCAGGCGGGCGCCGCAGTGCGGCCAGGAACTGGCGCCGCTGCGGACGTACAGCTTCTTCGCCCGGTACGTCTGCTCGGCGGGCGGCGCGTCCTCGGGGCGGCCCTCGCCGCCGAGGCCGTGCCAGGTGGCGGCGTCGAACTGGTACAGGCCGCCGTACGTGCCCGACGGGTCGACGGCGTCCGGGCGGCCGCCCGACTCGCAGGCCGCCAGCGCCTGCCAGTTCAGGTGGCCGGCGCCCTCGACGGAGGCCGGCCGGGGCCGGGTGCCGACCCGCACGATCTGCGGGCGGGCCTCGCGCACCACCTCCGTGCGCAGCCGGCGCGGTTTCTCCCGTACGCCGTTGACGGTGCGCACGGCGTAGGTGGTCCGGCGCAGACCGGGGCGGCCCGCCTGCTGCACGACCTCGGTCCCCCGGTAGAGCGAGGAGTCCTCCGTGCGCCGGGCGGCGAAGGGGATCGGGTCCTCGCGGACCTCCTGGGAGCCGGTGATCCGCAGCACGGTGATCGTCTGCCCGTCGCGGGGGAAGGCGGTGGCGGGGACGGAGGTGGTGTCCTCGCCGCGCAGGGTGACACCGGCCTGCTCGACGGCCTCGCCCACGCTCGCGGCGTTGGTGCGGACGGTGCGGGCCCGGCCGTCCGCCATGACCGTGACCACCCGCTCGGTCCGCACCACCAGGGCCAGCCCCGTGCGGCCGATGCGCCGCGCTCCCCCCGTGGACAGGTACGCGCCCTCGGTCCGCACGCCGAGCTGCCGCAGCGCCCCGCCCACCGTCTCCGCGGTCGTCCACACCTGGCGCCGGTGGCCGTCGAGGGTGAGCAGGAGGGGCCGACCATGGCGGACTGCGACGTCCTCGCCGGTGGTCAGCGGGGTGCCGGGGGCGGGGAGGATCACGTCGTGGGCGCCGGTCTCGACGCCCTGTTCGGCGAGAAGCTCGGTGACGTCGTCGGCGAAGGTGTGCAGGGTGCGCGGCGTGCCGTCGACGGTCAGCTCGACCGCCTTGTCCTTGGCGACGAAGGCACTGGTGCCGCCCGCGAGGAACGCCACGACCAGCGCGCGCGGCAGCAGCCGGCGCAGGGCTCCGTCCGCCCGCCCGCTCTCCCGCGGGCGGCGCCGGCTCCCGGCCCGCGGACCGTCGACGGGCGTACGCGGGGCGGCGCCCTGCGGGGGCAGCGCGGGCGCGGTCGGCTCGTGGACGGGCACCGGACGGGTGCCGCCGAAGCGCTCCCCACGGGCCCCGCCGCGGGCGTTCCCGTACGGGAGGGTCGGGGCGTTGTGGAGGTCGTACGGTGCGAGTGCGAGGTGGGCGTCGTACGGTGCGGGCCGCTCGTACGGCCCCGGGTGTCCGTACGGTGCGAGGTACTCGTACGCCCCCGGGTGCTCATACGCCCCGGGGTGCGGGTGCGGCCCGGGAGGCTCGTACATCCCGGGATACCCGTACACCCCGGGATACCCGTACACCCCGGGATACCCGTACGCCCCGGGATACCCGTACGGCCCGGAGCACGGGTACCCCTCGGACACCGCGGTGGTCTCGAACTGCTGCGTTCTGCTCACGCCGGCACACTCCTGGCGCCCGGGGGTCCGGTTCGGGCCCCCAGAACCTAGCGGAGCGTCCGTCACTCTCCCAAGCGGCCCGACTACCCAGCGTGGCGCGCCCGCTCACGCGCCCGCGTACCCGAAGGCGCGTGCCGTGTTCGCTGCGAGGGCGGCGGCCAGCGTGTCCTCGTCGACGCCCCGCACCTCGGCCATCGCCCGCACCGTGACCGGCACCAGGTAGGGGGCGTTCGGCCGCCCCCGGTAGGGCACCGGCGTCAGGAACGGCGCGTCGGTCTCGACCAGGACCAGCTCGGAGGGGGCGACGGCGAGGGCGTCGCGCAGGTTCTGGGCGTTCTTGAAGGTGATGTTGCCCGCGAAGGACATGTAGTACCCGGCGCTCGCGCAGGTCTCGGCCATCTCGGCGTCGCCGGAGTAGCAGTGGAAGACGGTGCGCTCGGGGGCGCCCTCCTCCTTGAGGATGCGCAGGACGTCGGCGTGGGCGTCGCGGTCGTGGATGACGAGGGTCTTGCCGTGCCGCTTGGCGATCTCGATGTGGGCGCGGAAGGAACGCTCCTGCGCCTCCTTGCCCTCGGGCCCGGTGCGGAAGTGGTCGAGGCCGGTCTCGCCGACGCCCTTGACCTGCGGGAGTGCCGCGAGCCGGTCGATCCCGGCCAGCGCGTCGTCGAGCGCCGCGTCCCCGCCGGGCTGCCGCGCCCCCTGCCTCGACCAGCCGTCGGGATCCCCGTGCACGATGCGCGGCGCCTCGTTGGGGTGCAGGGCGACCGTGGCGTGGACGGCGTCGTACGCGGCGGCGGTCTCGGCGGCCCAGCGGGACCCGGCGAGGTCGCAGCCGACCTGGACGACGGTCGTGACGCCGACGGAGGCGGCCTTGGCGAGCGCCTCGTCCACCGTGCCGGACTGCATGTCGAGGTGGGTGTGCGAGTCGGCGACCGGTACCCGCAGGGGCTCGGGAAGCGGGGGCGCGGCGTTCTTGTCGGGCCGGCCCGAGGCGTTCGAAGGCATGCTCCCGATCCTACGAAAGCCCCGGGCGGCTCCTTGCCGGGTCAGCTCGCCCGGCGGTGGAGGTGGAGGGCGTGCAGCAGGTCGCTCAGGTGCCGGCGCCCGCGTCCGTCGGAGAGCCCCGGCGCTCCCGGCCCGGGCGTCTCGGGCACGAGGGGCACCTCCAGCGGGCCGGCGGGCGGCACCCGGTGGGAGCCGTGGGAGGCGCCGCGCACGGAGGCGACCCGGCCCGGGCGCATGATCCGTACGACGTGGTTCTCGCAGGTGGGGCAGGTCGGCCGGGTCAGCGGGGAGGGCACGACGCGGCCGTCCGCGACGTAGCGCACGAACTCGTTCCCGTCGGCACCCCTGTGGTGCTCTATCTCGAACGACTGCTCCCAGCCGTGCCCGCAGCGCATGCAGGCGAAGGAGTACGACTCGTGGACGACGGCAGTGGCACCGGCGTGCGCCCCGGTCCGTGCCGCGCTCTCGCTCATGCTCATCCCGGCTCCCTCCATGCTCATCCCGGCTCCCTCGGGTGCGTTCGCTTCTCCTCCTGCCAGTGGACTCCTCCACGGAGGGGAAAGCACCGGGTGCGGCCGAGTATTTGAGGCGTTTTGGGTCGCCCTTGGCAGGAGCACCCGCAAGGTCAGGCCCGGGTCAAGCCAAACCCTCCGGATCCCCTCGCACCCCCTGGGCGATACCTCCTGTCTCACACCCCCGCGTTCTTCGCCGCCACCACCGCGTCGAACACGTCCCGCTTGGGCAGCCCGGCCTGCGCGGCCACCGCCGCGATCGCCTCCTTGCGCCGTTCCCCCGCCTCCTCGCGCGTCCGCACCCGGCGCACCAGCTCCTCGGCGCCGATCTCCTCGGGCCCCTTGTCCGGCGCCCCCTCGACCACGACGGTGATCTCGCCCCGCACCCCGTCACCGGCCCACGCGGCGAGCTCCCCCAGCCCACCGCGCCTGACCTCCTCGTACGTCTTGGTCAGCTCCCGGCAGACGGCGGCCCGGCGGTCGGCGCCGAAGACCTCGGCCATGGCGGCGAGGGTGTCGTCGACGCGGTGCGGGGACTCGAAATAGACGAGCGTCCGCCGCTCCTCGGCCACCTCGCGCAGCCGGGTCAGCCGCTCGCCCGCCTTGCGGGGCAGGAAGCCCTCGAAGCAGAACCGGTCCACCGGCAGCCCGGACAGCGCTAGCGCGGTGAGCACGGCGGACGGTCCGGGTACGGCGGTGACGCGGACGCCGCGCTCGACGGCGGCGGCGACCAGCCGGTAGCCGGGGTCGGACACGGAGGGCATCCCGGCGTCGGTCACCAGCAGCACGCGCGCGCCGCCGGCCAGCTCCTCGACCAGCTCGGGGGTGCGGGCGGACTCGTTGCCCTCGAAGTACGACACGACACGCCCGGCGGGCGCCACTCCGAGCGCCTGGGTGAGCCGGCGCAGCCTGCGGGTGTCCTCGGCGGCGACGACGTCGGCGCCGGCCAGTTCCTCGGCGAGCCGTGGCGGGGCGTCCCGGACGTCGCCGATGGGGGTGCCCGCGAGTACAAGAGTTCCAGTCACTCCCCCATCCTCCCAGCACCGTCCGGACGCGCCCCGGAGCGCACCGGTGGGGGCCATGCGCGGGACGCGCACAGCACCGTTCCCTACGATGGCGCGGTGACCAGTACCGCGTCCTCCACGGACACCCGGCAGGGCCAGGCCCCGCACGACGAGCGGCCCGCCTGGCAGCAGCGGCTGCGCCGCTTCGGCTACCCGGCGGGGCCCTCGGCCGGCGACGTCCACGACCGGCTGGTGCCGCCGTACACGAGCCCGAGTCCGCGCCTGTGGGCCTTCCTGGGCCTGTCGAAGCCGCTCAGCGACCGGATCCTGCGGTGGTCGGCGTGGGGCGGTCCACTGCTGGTGGCGCTGTTCGCGGGTGTGCTGCGCTTCTGGAACCTGGGCAGCCCGAAGGCGGTGATATTCGACGAGACGTACTACGCCAAGGACGCGTGGGCGCTGATCCACCGCGGTTTCGAGGTCAACTGGGACAAGAACGCCAACGACCTGATCCTGAACTCGGGCGGCGACGTCCCGATCCCGGCCGACGCGGCGTACGTCGTGCATCCGCCGGTCGGGAAGTACATCATCGGCCTGGGCGAGCTGCTGTTCGGTTTCGACCCGTTCGGCTGGCGCTTCATGACGGCGCTGCTCGGCACGCTGTCGGTGCTGCTGCTGTGCCGGATCGGGCGTCGCCTGTTCCGCTCGACGTTCCTCGGCTGCCTGGCGGGCGCGCTGATGGCGGTGGACGGCCTGCACTTCGTGATGAGCCGCACGGCGCTGCTGGACAGCGTGCTGATGTTCTTCGTCCTCGCGGCCTTCGGCTGCCTGGTCGCCGACCGCGACTGGGCCCGCGGGAAACTGGCCGCCGCGCTGCCCGTGGACGCCGACGGGATGGTCCGCCCGGACGCGGACGTCGCCGAGCGCTTCCGCTTCGGCTGGCGCCCGTGGCGCCTGGCGGCGGGCCTGATGCTGGGCCTGGCCCTGGCCACGAAGTGGAACGGCCTCTACATCATGGCGGCGTTCTGCGTGATGGCGGTCCTGTGGGACGTGGGCACCCGCAGGGTCGCGGGCGCGCACCGCCCCCACCTGTCGGTCCTGAAGTACGACACGGGCTGGGCCTTCCTCTCCACGGTGCCCGTCGCGCTGGTCACGTACCTCCTCTCCTGGCTGGGCTGGATCCTCTCCCCCGCCGACGGCACCGGCGGCTACTACCGCGACTGGGCGGCGACGGACGGCAGCGGCAGCTCCTGGTCGTGGCTGCTGCCCGACTGGTGGCGCAGCCTGTGGCACTACGAGACGCAGGTCCTCGAATTCCACACCCACCTGACGTCACCGCACACGTACCAGTCGAACCCGTGGAGCTGGATCGTCCTGGGCCGCCCGGTCTCCTACTTCTACGAGTCCCCGTCGCCCGGCTCCGACGGCTGCCCGGCCGACGCGGGCGAGAAGTGCGCCCGCGAGGTGCTGGCCCTGGGCACACCGCTCCTGTGGTGGGCCGGCTGCTTCGCCCTGCTCTACGTCCTGTGGCGCTGGGTCTTCCGCCGCGACTGGCGCGCGGGCGCCATCGCCTGCGGCATCGCGGCCGGCTACCTCCCCTGGTTCCTCTACCAGGAACGCACGATCTTCCTCTTCTACGCCGTCGTCTTCCTCCCCTTCCTCTGCCTCGCGGTGGCGATGCTCCTGGGCGCGATCATCGGCCGCCCGGGCTGCAGCGACACCAGACGCGTGGCGGGCGCGACGGGCGCGGGCGTCCTGGTCCTCCTGATCGCCTGGAACTTCATCTACTTCTGGCCGCTGTACACCGGCACGGCGATCCCGATGGAGGACTGGCGGTCGCGGATGTGGCTGGACACCTGGGTCTAGTAGCGACCGGTGTCGACGTCTGCGGTGAGCGTGTCCCGGAGCGACGCGGCGACCGTGTGGAGACAGGTGGCGAAGTCCTTCTGACCGTGCGCGTCGGTCCAGCGGTCGAAGGCGTTCTGCATGGCGATGGTGGCGATCTGCGCCACCAGTTTCGCGCTGTCGTCGTCGACGCATCGCTGCAGGAGCGCGTCGTGGATCGCGCCGGTGACCGCGGCGGACTTGGTGCGCTCCCGCTCCTGGAGCTCCGGGCTGGAGGCGATCACGGCGCGGCGTTCGGCGGTGCGGTCGAGGTGTTCGACGAGGGTGGCGCCGACCTGGGCGAGGGCCTCGAGGGTCACTGACAACGGGGAGGCGGCCCGGCTGACGTCGAGGACCGCCTCACGGATCGCGACGGGCAGCCGTTCCGAGCCGGCGAACAGCACTTCGCGCTTGTCGGGGAAGTAGCGGAAGTACGAGCGGCGGGTGATCCCGGCCCGCTCGGCGATCTGCGTCACGGTCACGTTGTCGTATCCGTGCTCCGTGTACAGCTCGAGCGCCGCTCGGGTGAGGCGTTCCTCGGTTCCGGGGTCCCATCTGGCCATGGTCCGACGATAACAAGTGATGTCCCAGTGTGTCATCAGTGCTAGAGTCGGTGATGACACAGTGAGACATCACTGAGCGGCCGGACGACCGCTTCGCCCCGGAACGGCAGGAGCACACCCATGACCGACACCACCCACAGCGCACGATCCGGAGAGACCGGAGAGACCGGAGAGATCTGGATCCTCGGCGCCGGCGGGCGGATCGGAGGCGCCGTCGCCGCGCACCTCGCCGCCCAGGGACTCAGGCCGGTTCTGGTCGGACGCGAAAGCAGCGGCGACCGGCTGCGCGACACCGCCGCGGACCTCGGGACGCGCGCTGTCGTCGTCGACGGCGCTCATGGCGCCAACGGTGCCAACGGCATCGACGGCATCGCGGCGGAGATCAGCCGGCAGCGGCCTGCCGTGGTCTTCAACGGCATCGGCAACTACGCCGAGACGGCCCCGGTCCTCGCCAGGGCGTGCATGCCCGGCGGCCACTACCTCGACCTGGCCGCGGACCTGACCGCCGTCCCCCGCCTGCTCGGCCTGCATCAGGAGGCCGAAAGGGCGGGCAGCACGCTGGTGACCGGCTCCGGCTTCGGCGTGCTGGCCACCGAGGCCGTCGTCATCCGGCTGTGCGAGGGCCGCCCGGCTCCCGCCGCCGTACGCGTCGACGCCCTGGCCTCCGTGTCCCTGGCCGCCGGAGTCGTCGGCGGCGCCTTCGCCGCCTCGATGATCGACACGTTGGCGACCGGCGGACGCCGCTACTCGGACGGACGCATGGTCACCTCACGCCTCGGCGCCGATCTGCAGAAGCTCACCCTGCCCGACGGCCGGCGGGCGAAGTCCGCCGGTGCTCCCACGGCCGAGCTCATCGCCGCCCAACGGGCCAGCAAGGCACCGTCCGTCACGGTGACCACCGGAATGGCCCCCACCTCGCCCGTCATGCGGGCCCTGGCCCCGCCGGCCGGAAAGCTGCTGTCCGTCGGGCCGCTGCGACGCTTCGCCGTCGGCCAGATGGCCAAGGCCAAGATGAAGGAGACCCCGCGCCCGCGCCGGCACTCCTGGGGGCACGCGGTCGTCACCTGGCCCGACGGCACCCACCGCGAGGGCTGGCTGCGCGCCGACGACGGCATGGACTACACCGCCTCGGTGGCAGCCGCGGTGGCCGCCAGGCTCGCCCGAGGCGAGGGCCGACCGGGCGCCTACACACCCGGCGCCCTGTTCGGTGCCGACCTCGCCGAACAGGCGGGCGGACAGTTCCTCCTGCCCGACATGACCCACCCCACTCCGGACGGGGCAGCCCTCGGCTGAGGGGCTGCCCGCATCTCGTCTCTCATCCCGACACCCGGCCGGCGCCCGCGACAAACGCTCCCCCATCGACCGACCCGAGCTCGGCCCCGAGCCGTCCGGCCGGACTCGTACATGTCGCAGGCTCACCCGCATCGCAGGCTCATCCACGTCATCGGCTCCTCGGCGTCATCGGCTCCTCGGCGTTCGCATCAAGACGCCGAGTACCGACCGCCGGGACGGTGTGTCACACCACGGCGAGCCGGTCCACCAGTAGCTCCACCCTCCGCCCGGCGTCCTCCGGCGGCAGCCGTCCCGCCCGGGTCAGGGTGGCCAGGCCGTGCAGGGCCGCCCAGAACACCTCGGTGAACAGCCCCGGATGGACACCGCCCCCGGCGACCCGGCCGAGGCTTTCCAACAGGGCGGCGAAGGCGTCCTTCAGCGGCTCCGGCGTGTCCTCCTGCGCGAACGGCAGGCCGCCGTCGAGCCGGAACATGGCGTCGTAGACCGCCGGGTTGGCCTCGGCGAAGTCGAGATAGGCGCGGGCCAGCGCGGTGACCCCGGCCCGGGGGCCGTCCGCGGCAGTGGTCGCGGCCCGCAGCGCCGCTGCCATCTCGGCGGCGCCCTCGAGCGCGACGGCGCCGATGATCTCGCGCTTCCCGCGGAAGTGGCTGTAGAGGACGGGCTGGCTGTACTCGATGCGCTCGGCGAGCCGCCGGGTGGTGACCGCGTCCCAGCCCTGCTCCTCGGCGAGTCCGCGGGCGGTCGCCACGATGAGGCGCTCACGGCCCGCCCGCTCACGCTCCTTGCGTTCCTGTACCGACATGACGTGACCCTAGCACCGCTAGACAATCGAGCGGCAGCAGTACTAGCGTTGCTGCATTATCTAGCACCGCTAGATCCGGATCCCGAACGGGATCCCGAGCCGGATCCAGAAGGGATCACCATGCTCACCGCACTCGAGGTCTGCACCACCGTGATCGTCGGCCTGATGGTCGGGGTGGAGTTCGCCGTCGCCTTCGTCGTCAACCCGATCCTCAACGCCCTCCCCGACGACAGCGCCCTGCTCGGCCGCGCCCACGGGGGCCGGATGCTCGGCGCCCTGATGCCGGTCTGGTACGTCGCTTCGCTCGCCCTCACCGCGGCCTGGGCCACCACCGCACGGGGCGAACCCGGCGCGAAGCTCGTCGTCACCGCCGCCACGCTCCTGCTCCTGAGCGTGATCATGTCGGTCGCCCTGCTCGTCCCCATCAACAACCGGGGCAAGACCTGGACGCCCGAGAACCGCCCCGCCGACTGGAAGGAGCAGGTGACCCGCTGGGACCGCTACCACTACGCCCGCGTGGGCGTCATCATCGCCGCCTTCACCCTGCTCGCCGCCGCCCTGGCGTGAGCACCCGGTCCAGCAGACGGTCGGGAAGGAAGCGCGCGAGAGGGATGGTGAACGCGGCATCCGTGCCGAGCGTGTACCGCGTGCGCGGCCGAGCCACCGTGACCACTCGGGCAACCTTGGCCCCGGCTTTCGCCGCGGGCACGGCACGCTTCAGGAAGGCGGCGTTCGAGGCGACGGTCGATTCGACGAGGGCGCCGTACAGACGCCGGTGCTCGGCGCTCATCCGGCCTGCGAGTTCGAGGGAGACGTCTCCGCTGCGGGCGGCCATCTCCGTTCGCACGCCGCCCGGCTGGACGACGACCACCTGCACGCCCTGCGCCCTGACCTCACGGCGCAGGGCGTCGCTCGCGGCTTCGAGCGCGAACTTCGTCCCCGCGTAGGCACCGAAGATCGGGAGGGCGGCCACCCCGCCCACGGAACTGATGTTGACGATCCGGCCCCGACTCCGCCGCAGATACGGCAGCAGCTTCTGGATGACGGCGATGTGCCCGAACAGATTCACCTCGAACTGCTCCCGCCATACATCGAGCGGCAACACCTCGACCGGCGCGTTGACTTCGATCCCGGCGTTGTTGACGAGCGCCCGCAGCGCACGCCCCTCGGGATCCCCGGCGATCCGCTCCGCGAGCGCGTCGACATGCTCGGGAACGGTGATGTCCAGGGTGACCGGCTCGACACCTGCACCCCGAACGGCGTCGGCCTCGCGGTCGGTACGCACCCCGGCAAGAACGTGGTAGCCCATCGAGGCGAGTTCGCGCGCCGTCGCGGCCCCTATACCCGTCGAGGCCCCGGACACGACGACGAGTTCGTTCTTGCGCGCAGAGGCCATGGCGGTGGCGCCTTTCAGGGAGGATGCGCACGCCGACTCGACGAGCCGACGCGCAGAACCGGACACCACTTCAATGTAGATACTGCAAACAATGTAGTCAACGACTACACATCGCTCGGCAAACCGGGAAACGGGCCCACTCCCGTCCGTGAAGAGCACAGCACTCCGCCCGTGCACGCCGGTCCCGGGCAGCACCCGTACGCCGTCCGCCCTGTCGTTCATGACGCCACCCCGGGCAGGCATGGATGTCACGGGTGTCGAGGTCGACGCCGTACGTGGCACCAGAGGATGTCGCGACGCAGCCGCTGGATGCGGACTTTCCCGTCGTCGCGGCTGGTCACCAGAACACGACAGCAAATGTCCTCACGACCGGCACAGCGCCTGCGGTTCGAGGTGGTGCTGGAAGGCGTCCGGGTGCCCCGGCCCGGGCTGGGACGGCCGCCTACCCGGCCTCGCCGGGGACGCGCCGACAAGGCGTACGCCTCTGCCAAGAACCGCGCCCACCTGCGCCGACGTGGGATCCGCCGCGCCATCCCGGACAAGGCCGACCAGGCGGCCAACCGCAAGAAGCGCGGCTCGCGCCGCTACGAGGCGGCCGTCCTCGTCGCTGCCATCAACGAGTGGCTGTGACCGGCACTTTCCAAGTTCGGCAGATCTGGGCAGTTGGACTCCCCTGCTCTCAGCCGCCGTGGAGGGTCCGAAAGCGGTCGGGTTCCGCCGGGTCCCGATCAACGACTTGGACTGGTGTCCAAGCCCATTGCCAAACGCTGATGCCCGGTGTGCGGGAGAACTGGATCGGCCTGCGGGTGCCCTCGACCGCCACGAGCGGCCATGACTCGGCGATGACCGCCCGGTCCGTGCCGTGGGAACGCAGCACCGCGGCGAGGACGGCGACGGTGTCCCAGCCCTCGAAGGCGACGAAGGAGGGCGCTTCGCCAAGCCGCTCGCGGAGCTCCTTCCCGACGCGTTCACCGAGCGGACCGAGGCGCTCGGGCAGGTAGCGCAGGAACGGGATCCCGGCGCCGCCCTCGCCCAGCGCCGCGGCCCATCCGGCGAACTCCGGTTGTCCGGCCGGAGCGCCGATGAGGATCTCCGCGAGCCGCCGGTCGCCCCGGACGGCCCGGACGATCGGCACCGCCGGCTCCGGATGGCCGACCAGTAGTAGGAGCGCGGTCGCGCCATGGTCGACGAGCGCGTCGCACAGGGCCTCGGGCGTGAGCGTCGCGTCGAGTTCGAGGACGGTGCCGTCGTGGGGAGCGAGGTGCTCCCGCAGGACGCGGGTCCCGGACGCCCAGTAGACGCTCGGCTGGGTCGCCACGGCGATCCGACGCCGACCCGCGCGGAGGAGGAAGTCCGCGTAGATCCGCCAGCCGTAGGACTGGGCCGGGGCCAGACGCGCGACCCACTCCGTCGGCTCCTCGGTGAGCGTGTCGAGCACCGCGGACGAGCAGAGAAACGGCACGCCGAGGGCGTCGGCTCGGGCGGCGGCGGCGCGGGCGACCACGCTGTGGTACTCACCCACCACGGCGGCCACGCCCAGGTGTGCCAGTTCGTCCACGGCCGCCGCAGCCCGCTCCGGATCGGCCGCGGTGTCCCGGACCACCAACTCCAGTGGTCTGCCGTCGATCCCGTCGGCGTCGTTGACCTCGCGAACGGCCAGGTCGAGTCCTGCGAGCAGGTGTCGGCCCGCCTCGACCCAGCCGGGCCGCGTCAGCGGGACGAGAGCACCCAGGCGGATGGACGACCCGTCTGTGTGCTCCGCTCCGGACGGCGGGGGCGTGTCCATCGTGTGTCGTCTCCCCTGGGACGATGCGGTCGCGATCCGCCCGGATCTCGCGCCGGCCGCTGACGGTGCGGGATCATCACGTCCCGCCGAGGCAGGCGCGCCCGGGTGATCATGCCGGTCATTGAATCCAATACCCGCGCCCCTAGGCAACCGAGATCTCGCTCGCTGAGCCGCCAAGATTCTTCGTCATCGGCACCAGCGAGGGCCTGCATCCAGAAGGTCACTTCCGAACACGCTCTACTGGGCGTCTCAGTTGCCTGCAGGCCATAGCCGAGTCCATGTCCGGCCGCTCCCCCGTGCGTACCGTCGGCGAACTGCGTGCCACCCTCACGACGGGCCGCGGCCTCCCTGACGACGCCGGCGATTTCGAGGCCGGGCCGGCCCGTGAGCTCCACCGCGCCGATCCCGCCGGCCTCTCCGGCGTCGTCCGCCTCGTCGAGGAGTACCGCCGCCGGGTCATCGCCCGGCAGGACCCGGTCTTCGGTTCCTCCGTCGCCGCAGCCGTTGCCGAGATCCGGGCGGCCCGGAGGAAGAGCCCCGTGACCGACGGTCGGCGGTAGGGCACCGCCGAGAAGGGCGTCCCGCCCCCGTGTCTCCGTTGGGCCACCAAACGGAAACACCCGTACCGTTGTTCACTTTGTACGCATAGGCTGAACCGCTACCGCTTCTGAACGCGTTCAGGAGGTGGACGCACGGTACGAAGGTCTGGCTGGGAGGGACTGTCGATGGCCAAGGGGGTGAAGGTCGCCGTCATAGGCGGGGTGTTCGCCGTGATGGTGGGCGGGGCCGGGTACGGCGCCTACAACGTCGTGTCGGCGTTGGGCGGTGACGGAGGCGGGTCGGCCAGGAGCGGGCCGCCGAGTTCGGACGAGGTCCGGGAGACCACGGAGGAGTTCTTCGCGGCCTGGGAGAAGGGCGACGCGACCGCCGCGGCGTCGCACACCAACAACTCCTCGGCCGCCGGGACGCTGTTCACGGCCTACGGCGACGCGGCGCACATCGGCGACGTCGAGATCACGCCGGGGGCGGCCAGTGGGGCCTCCGTGCCGTTCACGGTGAAGGCCGAGGTGTCCTACGAGGGGACGACCAAGCCGCTCAGCTACAAGAGCAAGCTGACCGTGGTGCGCGGGGAGACCAGTGGGCGGGCGCTCGTCGACTGGGAACCGTCGGTCGTGCATCCGGAGCTGAAGGACGGGGACACGCTCGTCACCGAGAAGTCCGAGACCCCGCAGATCGAGGCCGTCGGGCCGGACGGCGACGTGCTGAGCAAGGAGAAGTACCCCTCGCTGGGGCCGGTGCTGGCCACGTTGCGGGAGCGGTACGGGTCGAAGGCCGGCGGCACTCCGGGCGTGGAGCTGGCGGTCCGGCACACGACCAGGGAGGTCCCGGACACCCCGCTGCTGACGCTGACCGAGGGCGAGCCGGGCAAGTTGCGGACGACGCTCAGCGCGAGCGTGCAGGCGGCGGCCGAGAAGGCCGTCAAGCGGTACGGCGAGTCGTCGGTCGTCGCGGTGCAGCCGAGCAGCGGAAAAGTCCTGGCCGTCGCCAACAACCGCAAGGACGGCTTCAACGCCGCCTTCCAGGGACGGGTCGCGCCCGGGTCCACCATGAAGATCATCACCGCCGCCATGCTCATCGACAACGGCGTGGCCTCGATGAACGGGCCCGCGCCCTGCCCGGACACGGCGACCTGGCAGAGCCAGACCTTCAAGAACCTCACCGGCATGAAGGCCAACCCGAGCGCGACGCTCGCCAACACCTTCATGCGTTCCTGCAACACCGGATTCGTCAAGCTCGTCGACGAGAAGCCGCTCACCGACTCCTCGCTGACCGAGGAGGCCGAAAAGCGCTTCGGGCTCGGGCAGGACAACTGGCAGACCGGCGTGGTCACCTTCGACGGCAGCGTGCCCGCCTCCGGCGGCCCGGACCGCGCCGCCAACGCCATCGGCCAGGGCCAGGTCCAGATGAACCCGCTGAACATGGCCTCCGTGACGGCGACCGCGATCACCGGCGAGTTCCGCCAGCCGTATCTCGTCGCCTTCGACCTGGACGACCGGGAGCCGGCCACCGCCGAGGGCCTGCCGCAGGGCACGGCGAACCAGCTCAAGCAGATGATGCGGCTCACCGCCACCCAGGGCACCGCCGTGGCCGCCATGTCCGGTCTCGGCGGCGACATCGGTGCCAAGACCGGGTCGGCCGAGGTCGACGGGCAGACCACCTCCAACAGCTGGTTCACCGGCTTCCGGAACGACGTCGCGGCGGCGGCGATGACGGAGGAGGGCGGCCACGGCGGCGACGCGGCCGGGCCGATCGTCGCAGATGTGCTACGAGCCGGAGGCTGAGGCAACCGGGCCGCGGTCAAGGACCTACTGTGGACGGGTCGTTGGAAGTGGCTGAAGAGGCAGGCATCGGCAGGAGGGCTCCTTGGGCCCTCCGGATCCGGGCGCCGCGGAGGAACGGGACGCAGTGGGCAGCAGAATGGGCGCCGGCGAGCGGCGCAGGACGAAACCCGCCGTGATCGGCGGTGTGGCCGCGGTGCTCGTGGCCGGCGCCGGTTTCGGTGCCTACGCGGTGTACGGCGGTGAGGCCGAGGCCGAGGACGGCGCGCGGACCAAGTCCGCCGCGGCCGAGGAGAAGGTGAAGACGGGCCCGCTGACCGCCACCGAGGTCACCGGCACGGCCCAGCGGTTCCTGACCGCCTGGCAGCAGGGCGACGTGGCCACCGCGGCCGACGCGACCGACGACGCCGAGGCCGCGAAGGCCCTGCTCACCGGCTACGGCAAGGACGCCCGTATCAAGGACGTCACCCTCACCGCGGGCACCCCGGCCGACGGCAAGGTCCCGTTCTCCGTCAAGGCCACGGTCGCCTACGAGGAGACGTCGAAGCCGCTGGCGTACGACAGCGCGCTGACCGTCGTCCGCCGGGACGGCGACGGCGAGCCCCGCGTCGACTGGCACGCCGCCGTGGTCCACCCCGAGCTGGAGGACGGCGACAAGCTGGTCACCGGCAAGGCCGGGGACCCGCCCGTCAAGGCCGTCGACCAGGACGGCGGTGAGCTGACCACCGACAAGTACCCCTCGCTCGGCACCGTCCTGGACGGCCTGCGCGAGAAGTACGGCGACAAGGCCGGCGGCACCCCCGGCATCGAGCTGCGCGTCGTCCGCGAGAAGGAGAAGGGCGAGAACGGGAAGGAGGACGCGGAGGCCGACAAGACCCTGCTGGAGCTGAGCAAGGGCACGCCCGGGACCGTGAAGACGACCCTCGACCCCGCCCTCCAGGCCGCCGCCGAGAAGCAGGTGGACGGCAAGAAGCAGGCGTCGGTCGTGCTGATGCGGGCCTCCACCGGTGAGATCCTCGCCGTCGCCAACGGCGGCCACGGCTTCAACACCGCCTTCCAGGGTTCGCTGGCCCCGGGCTCCACGATGAAGGTCATCACCGCTTCGATGCTGCTCGAGAAGGACCTGGCGTCCGTGAACGAGAAGCACCCGTGCCCCAAGTACTTCACCCACGGCGGCTGGAAGTTCCAGAACGACGACGAGTTCGAGATCAAGGACGGCACCTTCAAGGCGAGTTTCGCCCGCTCCTGCAACACGGCCTTCATCAGCCAGGCCCCGGAGCTGAAGGACGACGACCTGACCAAGCAGGCGAAGGAGGTCTTCGGCCTGTCGATGAACGACTGGGCGGTCGGCGTCCCCACCTTCGACGGCCGGGTGCCGGTGGAGAGCCAGGCGCAGATGGCCGCGGCCCTCATCGGGCAGGGCGGGGTCCGGATGAACCCGCTGAACATGGCGTCGGTCTCCGCGACCGTGAAGTCGGGCAGCTTCCACCAGCCGTACCTGGTCGCCCCGTCGGTCGACGACCGTGAACTCGCCACCGCCTCCCGCACGATGTCCGGCGCCACGGTGGGCGCGCTGCGCGAGCTGATGTCCTACACCGCCGCCGCCGGAACCGCCGCCGAGGCGATGGCCGGGGTCAGCGGTGACGTCGGCGCCAAGACCGGCTCGGCGGAGGTCGACGGGCAGGAGAAGCCCAACGGCTGGTTCACGGCGTACCGGAACGACGTCGCCGCGGCGGGCGTCGTCCAGCAGGGCGGGCACGGCGGCGAGACCGCGGGCCCGATCGTCGCGGCCCTCCTCAAGGCGGCCGGCTGACCCACGGCACCCGACCGACCGGTGGCGCTCAGTAGGCCACCGGTCGGGCCACCGTCTGGTCCACCGGTCGGGCCACCGCCGTGTAGGTGCGGCGCAGGAACCGGGTCAGTGCCTTGGTCTCGAACTGGACCACCGAGCAGCCCTGCGGCGAGTGGAACTCGACGACCGACTGCACCCGCCCGCAGGGCCACACCCGCACGTCGCCCGCCCCTGCTGGTGCCCGCAGGCCCTGTTCGAGCAGGGCGCGGGAGAAGGTCCACTCCCGGGCTGCGGAGGAGCTGCCCCCGCCGGGCAGCGCGACGCGGACCGTGCGCGGGTCGTGGTCGGGGTCGTAGCGCAGTACGACGGGTATCGCGCCGCCGTCTTCCTGGTCGGGGAGGTCCGCGTCCGTCAGGATGTGGGCTCGTGCGTACTGTTCGACTACGGACATCTCATCGCCCCTCACGCTCTGCCACCTTCACGGAACCGCTGCGTCCGCCCCCACTCCAATGTCCCATATTTCCCGGGTCACGCCCTGCGAGCCGTATCTCACATGTGAGGTCCGCGTGAGGTCTGCGCGGGATCGGCTCAAGATCAGCATGCACCTCGCTCTTGCGAACAGGTTGCAATAGGTCTCTACTATCGAACCGTGCATGTACCTGACGGATTCATCAACGCCCCGACGTCCGCCGTCACCGGAGTCGTCGCCGCCGGCGCCGTCGCGGTCAGCCTGCGCGGCGCGCGCCGGGAGCTTGGGGGCACCTCCCGCGCGGGCGAAGCCGAGCGTGGGGGAGAGAGGACCGCGCCCCTGGCGGGGCTGGTCGCGGCGTTCATCTTCGCGGTGCAGATGCTGAACTTCCCCGTCGCGGCCGGGACCAGCGGGCATCTGCTCGGTGGCGCGCTGGCCGCCATCCTCGTGGGTCCGTACACGGGCGTCCTGTGCGTGTCCGTGGTGCTGCTGATGCAGGGCATCCTCTTCGCCGACGGCGGTCTGACCGCGCTCGGCGTGAACATCACCGACATGGCGATCGTCACCACCGTCGTCGCCTACGCCGTCTTCCGGGGCCTGGTGAAGGTGCTGCCGCGCACCCGGCGCTCGGTCACCGTCTCCTCCTTCGTCGCCGCCCTCGTCTCCGTGCCGGCCGCCGCCCTCGCCTTCACGTTCCTGTACTGGATCGGCGGCACCACCGACGTCGCCATCGGCAAGGTCGCCACCGCGATGATCGGCGTGCACGTGCTGATCGGCATCGGCGAGGCCGTGATCACCGCGCTGACCGTGGGCGCCGTCGTCGCCGTACGCCCGGACCTCGTGCACGGGGCGCGGGGACTGGGACCGCGGCTCAAGCTGCGCGTGAACGGCGAGCTGGTCGACGCCCCCTCCGGCAACACTCCTTCCGGTACCACTCCTTCCGGCACCGGGCCGGCTCCCGCGCCCGTCGCCGCCCGCTCGCACCGCAAGGTGTGGATCACCGGCCTCGTCGCCTCGCTGGTCCTGGCCGGATTCGTCAGCTTCTACGCCTCCGCCAACCCCGACGGCCTGGAGAAGGTCGCCTCCGACAAGGGCATCGACGAGAAGGCCGAGGAGCACGCGAGCGCGGACTCGCCGCTCGCCGACTACGGCGTGGAGGACATCACCGACGCCCGCGTCTCGGGCGGTCTCGCGGGCGTGATCGGCGTCGGCGTCACGGTCGTCGCGGGCAGCGCGGTGTTCTGGGCGGTGCGCAGGCGGCGCAGCGACGACGCCTCCCCGAGCAGCACGGAAACGACCCGTTAGGTGGGGACGGGCCACGCGCACCGGCTCTACCGGCACGGCCACTCCCCCGTGCACGGTCTGCCGCCGCACACCAAACTCGCCGCCGCCTTCGCCTTCGTGGTCGTCGTGGTGTCGACGCCGCGCGAGGCGATGTGGGCGTTCGGGCTGTACGCGGTGCTGCTCGCGGCAGTGGCGTACGCGGCCCGCGTCCCGGCGTCCTTCCTGCTCAAACGGTTGCTGATCGAGGTGCCGTTCGTCGCCTTCGCGGTGCTGATGCCCTTCGTGGCGGAGGGCGAGCGCGTCGGCGTGCTCGGCATGTCCCTGAGCGTCAACGGGCTGTGGGGCGCCTGGAACGTGCTGGCCAAGGGCACCCTGGGCGTCGCCGCCTCGGTACTCCTCGCCTCCACCACCGAGCTGCGCGCCCTGCTGCTCGGCCTCCAGCGGCTGCGGCTGCCGCCGCTGCTGGTGCAGATCGCGTCGTTCATGATCCGGTACGGGGACGTGATCGCCGACGAGATGCGGCGGATGCGGATCGCCCGGGAGTCGCGCGGCTTCGAGGCGCGCGGAGTACGGCACTGGGGCGTGCTCGCCAAGTCGGCCGGTGCCCTCTTCATCCGCTCCTACGAACGCGGCGAGCGCGTCCACCTGGCCATGGTCAGCCGCGGGTACGCCGGTTCGATGCCGGTCATCGACGAGGTGACGGCGTCCCGGGCGCAGTGGTCGTACGCGCTGGCCCTCCCGGGTGCGGCACTGGTGGTCTGTCTGCTGGGATGGACCCTGTGACCGACCCCGCGACCGGCCCCGTGACCGGCCCCGTGACCGGCCCCGTGGGTGACCCCGTCTCCGACGTGCCCGCCTCCCTCGACGTGTCCGGGCTCGCCTTCGCCTACCCCGACGGGCACCAGGCCCTGTTCGGCGTGGACTTCTCCGTCGCGCGCGGCGAGCGGGTCGCGCTGCTCGGTCCCAACGGCGCGGGCAAGACGACCCTCGTCCTCCACCTCAACGGCATCCTGACCGGCGGCACCGGCACGGTCGCCGTCGCCGGGCTGCCGGTCGACCGGCGGAACATGGCCGAGGTCAGGCGCCGGGTCGGGATCGTCTTCCAGGACCCCGACGACCAGTTGTTCATGCCGACCGTGCGCGAGGACGTGGCGTTCGGGCCGGCGGCGGCCGGGGTGAAGGGGGCGGAGCTGGAGGCCCGCGTGGACCGGGCGCTGGAACTGGTGGGCATGGCGGACTTCAAGGACCGGCCGCCGCACCACCTCTCCTTCGGCCAGCGGCGGCGGGTGGCGGTGGCGACCGTGCTCGCCATGGAGCCGGAGATCCTGGTCCTGGACGAGCCCTCATCCAACCTCGATCCCGCCTCGCGCCGCGAACTCGCCGACATCCTGCGCGCGCTGGACGTCACGGTCCTGATGGTCACCCACGACCTGCCCTACGCCCTGGAGCTGTGCTCCCGCGCCCTGATCCTCAGCGACGGCGTGATCGCGGCGGACGGTCCGACGGCCCACCTGCTGGCGGACGACGAGCTGATGCGCGCCCACCGCCTGGAACTGCCCTTCGGCTTCGACCCGCGTTCGGTGCCGGCTCGCGGTTGACGACCGGGTCGACAAGTCGGGTCGACGGCCGGGGCGACAGCCGGGTTGTCGGCCCGGCGAGGAATCGCGGGCGGCCGGTGGCGGTTGCACCCACTGTTGCAGCGGCACTTGCAGTCACAGTTGCAGCCACAGTCGCAGCCACTGTCACGGGCGAACGTCCCGGGCGAACGGAAGGAACGTACAGAGGTGAGCGTGGACGTGCACGGCACAGTCGCCGAGGACTTCGAGCCGGTCCGGGACGCGTTCGTCCGCAACTTCACGGCGCTCGGCGACCGGGGCGCCGCGGTCGCCGTCTACCGGGACGGCCGCAAGGTCGTCGACCTGTGGGGCGGCACCCGGGACATCGACGGCACCGAGCCGTGGCGCCGGGGCACCGCCCAGGTCGTGCGCTCGGCGACCAAGGGTGTCGCGGCCGCCGTACCCCTGCTGCTGCACCAGCGCGGCGAGTTGGACCTGGACGCGCCGGTGGGCGAGTACTGGCCGGAGTTCAAGGCGCACGGCAAGGAACGGGTACGGGTCCGGCACGTGCTGAACCACCGGGCGGGGCTGCCGGTCCTGGACCGTCCGCTCGCCCCGGATGAGGCCCTCGACCCGCTGCGGGGCCCGCGGGCCGTCGCCGCCCAGGCGCCGGTCTGGGAGCCGGGCACCGACCACGGCTACCACGCGTTGACGTACGGCTGGCTGCTCGACGAGCTGGTCCGCCGGGTGACGGGCGGGCGCGGCGCCGGTGAGTGGATCGCGGACGAGATCGCCGGTCCGCTGGACCTGAACCTGTGGGTGGGGCTGCCCCCGGCCCAGGAGGCGGCGGGCCGGGCCGGGCGCGCCGGCCGGCTGGAGGAGCCCGAGCCGTCCGGGAACGGCCCCCGCCTGCGCCCCAAGCGGGCCGTCACACAGGCGTACGGGGACCCGGACTCCCTGACCCGCCGTGCCTTCGCCGCGATCACGCCCTTCCCGGACCAGAACGACCCGGCGTACCGCGCGGCGGCCCTCCCCGCGACCAACGGCATCGCGACGGCCGAGGGGCTGGCCCGGTTCTACGCGGCGCTGATCGGCGAGGTCGACGGCGTGACGCGGCGGGTGCGGCTCTTCGACCCGGCGACCATGGAACGGGCGCGCGCCGAGGAGTCCGCCGGTCCGGACCGCGTGCTGGTGGTGAACACCCGCTTCGGCCTCGGCTACATGCTGCACGGCAGCGCGTCGCCGTTCCTGTCCACGGGCTCCTTCGGTCACCCGGGCCGCGGCGGCGCCCTGGGCTTCGCCGACCCGGAGACGGGCATCGCCGTCGGCTACGTCACCAACGGCTTCCGCAAGACCGTGACGGCGGATCCGCGGGCGCAGGCGCTGGTCCGGGCGGTACGGGAGTCGCTCGGCGCGAGCTGAACCGGCGGCCGGCCGCCCCTCCGCCCGTCACACATGAACCGGGCGGCCCTCACACATGGATCGGGTGGGAGGTCCGGCCCGACGCCGAGTCGATCTCCTCGTGCGCCTTGGTGAGCAGCTGCATCGCCAGCTCGTTCAACGCGCGTGCCCCCGCGACCTCCTCACCGACCCGTGGCTGCCGGGAGTCGGCCCGGTGCCGGCTGGCGTGGCCGTGCGCGCGGACCTCGGTGCCGTCGGGCAGCCGCACCATCGCGACCGCCCGCGTGTGCTGGTCGTCCTCCATGAACTCGAGCTCGACATGCCATCCCACTGCGGTGTGCATCATGACGTTCACCTCCGGAACACCTCCTTCCAGGGTGCGCCTCACGACGGCGGTACGCACGTAGGCCCGTACGCCCGTACGTAGGCATGCGCCTGCCTACCCGGTGTGCAGCATCAGCCCGATCCCGACCACCAGCAGCCCGGCCGCCGCGATCCGGGGCGCACCGAACCGTTCCTTGAAGAACAGGGCCCCGATCGCCGCACCGACCAGGATGGAAGACTCCCGCAGCGCGGCGACCGGCGCGAGTTCGGCGCGGGTCTGGGCCCACAGGACCAGCGCGTACGCGGCCACGGACAGCACCGCGCCGACCAGGCCGATACCGGCGTGCGGGCGCAGCAGCGCCCGGGCCCCGGCGCGGTGGCGGTACAGGAAGTACGCCGGGAGCACCGTCCCCTGCACCGCCATCAGCCAGGCGATGTAGCCGAGGGAGGAGCCGGAGGCGCGTACGCCGAGCCCGTCGACGACGGTGTACGCCGCGATGGTCACCCCGGTCGCCAGGGCCGCGCCGATCGCCGTCCAGTCGGGCCGGCGTCCGCGCAGCCCCCACAGGGCGACGCCGGTCAGGCCCGCACAGCAGAGCAGGATGCCGCCGGTCGCCCAGCCGTCCGGCACCTCGTGGGCGAAGACGGCGGCGAGGGCGGTGACCAGCAGCGGCGCGCTGCCGCGGGCGATGGGGTAGGCCTGGCCGAAGTCGCCGAGCCGGAAGGAGGTCATCAACAGCGCGTAGTACGCGATGTGGACGGCCGCGGAGACCAGCAGGTACGGCCATGCCCCGGCCGCCGGGAACGCCGTGAACGGCAGCAGCGCGAGCCCGATGAGCATGCCTCCGCCGGAGATCAGCGCGAAGCCGGTCAGCTTGTCCGGGATCCGGTGGGCGATGGCGTTCCAGCTTGCGTGGGTGATGGCGGCGAGCAGGACCGCGCCGGTGACCGGTGGGGTCACGCGGAGGGTTCGCGGACGTCCGTGAGGGTGGCGTCGGCGGTGGTGACGAGGTCCTCGGGCCGCATCGGGAAGACGGCGTACGGGGTGCCGGCGGCGGCCCAGACGACGTCGTGGGCGAGCAGCGAGCGGTCGGCGAGGACGCGGGTGCGGGTGCGGTGTCCGAAGGGCGGTACGCCGCCGATGGCGTACCCGGTCGTCTCCCGTACGACGTCGGCCTTGGCCCGCGTGACCTTCTGGGCGCCGAGTTCCTCGCGGACCCGGTCCAGGTCGACGCGGGAGGCACCGTCCATGAGGACCAGGACGGGGACCCCGTCCGCGGCGAAGACGAGCGACTTGCAGATCTGGCTCAGCTCGCAGCCGATCGCGGCGGCGGCCTCGGCGGCGGTCCGCGTGGCCTCCGGGAACCGCCGGGCCCGTCCGGCCAGGTCCCCGAGCCCGAGTTCGCGCAGGGCGGCGGCGAAACGGGGATGGGCGTCGGAGGCGTCGGGAGTGCCGTCGGCGGAAGGCGTGCTCGTAGTCATGGTCGGCACCGTAACGCCCGGTGCGGCGCGTGTGCGAACGGGTTGAGGCGGCCTGCGGAAGACGGAAAGCCTTCGGAAAGACGGAAGAGAGGCAGGACGGAAAAGGACGGACAGGAAGGACAGGACGGAAAGGAGGAAGCCGGTGAGGGCAGCCCCGTCCCCACGGAGCCCTCACCGGCTGGTCTGTCGTCCTCCTGTCAGAGGCTGCTGGTTGTCAGAGGTTGCTGGTTGTCAGAGGTTGCTGGTTGAGGCGGCGGGTCAGGTGCGGACCAGCTCCCGGTCCTCGTCGGGGTCGGAGCCCCGCTCCTCGGCCGTGCGCAGCCCCTCGCCCTCGACGTCCACGTTGGGCAGGGCGCGGTCCAGCCACTTGGGCAGCCACCAGGCGCGCTTGCCGAGCAGGGCGAGGACCGCCGGGACGATGGCCATGCGGACGACGAACGCGTCGAAGAAGACGGCGATCGCCAGGCCGAAGCCGATCATCTTGACCATGGACTCGCTGGAGCCGATGAAGCCCGCGAAGACCGCCATCATGATCACGGCCGCGGCCGTGACGACCCGGGCGCCGTGCTTGAAGCCGGTGACGACCGCCTGGTTGGGCTTCTCGCCGTGGACGAAGGCCTCCCGCATGCGGGTGACCAGGAAGACCTCGTAGTCCATGGCCAGGCCGAAGACCACGCCGACCATGAAGATCGGCATCATCGACATGACCGGTCCGGTCTCCTCGACGCCCATCAGGCCGGACAGCCAGCCCCACTGGAAGACCGCGACGACCGCGCCGAGTGCCGCGAGTACGGAGAGCAGGAAGCCGAGGGCCGCCTTCAGCGGAACCAGGATCGAGCGGAAGACCACGATGAGGAGGAGGAAGGCGAGTCCGACGACCAGGACCAGGTACGGCAGCAGCGCGTCGTTCAGCTTCTCGCTGACGTCGATGTTCATCGCCGTGGAGCCGGTGACCAGCGTCTCGGCACCGGTGTCCGCCTCGATGTCGCCGCCCGCGTCGCGGATGGCGTGCACCAGGTCCTCGGTCTGCACGGAGGACGGCTTGGAGTCCGGGACCACGGTGATGGTCGCGGTGTCGCCGTCCTTGTTGGGCGCGGGCGGGGTCACCGCCATGACGCCGTCGAGGCCCTTGATCTCGTCGGACACGTCGGTGAAGGCGTCGTTCGGGGCGGCGGCGCCCTTCGCGTCGACGACGACCATCAGCGGGCCGTTGAAGCCCGCGCCGAAGCCTTCGGACAGCAGGTCGTAGGCGCGGCGCTGGGTCGTGGACGTCGGCTGGGAGCCGTCGTCGGGCAGGCCCAGCTCCAGGGAGGCGGCGGGGATCGCGGCGGCGCCGAGACCGATGACGCCCAGGAGGAGGACGGCGAGGGGGCGGCGGACGACGAAGCTCGCCCAGCGGGTGCCCAGGTTGGCCTTGGGCTGCCCGCCCGGCCTCCCCTGTCCCTCCGGGGACCCCTGTCCTTCCGGCTGCTCCGCGCCCTTGCCCTTGCGGGAGCGGCCGAGCAGCCTGCCCTTCGCGCCGGCGGGCTTGACCCTGCGTCCGGCGTAGCCGAGCAGCGCGGGGATCATCGTCAGGGCGATCAGGACCGCGATGGCGACGGTGCCGGCCGCCGCGACACCCATCTTGGTGAGCATCGGGATGTTGACGACCGCGAGGCCGACGAGGGCGATGACGACGGTGAGGCCGGCGAAGACCACCGCGGAGCCCGCGGTGCCGACCGCCCGTCCGGCGGCCTCCTCGCGTTCCCGTCCCTCGGCGAGTTCCGCGCGGTAGCGGGAGACGATGAACAGGGCGTAGTCGATGCCGACCGCGAGGCCGATCATCATGGCCAGGATCGAGGTGGTCGAGCCGAGTTCGAGCGCGCTGGCCAGCGCGGTGATCGTGGAGACGCCGATGCCGACGCCGATCAGCGCGGTCAGCAGGGGCAGCCCGGCCGCGACCAGGGAGCCGAAGGTGATGACCAGGACGACGGCGGCGACCGCGATGCCGATGATCTCGGTGGCGCCGGTCTCCGGCACCGCCTGGAGCGCGTCACCGCCGACCTCGACGGTCAGCCCGGCGTCGCGCGCCTGCTGGGCGGCGTCCTCCAGGGCGTCCTTGGTGGACTCCTCCAGCTCCATGCCGGAGACGTCGTACTTCACCGACGCGTAGGCGATCGTGCCGTCCTTGCTGACGGCGTTGCCCTCGTAGGGGTCGGCGACCGAGGCGACCTCGGAGCCGTCCGCGAGATCGTCGACGGTCTTCTCGACGGTCGCCTTGTTCCCGGCGTCCGTCATCGTCTCGCCGGACGGAGCCTTGAAGACGACGCGTGCGGTCGCTCCGTCGGCGCTCTGGCCCGGGAAGCGCTGTTCCAGCAGGTCGAAGGCCTTCTGGGCCTCGGTGCCCGGGATGGAGAAGGAGGAGTTGCCGGCGGGCGGGGCGCTGGCCGCGCCGACGCCGGCGAGCGTCAGCAGGGCCACCCAGATCAGGGCGACGAAATGCCGTCGGCGAAAGGCGAGCCGGCCGAGTTTGTAGAGGAACGTGGCCACGAGGGCGTACTCCCGGTCAGGTCGTGGGATCTTCAGGGCAGGGGGGATCGGCCCGACGACGTGAGCGGTTACGTCAGGTGGGGCGTCAGGTGGGACGTCAGGTGGGTCTCATGCAGGGGACGTGTCGGAGAGACGCGCCGGTGAGACGCATCGCAGGGACGTGTCAGAAGGACGTGTCAGTGGTGGCGACACCGAGGGCGGGGAGTACCACGGCGTCGAGGTAGGAGGCGAGGAAGGCCTGCGTCGGCGGCTGGTCGTCCAGCAGCGTGCGGGTGGCGAACCCACCGATCAGCATGTGGACGACGAAGTTCAGCGCCGGACAGTCCGGTCTGATCTCCCCGCGGTCGACGGCACGCTGGAGGAGCTTCTGGCCCTCGGCCATCTCCGGTTCGATGAGCTGCTCGCGGAAGGCCTGGCGCAGGTCCGGATTCTGGTGCAGCGCCATGGCCAGGCCGCGCATCAGCGCGGAGTTCTGCTCCATGACGCAGTCGTCCTCGCGGAGCAGCAGGGCGTGCAGGTCACCGCGGAGCGACCCGGTGTCGACGTCACTGATCGAACCGGGCTTGCTGTGCCGCACCGCCTTCACGACCAGCTCCGGCTTGCCGCCCCACTGGCGGTAGAGCGTCGCCTTGCTGGACCGGGTGCGTGCGGCGACGGCGTCCATGGTCAGTGCGTCGTAACCGACTTCCCGGAGCAGGTCGAGCACGGCCCCGTACAGCTCGGCCTCGCGCTCGGGAGTGATCCGGCTGCGGCGCGCGGTGGCTGCCTCGGTCATCCCACTCACTCCTCTCCGGTCCGCCGGCCCGTCCGCTCATCCCGAACGACACCGTTTCGTACATGACGAATGTACCCCACCCCCAAGCGAAACGAAACTGTTTCGTTCGTGGCCTGGGTCACGGTTGTCTGCACCGCATAAGTTGCCGCACAAGTTGCCGCACAAGTTGCCGGTACCCGGCGCCGGGAAAAGCATGGGGCGGGTGAGTTATCTGCGCCTTCCGCACCTCAGTGGCGACCAGCTGTGCTTCGTGACCGAGGACGACCTCTGGCTCGCGCCCCTCGACGGCCGCGGCCGTGCCTGGCGGCTCACCGTCGACCGCACCAAGACGGGGCACCCCCGCTTCTCGCCCGACGGCCGCCACATCGCGTACACCAGCTGGCGCACGCTCGTGCCGGAGGTCCACCTCGTCCCGGTGGACGGCGGGCCCGGACGGCAGCTCACCCACTGGGGCGGCCTCGACACCCGGGTCTGCGGCTGGTCGCCCCCGGACTCCGACGGCGGCACCGCGGTCCTGGCCGTCGCCTCCCACGGCGAACCCTTCTCCCACCTCACCTGGGCCTACAAGGTCACCCCCGACGGCGACCCCGGCCGCAAGCTCCCCTGGGGGCCGGTCACGGACATCCAGGCCGCGGATCTGGCGGGGGAACGCAGGACCCTGCTCCTCAGCGGCACCCCGCCGCACGAACCCGCCGCCTGGAAGCGCTACCGCGGCGGTGCCACCGGCCGCCTCTGGCTGCACGGCGAACGGCTCCTGCCCGAACTCGGCGGGCACCTCGCCGCCCCCATGTTCGCCGGCGGCCGGATCGCCTTCCTCTCCGACCACGAGGGCGTCGGCAACCTCTACTCCTGCGCCCACGACGGCACCGGTCTGCGCCGCCACACCGACCACGACGCGTTCTACGCCCGCAACGCCTCGAGCGACGGCACCCGTGTCGTGTACCAGTGCGCGGGCGACCTGTGGATCGTCGACGACCTCGCACCGGGGTCGGTGCCGCGCCGGCTCGACGTGCGGCTGAGCGGGCCGCGCGCGGGACGGCGTACGTACCAGGTGCCCGCGGCCCAGCACGTGAACGGCGTCTCCGTCGACGAGACGGGCCGCGCGAGCGCCGTCGTCGTCCGCGACAGCCTGTACTGGCTCACGCACCGCGACGGTCCGGCCCGCACCATCGCCGACACGCCGGGCGTACGGGTGCGGCTGCCGGAGATGCTCGGGGCGAGCGGCCGGATCGCCTACGTGACGGACGCGGAGGGCGAGGACGCCGTCGAGATCGCCCACCTGCCCCGGGCCACCGGGGGCCGCGCGGCGCGCAGGCTGGCGTCCGGCCGGCTGGGCCGGGTCCTGGAGCTGGCCTCGGACCCGGCCGGCGAACGCCTCGCCGTCGCCTCGCACGACGGCCGGCTGCTGCTCCTCGACGTCACGTTCGACGCCACGGAGGGGGACGCGGAGGTCGCCCGGGCGCTGGACGTGGTGGACGCAGGAGACGCAGGAGACGCTGAAGACACGACGGAAACCGGCACCGGAAGCGGAACCACCCCGGCCGGAACCACCCCCGCCCCCACCGCCGAAGGCCACGTCACCGAGCTGATCCGCTCCGTCAACGGCCCCGTCCGCGACCTCGCCTTCTCCCCGGACGGGGCCTGGCTCACCTGGTCCCACCCGGGCATCGGGCGCACCCTGCGGCAGATCAAGATGGCCCGGATCGCCGGTCAGAACGGCCAGGACAGCCAGGACAGCCAGGACAGCCAGGACAGCCAGGACAGCCAGGACAGGCAAAACAGGCAGGACAGGCCGAACGGCCGGAACCGTCGGAACGGCGGTCACGGCGGACCGCTCGTCCTCGACGTCACCGACGGCCGCTTCGAGGACGAGAACCCGGTCTTCACCCGGGACGGCCGCTACCTCGCCTTCCTCTCCTGGCGCGGCTTCGACCCGGTGTACGACGTGCACACCGGCGACCTGTCCTTCCCCCTGGGCTGCCGCCCCTACCTGGTGCCGCTGTCCTCCGCGACCCCCTCCCCCTTCGCACTCAACCCCGAGGGCCGTCCCGCCGCAGGCGGCCTGGACCCCCTGGAGGACGAGCCGGGCGACGGCGGCGCGGTGACGGTGGAGACCGAGGGGCTGGCCAGCCGGGTGACGCCGTTCCCGGTCACCGCCTCCAAGTACTCGACGCTGTGCCCGGTCGAGGGCGGCGGCCTGGTCTGGCTGCGCTGGCCGATCTCGGGCGCGCTCGGCGAGACCTTCGCCAACCCGGCCGACCCGAGCGAGCAGCCCACGCTGGAGCACTTCCACCTCGCCAAGGCGCGGAAGTCCGAACTGGTCGACCACCTGGACTGGTTCCGGGTCAGCGGCGACGGCAGCCGCCTGGTCGTGCTCGACGAGGGCGACCTGCGCGCCGTACCGGCGACCGAGGCCGGGGACGGCGACTCCACCACCTGGATCGACCTGCGCCGCATCCTGCACGAGGCCGATCCGGCCGCCGAGTGGCGCCAGGCGTACGACGAGGCGGGCCGTCTGACCCGCGCCCACTTCTGGGACCCCGGCATGTGCGGCATCGACTGGGACGCGGTACTGGACCAGTACCGCCCGCTGGTCGAACGCGTCGCCTCGCCCGACGAGTTCGCCGACCTGCTCCGCGAGGTCCTCGGCGAACTCGGCACCTCCCACGCCTACGTCGCCGCCGCCCGGCGCAACGAGGGCCCCGCGCACTACCAGCGCCGGCAGGGGCTGCTCGGCGCCAACTTCGTCTGCCGGGACGGGAGCTGGCTGGTGAAGCGCATCCTGCCGGGCGACTCCTCCGACTCCAGGGCCCGCTCCCCGCTGGCCGGCACCGGCATCCGCGAGGGTGCCGTACTGACCCACGTGGACGGCCGCCCGGTCGACCCGGTGGCGGGGCCGTCTCCGCTGCTCGCGGGCGCGGGCGGGACGACCGTGGAGCTGACGTTCGCGCCGGCGGAGGGCGGTCCCGGACCGTCGCGCCGGGTCGCCGTCGTCCCGCTCGTCGACGAACGCCCCCTGCGCTACCAGGACTGGGTGGCCAAACGCCGCGAGGTGGTCCGGGAGTTGAGCGGCGGGCGGTGCGGGTACCTGCACATCCCCGACATGGGCGGCTCGGGCTGGGCCCAGTTCAACCGCGACCTGCGCATGGAGGTGTCCCGGCCCGCGCTCATCGTGGACGTGCGGGGCAACGCGGGCGGGCACATCAGCGAACTCGTCGTCGAGAAGCTGACCCGGACGATCCTGGGCTGGGACCTGACCCGCGACGCCCAGCCGGTGTCGTACGCGTCCAACGCGCCGCGCGGTCCGGTCGTCGCCGTCGCCGACGAGGCGACCTCCTCCGACGGCGACATGATCACGGCCGCGTTCAAGCTGCTGCGGCTCGGCCCGGTCGTCGGACAGCGCACCTGGGGCGGGGTGGTCGGCATGACCGGGCGGCACGTCCTGGGCGACGGCACGGTGATCACGGTGCCGATGAACGCGGCCTGGTTCGACGCGTACGGCTGGTCCGTGGAGAACTACGGCGTCGCCCCGGACGTGGCGGCCCTGCGCACCCCGCTGGACTGGGCCGAGGGACGCTACACCGTGCTGGACGAGGCGGTGCGGCTGGCGTTGGAGCTGCTGGAGACCAACCCGCCCGCGACGCCGCCCGGTTACGACGGCGTACCGGACCGTTCCCGCCCGCCGCTGCCGCCCCGGGAGCGGTGATCCGGCCCACGGGCCCACGCCACAGGGAAAGGGCGCCCACCCGTACGGAAGACGGGTGGGCGCCCTCTCACCTTGGCTCAGCCTCTGGCTCAGCCCTTGGCTCAGCTCGGCTCAGCCGTGACGCGTCAGGCGTCGAAGCTCTCGTCGAACCGGTCCTCCGCGTCCCGACGGCGCGAGGAGGGGTCCATCTCGTCCTCGTCGCGGCGGCGGTCGCGGTTCTGGAGCTGGTCCTTGGCCTGCTCGGCACGCTGCTTGCCCTGCTGCTGCATGCGCTCGGCCTTGTCCTGGAACTGGTCCTTGATACCCATGTGGGTTCACTCCTGTGGTGATTCGGGCCCGACCGGATCGGCCGGGTGCCCGATCAGATTCACACGAGCGGTGACCGTGCGCATGTCGATCACTTACGGATCGTAGTCGCACCCTTCCGGCCCTGTTCGCCGGCGCCTGCCCGGCTCTGTTCCCCGGCGCTTGCCGGGTCTTGCCCGCCGGCGCCCTTCCGGCGCTGTTCGTCGGCCGCGCCGCCCGCGCCGACCAGACCGATCCGGCGGCCTTCGAGCCGGTCACCGAAGCGCCGCATCTCGCGCTGCCCGCCGGTGCCGACGATGGCCGGCAGAGCGCCGCGCACGCCCTGCATGCCGCGCAGCCACCACTGGCCGTAGACGTGCGCCGAGCGGCGCTCGATGCCGTCGACGAGCCGCTCGACCGCCGGGCCCAGCGGGTAGGTCTTGTTGCACGGCCAGGGCAGCCGCTGCCGCATCTCCCGCATCACGTCGTCCTGGTCGGCGCCGCGCACCATGTCGGTGTCGGTCCAGGACAGGTAGCCGACGCCGACCTTCACGCCCCGGTGGCCGACCTCGCCGCGCAGGCTGTGCGCGTACGCCTCGACGCCGGACTTGGAGGCGCAGTAGGCGGACATCATCGGCGCGGGGGTGAGGGCGGCGAGGGACGCGATCTGGAGCAGGTACCCGCGGGTTTCCAGCAGCGCGGGCAGGAAGGCGCGGGCGGTCACCGCCGAGCCGATCAGGTTGACCTCGATCACCCGCCGCCAGGACTCGGGGTCGGAGTCGACGAAGGGACCGCCGGTGGCGACACCGGCGTTGGCGACGACGATGTCGATGCGGCCGAAGCGTTCCTTGACCTCCGCCGCCACCCGGGCCATCGCCTCGTGGTCGGTGACGTCGGCGTGCCAGTGCCCGTTCTCCCCGTGCAACCGGGCGGCGACCTGCTCCAGTTCGTCGGGCTCCAGGCCGACCAGCGCCACCTTCACCCCGCGCGCGGACAGCTTGCGGGCCAGCAACTCCCCGACACCGCGCGCCGCTCCGGTGACGACGGCGACCCGCCCCTGAAGACTCACCCTGCTCATGCGCTCTCCTCGGTCTGTACGGCGGTCTGTACGGCGGTGTGGCCGGCGGCGCGTCCGTCGGCGGGGACGGCGGTGTGTCCGTCGGCGTGTTCGGCGGCGCGTCCGTCGGCGGGGACCGCGGCGTGTCCGTCGGCGGGGACTGCACGCTTCCGGCGGGCGCCGGGTATGTGGTCGGCGGCCAGGGTCCGTATCTTCCCGGTGACCAGCTCCGGTGCCTCGACGGGCGTCATGTGGCCGAGGCCCGGGAGTTCGGTGAGGCCCACGCAGTCGGGCAGTGCCGTGGCCAGCGCGCGGGCGTGCACGGGCGGCGTCAGCCGGTCCGCCGTACCGACGACGACCTCCACCGGCATCCGCAACTCCCGTACTCCGTGGTCGAGGTCGAGCAGGTCGAGCACGTGCGACCAGCCGTGCCGCACCCGGCGCGGACAGGCGTGCACGATCCGGGCGCAGGCCTCCACCATGTCCGGGGCCGAACCGGGGCCCATCGTGGCGTACTTGAGGATCCTGCGGGCGAGGGGCGTGACCGGCCCGAGCGGTGCCCGGGAGCCGAGGACGCGCCGGGTCAGCCAGGTCCGCACCCGGCCCTCCCCGAGCGGCAGCACGGTGGCGGACGGCACCAGCCGCGCGCTGCCGGTGCTGCAGAGCAGGACGGCCGCCGCGTGCTCGCGCACCGCCGGGCGGGTGGCGGCGGCCATCATCGTCATGCCGCCCATGGAGTGTCCGGCGAGCACGGCCTGTTCGCCCGGGGCGAGGGTGGCCTTCAGGACGGCTTCCAGGTCGTCGGCGAGCGGCTCGGTGCCGTACGCCGGGTTGGCGGGGCTGCGGCCGTGGCCGCGCTGGTCGTAGGCGACGACCCGGTGGTCGGCGGCCAGTTCGCGGACCTGCGCCGCCCAGAAGGCGGTGGAACAGCACCAGCCGTGCGAGAGGACGACCGCGGGCGCGTTCTCGGGGCCGTGCACCTCGACGTGGAGGCGGGCGCCGTCGGCCGAGGTGACGGTCAGTTCGTGGGCGGGGACGGGCGGGGCGTACGGCCCGTCGGCGACGTGCGGCAGGCGGCTCACGCGCTCACCTCGGCGTCCGCACCGGCGGCCCTCGCCGGGGTCTTCGCCGCGCCCTTCGCGGGGTTCTCCCCGGTGTTCTCCCCTGTGTTCTTCCCGGTGTTCTCGCGGGCCGGGCGCAGCACCTCGTACTCCGCGAGGTCCACGCGGCGCGTCGCGCGCCGGAACTCGGCGGTCGTGCCCGGCCAGACGGTGGTGTTGCGGCCGCTCGCGTCCAGGTACCAGCTGGTGCAGCCGCCGGTGTTCCACACCGTGCGCTTCATGCGCTCCTGCACGCGGTGGTTCCAGTTGCGCACGGCGGCGGGGCGGGGGGCGAGGGCGGTGCGGCCGCCCAGGACGTTCAGCTGGCGCAGGTAGTCCGCCAGGTAGTTCAGCTGGGACTCGATCATCAGGATCATGGACGAGTTCCCGAGGCCGGTGTTGGGCCCGATGACCGTCACGAAGTTGGGGAAGCCGGCCGCCGTGCTGCCGCGCAGCGCCTCCATGCCGCCCTTCCAGGTCTCGGCAAGAGTCCGCCCGTCCTCGCCCACGACGCGCTCGGCGATGGGCATGTCGGTGACGTGGAAGCCGGTGCCGAAGACGATCGCGTCGGCCTCGGCCTCGGTGCCGTCGGCGGCGACGAGGGTCGACCCGCGCACCTCGCTGAGTCCGGCGGCGACCACGTCCACGTTGGGCCTGGCGAGCGCCGGGTAGTAGGTGCTGGACAGCAGGATCCGCTTGCAGCCGATGCGGTAGTCGGGGGTGAGCTTGGCCCGCAGGGCCGGGTCCTTGATGGCGGCACCCATGTTGCGCTTGGCGATCTGCTCGACGAAGCCCAGTTCGTCCGGGTGCTTGGTGAAGGCCTGCACCTGGAGTTCCCGGATGCCCCAGAGCAGTCCGCGGCGCAGCTTGGTGGTGACGGGCAGCGCCCGGTGCAGGGCCCGTTCGGCGCCGCTGATCGGCCGGTCCATGCGGGGCATCACCCAGGCCGGGGTGCGCTGGAAGAGGGTGAGGCGGCCGGCCTTCGGCTGGATCGACGGCACGATCTGGATGGCGGAGGCGCCGGTGCCGATCACGGCGACGCGCTTGCCGGTGAGGTCGTAGTCGTGGTCCCAGCGGGCGGAGTGGAAGACCTTGCCGGGGAAGGAGTCGAGCCCGGGGATGTCCGGGACCCTTGGGTCGGACAGCGGCCCGGTGGCGGAGACGACGACGTCGGCGGTGAGCGTGCCGCGCACGGTCTCGATCTCCCACCGCAGCTGCTCGGTGTCCCACGCCATCCGCTTCACCTCCGAGTCGAAGCGGAGGTGGGGGCGCAGCCCGAAGGTGTCGGTGACGTGCTCCAGGTAGGCGCGGATGTGCTCCTGGCCGGAGAAGGTGCGCGGCCACTCGGGGTTGGGGGCGAAGGAGAAGGAGTACAGGTGGGACGGCACGTCGCAGGCGCAGCCCGGGTAGCTGTTGTCCCGCCAGGTGCCGCCGACGCTGTCCGACCGCTCCAGGACGACGAAGTCGGTGATCCCCTCGCGCCGCAGCCGCACGGCGGCCCCCAGCCCGCCGAAGCCGGACCCGATCACCGCCACCCGCACATGTTCTTGAACCCGCTCGTGTTCTTGAACCTGCTCGTGCTCGGCCATCCCGAAGCCTCCACGCGTCGCCTAGAACTCCGCCAGTGATTACTGGCGCAATGGGAGCGTAGAGCAGTCGCGTACTCGTGGGTAGGGGTTGGGCGGAAGAATGTTACCGGCGGTACGCCATAGGGTCGTGCACGTGACCGAGAAGCGTGAACACCACCGTGAGTACCGCATGGAGGAACTGGCCCGGCTGGCCGGCATCACAGTGCGCACCGTGCGCTTCTACCGCGAACGCAAGCTGATCCCGCCACCCCGCCGCGAGGGCCGCATCGCCTGGTACGACGACCACCACCTGGCCCGCCTGCGCACGATCGCGGCGCTGCTGGACCGCGGCCACACGCTGAACGGCATCGCGGAACTCGCCGACGCCTTCGACCACGGCCGCGACGTCGGCGACCTGCTCGGCCTCGGCGAACCGACCGAGGAGACCCCGGTCCGCCTCACCCCCGAGGAACTCGCCGCCCGCTTCGAGGGCGAGGTCACCCCGGAGAACCTGGCGGCCGCGATGGAACTGGGCTACCTCGGCACCGACGGCGACGACTTCGTCCACATCAGCCACCGCCTGCTCGAGGCGTCCTCCGCGCTGGTCCGCGAGGGCATCCCGCTCGGCGAGGTCCTCCGGGCCGGCGACCGCGTCCGCGAACACGCCGACGCCCTCGCCGCCCTCTTCGCCGACCTGATCCTGCGCCACGCCCCCGAGCAGGAACTCCAGCGCCTGCGCCCGCTGGCCCGCAGCGTGGTGGAGGCGGAACTGTCCCTGGCCCTGGACCGGCGGATACAGAAGCCCGCCCCGGGCCCTCGGTGAGCGTCAGCGCTCGTGGACCCGGGGCGGGGCGCTCGCGTCAGCGGTCGTAGACCACCGTGACCGGCGCGTGGTCCGACCAGCGTTCGGCGTGGGTGGCGGCCCGCTCCACGTGCCCCTTGACCGCCCTGGCCGCCAGCCCGGGCGTCGCCACGTGGTAGTCGATGCGCCAGCCCGCGTCGTTGTCGAAGGCCCGCCCCCGGTACGACCACCACGAGTACGGTCCCTCGACGTCCGGGTGCAGCGTCCGCACCACGTCGACGTAGCCGCCCTCGGCCGGGTCGAGGACCCTGCTCAGCCACTCCCGCTCCTCCGGCAGGAAGCCGGAGTTCTTCTTGTTGGCCCGCCAGTTCTTCAGGTCGGCCTCGCGGTGGGCGATGTTCCAGTCGCCGCAGACGACGACCTCGCGCCCCTCGGCGGCGGCGCGCTCGCGCAGGCCCTTGAGGTGGGCGAGGAACTCCCCCATGAAGCGGACCTTCTCCTCCTGGCGTTCGGTGCCGACCTCGCCGGAGGGGAGGTAGAGGGAGGCGACCGTCACACCGGGCAGGTCGGCCTCGACGTAGCGGCCGCCGGTGTCGAACTCGGCCGAGCCGAAGCCGACCCGTACGGCGTCGGGCTCGCGGCGGGTGTAGAGGGAGACGCCGGCGCGGCCCTTGGCGGCGGCGGGAGCGTGCGTGACGTGCCAGCCGTCCGGGGTGCGCACGTGCTCGGGGAGCTGCCCGGGTTCGGCCCGCACCTCCTGGAGGCACAGCACGTCGGCGGAGGTGCCGGCGAGCCACTCGACGAAGCCCTTCTTCGCGGCGGCGCGCAGGCCATTGACGTTGACGGAGGTCACGGTGAACATCCCGGCACGATACCGGCACACTGGACGGTGCCCCGATCAGCCCCGATCAGCCCCGATCCCGGGTGTCCCGCATCGATTTACGGTAGGTAGCATGAACATTCGCCGGGTCCCCTTCGACCACCCCGACGCCGTGAAACTCAGCAACGAGGTCCAGGCCGAGTACGACCTCCGCTACGGCGACGGCGGCGACGCCACGCAGCTGGACCCGTCGGACTTCGCGCCGCCGAACGGCCTGTACCTCGTCGCCTACGACGACAACGGGGTCCCGGTCGCCTCGGGCGGCTGGCGCCGCCAGGACGCCAACGACGAGGGGAACCTCGACGGGGACGCCGAGCTCAAGCGGATGTTCGTCATAGAGCAGGTGCGCGGCCGCGGGCTGGCCCGCCGCATCCTGGCCGCCCTGGAGGACGACGCCCGGGCGGCGGGCCGGACCCGGATGGTCCTGGAGACCGGCACCAAGCAGCCGGAGGCCGTGGCCCTGTACACCTCCAGCGGCTACGAGCCGTGCGGCAAGTTCGGCTACTACCGCTTCCACGAGGACAGCCTCTGCTACGCGAAGGCCCTCCAGGTCCCGGTCCCGTAGCCGCCCGCGGGCCGGGGCCCGTCGGGCGGGGTGGTCGCGCGGCCGCCCGGTCACACGTGCACCCCGGCCCGCGCCAACGGCCCGGGAAACCACGAACGGCCGCAGAACGACGAAGGTCCCGCGAAACGTCGAAGGTCCCGTCCGATCGTGACGATCGGACGGGACCTTCGACAATGTGCGTGGACCTGAGGGGATTTGAACCCCTGGCCCCCTCGATGCGAACGAGGTGCGCTACCGGACTGCGCCACAGGCCCTTGCAACGAGTGAAACTTTAGCACCCCGACGGGCCTGCTCAAAAATCACTTCCGGGGCCGCTCCCGGGGCGGCCCCGGCGGGGACTACTCGTTGGCCGCGCGGGGGCGGTCGCCGTCCTCGTACTGGTCGAAGAGGGGGGTACGGCCGCGCTCCCGGGCCCGGCGTGCGGAGGCGGCGCGCCGGGCGTCGCTGCGGGCCGGTGCCTCCGGACGGTCCTCGGCGGGGGCCGCCGGGGCGGCGGAGTGGTCCGGGGCGGCAGCCTCCTCCCGGCCGGGGGCGACGGCGCTGGAGCGGGCCGAGCTCCAGGCGTCGGGCGCCGCGAGGTCCACGTCCGGCGTGGCGCGGGGGGCGACCGGTGCGGTCACGTAGGTGGGCAGCGGCACCGGGACCGGGTCCCAGCTGTCGCCCTGCGGGCGGCCGCGGCGTTCGCGCTGCTGGTCGACCCACTCGGCGTGGTCGGTCTGCTCGACCAGGGCACGCCGGTCCGCGGCGAGGGCGGAGAGTCCGGCGTCGGGCTCGGCGTCGGGGCCGTCGTCCGGTTCCTCGGCGTCACCGTCGCCGACGGCGGCGGTGGGGTCGGCGGGCGCGCGCCGGCGCGGCCGGGGGTCGCGGGCGCGCAGCCGCTGTGCGGCGGCCTCGGCCTGGCGGCGGTCCATCTGGAAGGCGAACCGGCGGCGCTCCTGCGCACGCAGATAGGCGATGTAGGCGCTGAGCAGGACGGCGGGCACGCCGGGCGCCCACAGGAACGCGAGGCCGCCGACCGCGGCGACGACCGAGCCGAGCGTGAAGGCCAGGAACAGCATCACAGTCGTACGCCGGCGGCGCGCGAGGACCTTGGTGCGCCGGGCCCGCGCCGCGGCCGCCGCCGGCGAGACGGGTGCACGCCGGGCCTGCGGCACCCGCTCCCTCTCTCGCTCCCTCTCCCGCTCCGGTGCCGGTGCGGCGTCGGATGCGGGGCGGGCGGTCGCCGGAGCGGGCGCGGATCTGCGGCCGTCATGCGGGCCGTCCTGCGGGCCGCCCGGCTCGGGGCGCGCGCTTGCGGACCGCTCCGCGGCGTGCTGCGGGGCGGCCGGCGGGGTGTGCCGTCGGGTCCGGGACACGGCGAAGGCCCGGACGTCCACCGAGTCGGTGACGGCGTCCGGGGCGTCGGCGTCGGGCTCCGCCTCGTCGGCGGGGCGCGACTGCAGGTCCTTGGCGTACCGGCGCTCCATGCCCGCCCGTCCGGACAGCAGCCGGATGGCGGTACTGAAGCGTTCCGTGGGACGGGCTTCGTTCAGCTCGTCCTGCCTACGGAGCCACATCGGCACCAAGTAGGCGGCCCAGGCCCCGACGATGACTGCGTAGATGAGGCCGCTGCTGCTCACGCCTCACACGGTAGAGGGGTTTGCGTGGGGCCATCCGCCAATTGAGCCGGTGTGTCGCACGATCTGGCTGATATTTCGAACTTTTCTTGTGACCGATCCGATCAGCCGATCACCCAGATCGCGAAAATATCCGCTTCGAGGTGGTCGCGACCCGATCAATTTCGAACGTTTATTCAATTACCCGCATTGCCCGCGTTCGGCGTGCTCCGGTTCCGTGACCGGTGCCAGCGGCGCAGCAGGCCCTCCGGGACCTCTTCCGCGGTGAGGGCGAAGACGAGATGGTCGCGCCAGGCCCCGTCGATGTGGAGATAACGGGGCCTGAGCCCCTCCTCGCGGAATCCGAGTTTCTCCACGACCCGTCGGCTGGGCGCGTTCTCGGGGCGAATGCAGACCTCGACGCGGTGCAGTCCGACGGTGCGGAAACAGTGGTCCACGGCGAGGGCCACGCCCGTCGGCATCACACCGCGCCCGGCCACCGCCTCGTCCACCCAATACCCGACGTGGCCGGAGCACATCGAGCCCCAGGTGATGCCGGCCACCGTCAACTGACCCACCAGGCGCCCGTGGTACTCGATGACGAACGGCAGCATCCGGCCGGCGTGGGCCTCCGAACGCAGGTGCCGCACCATCTGGCGGTAGGTCGGCCGGTGCGTGACCGGTCCGCCGGGTCCGGGCGGCGGGATGGTGGCCTCCCACGGGCGGAGCCAGTCGCGGTTGCGCCGGTTGACCTCGCGCCAGGCCCGCTGGTCACGCAGTCTTATCGGCCTCAGGACGATGTCGCCGTCCCTCAGCTCGGCGGGCCAGGATGGGCTGTTCAGCTCGCACCCCCACCGGTGGCGGATCTCGGGTGGTCGCCCCCGCGGAGCTGGTCCGCGGCGTGCGTCAGCAGCGGTTCCAGCACGGCGAGGCCGTCCTTCACCCCGCCTGAGGAGCCCGGCAGATTGATGATCAGCGTCCGCCTCGCCACTCCCGCCAGTCCTCTGGAGAGCACCGCGGTCGGCACCTTGTCCCGGCCGTACGCCCGGACGGCCTCCGCGATGCCCGGGACCTCGTAGTCGATCACCGCCCGGGTCGCCTCGGGGGTGCGGTCGGTGGGTGAGATGCCGGTGCCGCCGGTCGTGACGATCACGTCGTACCCCGCGTCGGCGCCCTCGCGCAGGGCGGCCTCGACGGGGCCGCCGTCGGGGACGACCCGCGGGCCGTCGACGGCGAAGCCGAAGCGGCGCAGGCCCTCGGCGATCAGCGGGCCGCCCTTGTCCTCGTAGACACCGGCGGCGGCGCGGTTGGACGCCGTGACGACCAGGGCACGGTAGGGCGCGAGCCGGGCGTCCGGGGTTCCGTGGGCCGTGGTCACGACCGGTTGGGCGTCCGGGGTTCCGTGGGCCGTGGTCACGACCGGTTCCAGTCGCCGGACTTGCCGCCCGTCTTCTGCTCCACCCGCACGTCCGTGATGACCGCCCCCTTGTCGACCGCCTTGACCATGTCGACCACGGTGAGCGCGGCGACGGAGACCGCGGTCAGCGCCTCCATCTCGACGCCCGTGCGATCCGTCGTCTTCACCGTGGCGGTGATCTCCACGGCGTCGTCCGCGACCGACAGGTCCAGTTTCACACCGGACACCGACAACGGGTGGCACAGGGGGATCAGGTCGGGGGTGCGTTTGGCGCCCATGATGCCCGCGATCCGGGCCGTGGCCAGGGCGTCGCCCTTGGGTACGCCCTCGCCGCGCAGCAGCTCGATCACGCGGGGCGCGACGAGGACGCGTCCACTGGCGCGGGCGGTGCGTGCGGTCACGTCCTTGCCGGACACGTCGACCATCCGGGCGGCGCCCGCCTCGTCGATGTGCGTCAGCCGGTCCTGCGGGTCCTGCCCGCTGCCCGGCGGTCGGTCCTGCGTACTCATGCTCGTGCGGCGCTCCCGGTCCTGGCCCGGCGCGGTACGGCGCGTGGGCCTGCTGTGCGCGACACGCTACCGCCAATCGCCCCCGGTCAGCCGAGCAGGACCACCTCGACCTCGGCGCCGGGCTCGACGGACTCGGTGTCCTCGGGGACGACGATCAGCGCGTCCGCGTGCGCGAGCGCGGCCACCAGGTGGGAGCCGGAACCGCCGACCGGGGCGACCGTCCCGTCGGCGCAGGTGCCGCGCAGGAACTGCCGGCGCCCCTTCGGGGAGGTGAGCGCCTTGTCGGCGGCCAGGGTCGCGGTGACCGTCGGGCGGTGCACCTCGGGCAGGCCCATGAGGGTGCGGATCGCGGGGCGCACGAACAGCTCGAAGGAGACGTACGAGGAGACCGGGTTGCCCGGCAGGGCGAGCAGCGGGGTGTGGTCGGGGCCGATGGAGCCGAAGCCCTGGGGCTTGCCGGGCTGCATGGCGAGCTTGCGGAAGTCCACGCCGCTGCCCGGCTCGTCCTCGTCGCCGACGTGCGCCAGCGCCTCCTTGACCACGTCGTACGCCCCGACGCTCACGCCGCCCGTGGTGACCATCAGGTCGGCGCGCACGAGCTGGTCCTCGATGGTGGCCCGCAGGTTCTCGGCGTCGTCGGCGACGGCGCCCACGCGGTAGGCGATGGCACCGGCGTCGCGGGCGGCCGCGGTGAGGGCGAAGCTGTTGGAGTCGTAGATCTGACCGGACGCCAGCTGCTCGTCGGGCTGGACGAGTTCGCTGCCGGTGGAGAGCACCACCACGCGCGGGCGCGGGCGTACCCGGACCGTGCCGCGGCCGATCGCGGCGAGCAGGCCGATCTGCGGCGGGCCGAGGACGGTACCGGCCTCCAGGGCGCGGTCGCCGGCGCGGACGTCGCTGCCCTTGGCGCGGACGTGCGCGCGGGTCTCGGCCGGGCGGTACACGTGGACGTGGCCCGCGGCGCCCTCGGGGGCCAGGCTGCGGGCGCGCATTCCGGCCACGGGGCCCTCGCCGAGCCCGCCGTCGGTCCACTCGACGGGGACGACCGTCTCGGCGCCGGGCGGGAGCGGGGCGCCGGTCATGATGCGGGCGGCCTGGCCGGGGCCCACGGCGACCGGTTCGGCCTGGCCTGCGGCGACGTCTCCGACGACCTCCAGGACGGCGGGGAACTCCTCGCTGGCGCCCGCCACGTCGGTGACCCGCACCGCGTACCCGTCCATGGAGCTGTTGTCGAAGGGCGGCAGGGAGAGCGGCACCGTGACGTCGTCGACCAGGACGCAGCCCTGGGCGTCGAGCAGGTTCAGCTCGATGGGGTCCAGGGGCCGGACGGCGGCGAGGACGTCGTCCAGGTGGTCCTGCACCGACCACAGCCGGTCCGGGCCCGGGGCCGCGGTGGTGTGGTCGTGGCCGGTGGCACGGTGCGCGCTGCTGCTCAACGTCCTTACATCTCCTCGGCTACGTAACTGCGGAGCCAGGTCCGGAAGTCCGGGCCCAGGTCCTCACGTTCGCATGCGAGTCGGACGATGGCACGCAGGTAGTCGCCGCGGTCGCCGGTGTCGTAGCGGCGGCCCTTGAAGACCACGCCGTGCACCGGGCCGCCCACGGACTCGTCCTCGGCGAGCTGCTGCAGGGCGTCGGTCAGCTGGATCTCGCCGCCGCGGCCGGGCTCGGTCTTGCGGAGTATGTCGAAGACGTGCGGGTCCAGGACGTAGCGGCCGATGATCGCGTAGTTCGACGGCGCGTCGGCCGCCTCCGGCTTCTCCACCAGCCCGCCGACCTTCACGACGTCGCTGTCCCCGGTGCTCTCCACGGCGGCGCAGCCGTAGAGGTGGATCTGCTCCGGCGCGACCTCCATGAGGGCGATCACGCTGCCGCCGTACTGCGCCTGGACCTCGATCATGCGCTGGAGCAGCGGGTCGCGGGGGTCGATCAGGTCGTCGCCGAGCAGGACCGCGAAGGGCTCGTCGCCGACGTGCGGGGCGGCGCAGAGCACGGCGTGGCCGAGGCCCTTGGGGTCGCCCTGGCGGACGTAGTGCATCATCGCGAGGTCGCTGGACTCCTGGACCTTGGCCAGCCGGCTCGCGTCGCCCTTCTTCTGGAGGGCGGACTCCAGTTCGTAGTTGCGGTCGAAGTGGTCCTCGAGCGGGCGCTTGTTGCGGCCGGTGACCATCAGGACGTCACCGAGGCCGGCGGTGACGGCCTCTTCGACCACGTACTGGATCGCCGGCTTGTCGACGACCGGCAGCATCTCCTTCGGAGTGGCCTTGGTGGCCGGCAGGAACCGGGTGCCGAGCCCGGCCGCGGGGATGACAGCCTTGCTGATCCTGGGGTGGGACTGAGTCATGCGCGCCACCATATCCGGTGCCTATAGGGAGAATCTGTGACGCCGGAGCCCCGGCGCTCATATGAGCAGAATAGAGCGGTACGGGAGTGACCATTGCCTCACATCGACCCTGCGAACGGCCCCGGCAAGCGCGCCCTGAGGCGGGACCTCCTCGCCGCGCGGAACCGGCTCACGGCGGCTGACGTGCGGCAAGCGGCGGACGCGCTGGCCCGGCACGCGCTCGGCCTGCCGGAGGTCGCGGGGGCGCACGCCGTGGCGGCCTACGTCTCGGTGGGCGCCGAACCGGGCACCCTCGCGCTGCTCGACGCGCTGCGCGCGCGGGGGGTGCGGGTACTGCTGCCCGCCCTGCTGGCGGACAACGACCTGGACTGGGGCGAGTACACCGGAACGGGGTCCCTCGCGCGCGTGCGGCACGGTGCGCGGATGGAGCTGCACGAGCCCTCCGGCGAGCGGCTGGGGCCGGACGCGGTGACGGCGGCGGACGTGGTGCTGCTGCCGGGGCTGGCCGTGGACGGGCGCGGGCTGCGGCTGGGGCGCGGCGGCGGCTCCTACGACCGGGTGCTGGCGCGCCTGGAGCGCGCCTCCGCGCGGCCCGCCCTGCTGGTGCTGCTCTACGACCGGGAGGTGGTCGCGCGCGTCCCGGCCGAGGCGCACGACCGGCCGGTGGACGCGGTGGTGACCCCCACCGGGGTGCGCCGGTTCCGCTGACGCACGGCGGACGCCGGCCGACGCCGGCCGACGCCGGCCGATGGGGTCGGGACGCGCGACACGGGCTCAGAAGCTGTTTTCGATCCCTGAACCCGCAGGTCACACGAGGTGAGTCCTGAATGGCCGCTTTGTGTAATCGTTCGGGGAGCGGCCTCAGTGACCGCTCCCCGAACGGAAGCGCTGAGACTGGTGTGACGGGAGGGGCAGGAGCCGCGATCCTGACCGGCAACGCCACCCGGTTTCCACCGAAGACGTCCGGAACCTGATCGTTCTCAAGTTGACCGCGGCCAACTTGCCCCAGAGCCCTGCCGGTTCCAGGGTACCGAGCACTCACGGACGGGAGGGCTTGAAAACAGCTTCTCAGGACACGCGGAACGGCCTCCACGCGCGCGTGGAGGCCGTTCCGGGGATCAGCGGGTGCCCGCTACGGCTTGAGCACCAGCGTGTCGCTCGTGCTCTCGTCGACCGCCTTCTTGGAGAAGGACCACGGCAGCAGTTCCCCCTTGGCCCACTTGTCCGTCTGGTCGGTGTAGTGGGCGCTGTAGGCGTGTCCGGAGGCCCCGGTGAGGTTGATCCACCGGGACTTGTCGAGGTCGCCGAGGTTGACCACCATCCGCATGGACGGCACCCAGATCACCCCGTAGCCGCCGGCCGCGTTCCAGCCGGAGGCGTTGACCGCGGCCTCGCCGCCGCTGAGCTTCCACGGGCCGCGGTTGAGCGCGTACTTGAGGAAGCCGGGGCCCTCGGTGCCCAGGGTCTGGTTCTTCAGGAACAGGCGGTGCAGCCGGCCCCAGTTCCAGGAGTCGATGTCCTTGCCGAGCTTGGCGGTCAGCTCCCAGCGGGCGTCGACCATGGCGCGCTTGAACAGGTCGTCCCGGTTCTTCTCGGCACCCTTGCGGGCCCCGTAGTCGGGCGTGCTCCACCACTCGCTCTTCGGGTCGTCCAGCAGGCTGCGGACCACCTCGAACCAGCGGTCGCCGCCGTCCGGCTGCGCCTGGTCGGCGTCGCGCTGGCCGCACTCGTAGACCTTGTTCGTCTCGTCCGCGGGGCCGGTGGTGCTGACCGGGTCCACCCACAGGCACTGGCCCTTGACCCGCAGTTCCTTGGGCAGCTTGTTGCCGAAGGCGAGCTTGAGGACGTTGCGCCAGACGGCGTTGAAGTACGCGGCGGCGGCCGAGTCGGCGTCCTGGGTGTAGTCCCAGCCCTCCAGCAGCTTCTGCGCCTCGCGGACGTCCTTGTCGGCGACGTCGATCTTCAGCAGCTGCGGCACGAGCAGCTTCGCCATCTCGCTGCTGTTGTCCAGCTGCATCTGCCGCATGTCGTCGGTGGAGATCTTGCCGCCGTCCTTGATCTTCTGCTCGATCAGGGAGGTGATGCGCTGGCTGCGGGTGCCGTAACCCCAGTCGGTGGTCAGCGTGTACGGGTAGCTGTCCTCGTCGACGACGGCCTGGTTGGCGGTCACGATGTAGCCGCGCTCCGGGTCGTACTCGTGGGGCAGCTCGTCCTGGTCGATGTACTCGCCGGTCCAGCGGAACTTCGGGTCCCAGCCGGGCGCGGGAACCGAGCCGTCGTGGCCCTCGGCGCGCACCGGGATCTTCCCGGGCAGGGTGTAGCCGATGTGCTCGCTGTCGGCGTAGACCAGGTTCTGCGAGGGCACGTCGAACAGCGTGGCCGCCTCGCGGAAGTCGGACCAGTTCTTGGCGCGGTCGATCGCGAAGACGGCGTCCATGGTGGTGCCCGCCTCCAGGGCGGTCCAGCGCAGCGCGACGCCGTATCCGTCGCCGCGGTCGGGGGCGGCGGTCTCGACGGTGGCCTTCTTGCCGGTCTTCACCAGTTCGTCGTCGCGGTCCGAGAGCAGCGGGCCGTTGTTGGTCTCGCGGACGACGATCTTCTTGGAGTCGCCGCCGGCGACCTTGATGGTCTCCTCGCGCGTCTCGAAGGGGACCACCTTGCCGTCGTACTGGTAGCCCTCGCCGGTGATCTTCTCCAGGTAGAGGTCGGTGACGTCGACGCCGGAGTTGGTCAGGCCCCAGGCGATCTCCTGGTTGTGGCCGACGACCACGCCGGGCATGCCCGCGAAGGTGTAGCCGGCGACGTCGTAGCGGCACTTGTCGGAGACGGTCCGGCAGTGCAGGCCCATCTGGTACCAGACGGACGGCAGCGACGGCGACAGGTGCGGGTCGTTGGCCAGCAGCGGCTTGCCGGTGATGGTGTGCTCGCCGGAGACGACCCAGGAGTTGGAGCCGATGCCGTTGCCGTTCACGCCGACGGCGGTGGGGACGTCGTCCAGGACGTTCTGGAGGCCTGCGAGTTGGCCCTCGAGAGCGCTGCCCGCCCCGGTGCCGGTGCCCGTACCGGTGCCGGCCCCCGTGTCCGTACCGGTGCCCGTGCCCGTGCCGGAGTCGCCGCCCGAGGAGCCGCCGGCGTCGAAGGTCTGGGTCAGTTCGTCGTACTGGCCCTCCTGGACGATCGCCTTGTTCCGGTCGTAGGGGTACGCCGGGTAGAGGTCGGCGATCTGCTTGGGGCCGAGGCGGCTGGTCATCAGGGCGCGGTCGACCTCGTCCTGCATGTTGCCGCGCAGGTCCCAGGCCATCGCCTTGAGCCAGGCCAGCGAGTCGACCGGCGTCCACTCCTGGGGCTCGTAGTCGTTGGTGAAGCCGAGGGCGGCGTACTCCAGCGAGATGTCCGCGCCGTCCTTGCCCTCCAGGTAGGCGTTGACGCCCTTGGCGTACGCCTGGAGGTACTTCTTCGTGGAGTCCGACAGCGTTTCGTCGTACTCCTTCTTCGCCACCCGGTGCCAGCCCAGGGTGCGCAGGAACTCGTCGTTGTCGACCTGGTCCTTGCCGAACATCTCCGACAGGCGACCGGCGGTCATGTGGCGCCGTACGTCCATCTCGTAGAACCGGTCCTGCGCCTGGACGTAGCCCTGCGCCATGAACAGGTCGTCCTCGGAGGAGGCGTAGATCTGCGGAATGCCGTACCCGTCGCGCTTGACGTCCACCGGACCCGACAGGCCGTCCAGCGTGATCGAGCCCTTGGTCTGCGGGAAGGACGCACGGACGGTGCTGATGGACCAGTACGCCCCGTAGACCAGGCCGCCGATGACGGCCAGGACCAGCACGATGACGAGCAGGCGGCCCTTGCGCCCCTTCTTCCTGCCGGACGTGCCGGGCTGCTGACCCGTGGAGGCGGTGTTGTTGGGGGGCATCGCTGTCCTTGCTGTCCTAACACGAGCGGCAGGGGCGGGCTGTGCTTCGTACCGGGGCGGGGGCGCTGAGCGCCGAACGCTGGAGCAACTCTAGGCGCAGCCCCGGCTCCCCCTTGACGCGGAGTCGGGTACGGGCACGCACGAGCGTTCGATCTTGCCAAGAGTGCCGTCAAGAACGCGTCAAGAGTTAGGTAAGGTAACGAAGTAGTTGTCCGCGAGCACGGCGGCTTCGCGTGCCATGGGGTTGGTGTACTTCGTGCGCCAGGTTGGTGTACTTCGTGCGCCAGGGTTCGTGCGCCACGGGGGGAAGTGCACTCCGCCTCACGGCGCGGGCGCGTTCGCCCGCGCCGTGAGGCGCGCCGGATCCGTGCTGTGCGCCAGGGAAGGGAACGGCCGCTGACTGTCCACCACCTCAACCAGCTCCTGCTCGTCTGCTCGCTCGTCCTGCTCATCGCCGTCGCGGCGGTCCGGATCTCCTCGCGCAGCGGGCTCCCCAGCCTGCTCGTCTACCTGGCCATCGGTGTCGCCATGGGCCAGGACGGCATCGGCGACATCAAGTTCGACAACGCCGAACTGGTCCAGGTCATCGGCTACGCCGCCCTGGTCGTGATCCTGGCCGAGGGCGGCCTCGGCACGAAGTGGAAGGAGGCGAAACCGGCCCTGCCGGCCGCCTCCACGCTGGCCCTGGCCGGCGTCGCGGTCAGCGTCGGCGTGACCGCGACGGGCGCGCACTACCTGACGGGGCTGGAGTGGCGGCAGGCACTGATCATCGGGGCGGTGGTGTCCTCCACGGACGCCGCGGCCGTCTTCTCCGTGCTGCGCCGGATCCCGCTGCCCAAGCGGATAACGGGCACGCTGGAGGCCGAGTCCGGCTTCAACGACGCCCCCGTGGTCATCCTCGTGGTCGCCTTCTCGACGGCCGGTCCGATCGAGCACTGGTACGTGCTCCTCGGCGAGATCGCCCTGGAGCTGGCCATCGGCGCGGCCATCGGGCTCGCGGTGGGCTGGCTGGGCTCCTGGGGCCTGCGGCACGTGGCCCTGCCCGCGTCCGGCCTCTACCCCATCGCCGTCCTGTCCATCGCCGTCACGGCCTACGCGGCCGGCGCCATGGCCCACGGCAGCGGCTTCCTCGCCGTCTACCTCGCCTCGATGGTCATGGGCAACGCCCGGCTGCCGCACTGGCCCGCCACCCGCGGGTTCGCCGACGGGCTCGGCTGGCTCGCGCAGATCGGCATGTTCGTGCTGCTGGGCCTGCTGGTGACCCCGCACGAACTGGGCGACGACATCCTGCCCGCCCTGGTCATCGGGCTGGTGCTCACCATGGTGGCGCGTCCGCTGAGCGTCGTGCTGTCCCTGACGCCCTTCCGGGTGCCGTGGCAGGAGCAGGCGCTGATGTCCTGGGCGGGGCTGCGCGGCGCGGTGCCCATCATCCTGGCCACCATCCCCATGGTGGAGGGCGTCACGGGCAGCCGCCGGCTCTTCAACATCGTCTTCGTCCTGGTCGTCGTCTACACCCTGGTGCAGGGCCCGACCCTGCCGTGGCTGGCCCGCAAGCTGCGCCTGGGCAAGGGGGAGGAGGCCGCCGACCTCGGCATCGAGTCGGCGCCCCTGGAGCGGCTGCGCGGGCACCTGCTGTCCGTGACGATCCCGCAGGGCTCGAAGATGCACGGCGTCGAGGTCAGCGAGCTGCGGCTGCCGACCGGGGCCGCCGTCACGCTGGTCGTGCGCGACGGGACGTCCTTCGTGCCGCTGCCGACGACGGGGCTGCGGCGCGGTGACGAACTCCTCGTCGTCGCCACCGACCCCGTCCGCGACGCCGCCGAGGCGCGGCTGCGCGCGGTCGGCCACGGCGGCAAGCTGGCCGGCTGGCTGGGCACGGGCGGCAACGGGGGGCGGTGAGAGGGGGCGACGAGACGCGCCGGTGCTGGGGGCGGTGTGACGGAGTCCGGCAGCTCGGCGTGCGGGCGAAGCGGCACCCGGGCGTACGATGAGTGCGGCACCTGATCGATCCAACTCTGCCTGATGCAGGGCTGGCGCGACCGTATGGCGGCCGGAACGCCCTCCTCCTGGCGCACTCCCGCGCCCGGGCCCCGGTATCTACCGCAGTCCGCGCAAGAGGACAGCTCTCGGCGCTCCCGCACGGCGAACAGCCGCGAGACGGACCGCGTCACCAGGCGGCAGAAAGGCACGGGCCGTGGAACCCACGGTCACTCCTTCGCACACCACGTCGCGCACGTCACAGTCCCGGTCGGGACCGTCACAGTCCCAGTCGGGAACGTCGCAGACCCATTCGGGAACGTCGCGCGCCCCTTCGCGCCCCGGGTACGGGCAACTGCTGCGCACCCGCGGCGCCTGGACGTTCCTGCTCCCCGGCTTCGCGGCACGCCAGCCGTTCGCCATGCTGACGCTGTCCATCGTGCTGCTCGTGCAGCACACCACCGGCTCCTACGGCGTCGCGGGCGCCGCCGCGGCCGTCACCGGCGTCTCCATGGCCCTGTTCGCCCCGTACAGCGGGCGGCTCGCCGACCGCTACGGACAGCGCGCCGTCCTGCTGCCGGGTGTCCTCGTGCACGCGGCGTCCGGCCTGGCCCTGACCGCACTCGCGCTCGCGGACGCCCCGCTGTGGCTGCTGTTCGCGGCGGCCGTGCCCACCGGCGCCTCGGTGCCGCAGATCGGCCCCATGGTGCGTGCCCGCTGGGGCGTGAAGCTGGGGGAATCGCCCCTGATGGGCACGGCCGCCGCCTTCGAGTCCGTCACCGACGAGCTGACCTTCGTCCTCGGCCCGCTGCTGGCGACCGCGCTGTGCACGGCCGTCGACCCGGCCGCGGGCCTGGTCGCGGAGGCCGCGCTCACCCTGGTGGGCGGTCTGCTCTTCGCCGCGCAGAAGAGCACCCAGCCCGCCGTCAGCGCCTCCGGTGCCGCCGGCGGGGCCGACGGCGGGCACGCGCGCGTGGAGCACGTTTCCGCGCTGCGCGTCCCCGGGGTGCGCGTCCTGATCGCCGTCTTCCTGGGCGTCGGTTCCGTCTTCGGCGGCATGCAGGTGTCGCTGGCGGCGTTCACCGAGTCGATCGGCGAACCCGGTCTGAACGGCGTCCTGTACGGCGTCTTCGCCGCGGGCAACATGATCTCCGGCCTGGTCTGCGGGGCCGTCGCCTGGAAGGTGGCCCCGCAGCGGCGCCTCCTCGTCGGCTACACCGCCCTCGCGCTGACCGCGTCCGGCCTGTGGGCGGCGCACTCGGTGCTCGTGCTGGCCGGCCTCGGCCTGCTCGTCGGCATGTGCGTCGCACCCGCCATCGTCACCGGCTACACGCTGGTCGAGGGCCTGGTCCCGGCGGGCGCCCGCACCGAGGCCTTCACCTGGCTGACCGGCGCCGTCGCACTCGGCCAGGCGGCGGCCGTGACGGTCTCCGGCCAGCTGGAGGACCGGTTCCGGGAGGGGGCGGGCTTCCTGGTGCCGATGGGCGGCACGGTGCTCGCGCTGGCGGTCCTGGTGGCGCTGCGCTCGCGGCTGGCGGCCCCGCCCCACAGCCGTACGGTCGCACGTGGTGTCGGTCACCGCGCGGCCGTCGCAGTGGACTGATCCCGCGGAATAGGTCACTATGGACCGTCGTTAGCACTCATCGAGTGAGAGTGCCAGGAGGAAGTACAGTGCCGACGTACCAGTACCAGTGCACCGAGTGCGGCGAGGGCCTCGAGGCGGTGCAGAAGTTCACCGACGACGCCCTCACCGAGTGCCCCAACTGCCAGGGCCGCCTGAAGAAGGTGTTCTCGGCCGTCGGCATCGTCTTCAAGGGTTCCGGCTTCTACCGCAACGACAGCCGTGGCAGCTCGTCGAGCAGCTCGCCCTCGTCGTCGGGTTCAAAGTCCGGTTCGTCCTCCGCGTCTTCGTCCTCCTCGGACTCGGGCTCGGGCTCCGGCTCGTCTTCGTCGTCTTCCTCCTCGTCGTCCTCGTCGAGCTCCTCGGGCTCCGGTTCGTCGTCGGGCTCCGGCAGCTCCTCCGCCGGCACCACCGCCGCGTAGGACCCGCTTCCCGCGCGCCCTTTCCCCGCGGTCTTCCTGCGCGTCCTTTCCGCGATTTCTTACGGGACCCTGTCGTCGTCCGGCGACAGGGTCCTCGGCGTTTCGCGGGGCGGTTAGGGTCAGGGCCATGGCGAACAAGGTGAAGGCCGAGAACGCGGGGGCGGAGAACGTGCGGGCCGAGATCGGCGTGATCGGCGGCTCCGGTTTCTACTCGTTCCTCGACGACGTGACCGAGGTCGAGGTGGACACCCCCTACGGGCCGCCCAGCGACTCCCTCTTCGTCGGGGAGGTCGCCGGCCGGCGGGTCGCCTTCCTCCCCCGGCACGGCCGCTCCCACCATCTGCCGCCGCACCGGATCAACTACCGCGCCAACCTGTGGGCGCTGCGCTCGGCCGGGGTGCGCCAGGTGCTCGGCCCGTGCGCGGTCGGCGGCCTGCGTCCCGAGTACGGGCCGGGCACGCTGCTGGTGCCGGACCAGTTCGTCGACCGCACCAGCTCGCGCCCGTCGACCTACTTCGACGGGCTGCCGACACCCGACGGGACGGTGCCCAACGTGGTGCACGTGTCGCTGGCCGACCCGTACTGCCCCACCGGACGGTCCGCCGCGCTGAAGGCGGCCCGGGGGCAGGAGTGGGAGGCCGTCGACGGCGGCACCCTGGTCGTGGTCGAGGGGCCGCGGTTCGGCACCCGCGCGGAGTCCCAGTGGCACCGGGCCCAGGGCTGGTCGGTGGTCGGCATGACCGGGCACCCCGAGGCGGCACTCGCCCGTGAGCTGGAGCTCTGCTACACCTCGCTGACCCTCGTGACCGACCTGGACGCCGGCGCGGAGACCGGGGAGGGGGTCTCGCACGAGGAGGTGCTGCGGGTGTTCGCGGCGAACGTGGACCGGCTGCGGGGCGTCCTGTTCGACACGGTGGCCGCGCTGCCGGCGTCGGGCGAGCGGGACTGCGGGTGCGGCTCGGCACTGGGCGGGACGGACCCGGGCATCACGCTGCCGTAGTCCGGGGGATCGCGCTGCCCCGGCGGACTGCCGTAGTGCACTGCCGTGACGGACTGCCCCGGCGGACTGCCGTGACGGACTGCCGTAGCTGACTGCCGTGACGGACTGCCGTAGCGGAACGTCCTGTTCGGGTGACGGAGTTGTCCACAAGCGGGCAGTGGTCCACGGGCTTCGGCAGGCTTCGGCGAAAAGCCTCATCGTGGGAGCGCAAGCCGGTCCCACGACACGGCCCGTCCCAGTCCGCACAGGTGGTGCTCCCTCATGTCCCGTTCCGCCGTCGCCGTTCCCCACGTCTCCCCCGCGCCGTCCCTCCTGCTGCTGCCGACCGGCAGCGAGACGCCGCCCACCTGTGAGGTTCCCCACTTCCCCCCGGTGCGGGTACGTGGCGGACACGGCCCGCTGCACCGGCTCGTACGGCACCGACGGCGGGCGCTGGCCGCCGGGCTGGTGGTCACCGCGGCGGCGCTGGTGGCGGCGGGCCCGCATCCGGATACCGGCGGACCGGACACCCGGCGGGCCCGGGGACATCCGGTCGCCGAGCCGGTGCGGGAGCGGGAGGACACCCGGCTCGTGTCGGCGCCGGTGCGGATCGCGGACGCGGACGCGGTGCGGCTGCTCGGGCCGGGCGACCGGATCGACGTGGTCGCGACCGGGCACGGCGGCACGACCGGCGGCTCGGACAGCGGTGCGGACAGCGACGCGGACGGTGCGACGGTGGTCGCCCGCGGGGCGCGGGTGGCGGAGGTGCCCGAGCCCGTGGCGGGAGCGGCGGCGGACGGGGCTCTGGTGGTGGTCTCCGTGCCGCGCGGGACGGCCCACCGGTTGGTGGACGCGGCTACCACGGCACGGCTGGCGGTGACCCTGTGCTGAGCCTGTCAAGTCCCTCGTTCGAGGGATCGGATTGGACAGGACGGCCCACGGCTGTCGTAGGTTGCGGAGCGTTTGGTACCTACACCTGTTCAAGCGAGGAGTGCTCCCACCGTGAGCGAGAAGAGCGAGCCGAGCATCTGGGACGGCTTCAAAGCCTTCCTGATGCGCGGAAACGTCATCGACCTGGCGGTGGCAGTCGTCATCGGCGCCGCCTTCACCAAGATCGTCAACTCGGTGGTGGAGGGGGTCATCAACCCCGTGGTCGGGGCGCTCGGCACGCAGAGCCTGGACAGCTACAGCTCCTGTCTGAAGGGCCCGTGCACCGGCACCGGCGAGACCGCGACGGGCGTGCGCATCGCGTGGGGCTCGGTGCTGGGCGCCACCCTCTCGTTCCTGATCACCGCGGCCGTCGTCTACTTCCTGATGGTGCTGCCCATGGCCAAGTACCTGGCCCGCCAGGAGGCCCGGCGCAAGGCGAAGGAAGGGACCGAGGAGGTCATCGAGGTCTCCGAGCTGGAGGTCCTCAAGGAGATCCGCGACACGCTGATCGCGCAGCGCGGTGCCGCGTCCGGGGCGGCGCCCGGCCTCCCGGCCACCGGATCCGACCAGCCGGACCCGGGTCCCGACCAGCCCGGCTCGGGTTCCGGCGGACCCGGCGAGGGTTCCGGCCGCTCGTAGCCGGACCGCCCGCGGGGTGTGCACTCCCCGGTGCACTGCCCGCCGTCGCTCAGAGGTGGTGGGGCGGCTTCTCGTCGAGGAAGCGCTTCAGGTCGGCCGCGCCGTCGCCCTCGGACCGCTCGCCCCAGCCGCGGTCGGTGTCGTCCGAGGTCTGCTGGTCCAGCGGGTCGTCGAAGACCAGCGCCGGCCTGGGCGCGCGGGGCTCGGACTCGGGGGTGCTGCTCATGCCTCCAGGGTACGGCCCGCCCCCTGGCCCGCCGGCCCGTACGTCCGGGCCCGCCCCGTGCTCGGGCCCGCTCCTGCTCTCGGGCCCCGTCCGCATGCACATCCGCACCGTTCTCTGCTGTGCTGGGAGCCATGATGTCCAGTAGCCCGTCCTCCCCCGGTCCGCCAGGCTCCGGTCCGTCACCGGCGGGCACGCACGCCGTGCCGCCGTCCGACGACCAGGCCCCGGTGCGCAGGCTGAAGGCCCGCGACCGGCACGAGCGGCACCGGGTCGCCACGCCGCTGGAGCTCTTCTTCGACCTGTGCTTCGTCGTGGCCGTCGCCCAGGCTGGCGTGCAGCTGGTGCACGCCGTGGCCGAGGGCCATGCCGGTGAGGGCGTTCTCCACTACGCCATGGTCTTCTTCGCCATCTGGTGGGCCTGGTTGAACTTCGCCTGGTTCGCCTCGGCCTACGACAACGACGACGTGCTCTACCGGGTCGTCACCCTGGTGCAGATCGCCGGGGTGCTCGTTCTCGCGGCCGGGGTCTCCCGGGCCTTCGAGGACGACGACTGGGTGGCCGTGGTGCTCGGCTACGTGATCATGCGCCTCGCCATGTCGGTGCAGTGGCTCAGAGCGGCACGTTCGGCCGAGGAGACGGCGGAGCGCACCATGGCCCTGAGATACGCGGGGGGCCTGCTGGTCTGCCAGGTCGGCTGGCTCGGCCTGCTGCTCCTTCCGGAGGGTGGCCGAGGCTGGCTGTTCCTGGCGATGGTGGTGCTGGAGCTGTGTGTGCCGGCGTTCGCCGAGCGCGAGCACCAGTCGTCCTGGCACGCACACCACATCTCCGAGCGGTACGGGCTGCTCACGATCATCGTGCTCGGCGAGACCATCGCCGCGGCCACGGTGGCGGTCAAGTCGGGCATCGACGAACACGACGCGCTGGGCGAACTGCTCCCGATCGCCGCCGGCGGACTGCTGATCGTCTTCGCCGCCTGGTGGATCTACTTCGTGGTGCCCGTCCACGGCCACCTGCGGTCCAACCGCCAGGGCTTCCTGTGGGGTTACGGCCACTACCTGGTGTTCGCCTCGGCGGCCGCGATCGGAGCGGGACTCGAGGTGGCGGTGGAGCAGGCCGTGGGCAAGGCGCACATCTCGACGCTCGCGGCCACCTCGGCGGTGACCCTGCCGACGGCGGTTTTCCTGATCACGGTCTGGGCGCTCCACGCGCGGCACTTCAAGGTGGGCGTCGCCGAGCAGGTCGTACTGCCGACGGCCGCGCTGCTGGTGCTCTGCTGCACCTTCCTCGGCGACCCGGGGGTGCTCGTGGCGGGGCTGGTGCTGGCCCTGGCAGTGGCGGCGGGAGTGGCGCTGACCGCGCGGCACACGTCACGGGACGCTTCCGGCACCACCACCTGAACCGCTTCCGGCACCCCTTCCCGCGCCACCACCTGAACCACTTCCGGCACCCCTTCCTGCACCACACTGGCCTCATGACAGTTGACGGATTGACGGACGTCGGCGGTGTGCTGGTGGGGCATGCGACGCGGGCCGGTGACGGATGGCTCACGGGGACCACGGTGGTGCTCGCGCCGGAGGCCGGGGCGGTCGCGGCCGTCGACGTGCGCGGCGGCGGCCCCGGCACCAAGGAGACCGACGCGCTCGATCCCCGCAACCTGGTGCAGCGGGTCCAGGCGGTCGTGCTGACCGGCGGCAGTGCCTACGGGCTGGACTCGGCCTCGGGCGTGATGGCCTGGCTGGAGGAACGGGGACGCGGAGTGCGCGTGGGTCCGGACCCCGCGCACGTGGTGCCGGTGGTGCCCGCGGCCTGCGTCTTCGACCTCGGCCGCGGGGGCGACTTCCGGGCCAGGCCGGACGCGGCCACCGGATACGCGGCGGCGCAGGCGGCCCACGCGAGCCCGCCGGGCAGGCCGGTGGCCGAGGGCTGTGTCGGGGCGGGCACGGGAGCGGTGGTCGGCACGCTGAAGGGCGGGGTCGGCACCGCGAGCACCGTGCTGGACTCGGGGATCACGGTGGCGGCGCTGGTGGTGGCCAACGCGGCGGGATCGGTGACGGACCCGGAGACGGGGGCGCTGTACGGGGAGTTGTTCCGGGGCGGGCGCGCGGCGTATCCGGCGCCGGACGTCCACGCGGCAGCGCAGGCGCGGCTGGCCGAGGTGGCTGGGAGGAACACGCCGCCGCCGCTGAACACGACGCTCGCGGTGGTCGCCACCGACGCGGACCTGTCCAAGGCGCAGGCGCAGAAGCTGGCCGGCACGGCGCACGACGGCATCGCACGCGCCGTACGGCCGGTGCATCTGCTCAGCGACGGCGACACGGTGTTCGCCCTGGCCACCGGGGACCGGCCGCTCGACACGGGGCAGCCGCTCGCCCTGAACGAGGTGCTGGCGGCGGGCGCGGACGTGGTGACGCGCGCGATCGTCCGGGCGGTCCGGGCCGCCGCTCCGGTGGACGGGCCGGGCGGAACGTGGCCGTCGTACGGAGAGCTGTACGGCGACACGCGGGCAGCACGACGGAGCTGAGCAGGGCGCGGGGTACGGAAAGGTGTGCGGAGCCGGAACGGCGGGCAGGAGCACAGGGAGACGAAGCGCGGCCCGACGAGCCCTTGAGCAGCGGATTTTGACGGTCCGTCGGCTCGTACGGGAACTTTTCGCGTGGCTCTCGCGTATTTCGTGCGTACGTTTTCTCGGTTCCCGGACACGATGTCCGACCGAGGGGCTACGGTATGCACCCACAAGGTGACATGCAGCAACGCCGGGAGAAACCTTGAGCGTTCCGTACGAGACAGCAGCGTACGAACCACCCGAGTCGCCCGAGTCTCCGGAGGAGCACCTCATGCGGCTGCTCGGTCGGGCCCTGAACTCGTTCGAGCTGCCCGACGAGACGATACGGCTGCTGGACTGCGCGCTGGCGTACGACGGATCCCTGCACTCCGCGCACCACAGCGCGGGGCTGCACCGCGAGACGTACCGGCACACCTGGCTGCTCGCCGACGGCTCGGCGCTCACCCTCTGGGAGCTCGTCCACAACCCCGCGCCGGGCAGCGAGCCGCAGCACGAGGTGTACGTGGACGAGGAGGAGCTGCGCACCGCGACCGCACGGCTGGCGCTTCCGCCGGAGACGCCGGACTTCGAGCTGGCGGTGCAGGTGCGGTTGTCCCCGGTCCCCGCCCCGCGGCACGCCTACGTCCCGGACGCCTCGGCCGACCACGCCCGCCGGCTGCTGCGCCGCGCGGAGAACACGGACCGGCCCGGCGCCGACCTCGCCGCTCTGCTGTCGACGGCGTCCGCGCACCAGATCACCCAGGCCTTCGGCGTCCCCGGCCGTACGAGCCGCGCCCGGATCGGCTTCTCGCTGTACGAGCACGCGTTCTTACTGCACGACGGCGCGGAGGTCTCCCTCTGGGAGGTCGAGCACACGGCCACGCCCGACGGACGGCACATGTGCGAGGTCTACGACAGCGAGGACACGGCCCGCCTGGCGATGGAGCGGCGCGCGGCCCAGGTGCCCTAGGCAGTTCCGTCCGGCCAGTCGGTCGTTGGCCCTGGTGTGCCGTCGACTGACGCGCAGTGGGCGGGGATTGAGCCGTCGCTCCCAGGGCCGGACGCAGAAGCGGGGTGGTCGCCGGCGTGACCATCGTGAGGTGATTGACGCGATTGCCCACAAGTTCGGGACCGGGACGCAGTGGGTTCAGCTGCCGAAGACGTACGGCAACTGTCGAGGCGTCTCCGACCGACTGCGGATCTGGGCCGTCGACGGCACGTGGGAGCGGGTCTTCGCCACCCTGGTGGCGCAGGCCCGACACGGACGAGGACCTGAGCCGTCTCGGTGGACTCCACCATCGTGCGGGCTCACCAGCACGCGGCCGGGGCCCGCAAAAAGGGGCCCCGGCCCTAGGTGTGTCGTTCGGAGAGGTTGGTGACGTGGACGGCGACCGCGCGCACCTCGGCGAGCGCCTGTCGTGCCAGCGGGCCGAAGCCCTCGCCGCCGTCGGTGCCGATCCACTGGTCGTAGGCGACCTCCCAGGCCAGCGCGCCCAGTGTCGCGGTTACGCGCGCGGTCAGGTCCGGGGCGCCGCGGCGGTTGAGAGCCTCGACCATTGAGGCGGTGAGGCCGATCCTTTTCAGGGCCTCACGCTCGCGCAGTTCCGTGTTGGCGTTCAGCACGGCCTCACGCCGGCCGCTGAACGCGCGGCGGTCGTCGGTGAAGAACGTCCGGCCGAGCGCGTCGAGGCCCCCCGCCACAGCGTCGAGCGGTCCCGCCTCCGGTGGCGCCGAGGTGATCCCTTCGACGAGCACACCGGTCATCGCGCCCCTGCCGAAGAGCACCTCGCGCTTGTCCGGGAAGTACCGGAAGAACGTGCTCTTGGTGAGCCCGGCACGCTCCGCGATCTCGATCACGGTCGTGTTCTCGTAGCCGCGCTCCTCGAAGAGGTCGAGAGCTGCGGCGGCGAGCCGTCCTGGTGCGTCGGGTTGCCAGCGGGCCATGGGAACAGTGTACGGGACTTCGTCCCATCACTGGTGTACAGTCCATGAGACCAAGTCCCATCACTGACCAGGAGAGGTCACCGATGAGCAGAGCTGTCCGTTATCACCGATTCGGCGGTCCCGAAGTGCTCGAACTGCAGGAGATACCGGAGCCGCACCCCGCGCCCGACGAGGTGCGCGTCCGGATCACTGCGGCCGGGCTGAATCCGATGGACTGGCAGATCGCCGCGCAGCCCGACATGGCGGCACGGTTCGGCATCACCCTTCCGGCCGGGTTCGGCAGCGACTTCGCTGGAGTGGTGGACGAAGTGGGCGCCGAAGCCGTGGGGTTCGCGACCGGTGACCGGGTGTACGGGGGAGCAATCGGCCGCTCCGTCGCCGATTTCGTGCTGGTCAGGACACCCACGACGACGCTGTTTCCCACCCCGGAGGGCATCGGCGACGAGGTGGCGGCCACGCTTCCGGTAGCCGGCCTGACGGCCTCCGCCGCGCTCGCCGCGACGGGGCTCCGGGCCGGTGACACCGTCCTGGTCGGCGGGGCGGCGGGCGGTGTGGGCATCTTCGCCGTGCAGTTGGCGGTGCGTGCGGGTGCCCGGGTGCTCGGCACCGCCTCCGAGGGCACGTTCGGATTCCTGCGGGGGCTCGGCGCCGAACCCGTGGCGTACGGCCCCGGCCTTGCCGACCGGGTGCGTGCCCTGGCACCGGAGGGGATCACCGCGGCGACCGACCTGTTCGGAAGGGAGACGGCCGAGACCGCACTCGAGCTCGGCGTGGCACCCGAGCGGATCTCCGTCGTGGCCGACGGCCCCGCCCCGCCGCCCGGGGTGCGCAAGGTCGGCGCCTTCGACGCGGCTTCGGGCGCTCTGGAACGGATCGCCGACGCCGTCCGCTCCGGCGACATCACGGTGCCGATCGCGGCGACCTTCCCGGTCGAGCGGATTCGCGACGCCGTGACGACGCAGGCCGGACGACATGTCCACGGCAAGATCGTGATCGCGCTGTGAACCGGCACGAGGTGGTCTCAGTGTGTTCCCCGTGTTCCCGCACAGGGGCTCGCCGGGAGCCGCATCGCAGGACCGGCCGGGCAGTCGCTGACAAGGCTGCGGCCCCCGGTATCCGGGTCGCCGGGTCGCCGTACCTGTCTGCGACGACGCGACGTCGCCGCCGCGAGCCCCGGGCAGGCTGACGCGCGAGCGGGGCGCCGTCCCCCCGGTGACCCGGGAGGGCGCCCGCGCTCGCCGTGCCTTCCCCTACGCCGCCACCGGCTGCTTCGAGCCCGCCGGTGCCGACGGGTCCGCGCCGTCCGGTCCCTGGGCCGCCGCCCCCGGCACCGGCCTGCGCAGGCCCTTGAGGACGATCACCAGCGCCGTCGTGACGCACACGCCGGCCGCGATGGCGACCAGGTAGAGCAGCGGGTTCCCGATCAGCGGGACCACGAAGACGCCGCCGTGCGGAGCGCGCAGCGTGGCACCGAAGGCCATCGACAGGGCACCGGTGAGCGCGCCGCCCACCATCGAGGACGGGATGACGCGCAGCGGGTCGGCCGCGGCGAACGGGATCGCGCCCTCGGAGATGAAGGAGGCGCCCAGGACCCAGGCGGCCTTGCCGTTCTCGCGCTCGGTGGCGTTGAAGAGCCGGCCGCGCACCGTGGTGGCCAGGGCCATCGAGAGCGGCGGGACCATGCCGGCCGCCATCACCGCCGCCATGATCTTCATCGCGGAGTCGCTCGGGTCCGACACCGCGATGCCCGCGGTGGCGAAGGTGTAGGCGACCTTGTTCACCGGGCCGCCGAGGTCGAAGCACATCATCAGGCCGAGCAGCGCGCCGAGCAGGACCGCGTTGGCGCCGGACAGACCGTTCAGCCAGTCGGTCATCGCCTCCTGCGCGGACGCGATGGGCTTGCCGATCACCACGAACATCAGGAACCCGACGACCGCCGCGGAGATCAGCGGTATCACCACCACCGGCATGATGCCGCGCAGTGCCGCCGGGATGCGGACCCGCTGGATCGCCAGCACCACGCCGCCGGAGATCAGACCGGCCGCCAGCCCGCCCAGGAAGCCGGCGTCGATGGTCAGCGCGATGGAACCGCCGACGAAGCCGGGGACCAGGCCGGGCCGGTCCGCCATGCCGTAGGCGATGTAGCCGGCGAGCACGGGCACGAGGAAGGCGAAGGACACGCCGCCGATCTGGTACAGCAGGGCGGCCCAGCTGTCCGCCTGGCCCCACACGAAGTGGTCCACCACCGACGGGGCCTTGTTGATCTCGTAGCCGCCGATCGCGAACCCGAGGGCGATCAGCAGGCCGCCCGCGGCGACGAACGGCACCATGTAACTGACGCCGGACATCAGCCACTTGCGGAGCCTGGTGCCGTACCCCTCGCCGGACTCGCCCCCGCGTCCGACCGGTGTGGTGCCGTCGGCACCGGCCGGGCCGTCGTCGTCGGCGGCGGCCGTGACCTCGCCGCGGGCGGCCTTCGAACGGACCTCGCCGATCAGCTCACCGGGCCGGTTGACGGCCGCCTTGACGCCGGTGTCGACGGTCGGCTTCCCGGCGAAGCGGTCCTTCTCGCGCACGGCGACGTCATGGGCGAGGATCACGCCGTCCGCCGCCGCGATCACCGCCGGGTCGAGCCGGGTGAAACCGGCCGAGCCCTGGGTCTCGACGACGACTTCGACGCCCGCCTCGCGCCCCGCGTTCTCCAGCGCCTCGGCCGCCATGTAGGTGTGCGCGATACCGGTGGGGCAGGAGGTGACGGCGACGATCCGGAACGGGCGCCCGGGCTCGCCGGAACCCTCGCCGGACACGTCGCCCGTCCCTGCTCCGGCGCCCTCGCGGGCCTCGCCGACCGGCTCCCCGTCCGGTTCCTCGGCCGGCTCCCCGTCCGGTTCCTCGGCCGGCTCCCCGTCCGGTTCCTCGGCCGGCTGCCCGCCCGGTTCCGCCGGTGCCGGTTCCTCCCCGCGGATCAGCCTCGCCGCGTCCGCCGCGTCGCCCACCGAGCGCAGCGCCGCGGTGAACTCGGCGTTCATCAGCTGCCGGGCCAGCGCGGACAGGATCGTCAGGTGGGCGTCGTCGGCCCCCGCCGGCGCGGCGATCAGGAAGACCAGGTCGGCGGGCCCGTCCGCCGCCCCGAAGTCGATGCCGGCCGCACTGCGCCCGAAGGCGAGCGTCGGTTCCGTAACGTACTCGCTGCGGCAGTGCGGGATGCCGATGCCGCCGTCGAGGCCGGTCGGCATCTGCGCCTCCCGGGCCGCCACGTCGGCGAGGAAGCCCTCCAGGTCGGTCACCCGGCCGCGGGCCGCCATCCGCTCCGCGAGGGCACGCGCCGCCGCTTCCTTGGTCTCGGCGGACAGGTCGAGGTCGACCAGATCGGCGCTGATCATGTCGCTCATCGCGGGCTCCTTAGCTCGCGTATCGCCCGCAACCCGGGCTGAGGGGCTGGAACGGGGAGGAGGGAGAGAGGGGAGAGGAGGGAGAGGAGGGAGAGGAGGTAAGGGGGAAGGGTGGCAGGGGAGTTCACGAGGTGGGCTCCCGGAGCGCACGGTCCAGGGGAACCTCGGCGGTCACGGTCACCGCCGCCGGATCCAGGTCCTCCGGCGTCGGCATCACACTGCCGGGCAGCCGGACGGCCGCGGCGCCGTGCGCGACGGCGGAGGCGAGGGCGGCGGGGCCCGCTCCCCCGGCGACGAGGAAACCGGCGAGGGAGGAGTCCCCGGCGCCGACGTTGCTGCGTACGGCGTCCACGCGGGCGCTGCCGTACCAGGTGCCCGCGTCGTCCACGAGCAGCTGGCCGTCGGCGCCGAGGCTGGCGAGCACGGCCCTGGCACCCAGCTCCCGCAGCTCCTCGGCGGCCTTGACGGCGTCGCCGACCGTGCCCAGCGGACGTCCGACGGCCTCGGACAGCTCCTCGGCGTTGGGCTTGACCACGTCCGGCCGCTCACGCAGCGCCCGGAGCAGGGCGGGTCCGGAGGTGTCCAGGGCGATGCGGACCCCGGCGGCGTGCGCGCGGGCGACCAGGTCGGCGTACCAGGACGGGGCGAGCGAGCGGGGCAGGCTGCCGCAGCAGGCGATCCAGTCCGCGTCGTGCGACGTGCGCCGCACGGTGTCCAGGAGCGACTCCCGCTCGGCCGCCGTCAGTTCGGGGCCCGGCGCGTTGATCTTCGTCAGGACGCCGTCGGCCTCGGCGAGCGCGATGTTGGAACGGGTGGCCCCGGCGATCGCCACCGGCGCGACCTCGATGCCCTGCGCGTCGAGGAGGTCGGCCACCAGGGCGCCCGGCGCGCCGCCGAGCGGCAGCACGGCGACGGTGCGCCGGCCGGCCGCCGTCACGGCACGCGAGACGTTCACGCCCTTGCCGCCCGGGTCCACCCGCTCGCCCGTGGCGCGGACGACCTCGCCGCGGTCCAGCCGGGGAAGCTCGTAGGTGCGGTCCAGCGACGGGTTGGGGGTGACGGTGAGGATCATGCGCGTACTACTTCCGTGCCGGCGCGCTCGATGGCGTTGGTGTCTTCGGGGCTCAGCCCGCTGTCGGTGACCAGCAGGTCCACCTCGCCGAGGGCGCCGAAGCGGGCGAAGTGCTCCTGTCCGTACTTGGAGGAGTCGGCCACCAGCACCACCCGGCGGGCGGCGGCCACGGCGGCCCGCTTGACGGCGGCCTCGGCGAGGTCGGGGGTGGTCAGGCCGTACTCGACGGAGAAGCCGTTGGCCGCCACGACGGTCACGTCGGCGCGGATCTCGCCGTACGCGCGCAGCGCCCAGGCGTCCACGGCGGCGCGCGTACGGTGCCGGACCCGCCCGCCGACGAGGTGGAGCTGGATGCCGGGGTGGTCGGCGAGGCGGGCCGCGATGGGCAGGCTGTGGGTGACGACGGTCAGTGCGGCCTCCGGCGGGATGGCCGCGGCCATGCGGGCGACCGTCGAACCGGCGTCGAGGATCAGCGTGCCCTCGGCCGGCAGCACGGCGAGGGCCGCCTTGGCGATGCGGTCCTTCTCGTCGGCGGCGGTGGACTCGCGCTCGGCGAGGTCCGGCTCGAAGTCGAGCCGCCCGGCCGGGATGGCGCCGCCGTGCACCCGGCGGAGCAGCCCGGCTCGGTCCAGCGCCTTGAGGTCGCGGCGGATGGTCTCCGCCGTCACCTGGAACTCCTCGGCCAGCGACACCACGTCCACCCGGCCGCTGTCCCGGGCGAGCCGGAGGATCTCCTGCTGCCGCTCCGGTGCGTACATGACCGTTCACCTCCGAACCGTGCCCGAACCTGTGGTTTCTCCCGGAGGCTACGCCCGGTTTTCCGGAATGTAAACACGAGAGCAGACACATTCGGACCCAAGTGGGCATGAACGGGCATTGCGAGCGAACTCCACGGCAGGCAGGGAACAGCGCCAGACGCTCCGGAGCAGACGCTCCAGGACCGATCCTCCAGGACAGTTCAAGACCTGGACGTGCGGCATCCTCGGGTCCATGACGACGGACACCCCGGCCCGGCTGCTGACGCTCCTCTCGCTTCTCCAGACGCCCCGTGAATGGCCGGGCGGCGAGCTGGCCGAGCGGCTCGGGGTCTCGCGGCGGACGATCCGGCGGGACATCGACCGCCTGCGCGAACTGGGCTACCCCGTGCAGGCGACCATGGGTTCGGACGGCGGCTACCGGCTGGTCGCCGGGAAGGCGATGCCGCCGCTCGTCCTGGACGACGAGGAGGCGGTGGCCATCGCCGTCGGGCTGCGGGCCGGTGCCGGGCACGCGGTCGCGGGGCTGGACGAGGCCTCGGTCCGGGCGCTGGCCAAGCTGGAGCAGGTGCTGCCCTCACGTCTGCGGCACCGCGTCACGACGTTCCAGGCGGCGACCACCCCGCTGACCGGTGGCGACGGCCCGGGCATCGCCCCGGAGACGCTGACCGTCATGGCCTCGACGGTGGCCGGGCACGAGCGGCTGAGGTTCGCCTACCGCGCGGCGGACGGCACCCAGTCGCGCCGCCTCACGGAGCCGCACCGGCTGGTGTCGGCGGGCGCGCGCTGGTACCTGGTCGCCTACGACCTGGAGCGGGAGGACTGGCGGACCTTCCGGGTCGACCGGATCACCGAGCCCTTCGCCACGGGCGCGCGCTTCACGCCGCGCGAGCTGCCGAACGGGGACGCCGCGGAGTATCTGCGGCGCTCGGTCCAGCGGCTCGGCGACTCGTACCCGATCGAGATCCTCTTCCAGGCGTCGGCCGAGGTGGCCGCGGCACGGCTGCCCCACTGGTTCGGGGCGCCCGAGGCCACGGGCGACGGCACGTCGTGCGTCCTGCGGGCGACCGTGTCCGACGCCCCGGAGGCGGTGGCGGTGCGGCTGGCGACGACCGGCCTGGAGTTCCGGGTCCGGCAGCCGGCGGTACTGGCGGACCGCGTACGGGACCTGGCGGCACGGCTCGCGCGGGCGACGGACGACACCTGACGCACCGCCCCGCCACCACGCCCGCCGGGAACGCCCGACGCACCTGGCCGCACCTGGCCGCACCTGGCCGCCAGACACATCCCACCACCGGACGCAGCCCGGCCCCGGACGCACCCCGCCACCAGACCAGCCCGGCCCCGGACACACCGCACCCCGCCACCACGCCCGCCCGGAATCCCGGACGCGCCCCGTGTCAGCGCTCGTTCGGCTCGGTACGCGGCACGCGGTGGCCGAGCATGACGCTCAGCTCCTCGGCTCCGGCCATCACCGTCTCCGCCAGCTGCTCCTTCGCCTCCTCGCGGAACCGCATCTCGGGAATCGTCAGCGTGAGGCTGCCCACGGCGATGCCGTCGGCGCCCAGGACCGGAGCGGCGATCCCCCGGGAACCCGGGATCTTCTGCCCGCGGGAGAACGCGTAGCCCTTCTGCCGGATCAGCTCCAGCTCCCGGCGCAGCACAGCCACGGTCGGCGCCTTCTCCCCCGACACGGGAGCGGGGGCGCGCTCGGCGAGGACCGCCTCCCGCTCCTCCTCGGGCAGGAAGGCGAGGATCGCGCGGCCCGAAGCACCCCAGTTGACCGGCACCGGAGAGTTCAACTCGATCCGGTACGAGAGCGGGTCGGGCGAGATGTGCTCGTCGGCGTAGATCATCTCGCGCCGGCGCGGCAGGTACACGCCCAGCAGGCACGCCTCCTGGCTGCGCGCGACGACCTGCGCGAGTACGGGGCGCGCGAGCCGCACGAGGTCCCGGCGCGCGGCCAGCAGCGCCCCCAGCCGCTGGCACTCCGCGGTCGGCCGCCAGCGGCGCGTGCCCGGATCGGGCTCGACCATGTCCTCCTTCGCCAGCAGGTCGAGCAGCCGGTGGACGGTGGGGCGCGGCAGCCCGATCTCCTCGGCCAGCTCGGCGGCGCTGATGTCCTCGTCGGCCTCGACCACGCCACGCAGTACCGCGACGACGCGGGCGACCGTGCCGGTGGGCGCTTCGGATCCCGTTCGCATAGTGGTCGACGTTATCACTCAGTGGACGTACAGAGCATTGACAACCGTCGGATCCGCGCTCTAGCTTGACGAAAAGGACGTCCACTCAATGAGGTTCCTGTCCGGTGAGTGGACAGTCGGTGGCCATGCACGATCGCCGATCAGTGTGGATCGCAGGAGTCGATGGATGACAGCGCAGTCCCCGGCCGGCACCGGCCGGACCCAACGCAAGGCGGCGGTCGGCGCCGGTGTCGGCAACTTCATGGAGTGGTTCGACTTCGCCGTCTACGGCTTCTTCGCACCGACCATGGGGAAGGTCTTCTTCCCCTCCGACAGTGCCGCGGTGAGCCTGCTGTCCTCGCTCGCCGTGTTCGGCGTCGCGTTCTTCTTCCGTCCGCTCGGCGGACTGATACTGGGCTCGCTCGGCGACCGCCGCGGGCGCAGGTTCACGCTGTCGGTCTCGGTGCTGATGATGGGCGTGACGACCACGCTCATCGCCCTGCTGCCCAGTTACGCCACCGTCGGCGCGCTAGCGCCCGTCCTGCTGGTGATCCTGCGCTGCCTCCAGGGCCTGTCGGCGGGCGGTGAGTGGACCGGTTCCTCGGCCTTCCTGCTGGAGATGGTCCCGGACCACCGGCGGGGCCTGTTCGGCAGCGTCATCTCGGCGACCGCCGCGCTGGCGACGGTCGCGGGCAGCTTCGTCGCGCTGCTGATCCAGTCGGTGGTGAGCGACGACGCCATGCTCGCCTGGGGCTGGCGGATCCCGTTCCTGATCGCCGCGCCGCTCGCGCTCATCGGCCTGTACGTGCGGATGAAGATCGACGAGACTCCGGTCTTCACCGAGCTGGAGCGGCTGGGCCAGGTGTCGGACAAGCCGCTGCGCGCCGCGGGGAACCGGGACCTGAAGCCGATCCTGCTCACCCTCGCCATCGCCTCCGTGCAGGGCCTGGGCTTCTACTACCTGGCCACCTACGTCGTGAACCACCTCACCGAGACGGTGGGCCTCTCGCGCACCGGCTCCCTGGGGCTCAGTGCGATCGGGCTGTCCGTCTACATGGCGCTGTGCCCGCTGGCCGGCATGCTGGCCGACCGGTTCGGCCGGCGCCGGGTCAACCTCGTCGGCAGCATCGGCTACGTGGTGCTGGGACTGCCCGCGTTCGCCCTGATGGGTCAGGGCTCGGTGGCGGCCGTACTGCTCGGGATGCTACTGCTGACCGTGCCGCAGGCGATGGTCAGCGTGACCACCGTGGTCATGCTCGTGGAGCTGTTCCCCGCGGCGACCCGCTCCAGCGGCAGCGCCACCGGGTTCAACATCGCGCTGGCGTTCGTGGCCGGGCCGGGACCGTTCATCGCGACCGCCGTCGCGAACGCCACCGGCAGCAGTGTGTGGCCGGCGTCGTACCTGGTGGCGGTCGCGCTCGTCGCCACGGCGTTCCTGCTGAAGCACCTGCCCGAGACCGCGGGCCGGAACATCGGCGCGCAGGCACCGCATCCCGAACCCGTACGGGAGGTGGGCTGATGCCCTCCGCCGAAACGCCCTCCGCCGGAACCGAAGCGACGACCGAAGGGGCCTGGGAAGTGCTCGCGGTCCGGTTCGCGACCCGGCAGACCGTCGCGAGCCAGGTCTACCTCAACTACCACGTGTACGGAGAACCCGATCGTCCGATCGGCATGGACTACTTCTTCTGGGTGCTGCGCCGCCCCGGGCGCACCGTCCTCGTCGACACCGGGTTCACGCCCGCGGTCGGCGAACGGCGCGGGCGCACCATGACCTGTCCGGTGCCCGACGCGCTCTCCCGGCTGGGCATCGACCCCGCGGACATCGACCAGCTGGTGATCACGCACGCGCACTACGACCACACCGGCAACGTCTCGCTGTTCCCCCACGCGGAGATCCTGATCACCGCACGGGAACTGGACTTCTGGACCGGCCCGTACGCCGAGCGCGTGCAGTTCGGCCACTCCGTCGAACGACCGGACATCGCCGCCCTCGCCGAGGCCGACCGGGAGGGCCGGGTGACCCGGCTGGCCGGACGGCACCGGCTCGCGCCCGGCATCGAGTTGCTCGAGGTCGGCGGGCACACGCCCGGCCAGTTGGTCGCGCTCGTACGCACCGCGGGCGGCACGGTCGTACTGGCCTCGGACGCCGTGCACTACTACGAGGAGCTCGAACTCGGCCGTCCGTTCCTCGTGGTCGCCGACCTGGAGGCGATGTACCGGGGATTCGACGACCTCGCGCGGATCGCGGCGGAACCGGACACGGTGCTGCTGCCCGGACACGACCCCCTGGTGCTGGAGCGGTTCGAGCCGCTCGACGCCACCGATCCCGGATTCGCGGTCGTGGTGCGGCCGCGGGCGGAAAGGAAGAGCTGATGACGGAAGGCAGGGTGGCGGTGGTCACCGGCGCCGCCGGCGGCATCGGGGCCGCCAGCGCACACCGCCTGTCGCGCGCCGGCGCACGCGTGGTCGTCGTCGACATCGACGGCGACGGCGCGCGGGAGGTCGCGGCGGCGCTGCCCGGACCGGCCGTCGCGGTGGCCGCCGACGTCGCGCGCGAGGAGGACGTCGAGAACTACGTACGCGTGGCCGTCGACACCTTCGGCAGGCTCGACCTGCACCACCTCAACGCGGGCGTCACCGGCCCGTTCGAGGATCTCACGGACCTGAGCGTGGCGGACTTCGACCGGGTGCTCGGCGTGAACGTGCGCGGTCCGTTCCTCGGGGTGCGCGCGGCGTTCCGCAGGTACCGGGAGCAGGAGTCGCGCGGGGCGATCGTGATCACCGCGTCCATCGCGAGCCTGCGCGGCAGCCACGACCTGCTCGCGTATCAGACGTCCAAGCACGGTGTGCTCGGTCTGGTGCACGGCGCCGCGATGTACGGCGGACCGCTGGGCGTGCGGGTCAACGCGGTCGCGCCGGGTCTGGTGCCGACCGGGCTGTTCGACGCCGCGAAGGACGCGTCGGGCGGCGGCAACGACATGGTCCGCCGCGGCACCACGGTCCCGCTGCGCCGCACCGGGACGCCGGACGAGGTCGCCTCCGTCGTGGCCTTCCTCCTCAGTGACGACGCCGCGTACGTGCACGGCGAGGTCGTCTCGGTGGACGGCGGTTCGGCGATCGTCAGCACGGTTCGCCCGTCCGGCGGCGCGGGCGCCTGGGACACCACGTCCGTCGACGAACGGAGCAAGGGGAAGTCATGAGTACGCCAAAAACGCCGAGTACGGCGAGTACGGCGAGTACGGCGAGTACGGCGAGTACGGCGAGTACGGCGAGTACAACGACTACGCCGAGGACACCGACTACGCCGAGGATCGGTGTGATCGGACTCGGCAACATGGGCGGCCGGATCACCCGGCGCATCGTCGCGAGCGGCCGGCCGGTGATCGGCTACGACCCGGTACCCGGGCGGGCCGAGGCGGCGGGCGCGACCGCCGCGGCCTCGGTCGCGGAGGTCACCGGGGCCGCCGACCACCTGCTGCTGTCCCTGCCGGACAGCAAGGTCGTCGAGAAGGTGGTGCTCGGCGAGGAGGGCGTACTGGCCGGCAGCCGTGCCGGGCAGATCGTCGTGGACCTCAGTACGGCGGCACCGTCGTCGACGGTACGGCTGCACGCGGCGTTCGCCGAGCGCGGGGTCGCGTACGTCGACGCCGGCATCTCCGGGGGCGCCGCCGCGGCGGAGAAGGGCACGCTGACGCTGATGGTCGGCGGTCCGGACGACGCGGTCGCGCGCCTGGAGAAGACCCTGGAGCCGTTCAGCTCCAAGGTGTTCGCGATGGGCGCGAGCGGCGCCGGACACACCGCGAAGGTGCTCAACAACTTCCTCAACGCGGTCAGCCTCGCCGCCACGGCCGAGGTCCTGGTCGCCGGCCGGAGCGCGGGCCTGGACATGCACCAGCTGCTCGACGTGCTCAACTCCAGCAGCGGCGTCAACTTCGCCACCCTCAACCGGTTCCCGCACATCGTCGACGGCGACTACCTCGAAGGCGGGCTGACCAGCACGCTGATGATGAAGGACGTCGTGCTCTACGTGGACCGGCTGCGCGAGCTGGGAGTGCCGACGCTCAACTCCGCAGGGCCGATGGCGAGCTTCGCGCTGGCCCAGTCGCTCGGCTACGCCGACCAGATCAGCAACCGGGTCGTCGACGCGATCGGCGACGCCGCCGGCGGCATCCGCCTCCACGACGGGGCGGCGGATGCCGGAAAAACACCGGGCGGACAAACACCGGGCGGAGGAACACACGACGGAGGAACACAGGACGGAGGAACACGGTGAGGATCATCCACGGCAGGCCCGAGGAAGCCGGGACCGAGGAGCGCGGCGCGACCTTCGACGGCACTGTCTGGGCCGACCCGGTGCTGCCCACGACCGACGGCGTCACGATCAACTCGGTGTACTTCACCCCCGGTTCCCGCACGCACTGGCACCGCCACGAACGCGGCCAGATCCTCCAGGTGACCACCGGCAGCGGCTGGGTGTGCAGCGAGGGCGAGGCACCGCAACGGCTGCTCCCCGGCGACGTGGTGTGGGTGCCGCCCGGTGAACGGCACTGGCACGGGGCGTCCGCCGGCTGCGCGCTCGCGCACGTGGCCATCTCGCTCGGCACCACGCAGTGGGAGACACCGGTGGGCGAGGAAGAGTACCTCGCCGCTCACCAGCACTGAACCCGGAGGGAAAGCCATGGACCAGGCGACATTCGAAGCGGGACTGGCCACACGCAAGGAGGTGCTGGGCCCCGAGCACGTGGAGCGCTCGCTGGCGAAGGTCACCGACTTCAGCCGTCCCGTGCAGGAGCTCGTGACCGAGTACTGCTGGGGCGAGGTGTGGACGCGCGACGGCCTGGAACGCAGGACCCGCAGCCTGCTCAACCTCGTGATGCTCACCGCGCTGAACCGTATGCACGAACTCGCCGTGCATGTCCGGGGCGCCGTGCGCAACGGCTGCACGGAGACCGAGATCCAGGAGGCGCTGCTGCAGACGGCCGTCTACTGCGGCGCCCCCGCCGCGCTCGAGTCGTTCCGCGTCGCCGAACGCGTGCTGAACGAGCTGAAGGACGAACTGACGAACGAGCAGCAGGACACGCAGCAGAACAAGCCGCAGGACGAGCAGCAGAACGGGCAGCAGGACGAAGGGACCACGGGCTCGTGAGCACGCCACCGACCGACGCGGCACGGACCGGCGAAGCCCTGACCGACGGGTCGGTGCTCGGCTTCGTCGGGCTCGGCAACATGGGCACCCCCATGGTCGGCCACCTCGTCGGCGCCGGATACACCGTCCGTGCCTTCGACACGTCCCCCGCCGCCCGGAAACGGGCCGCCGCGCTGGGGGCGACCCCGGTGGACACGCCGGCCGCGGTCGCCGAGGGCGCGGACGCGATCCTGCTGATGCTGCCCGACTCCGACGCGGTGGAGAGCGTGCTGTACGAGAGCGGCCTGCTGGACGCCGCCCGCCCCGGCACCGTACTGGTCGACATGGGTTCGTCCCGCCCGCACTCGACGCGGACGCTGGCGCGGCGGGCCGCCGACCGGGGCGTGTCGGTGGTCGACGCGCCCGTGTCCGGCGGGGTCGCCGGCGCCGAGGCCGGCACGCTGACCGTCATGGCGGGCGGCACGGCCGAGGACGTGGCACGGGTGCGCCCGCCCCTGGAGCGCCTGGGCGGAACGGTCTCGCACGTCGGTGGCACCGGCGCGGGGCACGCCCTGAAGGCCCTGAACAACCTCATGTCCGCCACACACCTGCTGGTCAGCTCCGAAGCGCTGCTCGCGGGCGAGGAGTTCGGGCTCGTTCCCGAGGCGATGCTGGAGGTCGTCAACGGTTCGAGCGGGCGCAGCGGGTCCACGCAGACGAAGTGGCCGAAGTACGTGCTGCCCGGCACCTTCGACTCCGGCTTCGGCCTGCGCCTGATGCTCAAGGACATGCGGATCGCGGTCGGCCTGGCGCGCGAGTCCGGCCTGCCCTCGCTGCTGGGCGAATCGGCGGTACGGCTCTGGGACGAGGCAGCCGCACAACTCCCCGCCGACGCCGATCACACCGAGATCGTGCGGTGGCTGCGAGACCAGCAGGACGGACACAACGAGCAAGACGGACACGACCAGCACGACGGCCACAACAAGCAGGACGGCTTCAACGAACACGACGGAAAGGGATGACGACGATGACATCCGGCCTGACCGCGCCCCAGGAGGAACTGAAGGCGGAGTTCGTCCGGGTCAGGGGAACCTGGAGCGACGCGTGGGAGAGCATCCTGCGCCACGACCCGGACTTCCTGGCCGCGTACCTCAACTTCTCCGCGGTCCCGTGGCGCAAGAACCATCTGGACGACAAGGTCAAGGAGTTCATCTACATCGCCGCCGACTCGGCCGCGACCCACCTGTACTCGGCCGGCACCCGCCAGCACATCCGCGCCGCGCTCGCGTTCGGCGCGACCGGGCAGGAGATCATGGAGGTCATCGAGCTGACCTCCACGCTGGGCATCCACGCGGCGAACATCGGTGTGCCGCTGCTCCTGGAGGTGCTGGAGGAGGAGGGCCTGCGCACGGGCCCCAAGCCGCTGGACGCCGAACAGGAGCGGATCAAGGCCGAGTTCACCGAGAACCGCGGGTACTGGCACTCGTTCTGGGACGGTCTGCTGGAGATCGACCCGGAGCTCTTCGAGGCGTACACGGAGTTCTCCTCCGTGCCGTGGCGGAACGGCGTGCTGGAGCCGAAGGTCAAGGAGCTGATCTACACGGCCTTCGACGCGTCCGCGACGCACCTGTACGTGCCGGGCCTCAAGCTGCACATGCGCAACGCCGTCCGGCTCGGCGCGACCCAGGAGGAGATCATGGAGGTGCTGGAGATCGTCAGCGTGATCGGCATCCATGCGGCGACGGACGCCGTGCCGGTCCTGGACGAGGAGCTGGCCCGGGCGGAGGCCGAGCGGTGAGCGGCCTCGAGGTGGTGCAGGTCCGCTACGGCGAGCGGGTCACGCGCAAGAGCGCGGTGCTGCACGACTACGCGTCGTACGGGCAGCCCGACGGCGACCTGCAGATGGACTACAACTTCTGGGTGCTGCGCGACGGTTCCCGGACGATGCTCCTCGACACCGGGTACGACATCGCCGAGCGCGACTGGCTCGGGGAGCAGCCCGTGATCCCGACCGCGCGGGCCCTGGCGCTGCTCGGGATCGACCCGCTGGACGTGTCCACGGTCATCGCGTCGCACTTCCACTACGACCACATCGGGCACCTGGGCCTCTTCCGCAACGCCGAGGTCGTGGCCGGGGCGGCGGAGTACGACTACTGGTTCGGGAAGTGGCGGCGCGCCGAGCTGGACGGGGAGTTCGCGACGGCCGGGCACCTGGAGGCGGTGCGGCTCGCCGAGCAGGAGGGGCGGCTGAAGCTGGTCTCCGGGCAGACGGAGGTGTCCCCCGGCGTGACGGTCCATCCGGTCGGCGGCCACTCCCCCGGTGAACTGCTGACGGTCGTGGAGGAACGGCTGATCATGGCGGCGGACGCCGCGCACTTCTACGAGCAGATCGAGAACGAGTGGCCGTTTTTCGCGTTCACCGACCTGGACGAGATGCGGCGGGCGCTGACCTTCATCAACCGCCTGGCGGCCGAGACCGGGGCGACCGTGATCCCCGGCCACGACGGCCGGGTGCGCGACAGGTTCCCCGCACTGGCCGGCCCGGCCGCCGAGGTCGCGACGGCCCTGGGCTGAGGGGATCCGGCCGCGCGGTTCCCCGCTTTCGGCGGGGGAGGGAGGGGGAAGCCCGCCCAACGGGCCCGCACGAGGCCGGCGGCGCGACGCCGCGGCCTCAGCCGTGCTCGGCGCCGTGCCAGTCGAAGCCGCGCAGTGCCTCCAGGTTCCGCAGCGCGGTCTCCAGCGGGCCGGGCGACCCCTGCGGACGGGCGGCCCAGTGCTCCACCGCGACGCGCACGGCCGCGGCCGCCACCGCCGCCCCGAACTGCAGCCGGGGAGCGGACGCCAGCCGCGCGGCCGCGTGGTCGTCACCTTCGGACAGCCGCGCCGCCAGTGCCTGCAGCAGGCCGCGCTCCGTGATGTGGCAGACCTCCGCCCACACCTTGCGCAGCGCCGGGCTGCTCTCGGCGAGACGGACGAGGGTGCGGGCCCACTCCCAGGAGGGCGCCGCGACCGCGGCCCCCGGCGTCAGCGTGTGCCGGACGGCGTGTTCCAGGGCCTCGGGCGGGGACAGTTCGGCGGGGGCCTCGCGCACCGTCCGCACCCAGCGCTCGGCGCCGAGGGCGTAGAGCGGGGCGACGGCCTCCTCCTTGGTCGCGAAGTACCGGTAGAAGGTGCGCGGGGCCACTCCGGCGGCCCGGGCGATGTCCTCGGCCCGGGTGGCCCGCAGGCCCTGGCCGACGAAGAGTCGGGCCGCCGCGCGGGCGATCTCCATACGGGTCTCGGCCTTGCGCCGCTCGGTCAGGGAGACCGGCCCCTGCCCAGGGTCGGGGTCGGGGAATGCGGGGATGGTGCTGCTCACTTCGGCAGGCTATGCCGCTGTGGCACAATCTGCCATTCGGCGGGCCACCCCGGGGTTCAGGTTCGGGGTGCCCCGCCTCCCTCTCCTGCCCAGGCATGAGAGGAGCCGGGCTGCGACGCCCCGGGGGGAGAGGCGCCGAGCCCGGCTCGGGGAAGTCCCGGCGCCGGGGGGAGTGCGTCGGGACGTGGTCCACAGGTGCGGATGTTCCGCGGGTACACGGGGGCCCGTCGTTCTTGTTCCCGGCCCCCGCGCGTTGAAGCAGCGTTGTACAGCCATGTTCGCGCGGTCCCCGGCCGCCCGGCGTACGCCCCAGCCGTCACGTCACGCCCCCGCGTCACACGGCGACCGGCCGGTCCGTACCGCTCCGTGCGGCGAGGGGCAGACTACGCCGCCGCCTCGAAGCCGGTGGAACGGGCCAGCTTCTTCAGCTCGAGGAGCGCGTGCTTCTCGATCTGGCGGATGCGCTCGCGCGTGAGGCCGTGCTCCTTGCCGACCTCGGTGAGCGTGCGCTCGCGGCCGTCGTCGATGCCGTACCGCATCTTGATGATGGACGCGGTGCGCGGGTCGAGGCGGCCGATGAGGTCGTCCAGTTCCTCGCTGCGCAGCAGGGTCAGCACCGACTGCTCGGGCGACACGGCGGACGTGTCCTCCAGCAGGTCGCCGAACTGGGTCTCGCCCTCGTCGTCCACCGACATGTTGAGCGAGACCGGGTCGCGGGCCCAGTCGAGCACGTCGGTGACGCGCTCCGGCGTCGAGCCCAGCTCCGCCGCGATCTCCGTGGGCTCCGGCTCCCGGCCGTGCTCGCGGTTGAACTCGCGCTGCACGCGCCGGATACGGCCCAGCTCCTCCACCAGGTGGACGGGCAGCCGGATGGTGCGCGACTGGTCGGCGATGGACCGGGTGATGGCCTGCCGGATCCACCAGGTCGCGTACGTCGAGAACTTGAAGCCCTTGCGGTAGTCGAACTTCTCGACCGCGCGGACCAGGCCGGCGTTGCCCTCCTGGATCAGGTCGAGGAGCGGCAGACCGCTGCGCGGGTAACGCCGGGCGACCGCGACGACGAGGCGGAGGTTGGAGCGGATGAAGACGTCCTTGGCCCGCTCGCCCTCGTCGATCAGGGCCTGGAGCTCCTCGCGGGTGGCGTCCGCCCCCGTCTCCTCGTACCCTTCGAGGACCTGCCGGGCGAACACACCGGCCTCGATGGTCTGGGACAGCTCGACCTCCTTGGCGGCGTCGAGCAGCGGTGTCCGGGCGATCTCGTCGAGGTACATGCCGACCAGATCGCGGTCGGCGAGCTCGCCGCCGTTCGCGCGGACGCTGGTTGCCGCGTCGGCCGTCTCGCCGGTGGCGGACTTACGACGGGCGACGGCACGGGTTGCCATGCGTGCTCCCTTGCGATGGTGGTTCAGCGGGTGGCCTTCGGACGTCCGGCTCCCTGCGGCTCGCCCCGCGGCCGGATATCGCCTCCGGCCCCTGTCGGGACTCTCCTCGGGTGCCCTGCATCCGATGGAAACAACGACTGGAATCCGGACAGAATTCCCAACCCGCCCCTCGATTTTTCTGATCATGCAGTACCCTGTGCCGCCACACGGGGAGGCGTGATGGCGTCGGGAGAGACAGAGATCCAGGTCAGACCGGGAGTCGAGGACGACCTCAAGGCCCTCACCGACCTCTACAACCACTACGTACGTGAGACGGCCATCACGTTCGACACCGAGCCCTTCACTCCCCGGGAGCGCCGCGCCTGGCTGCTCTCCCACCCTGAAGACGGCCCGCACCGCCTCAGGGTTGCGACGAACGCCAACTCGGGCTCGGAGGGGATTCTGGGCTACGCCGTATCCGGCCCCTACCGCCCGAGGCCCGCCTACGCGACCTCCGTGGAGACCACCGTCTACGTCGACCCGCACGCCGGCGGGCGCGGCATCGGCTCCCTGCTCTACACCTCCCTCTTCGAGGCCCTGGCCGGCGAGGACGTGCACCGTGCCTACGCGGCCGTCGCCCAGCCCAACGAGGCCTCGGCCCGGCTGCACGCCCGGTTCGGCTTCCGTCACGTCGGCACCCACCGCGAGGTGGGGCGCAAGTTCGGCCGCTACTGGGACGTGGCCTGGTACGAGAAGCCCCTGTAGACCACCGGACACCACCGGCGGGACGCGGCACGTACCACCGGTGGGGCCGGGCAGCTCAGCCGAACTGCACCGACCTCTTGGCCAGCCCCATCCAGAACCCGTCGATCACCGACCGGCGCAGGTCCAGTTCACCGGCGGCGTCCGCCGCGCCCATCGTCACGAACAGCGGCGCGAAGTGCTCCGTGCGCGGGTGCGCGAGTCGCCCCGCCGGGGACTTGCGGGCGAAGTCGAGCAGCCCGTCGACGTCACCGGCCTCCAGCGCGGACCGGCCCCAGTCGTCGAACTCCGCCGACCAGGAGGGGATGCCGCCCTGGCGCAGCGCGGCCAGGTTGTGGGTGAAGAAGCCGGAGCCGATGATCAGCACGCCCTCGTCGCGCAGCGGCGCGAGCCTGCGGCCGGTCTCCATGAGCCGTACCGGGTCGAGGGTCGGCATGGAGACCTGGAGGACCGGGATGTCGGCGCCGGGGTACATCTCGACCAGGGGGACGTAGGCACCGTGGTCGAGGCCGCGGTCGGGGACGTCCTGCACGGGCGTGCCGGGGGCGCGCAGCAGCCTGCGGACGGACTCGGCGAGGGCGGGGGCGCCCGGAGCCTCGTAACGCACCTGGTAGTAGTGCTCGGGGAAGCCCCAGAAGTCGTAGACGAGAGGGACGGTGCGGGTGGCGCCGAGCGCGAGCGGGGCCTCCTCCCAGTGGGCGGAGACGACGAGGATCGCCCTGGGGCGGGGCAGGGCGGCGGACCAGGCGGCGAGTTCGCCGGGCCAGACGGGGTCGTCGGCGAGCGGCGGCGCGCCGTGACTGAGATAGAGGGCGGGCATGCGGTCCTGCGTGGCGGCGGTCATGGCTGCTCCGATACTCCGGATGACTCCGGATGTTCCAGATCTCAGTACTTTAACTCTCAATCTTTACTTGCCAACAATCTACGTCGAACTTGTTCAAGTTTCAAGGAGTCGTCTCTTACAGTGGGATACATGAACACGGCACCCATCCCCGCACCCTCCGCCGAACCGGACGCGCCCGACGAGCCCCGCTGGCTCACCGACAGGGAGCAGCTGGTCTGGCGCTCCTACATCGAGGCCTCCACCCTTCTGGACGACCATCTGGACCGGCAGCTCCAGCGCGACGCGGGCATGCCGCACGTCTACTACGGCCTGCTGGTCAAGCTGGCCGAGTCACCGCGCCGGCGGCTGCGGATGACCGAGCTGGCCAAGTACGCGAAGATCACCCGTTCCCGGCTCTCGCACGCGGTCGCCCGCCTGGAGAAGAACGGCTGGGTGCGCCGCGAGGACTGCCCCTCCGACAAGCGCGGCCAGTTCGCCATCCTCACCGACGAGGGGGACGAGGTGCTGCGCCGTACCGCACCGGGTCATGTGAACGCCGTGCGCCAGGCCGTCTTCGAGCGGCTCACCCCGGAACAGCAGAAGTCCCTCGGCGAGATCATGCGGATCGTCGCCGAGGGACTCCAGCCCAGCGAGGCGGGCGCGGACCTGCCCTGGCTGCGCTGAACGCGCGGCCGGGGCAGGTCCTGGGAACCGTGCGCGAGGGGCGTCCCCTCCCCCTGCGCACGGGTGGAACAGGGGCCCGGGCGGGTACCGGGGGCCCGAGCGGGTACCGGGTCCGGCGTCGTCAGTGGGCGACGACCGGCACCGGCAGCTCGTCCTCGGCCGTCTCGCCCGCACCGGACGCGCCGGCCGCGGGACCGCCCGGGCGGCCGGCGTTGACGAAGGTCAGGGCGACGGCGGCCGCCGCGACCAGGATGCCGACGGCGAACCAGATGGCGCTGGTGTAACCCTGCACCTGACCCTGCAGCTGGACCAGCTGCTGCTGGGAGCGGGAGGACGCGCCACCCATGTGGTCCGCGATGTACGACGTGGTGGCGGACGCGGCGATCGTGTTCAGCAGTGCCGTGCCGATCGCGCCGCCCACCTGCTGCGAGGTGTTGACCATCGCGGAGGCCACGCCGGCGTCCCGCGGCTCCACGCCCATGGTGGCCAGGGACATCGCCGGCATGAACGCCGTACCCATGCCGAGGCCGAGCAGGAGCATGCCGGGCAGCAGCACACCGGCGTAGGAGGTGTTGATCTCCAGCCGGGTGAGGAACAGCATGCCGACCGCCGCGACCAGGAAGCCCGGGCCCATCAGCAGCCGGGGCGCGACCCGCGTCATCAGGCGGGTGCCGATCTGGGTGGAGCCCGTGATCATGCCCGCGATCATCGGCAGGAAGGCGAAGCCGGTCTTCACCGGCGTGTAGCCCTTCACGATCTGGAGGTAGTAGGTCAGGAAGAGGAACAGGCCGAACATCGCGATGATCGCCAGGCCCAGCGAGAGGTAGATCCCGCCGCGGTTGCGCTCGGTGATCACGCGCAGCGGCAGCAGCGGGGCCTTGACCCGGGACTCGACGAGCACGAAGGACAGCAGCAGCACGGCGGCGCCGACGAACATGCCGATCGTCGTGGCGTCGCTCCAGCCGTTGGACTCGGCGCGGGTGAAGCCGTAGACGAGCGCGACCAGGCCGAGGGTGGACAGGATCACGCCGGGGATGTCGAGCGGCGAGCGGTTGCGGCTGCCCTTCGGCTCACGGATGACGAGGTACGCACCGGCCGCGGCGACGACGGCGAACGGGATGTTGACGAAGAACGTCCAGCGCCAGTTCAGGTACTCGGTGAGGAAGCCGCCGAGGATCAGACCCACGGCACCGCCGCCACCGGCGATCGCACCGTAGATGCCGAAGGCCTTGGCCCGTTCCTTGGCGTCCGTGAACATCACGGCGAGCAGGGAGAGCGCGGCGGGCGCGAGCAGCGCGCCGAAGACGCCCTGGAGGGCGCGGGAGCTGAACATCATCGCCTCGTTGGTGGCCGCGCCGCCGAGCGCGGAGGCCACGGCGAAGCCCGCCAGGCCGGTGACGAAGGTGCGCTTGCGGCCCCACAGGTCGGCTATCCGTCCGCCGAACAGCAGCAGGCCGCCGAAGGCGAGGGCGTAGGCCGTGACGACCCACTGCCGGTTGCCGTCGGAGATGCCGAGGTCCTGCTGGGCGGAGGGCAGGGCGATGTTCACGATGGTGGCGTCGAGGACCACCATCAGCTGGGCGAGCGCGATGAAGACGAGCGCTTTCCAGCGTCCGGCGTCCGGAGCGTCGGTGACGCCGGACGCCTTGACGGCTGACTGAGACATGCGGATACCCACTTCGGGACTTCGTGACGGAAAAAACGAGACGGAAAGGTGACTAAAGGGACGAGTGGACCGCAGCCGGGTCACAGTCGGACCGCGGTCGGACCACGGGATCGCAGTGACCCGGGGACGACCTGACGGCCCGACGGCCGCGGACCTGAGGTTCCGGACCGCTGGACTCGGGACCGCTGAACCCTGGCCTACGGGGCTCCGGCCCAGGGGCTCCGGTCTACGGGGCTCTGGACTACTGGACTACTGGACTCTGGACTACTCGGCTGGGCTACTGGTCACAGGGCCGGCGCAGGTCCTCCATGGTGACTTCCGTGCCCGGCAGGGTGCTGCGGGCAGGAGCCCGCAGCCCGTCCAGGAACAGCTGCAGATGGCGATGGACGAACCGGTCGGCGCTCAGGCACCCCGTGCCGGCCGGGGGCCGGCTGAGCTGGGACGCGGCGATCATGAGATCGCTCACGCCCACGTCTCCACGGAGCTGACCGGCCGCCTTCGCCCGGTCCATGACCTCGGCGACGAGTCGTTCGACCCGTTCGCGCGCCGCCACCAGGTCGGGGTGGTGCTGGTCGAACGTGCTGGACACCATGGGGCACAGGGCGCTGATCCGCTCGTCGGCGGAGGCGTGCACGAAGCGCTCCAGCGCCTCGAACGCGTCGCCGGTCTCCGCGAGGGCCAGTTCGGCCGCCCGTGCCGTGCGGTCCATGACCGAGCAGACGACCTCGCGGACGAGGGCGTCGCGGTCGGGGAAGTTGCGGTACACCGTGGCGTTGCCGACACCGGCCCTGCGGGCGACGTCGTCGAGCGGCACGTCGGGGCCGAACTCGACGAACATCTCCCGGGCGGCGGTGACGATCCGCTCCCGGTTGCGCACGGCGTCGGCGCGGGGCCGGGCCGTCCTGCGCTGGTCGGGAATCGCGGTCCGCACGGCGTACTCCTTGGTCTGTGAGGGTGTGAGTGCGTGTGTCTCTGCTCGGTGGCGATCCGGGGATTCCGTCCCCGTTTCGCTCGGACACAGTTCCAAACGGGGAAACGGTCCCCGGTTATTTCCCCCTTCCGGAGAAGTTTCCGGTGACCTGGCTCACACCCCGCTCCGCCTCCGTCCCCTCACCGTCGGTGAGGGGACGGTGCCTCTCACCCGATCGGCGGCTACCGGCGAGAAACCCACGATCGGCCTTCTCAGCGCGCGCCCGCGCACCCTCCGACACATCGTGAGGCCATGGGTGCAGCCGGTGTCGGGCGGCTGCCGTGGTCGGGGAGGTCCGCATGCAGCCGCAGCCGCAGCCGCCGAGCCGACGCATACGCCCGCGCCGACTGGCCGCGATCGGGACCGTCACCGCCCTGACGCTCGCGCTCAGCACCTCGGCCGGCACCGGCCGGCTCGCGCCCGGCACCTCGACCGCGGGCCCCGGCCCCGCCGCCCTCTCCCGCTCCTCCGCGCACGGCCCCTGCATGATCAGCGGCGGCTCCGAGATCCAGATGTCCGAGGGCGTTCCCACGTCCACCGGTTACGCCCGCTCGACCGGCACCGTCCGCGCCCTGAACCTGATGATCGACTTCTCCGACGCACCCGGAGAGGGCAAGGCGCTCGACCGGTACGGGGAGTTCTTCCCACAGACCGAGGAATGGTTTCGCACCAGCAGCTACGGCCGGCTCGACTACCGCCCCGAGACCCCGATCCGCGACTGGCTCCGCATGCCGAAGTCGTTCGCCGAGTACGGCATAGAGCGCGGCGCGCCCTTCGAACCCGGGTACCGCGGGCTGGTCCAGGACATGGTCGCGGCGGCCGACGCGAAGGTGGACTTCCGCAAGTACGACCTCGTGAACGTCCTGGTCACCCCGAACGCCGGGCCCTCCGCCCTGGACACGGTCCTGTCCGTGACCTTCGCCGGCAACAAGGAGGCCCCCGTCGCCGACGGTGTCCCGGTCGCCAACGCCTCGTTCGTCTACTCCCGCCAGGACGACGGCTCCGGCTCCTACGACGAGACCGGCTACCGGGTCCTCCCCCACGAGAACGGCCACGTCTTCGGCCTGCCGGACCTCTACACCCAGGAGGGCGGCGGCGCCGTCGGCCACTGGGACATCATGAGCGAGGACTGGGGCGCCAACAACGACCTCCTGGGCTGGCACAAGTGGAAGCTGGGCTGGCTCGACCCGTCCCAGGTGCACTGCGCCACCGCCTCCGGGACCACGGAGTACACACTGACTCCGCTGGCCCGCAAGGGAGGCGACAAACTGGTCGTCGTCCCGCTGGACGGCAGGACGGGTTACGCGGTCGAACTGCGCACCCGTGAGGGCAACGACGAGACGGTGTGCCGGCCTGGCGTACTGATCTACAAGGTCGACGCGGACGTGGACACGGGGATGGGACCGGTCCGGGTCTACGACTCCCAGCGCGACAGCGGCGGCTGCACCCGCAGCCCGAACGTCCACGCCGAACTCTCCGACGCCGCCTTCGAGCCGGGCGAGACCTTCAAGGACCCGCGCCGCGGCATCACCGTCGCCGTGTCGGCGGCGGACGGCAAGGGCGAGCAGCGGGTGCGGATCACACGCAGGTGACGGCGGACGCCGGGGCGGGGCCGGGCCGCCGGAACGGGCGGGGGCTTACGGAGAGGGACTTACGGCGGGGGCTCACGGAGAGGGCTTACGGTGGGGGCGCTCCGACCGCCGTACCGGAAAGCCGACGACCGCCTCGATGACCGCCAGACCGACGAACGAGTCCGCACCGGAGCCGAACGCACCGCAGCCGGCCCTGCCGGAGGCGACCGTGCGGAACTCGCCCCTGCCGGAGTCGCCTGCACCGCAGCCGGCCCTGCGGGAGGCGTCCGTGCCAGAGGGGCCCGCACCGGAACCGTCCCCACCGAAAGCGCCCACGCCACAGCCGACCGCACCGGAACCGTCCCCGCCGGAGGCGCCGGAACCGTCCCCGCCGGAGGCGCCGGAACCGTCCCCGCCGGAGGCGTCCGTGCCGGACGAGGCGGTCGGCCCGCTTCTGCGCGGCATCGCCGTGCTGCGCCGCCTGACCGAGGCGGACGGCGTCACCCTCTCCCTCAGCGGCCTGGAGAAGGCCACCGGGCTGGCCCGCTCCACGGTCGACCGCGTCACGGCGACCCTGGCCCGCATGGGCTACGTCCGCCTGGACGGCCGCGACGTGACCCTCGCTCCCCGCCTGATGGAGCTGGGCAACGCCTACCTGGCGGCCCTGCGCCTGCCCGCCCTGCTCTCCGCCCGCGCCGACGAACTGGCCGACGAACTGGACGAGTCGGTGTCACTGGCGGTCGGCGACCGCGACGGCATCCGCTTCATCCACCAGGCCACCCGCCGCCGCGCGATGTCCCTGAGCTTCCGCATCGGCGACCGGCTCCCGGCCGAACGCACGGCGCCCGGACCGCTGTTCGCCGCGGAGTGGACGCCGGCCGACTGGCACCGCTGGCGCACCCGACGGGCCGCCGACCCGGGAGACACCGCCTTCCCCGCCGTACCACCGCGCGAACCCGCCACCCCCGCCCCGGACTTCGAGCATCGCACGGCCCGGGCGGCGTCCGACGGGTGGTGCGTGGACGACCAGTTGATCGAGCCGGGTCTGGTGGCCGTCTCCGTCCCGGTACGCGATCCCGGCACGGGCCGGGTGGCCTGCGTGGCGAGCGTCGTGAGCCACACCAGCCGCCACACGGCACCGGACCTGCGGGCCACCCTCCTCCCCCGCCTGCGCGAGGCGGTCACGACGATGGAGCGCGACCTGCGCACCGCCCCGCCGCCGGCGCCGGAAGGGCACCGCACCGACCTGGCGACCTGGACCGGCGCGTCGAAGCAGGAACTGGGCCGGGAGTTCGTCGAGTCCCTGGCCCGCGGCCTGACCGTCCTGACCGCCTTCGGCGAGGGCCGCTCCCGGCTGACCCTCACTGAGATCGCGAAGGCCACCGGTCTGACCCGCGCGACGGCACGCAGGGCGCTGATCACCCACACCCACGCGGGCCTGGTCACCCCGGCCCCCGACCACACCCACGCCCTCACGCCCCGCGTCCTCTCCCTCGGCTTCCCGCCCCTCTCCCGCACGTCCCTCCCCGACATCGCCCAACCCCACCTGACCGCCCTGGCGGCCCGCGTCCACGAGTCGACGGCGCTGGCCGTCCTGTCCGACTCGGGCGAGGAGATCCAGTACACGGCCCGGGCCTCCACCGGCCGCGTCCTGACCGCCCACGTCCCGGTCGGCACCCGCCTCCCGGCCCGCGCGACGGCCCTGGGCCGCGTCCTCCTGCCGCACTCCGAGGCCCGGACCCGGGGCTACGCCCTGGTCGACGAGGAACTGGAGGCCGGTCTGCGTGCGATCGCGGTCCCGGTCCGCGACCGTACGGGCACGGTGGTGGCGGCGATCAACGTGGCGATGCACGCGGCCCGCCGCACGACGGAGGCCTGCGAGCGGGAACTCCTGCCCGAACTCCTGCGCGCGGCCTCCCAGATCGAGGCGGACCTGCGGGTGGCGGGCCGCTTCGTCGCCGTGCCGACGACCTGACGAGACCCTCTCTTGCCGCCCCTCCCGGCTGTCACCCACCCCTGCCTCCGCACACATCCCGCAGTTGCGGCAGAGCTGAGCTGAATGACAGACTTCTGCTATTCACGGGCAGCTCCTGGCGCGCGCGGACGACTTCGGTGTGCCCGGGGGTGCACGTCCTGTCGAAAGGGGTGTCCGTTCGCATGCACTTCCCTCGTCCGTTCGCGATCTCCGGTCCCACACTGTGGCTTCCCGAGCGACGCGAAAGCGCGTCCCAGGCGGTGCGGCAGGGGCGGCTCGACTCCGAGACGGCCGGAGAACTCGGCCACGACGCGCTGCCCGTCGCCGATCAGGCGCCGCCCGAGCTCGCCGTCGCCGCCGGGCGCCGCGCCCTGGAGGCGGCGGGGCTGGACGGCAGGTCGGTCGGCCTGCTGCTGCACGCCTGGATCCACTACCAGGGCCACGACCTGTGGTCGCCCGCCCACTACATAGCCGACCGGCTCGAAGCCGACTCCGCGACGCCCGTCGGTGTGCAGCAGGTGTGCAACGGGGGCGCCGCCGCAGTGGAGCTGGCGGCGGCCCGGCTGCTCGCCGAGCCCGAGCTGGGCATCGCCCTGGTCACCACGGCCGACCGGTTCGCCGATCCCGGCTTCGACCGCTGGAGCGGTGACTACGGGATCGGCTACGGCGACGGCGCCACCGCCCTCCTCCTGCACGACACGGACCGCCACCCGGCCGGCCTGCTGCTCCACTCGATCGCCACCGTGGCCGCCCCCCAACTCGAGCGCATGCACCGCGGGGACGACCCGTTCGGCCCGGCCCCCCGCTCGGTCAGCGAGCGGGTGGACATACGCCGCACCAAGAAGGCCTACCTGCGGGCCGAGGGGATGGAGAGGTTCGGCAAGGCGAGCGCGGAGGCCCTGCGCCAGGTGGTGACCTCCTGCCTGTCCGCCCCGGCCCTCGCCGGCACCGGCGCCCGGCTCCGGTGTTGGTCTCCCGGACGCTCGGCCCACGAGTGATCAATCCACGAGTGACCAGTCCGCGAGTGATCAGTCCGCGAGTGAGGCGAGTACCGGCTCACGCCGGTGGTGCCGGACGTCCCCGTCACCGGGTGACGGGTCGGGGTCGAGCGAGGCCTCGCCGCGCAGGATGTCCTGCTCCATCTGGAGGAGGAACGGTGAGGGTTCGAGGCCGAGTTCGGCCACCAGTCGCCGGCGGAGCCTGCGCGCCACGGCCAGCGACTCGGCCCGCCGTCCGCTGCGGTACAGCGCCAGCATCAGGTGACCGTGCAGGGTCTCGTGCAGCGGGTGCAGGGACGTCAGTTCGACCAGCTCGCCCATCAGGTTGTGGTGCGCCCCGCGCTGCAGGTCCGCGAAGATGCGGTGCTCCTGCACGCACAGGCGGGACTCCTCGAGGTGGAGGACCCGGGCGCCGAGCAGTTCGCCCGTCTCGACGTTGACCAGCGGAGCCCCGCGCCACAGGGCGAGCGCCTGGCGCAGCATCAGGGCGCCGGCCGGGTAGTCACCCTGCCGGACTGCCCGCGTACCGGTCTCGGCCAGCTGCTCGTACTCCGCGATGTCGAGCGCCGCACGGCCTCCGGACAGGAGGTAGCTGCCGCCCTCGGTGACGAGGAGCGTCTCGGCGGCCTCGGCCACGCTGATGCCCAGGGCCGCGGCGAAGCTGCGCCGGATCTGCCCGATGTAGGTCTGGATGGTGGCCGTGGCCGTGCGCGGCGGCGTGTCCCCCCACAGTTCGCGCGCGAGGGAGGTGACGGAGATCGCCCGGTTGGCGTCGATGGCCAGCATGGCCAGGAGCCGCTTGGGCTTGGGCGCGAGCGGGATGGGTCGTAGATGATCGTCGAGAACGGTCAGCGGACCGAGTACTCGTATGTGCACAGTTCCCCCTATGGCCGTCCCGAGCCCCCGGCAGGGGCGGGCTGCCGCTGCCGGGGGCTCGGGACAGTACCTTTTTGAACAATGTCTGCTTTATGACAGAACACTGTCTTTTCTATCGAGCAGCCTGTTCCGCCGCAAGCCTTTTTGCTCGATTTTGAGGTGTTGGGGATGTCTCACTCGGCGCGTGAACGCCTCACCCGGTGCGGGGGCGAACGGGGGCGCCGACGGCGTCGGCCGAGCCGTCGACCGAGCTGCCGGTCGAGCTGTCGGTCGATCTGTCAGTCGAGCTGTCAGTCGAGCTGTCAGTCGAGCTCCGTCAGCGTGGCGATGGCCCGCTCCAGGTACTTCTCGAAGCGCTCCCGCTCCTCGGGCTCGAAGGCCGAGCCGAGTGCCGCCTCCACCTGGAGGGCGGCCTTGTCGGCCTTCCGCGCCACGGCCCTGCCGCTCCGCGTGATGCGGTTGACGACCACCTTCTGGTGCAGCTTGGAGGGCTCGCGGGCGATGAGCCCGGTCTTCTCCAGGTTCGTCAGCACGGTGGCCACCGTCTGGGGAGTGACGAGGCACTCGCGCGCCAACTGCGCGGCCGACATGCCGTCGGACACGGAGAGCAGCAGCAGGATCGAGTACTGCGGCACGGTGAGGTCGAACTCCCGCAGGGCCCGGGTCTTGCGGGAGATCAGGGCCTGCTCGGCCCGCTTGATGGTGTGGCCGAGTCGGCCTGCGGCCAGTTCTTCCGCTGCAGTTTGCGCCATATCAGTATTCTCTTACATGCCAGAACACGAAGTGAAGCGGTACGGGCATCTACTTTCTCCGTCCACGGCGCGCCGCAGGGATGGCGCAGGTCAGCCTGGCGGTGCAGGTCCGCCGACCGCGCTCGTCGGTGACGACGATCTCGTAGGTGGCCGAGGACGTTCCCAGGTGCAGGGGACGGCAGGTGGCGGTGACCAGTCCCGAGCGCACTGCGGCGTGGTGGGTGCACGACAGCTCCTGCCCCACGATGACGCGGTCCGCTCCGGCGTGCAACCAGGCCGCGACCGAGCCCACCGTCTCCGCGAGCGCCGCGTTGCCGCCGCCGTGCAGCAGGCCGATCGGCTGCCGGTTGCCCTCGACCGGCATGGTGGCGACCACCAGGTCGGGCCGGCAGACGGTCAGTTCGATGCCGAGGCGCTCGACCAGCTGCTGCCCGGCGTACTCGGGCAGCACCTCGATCGGCCCCAGCCGGGTGGCGGGCGCCGCGGTGGCCGCCGCGCTCACCGTGCCGGGCCCGTCGGGACGGCGGCGGGCCCTTCGGCTTCCTGGACTGCGGGTCCTTCGGCTTCCTGGACTGCGGGGGCAGGCTCCTCAGTCTGCTTCCGGCCCGACAGCAGTGCGGCGACGGCCACCGCGCTCACGGCGCAGGCGGCGGCGACGATCCACATGGTGGCGTGCAGCCCGCCGGTGTAGGCGTCGGCGGTGGCCCGCACCACTCCGTCCCGCGCACCGGCGGGAACGTCGGCGGCCGCGTCGGCCAGGCTGCCCTGGAGGGCCCGCGAGGTCAGGTCGTCGGCTCCGCCGGGGTAGGTGCCGACGGCGCCGGAGTCCAGCGCGTTCTTGGTGAGTACGGTGACCAGGGCGCCCAGACCCGCCATGGACACGGCGTCCGAGGTCAGCCGGACCGTGTTGAACATGCCGGCCGCCATGCCCATGCGCTCGGGCTCGACGGCCGAGACCGCCGCGCCGTCCAGGATGCCCAGCGAGATGCCGTAGCCGATGCCGAGGCAGAGCAGCGGCCCGGCCAGCGCGAGTGTGGTGGAGTCGGGCTCGATCACGGTCAGCCAGGCGGCACCGACGGCCGAGAAGCACAGCAGCAGCACGAACAGGGTGCGCTGGGAGACCTTGGGGGCCACCACGCCGGTGACGGCGGGCACCACCAGCGAAGGACCGGTGAGCAGCAGCAGCGTCAGACCGATGCGGAAGGCGGACAGGCCTCCGGCGGAGGTGAGGTAGGGCGGCAGCACGATGACCAGCGCGACGAAGCTGAACGCCAGGACCAGCGGCACCAGGCACACCGCCAGGAAGCGCGGGTTGGCGAAGAGGCCCAGGTCGAACATGGGGTTGTCGCTGCGGCGCTCGATCGCGGCGAACGCCGCCATCAGCACCACGAAGCCGGCCAGCGAACCCAGCACGGCTGGGTCGGTCCAGCCCCGGGCGGGGCCCTCCACCAGGGCCAGGACCAGCAGCGCGACACCGACGCTGAACGCGAACGTACCGCTCCAGTCGAAGCGCTGACCGCGGTTCGGCCTGGGGCTGGGCAGCAGCGGTGTGGCGAGCAGCACCAGGGCCGAGGCACCCGCCAGGACCAGGAACACCGAGCGCCAGCCCCACAGGTTGACCAGCGCACCGCCGAACATCGGGCCGAACGCCAGCCCCGCGCCCAGGAAGGTGCCGAAGAGACCGAACGCCTTGGCGCGGGCGGAGTCGTCGAAGGACTGGGCCACGATCGCGGTGATGGAGGCGAGCGCCGCCCCGCTGCCGAAGCCCGCGACGGCCCGTGCGAGGTCCAGCAGCAGGATGCTGTTCGACAGGCCGGAGACCGCCATCCAGAAGGCGAAGAAGGCCATGCCGAAGGTGAACATCCGGCGGTGGCCGATCCGGTCGGCGAGCGAGCCCATCGCGGCGAGGCTGCTGGAGGCCGTGAGCATGTAGCCGTCCACCACCCACTGGGCGGCGGACAGCGAACTGTCGAGGTCCGCGCTGATGTCGGGGACGGCGACGGAGGGCCCGGTGACCACGAGGGTCATCAGCGGGCCGACGACGCACGCGGCGGCGAGTGTGGCCCGGGGATTGCCGGTTGACACGAGGATTCCTCTTCTCGGTGGGTGCAAGGGAGGCCTGAACGGACGCCCGGACAGAAGCCGAAGCTGAAGCCAAAGCTGAAGCAGAACTCTGTCACAGATTAGTAGTCTGCGTCTTACTGATGTCAATAGCGCATGACAGAGGTCTGTGTAAGGATGTGACTCTGTCTTGCGGACGGCGGACAGAGGCGACGAAGCAACGACGGAGAAGCGACGAAAGGTGGTGCGCACGGTGATGCGCGAGACACGACTGGGCGGCGGGGGCAGGACCTTCGCGAGCGTCGGGCTCGGCTGCATGGGCATGTCGTGGGGGTACGACGAACTCGGGCGCGACGAGACGGAGTCGATCGCGGTCGTCCACCGTGCCGTCGAACTGGGCGTGGACCTGATCGACACCGCCGACCAGTACGGCCCCTTCACCAACGAGGTGCTGGTCGGCAGGGCCCTGGCCGCCCTGGGAGACGGCCGGGACCGGGTCCTGCTGGCCACCAAGGGCGGCCTCGTCGTCGACGACCCGGTCACCTACCGCAGCCACCGCGACGGCCGGCCCGAGCACCTGCGGGCGGCAGTCGACGCGAGTCTGACCCGGCTCGGCGTGGACCACATCGACCTCTACCAGCTGCACCGCATCGACCCGGAGGTCCCGGTCGAGGAGAGCTGGGGGGCGCTGTCCGAACTCGTCGCCGCGGGCAAGCTCGGGGCACTCGGCCTCTCGGAGGCGTCCGTGGCGGAGATCGGGCGGGCGCAGGGCGTCCACCCGGTGGCCTCGGTGCAGAGCGAACTGTCGCTCTGGAGCCGAGAAGCGCTCGACGACGGGGTCGTGGAGCACTGCCGCCGCGAGGGCATCGCCTTCATCGCGTTCGCTCCGCTGGGCCGGGGCTTCCTCTCCGGCCGCATCTCCTCTCCCGAGGACCTTCCCAAGGCCGACGGACGGCACCGGCTCGCCCGCTACCAGCCCGACGCCCTCGCGGCCAACCAGGCGGTCCTCGACCAGGTGCGTGCGGTGGCCGAGGAGACCGGGGCCTCCGTCGCACAGGTCTCCCTGGCCTGGGTGCTGGCCCAGGGCGACCACGTGGCCGTGCTCCCCGGCACCAAGACCCGCCGCTACCTCGAGGAGAACGTCGGGGCCGGTGCCCTGCGGCTGTCCCCCGCCGCGCTCGAACGGCTCGCTCACCTCCCCGCGGCGGTCGGCGGCCGCTGACCCGACGCCGGGGGCCGGTCCCCGCCGGAGCCCGGGCCCGGCTTTCGCCGGGCGACCGGTCACACCGGCTGGCGCCGGGTGCCGGGCGCCAGCCGGGCCGGGAGGACCTCCCAGCCCTCCTCGGCGGCGGTCCGCACCATCGTCGGGTGTTCGCCGACCACCGTCGGACGCCCGACGCGGCGCAGCATGGTCAGGTCGCCCGGATCGTCGCCGTAGGCGTAGCAGTCGGCCGGGTCGGCACCGAACTTCGCCAGCGCCTCCCCCATCGCGTCGCCCTTCGCGGGCCCGAACATCGCGTGCCGGATCGTCCCGTCCATCCTGCCCCGCGCGTCGATCCCGGGCTCGGTGCACAGCACCAGGTCGATGCCCAGGTCCTCGGCCATCGGCTGCAGCGTGGCGGGCCACGACCCGGAGACCACCACCGTGTGGTGCCGCGCCTCCCGGTGCCGGCGCAGCCGGGCGACGACCGGCTCGACGAACGGGCAGCCCTGGGCGCGCAGTTCGGCGTACCAGTCGCGGGCGTCCGACCGCACCTCGTCCCAGGGCACGCCCTCGAACAGCTCGTAGAACCTGGACACGACCTCCACCGGGGTCACCCCCAGGGCGGCGAGCCGGCGCAGCGGCTCGACCCGGCGCTCGTACTCCGCGCCCGAGACGTCTCCCTGCTGCCTGAGCCGGTACCGCAGCAGCGAGAACGGGGTCTTCATCGCGATCAGCGTCTCGTCGGCGTCGAAGAACGCGATCACGGGGCGCTCGTCCGTGGCGGTGGGGAAGGGCCCGTCGGGGCCGGACTCGTCGGCCCGGTCGGGCCGTTGGGACAGACGGCGCTCGCGGCGCTCGTAGCGCTCCTGCTCCTGCTCCTGCTCCTGGTGCTCGTGGTGCTCGTGGTGCTCGTGGTGCTCGTGGTGCTCGTGGTACTCACGGGATGTCATCGCGTCGCGCCTCCGTGCTGCTGCCGGGAAAGGGGAAGGTGTGCCGCCCGTGTCAGCAGGCGGACCGCTCGCAGCGGATCCTCGGGGTCGGCCCGTGCCAGGAGGTGTCCGTCGGGGCGGACCAGCGCCACGGTGGGCGCCGGCCCCAGCGCCTTGGCGAGCGCGGGGGCGACCGCACGGTCCAGCTCCACCACCGGGGACGGCGCCAGCGCCGCGCGCAGCCGGTCCCGGGTGCCGGCCCAGCCGGGCGGCGGATTGCGGGTGCCGGGCCACAGCAGGGCGGTGGGCCGGTCGCGGTCGATCTCGGGCCACGGCGAGGTGCCGCGTCCCGGTGGCCGCCCGCCGGCCGACCGCACCGGCAGACGCGGGTGCTCCGCGCCGTAACCGACATCGGTCTGGCTGAGCTGAGGGGCGACCGTCCGCTGGAACAGCCCGGTGCGGTCGGCGGCCCAGAACGCCGCGTCCCGCACCGCCACCTTCGCCGGAGTACGGACCACCCCGGCCCTGGTGAGCAGTTCGGTGGAGCGGGCCACCCGGTGCGAGACGCTGCGCCGCTCGGCGTCGTACGAGGCGAGGATGGCCTCGCCGAAGTCGCCGCGCAGCACGCCGGAGAGCTTCCAGGCAAGGTTGAAGGCGTCCTGCATCCCGGTGTTCATGCCCTGGCCGCCGGCCGGGCTGATCACGTGGGCGGCGTCGCCCACCAGGAAGCAGCGGCCCGCGGCGAACCGGGCCGCGATCCGCACCCGTACCCGGAAGGAACCGCTCCACAGCAGCTCCTCGACGCGGCTGCGGCCGGCCGCCCGTGCGTCGACCATCCGCTGGAACAGCTCGGCCGGCGGCGGGTTCTCCTCGTCGAAGGCGTCGTGCTGCACGTTCAACGCGATGCGGTGGACGCCACCGCCCATGGGGCCGACCACGATCGCGCCGCCGGGCGAGTAGCAGTAGTGGGACAGGTCCTCGGACAGCGTGGTGGACAGCCGTGCGTCGGTGATGGCGAAGGTGACGTCCACCGGCGGCCCGTCGTAGGCGATACCCAGCTGCTTGCGCACGGTGCTGTGGGCGCCGTCCGCTCCGATCAGCCAGTGCGGCTCGCTCTCCTCCGTCCGCCCGTCCTCGTGCTCCAGTTTCACCGCGGGCAGCGCCCCGGAGTTGTCCAGTGCGGTCAGCCGCACCCCGTGCTCGACCGTGCCGCCCAGCTCGGCGAGGCGTTCGCGCAGCACCAGCTCGGTCTCGTGCTGGGGGATGGTCAGCGCGAAGGGGTAGGGCGCGTCGCGGAGCCTGCTCATCCAGGCCGTGGCCAGCCGGCGTCCGCGGGAGTAGAAGGCGGTGCCCGCCAGCCGGTGGCCGCGCAGGACCAGCCGCTCGGCCACCCCGACCCGGTCGAGCAGTTCCAGGTTGCGCGGCCACACCACGTTGGCCCGCGAGTGCGCGGTGGTGCCGCGCCCCGCGTCCACCACCCGGACCGGGATGCCCTGCTGCAGCAGCTCGCACGCGGTCAGCAGGCCGACCGGCCCCGCACCGACCACCAGCACGTCCCGCCCCGGTGTCAGGCCGCCCACAGCAGCCCCCCGTTGACTTCCAGCACACTGCCGTTGACGTAGCCGGACTCCCGTGAGGCCAGGAACACCGCCGCGTCCGCGACCTCCTGCGGTTCGCCCAGCCGGCCCGACAGCAGACGGCCGCGGTAGGTCTCCCAGGCCCGGGCGTTGGCGGCGAGGTCCTTGCCCATGCCCTCGTCGATGTAGCCCGGGGAGAGGCAGTTGACGGCGATGTTCCTGGCGGCCAGCTCGGCCGCCGAGGTACGGGTGAACATCTCCACCGCCGCCTTACTCGCGCTGTACGCGGCGGCGCCCACCGCGACCCGGCCGGCCACGCAGGACGAGACGTTGATGATGCGGCCGCCGCCCTGGGCGGTCATGTGGCCGGCCGCGGCCCTCGTGCACAGGAAGACCCCGGTCACGTTGGTGGCGAACGTGGTGTTCCAGTCGTCCAGGCTGAGCCGGGCGATCTTCCCGTCCCGGCTGGTGCCCGCGTTGTTGACCAGCACGTCGAGCCGGCCGTACGTGTCCACGGCCGCCGCCATCAGGTCGGCGACGGACGCCTCGTGGGTGACGTCGGCGTAGTGGAAGCGCAGCCGGCCGCCGTACGCGTCGGCCAGTTCCTTGATGTCGTACGGGTTGCGGGCGGCGGCGATCACCGAGGCGCCCTCGGTCAGGTAGGCCTCGGTGATCGCCCGGCCGAGTCCCCGGGTGCCCCCGGTGACGACGACGGTCTTTCCCTGGAGCCGCATGACTCCTCCAATGCGTGAGTGGCGGGCTTGCGGTCAGTACCAGGTGAGCAGGGCGGCTCCGGCGGTCATGCCGCCGCCCACCGAGGCGAGCAGCACCCGCTCGCCCCGGGCGAGGGGCCTGGCGCGGTGCGCGGCGTGCAGGGTGAGGGGGACCGACGCGGCGACCGTGTTGCCCAGCCGGGGCGCCGTGTAGACGACCCGCTCCGGGTCGATTCCGGCCTGCTCCACGAAGGTCTCCAGCAGCCGGGTGTTGGCCTGGTGGAAGACGAAGCGGTGCACGTCGTCCAGGCGCAGCCCGCAGTCGTCGAGCACCTCGCCCGTGAGCTTGCCGAGCACCCCCAGCGCGTAGTCGCGCACCGCCCGCCCGTCCATCCGGAACAGGTGCTCGCCGGCGTCCCGGGCCCGCCGGTCGAGCGGGGTGCGGGTGCCGCCCGCCTCCACGCCGACGTAGTGGTTCAACTCCCCGTTGGTCACCAGCCGCAGCGAACGCAGACCGTAGCCCTCGGGCACCTCGCCCAGCAGCACCGCGCCCGCGCCGTCACCGAACAGGCTCACGGTGCGGCGGTCGCCGCGATCCATGATCGTGGAGAACATGTCCGCGCCGACCAGCAGCGCGTACGAGCCCTGCCGCCCGGTGGTGATCAGGCCCTCGGCGACGGCGAGGCCGTACAGGAAGCCGCTGCACACCGCGTTGACGTCGAAGGCGGGCAGGGCGTCGAGGCCCAGCTTGTGCTGGAGGATGGACGCCGTCGACGGCTGCGGCACGTCGGGCGTGCAGGTCGCCACGACGAGCGCCGCGAGCTGTTCGCGGACCTCGGGTCCGGCTCCCCGGAGCGCCTCCCGGGCCGCGGGCAGGGCGAGGTCCGAGGTGGTGGTGCCCGGATCCGCGTAGCGCCGCTCGCTGATGCCGGTGCGTTCGGCGACCCACTCGGCGGACATTCCGGTCCACTCGCTGATCTGCTGGTTGTCGACGACCCGGTCGGGCACGTGAGAGCCGATCGACACGATACCGACGGCCATGGGCTGTCCCCCCTGTTGGTTGTGCACGGCTGTGCTGATGCACCTGGCGGTGGCTGTACCGGTGTTGGTTGTGCTCTGTGCTTTGGGATCTGTGCTCTGTGCTCTGTGCTCTGGGACCTGGGACCTGGGACCTGGGACCTGAAGTCGGGTCTGCAGTCCGTAATCCGGAACCCGGAATGCGGGATCTGTCAGAGGCCCATGCCGAGACCGCCGCTGACCGGCACCACGGCACCGGTGATGTACGAGGCCCGCTCGCCGGTGAGGAAGGCCACCGTGTGGGCCACGTCCTCGGGCGCACCGGCCCGGCCGAGCGGTGTCATGCTCAGGTACTCGCGCCGCCGGGCCGGACGCAGGTCCTGGATCATGTCGGTCTCGATCAGCCCGGGGGCCACGACATTGACGGTGACGCCGCGGCTGCCCAGCTCCCAGGAGAGGGAGCGGGCGAGACCGACCAGACCGGCCTTGGCAGCCGTGTAGTTGGCCTGTCCGGGGGACCCGGTGAAGGCGACCGCCGAGGAGATCAGCACCATGCGCCCCCAGCGGCGGCCGAGCATGGCGCGGGCCGCGTGCTTGGCCACCCGGATCACCGCGCGCAGGTTGGTGTCGAGCACGGCGTCGATGTCGTCGTCGTCCAGCACCGGCAGCAGCCGGTCCCGGGTGATCCCGGCGTTGGCCACCAGGATCTCGACCGGACCGTGTTCCTTCTCCACCTCCTTGAACGCCCGCTCGACCTGCCCCTCGTCGGTGACGTCGCAGCGCACCGCGAGCAGGCCCGCGGGCGGCTCGCCCGAGCGGTGGGTGACGGCGACCCGGTCGCCCCGCGCGGCCAGTTCCCGGGCCACGGCCAGGCCTATCCCCCGGTTGCCCCCGGTGACCAGTACGGATCGGCCCTCGGGCGGGAGGGCGGCGGTGTCGTTCATGCGGGTGTCACCGCGATCACCGCGTTCTGCCCGCCGAAGCCGAAGGAGTTGTTGACCGCGGCGCCGATCCGCACCGGGCGGGCCTCCTTCGCGACGACGTCCACCTGGACCTCCGCGTCGAGTGAGGAGAGGTTCGCCGTGGGCGGCACCAGCCCCCGCTCGACGGCGAGCACCGTGTAGGCGGCCTCGGCCGCGCCGGCCGCGCCCAGCAAGTGCCCCACGACACCCTTGGTTGAGGTGACGGCGGGGCGTTCGCCGAACACCCTGCGGACGATCCCCGACTCCGTCTTGTCGTTGAGCGGCGTGGACGTGCCGTGCGCGTTGACATGGTCGACCTCGCCCGGCTCGATGAGCGCGTCGGCGAGCGCGGCGCGGATCGCCCGCTCGGCGCCGCCGCCCGACGGGTCGGGCGCGGAGGCGTGGTGGCCGTCGGCCGACGCGCCGAATCCGCTGACCCGGGCACGGACACGGGCACCGCGCGCCCTCGCGTCCTCGACCCGCTCCAGGACCAGCACCGCGGCGCCCTCGCCCGCCACGAAACCGTCACGGTCGGCGTCGAAGGGCCGGGAGGCGGCGGCCGGGTCGTCCGAGCGGGTCGACAGCGCGCCCGCGCGGGCCAGGCTGGCCATGGCGGTCGGGCTCATCGCCGCCTCGGCTCCACCGGCCAGCACGACGTCGCACGCCCCCGCCTCGAGCAGCGCACGGGCGTAGCCGATCGCGGTGTTGCCGGAGGCGCAGGCAGTGGAGACGACCTGGTTGGGGCCCAGCGCCTTCAGGTCCATCGCGATGTAGCCGGCCGTCATGTTGACCGGCCCCATCACCATCAGCAGCGGCGATACGAGTCCGGGACCGTCGGCCAGGTGCTTGCCGTGCTCCCGCTCGACGGTGGACCAGCCGCCCAGGGAGGTGCCCATGACGACGCCGACGCGGGCACCGTCCCAGGCTGCCGGGTCGAGCGCGGCGTCCTGGACTGCCTGCCGGGCGGCGACCACTCCGAAGTGGCTGACCGGGTCCATCCGCACCGCGGCACGCCGGCCCAGCAGCGCACCGGCGTCGAAGCCGGGCACGCGGCAGCCGAAGTCGACCGGCAACCCCTCCAGCTCGGAGTCGCGCGCGGCGGTGGGAGTGCCGGACCAGACCCGTTCGACATTGGCCTCGACACCGATGCCGGCCGGGGTGACCAGGCCGACGCCGGTGACGGCGACGTCGAAGCGCTCGGTGCGCGCGCCTCGCATCAGGAGGTCACCAGCTGGGCGTCGATGGTGCGCAGCACGTCGCCGACGGTGTCCTCCGGCGTGAGCGCGGTCTCGTCGATCTGTGCGCCGAACTCCTTCTGCACGGCGACGCTCAACTCGATCAGGGCGAGCGAGTCGAACTCCAGGGACTCGAAGGTTGCTTCGGTGGTCAGCTCCTCGGGCGCGACGCCCAGCTTGTCGACCATGAGAGCGAAGAAGCGGTCCTGGTTGGCGGACATGTGCACTCCTGAGAACGTAGGGATGTTGCTGTTTCTGTTTCTTTCTCTGTTGCTGTTTCTGTTGCTGTTGCTGTTCTGTTGTTGGTGCTGTTCACGGCCGGGAGACGGCCATGGCCGTGAAGGTGAAGCCGCCACCGCCGTTGAGTACGACCGCGTACTGGCCGGGTGCCAGCCGGTCGCCCTGTGCCAGGTCGGCGAGGGAGGCGTTCAGGTCGCCCGCGCCCACGTGGCCGGTGGCGCGGCCGAGGTCGAGGAGTTCGGCCGAGGTCGACTCGCGCAGCGGCGGGAGGTACGCCTCGTCCATCGCCTTGGTGCCCAGGCGCGGGATCACGGCGTACCTCAACCGCGGGTCGTCCGGGGCGAGTCCGGCGCGCCGCAGACAGAGGTCCACCGCGGCCCGGATGCGGTCGTGAGCGGTCTTGGTGAACCACTCGACTCCGTAGGCCTTGATGAAGGCACGCTTGGTGCGGCGCACGTCGATCACCGGACTGTGCCCCATGGGGGTGGCGTTCAGCTCGTCGTCACCGCGGTGCATCACCTCCAGTTCGGTGGCGACCGTGGTGCCGATCGCGTGCAGCAGCAGCTCGGCCGGGTGTGTGCCGTCGGCCCGGTGCACCAGGACGGCCGTCGCCGCGTCGCCGGCCGCCATGCCGTAGTCACTGCGCCAGCGGTCCCAGCTCGGCATCAGGAAGCGGTCGGCGGTGGTCACCAGCGCGGGCCCGGCCTCCGGGTCGGCCAGCAGCCGCGCGGCGGCCGTCTCGATTCCGATGGCACCGCCGTTGCACTGCTGCAGCAGACCGATCGGCACGGCCGCGTGCGCGCCGAGCCGTTCGGCCACGTAATGCGGGGCCGACCAGGCGTCGTGACCCTGGTGGTGGACGCTGGCGTGCAGCAGCAGGGACAGCTTCTCGGGTCGTACCCCGCAGCGGAGCAGCACTTCGCGGGCGGCCTCCATGGCCATGTCGGGCGGTGCCACCGCGCTGCTCACGGGCAGGGAGACGTAGCCGAGGTCGCGGGCGGTGGCGGCGTCGATGTCCCCCCGGGCGACCGCGTCCTGCACCGACTGCGACTCGGGCGGGTACCAGGCACCGGCGACCAGACCGAGCGGCGACGTCAGCTCCATGCCGCCCTCACCGCCCGGCGCCGGTCGCGGAGACCGAGTCTTCCACCGGTGCCGCGGGCCCGAAGGCCCCGAGGGACGCCACGGGCGCGACGCCGAGTGTGGCGGTGCACAGCGCGGCGCCGTCCTGGTGGAACTCCACGGTCGTGTGGCGGCCGTCCCGGCGGGCGCGGACCGCGACGGGGCTGTCCAGCTCGACGAAGCGGTGGAAGACGGCCTCGAACCGGTACGGGTACAGCCCGCGCGGAGCCCGGTCGTCGGCGAGCACGGAGATCTGCCGGGCCGCCTCCAGCAGGGCCATGGCGGGTACGTGGTCGAGTGGGTGGTCGTACAGCGCGGCGTGCCGCACGGGCACGTCGAGGCGCGCCTCGGCACCGGCGGGGGTGGCGCGGGCGTCCACCAGGACGACGTTGGCTGCCCGCGTCCGGCCCACCGCCGCCGGGTCCACCAGGGCGCCCACGCGCTCGTCGCCCATCGACGAGGACATCGGCGGGACGTCGCCGCGGCTCTTCACCCGGTGGGCGCGGTAGCCGTCGCCGCTGAGGTAGCCGGCGCTCACGGTGCTCGTCCCCACCCGGTGCCCGCCGACGACGAAGGCGCACTCGAAGGTCGCCGCGAGCAGTCTGCTGCCGCGCCGCTTCAGCTCCCGGGCGGTGACGTCCACGGCGAACTCCACCGGCGCGTCCCGGCCCGCCCGCACCGCCGTCACGTCGGTGAACTGCGTGGTCCACTCGCTGATCAGGAAGGAAGTGCCGTGCGGTACGCCCATCCACTGGTGGGCGACGACGGTCACCGCCTGCCGGGCGGCTTCGAGCAGGAACAGCGGATCGAGCTGTTCGGGGCTCCAGGGGTGATCGTTGTAGTAGGAGTGCGACCGCGGCCCCTGCACCGCCACCGCGAAGGTGTCCTCGTCCAGCCGGGTGGCGTCGGTGACGAAGACCTCCATCACCGCGCTGCGGTGCACCAGCGCCCGGTCCACAGGGCGCTGGTAGGAGAGGGGAACCGCCACCGCCGGTGCGGCGGTTCGCTCCTGCCGGGCAAGGGTCATGACGCAATCCGTTCGACTCGTGAGGAAACTCGACTCGGGAAGGAACTCGGCTCGGGAGGAATCCCGGAGGGGAAACCGGAAGCGGGGCATGCCGGGACCGCGGTCCGGCGCTCTCGGCCTGACGGGACGCGGTGCACGCGTCGTCGGGACGCGGTGCACGCGGGCGTACGCACACGCTGCTGGTGGGCAGGCGGGCATGCTGCCGGGAAGTCGGCTCTGCGTGGCGCGGGGAGGCACGACGGTGGGGCTCCCTGCGGCGCACCGCCAGTCTGGCAGCCGCCCCCAGTGCCTGGTCCAAGAGTGCGCGGGGAACGGCGAAGGCCCCGGGCATGAGCGGCTGGAGACTCGCTCAAGGCTCGCTGGAGGGCGCCCGGTTGTGTGCCCGCCGGAGGCGGCACCGGCCTCCGGTATCCGGTCTCCTGTCTCCTGTCTCGGGTCTCCTGTCTCGGGTCTCGGGTCTCCTCCCGGAAACGGCGAAGGGCCGCCCCGGCGAGGGCGGCCCTTCGTGGCGTCGGTTCGTCCGGCGGCGTCATGCGCCGACGTTCAGCACCACCTTGCCCCGGCCGTGCCCGCTCGCCACGCGTTCGTGCGCCCGAGCCGCCTCGGCCAGCGGGAACTCGGCGTCGACGTGCACACGCACCGCCGCGCGTCCGGCCATGGCGGCGAGCTCGGCCAGGTCGGCCGCGTCGGGGCGTACGAACACGTAGCGGCCGCCGAGCGCCACGACGTCGCCCGAGATCGAGGCCAGGCGCCCGCCGGGCCGCAGCAGGGCCGGCGAACCGTGCAGGGTCTCGCCGCCCATCAGGTCGAACACCGCGTCCACGCCGTCGGGGGCCAGGGCCCTGACGCGTTCCGCCAGGCCCGGACCGTAGGTGACCGGCAGGGCGCCGAGCGAGCGCAGGTAGTCGTGGTTGCCCTCGCTCGCGGTGCCGATCACGGTGGCTCCCAGCTCACGGGCCAGCTGCACGGCCAGCGAGCCCACGCCGCCGGCCGCCGCGTGCACCAGCAGCACCTCGCCCGGGACGAGCCGCAGATGACGGCGGAGCGCCTGGTGGGCGGTGAGCCCGGCGGCCGGCAGCCCCGCGGCCTCCCGCATGTCCAGCCCCGCCGGCTTGTGCGCCAGCATGCGTACGGGGACCGCGACCAGCTCTCCGTAGGTGCCGCGCTGCATGTGGTCGCAGCGGACGTAGCCGATCACCTCGTCACCGGGGGCGAACTCGGTCACTCCGAGGCCGGTCCGCTCGACCACCCCGGACAGGTCGCAGCCCATCACCATCGGGAAGTGCGCCTCGAACCAGTCGTCGATGTACCCCTCGCGGATCTTCCAGTCCGCGGGGTTGACGCCCGCGTACGCCACCCGCACCAGAACCAGGTCCGGACCGACCTTCGGCTCGGGAAGGTCCATGAGACGCAGGACGTCCGGCCCTCCGTACTGATCGATGGCCACTGCCTTCATCTTCCCAACCTCTCCTCGCACGGGCCGGTTTCACCGGCGCCACTCGTATCCGGGTTAGACCATAAGACAGAGTCCTGTTTTACCAGTGACACTTGACGTATGAATGTCGAGCTGGGCAGGGTGTGCACATGCTCGCACTGACTGCCACCACCGGCCGCTTCGGGACGAACGTTCATGTCGTGGCCCCGGGCCCGGGGCAGCCCTGCCTCATCGTCGACCCGGGTCACGAAGCCGCCGACGCGGTGGAACAGGCCGTGCGCGACCACCGCCTCGAACCGGAGGCGGTACTGATCACCCACGGACACATGGACCACACCTGGGACGCCGTCCCGCTCGCCCGGCGGTACGGCATCCCGGCGTGGATCCACCCGGACGACCGGTACCAGTTCGGCGCCCCCGCCAAAGGACTGCCGGACACCTTCCCCCGGGAGCTCCTGGCCGGACACCCCGACCGGGAACCCCACGACGTCAGGGAACTCCCGGCTCAAGGGGGCGAATTGACCTTCGCGTCCGGCACGGTCACGGTGCTGCACACCCCGGGCCACACCGGCGGATCCAGCATGTTCCGCTTCGACGACGACCGCCCGCTGCTCGCCACGGGAGACACCCTGCTCGCCACCGGCAGGGGCCGCGCGGACGCCCCGGGCGCCAGCCCTTCGAGCCTCGACGCCTCGGTGCGGGACGTGGTCCGGCGCTGCCCCGGGGAGACCGTCCTGCTCACCGGGCACGGGCCCGCCACCACACTTGGAGAGATCGACATCCGATGAGCCACTCACGCGCCGTCCGCTTCGACACCTTCGGCGACCCCTCGGTCCTCGCCGTCACCGAACTCACGCCTCCCGAGCCGCAGGCCGGCGAGATCACCGTCGACGTGCGCCACGCGGGCGTCAACTTCGCCGAAGTGATGTTCCGCCGCGGCCAGTTCCCCGTGGACCTGCCGCACTTCCCGGGCCTGGAGGCCGTCGGTACCGTCCGCTCCGTCGGCGCGGACGTGACCGGCTTCGCCGTCGGCGAGGAGGTGGCCGCGCTGACCCTGGGCGGCGGCGGAAACGCCGACGTGGTGGCCGCCCCCGCCGCGCACACGGTCCCGCTCACCGGCCGCCTCGCCGGCATCGACCGCGCGGCCGCCGCCGGGGCCCTCTGCAACGTGACGACGGCGCTCGGCGTGCTCACCTCGGCCGGCCACCTGGCCCCCGGAGAGACCGTGGTCGTGCTCGCCGCCGCCGGCGGTGTCGGCACCGCCGCGGCCCAGCTGGCGCGCGTCCTCGGCGCGAGCACGGTGATCGGCGCGACCAGCTCCCCCCGGAAGGCGCAGTACGCGCGCCCCTTCGGGTACGACAGCGTCGTCTCCTACGAGCAGCTGGCCGACGAGGTCGCCGAGCGCACCTCGGGCCGGGGCGCCGACCTCGTCCTGGACTCGGTCGGCGGCTCGTACCGCTCCGAGGTGACCGGACTGCTGGCCGCCTTCGGCCGGCACGTGATCTTCGGCAACGCGGCCGACAGCGACATCACGTACCCGGGCAACCACCCTTGGTACACGAACAGTTCCCTTGCGGGCTACAACCTGGGCGGCGTCGCCGCCCGAGCCCCCGAACTGCTGCGCACCCACCTGGAGCAGGCCCTCGCACACGTAGCCGCCGGTGAGGTACGCGTCGACACGACCGTACTGGCCCTCAAGGACGTGGCACACGCCCACGAACTCCTGGAGACACGCGCCTCCACCGGCAAGTACGTCCTCGACACACACATGTAACGCCCCGCGCCCCCGCCACCACCCACAGAACCGACAACGGCGACCGCCCGCCCCGACGCCCCAGCCCGCGAGCAGACCTCACCCGCTACACTGACAGCGATGCGCAGCCCCTGCGGCCGCGCCTCACGCCTTCGTAGCTCAGGGGATAGAGCACCGCTCTCCTAAAGCGGGTGTCGCAGGTTCGAATCCTGCCGGGGGCACCAGTTCATAAGGGGCTCACCTCCGGATTTTCGGAGGTGAGCCCCTTATGACATCCACGCATGACATCAAGGCGGGCGGTCACTGTCGCCTGCGTCCTCATCAGATGTCGCGGAGGCGCGACGGCAGCCGATCTTCAGGATGCGTCGGCGTAGGCGAGGTGGGTGCCACAGACGGTGCACCGGAAGAGCATGGCGGTCATCCCGTGGCCGAGCCGGGTCAAGAGGCGCTCGACCTGCCTTTCGTCATGGCAGCCATCCCTACGCAGGTCGGCCCGCAGCTGGTCGAGGGCTTCGGGATGCTCCGCCAACTCGGTGTACCCGACTTCGCCCACGAAGGCACCAGCGTCGTGGCAGTGGACGAGCCAGTGCGGGTCCTGCCAAGCGTGGAACCCAGGTGTGCGGCGGGTGACCTCGTGCAACACGTCGTCGCTCACGCCGCCGAGCCCGTAGGAGTCGGTGAATTCACCCGCGAAGCGATCAGCCGCGCTCCCGTCCGCGATGCACCAGGGGCAGAAGCGTCCGCTCACCTCGTGGGCGGAGTAGAAGGTTGCCGTGTAGATCCAGCCCGTGCTGCGGCCGCAGCAGGCGCACGACTCGGCGGACGCGCGGATGGACCCGCTGGCCAGGGGGTCCGGGTGATACCGGAAGAAGGGCAGGTCGGCACTCATCTCAACTGTCGCTCCTCGCCGGCCTTGGACACCGTGAGCCGGATCGCTGGCGCCGTGGGCGCAGAGCCGGAGGACCTCGTGAAGCGGACCGCCTCCGACCGGGATGACGGAGACGGGCCGCGGGTCTGCCTACCGGCCGCGGATCGGCGGGACCACGAACCCCCGCACCGGCCGCTCTTCCTGCGGGTCACGCGCCACTGGGCGCTGCGAGCGCTCCCACTCGGCCACCAGTTCCGCGTACCGCGGGTCGATCCACTCGTTCATGAGCACCTCCGGCCATCAGGCTACGGGTGGCTCCGGCTGCGGCATGGGCCGAATCGTGCACTCGGGGCGCGTGCTGGCACTTCGCGGCCACGGAGACGAGCGTCTCGTCCGACGGCGGCCCCCACAGCTCCGGGTCCGCCTCCCAACCGAGTGCCGCGATGGCTTCGCGGGTCCGGTCCAGGATCGGCGGATCGTAGTGGGTGGGGTCGTAGCCCGGGTAGTGGTGCACGAACCGGCCGCCGAGCTGCTCGCACAGCTCGGCGTACATGGCGGTGTGCAGGATCAAGGCATGCCAGCCCTCGTCGACGATCCGCGACGGGGCCAGACAGGCGCCGGGGTTGGTCGCGCAGGCGGCGACGAACTTTAGTCCCTCGTCGACGATGCGGCCGGCCACTTTCTCGGCCATACCAGGGTTGGCGTCCATGACGGTGCCGCGAACGCCGGCGAACCGTACGTCGGTGATGAGCATGCGGGCGAGCGCGGGCAGCGCCACAGCGGGCGGCGGGATGGGGGCCCGGAGGTAGGGTCACGGCGTCTCCTTCGGTTGTTCCGCTGGGGATTGGCCCGCCCGGGCCGGGGTTCCTTGCCAGGTCTGCCCGGCCCGGGTGGGGATCTGCGAGCCTTACGACGCGCGGCCCAGAGCCCAGTAGTGGTCGGCCAAGGACCGGACCGTGAGGGCGAGCTTCTGCGCGACGATGTGGCGCTGGTCGAACGCTTCCCCGGGGGTCAGGCGTAGCCGCATCCTGGCCTCGCCGATGCACGCCAGCGCGCAGGCCCGGGGCACGTCGTCTTCCGGCAGGCGCGCAGCAACCGCCTCGATCTCGGGAACGGCGTTCTCGATCATTCCGCGCAGCGCCAGGAGCAGGCTGTCCAGCTCGTCCGGGGCGGGCTCTCTGGCGTCGGGTGCGAGGAGCAGGGTGGCTGTTTCCCGCATCCTCTTCGGATCCACCGGCACAGAAGCGTTCGGCACGTCGGCACTCCTTGGGTGTCGTCCACGCCCTGGGGCCGTTCACGCGGCCGCCTGGGTGTTGTGTCACGGATCACGTTCGCGCCGTTACTCTGCGAACGCGACGACGGACGAGGCGTCGCTACGACGACACACCGGGCGTCATTTCGGTGTCATTCCATCCGTGGTGGAGCTACCGTCGATCACATGGCCACTCCGAACGGAACCCTCCGAGCGGTCCGAATGGGCCTGCTCATGTCCCAAGACGAACTTGCCCGCGCCATCCGCGACGCCGGGCAGCGAGCCGGACAACCCAACGACGCCTCCAAGCGGCTCGTGCAACGCTGGGAGTCCGGCACCACTGCAGCCCCCCGCCCCGTGTACGCACGTGCGCTGGAGGCGGTCACCGGCCTGCCGATAGAGTCGCTGGGCTTCCCGCCCGCGACGCTCGCCCGGATCTCCGAGGACGGCCAGGGCGGACACGACCTCCGGGACTCGCCCGTCGGCGTGCCCGCCGGGAACGGGGCGCCGGCACCGCAAGCGGCGGCGCGCGGGAATTACTCAGGGGTGTGGCTGTCCACCTACGAGTACGTCTCCAGCGGGCGGGACAACGCCGTCTTCGCCGGCAAGCACCACGTTGTTCTCCTCCAACATGGCAATCGGCTCACCGGCCGGAGCCTGCCCGGCGCCAGCCTCAACCCGGACAGCCCGCTCACGCTCGACTTGCAGGTGGAGGGAAGCACCATCACCGGCACGTGGACCGAGCAGACCGCAGCCGAGGGCTACTACCGGGGCGCCCGGTACTTCGGCGCGATCCAGATGCTGGCCGAGCCGACCGGCCGTCGGATGGCCGGCAAGTGGGTGGGGTTCGGGAAGGAGTTCGACGTGAACACGGGGCCGTGGGAGTTGCGGCTCCTGGACACGTCGACAGCGAAGGCCACGCTCGACTCGTACAACCGGCCTCCCGAGTAGCCCCCGAACGCACGAAAGCGGCCCCGCCCTCCCGAAGGAGAGCGGGGCCGCGGTCATGAGGTGATGTCGCGCAGGTACGGAGCCACCTCGTCCGGGACGGTCCGAGGCAGCGGGGGCGAGCTCAAGGCGGCCCTGTCGCATCCCAATTGATGCCTGACATTCAGGTCTCGCATGGTGTCGATGGGCCTGGACAACACCGGAAACCTTGTGAGGCTTGTTGGCTTTCACGTTACGGGCCGAGACGTCGCGCACAGCCAAGCCGAGGCAAGCGGTGTCAAGCATCAGGTGACGCCACAGCGTCAAGCATCAACCGAGACAAGACATCCCTGTCGAGTCCCAGCGGGGTAAGACTTTCCCTACTTCATCAAGGCCCGCGCACGGCGCGGGCGCGCGCCGCCTCTACGGCGCGGCCCGCCTCCTGTCTTCGCCCCGGCTGGCCGCGCCCGGCGGCGCGCTCGGCGGCTGCGGGCATGAAATGGGGAGAAACCCTCTGTAGCTGGGGCGGTCGGCTCCACGGCTTTAGGCAGCCACTGCGGGGCGAGCCTCTAAGATCTTGGCCCCAACGTCGTGCTTTAACGGGCAGGTCCACAGACTGCCCGACTCGCCATCAGCTTACGGGGCCAAGATCACTCGCCCCAAAGCAGCTCCAGCCCAAAGCCGCTCCACCGACCTTTGTGTCGCGTCGGACTGCCTGTGCTCCAGCAGCTTTATACGAGTGAAGTGTGATCTGGACGAGTTGGAGGGTTGGGATACCTCAACGCGCCATCAGCCATCAAAGACTCGACCTTTTCTTCGAGGCTTGATGCTCCGACAACAAGACGCTGAACGAATGGCTCGACGTCAGAGCGAATATCCGGATCCGTGATCCTGGGAAGAACCACATCTTTCAAATCTTCAACAGCGATCTCTGCCAACCCGTCAGCGCCCCGGGCTAGTGCACGCATTTGGACACGGTAGGCCTCCGAACACAGGCCAGCCACGAGGTCCACCAAATATTCCTCGCAACCATCCTTCAGATGGAGGCGATGCATTCCATTGGTGACAACGACATTCGCGCATTCCTCACCAGCCAAGAACCACTTGCGGACACTGTTACGGATCCCGCCGACGAAAACGTCTCCAGGTTTGGCCAAGTGGCGGGCCCGCTGAGGAAGCTCCCAGCCTCTCTTAGCGTTTGATCGATACGTTCCGACCTCGACATCTTGAATCTCAACGTGCCTATAAATCGCGGCAGGCGAGAAGCGAATCGATTGCCCGGAGGAGTCGGTCTTCTCAGGAATCACATCAACGATATCGCCAATCCTGAAGTACTCGTCTTCTTTGATTTGGTCTTGCAGCTCTACGAATTTGCGGCAGAGGCGCTTCGGGTCCAACGTCAGGTGTGGGTCATTTACAACTGACGAAATTGACACCGACCACCCGTAGTCAGTATCGGCCGGGTCTGGTTCGTGTCCACGCACAAGCCAAGGAAATTCCTGGCCGGCGCTGCTATTTCGGATCTTAAGCAGGCGATCCGCGAAATCACTGTCCAAGATGGGGTTTCCGTACTCGTCGAGGACAAGAGTTCCGTCTTCCTCGTCACGCAAGTACGTAGGCTTACCGCGCTTGTCGCCAGTCACCCACCCCACACGGTCGACGACCTCAACACAAAAATCATATTCCTCCGAAAGCTTCGCATCAGTTAGCGGCGTGACCCGCTTCTCACAGAAGAGCACGCTTGCTGAGACGTCCGCCCCGGATCCCTTGAATGTGAAGCGCGGCAGGGCGACAATGGCGCTGAGGTAACAGTGGCGCAGCAGGAATTCTCGCAGAATCGTGTATCGCGCAGACCGGTTTCCAAGATAACCATTGGGAACGACCAAGGCCATGCGGCCTCCAGGTCGCATTAGCTTTACACAGGCCTCAGCGAACAGAATTCCACTTTCTTGCTGTGCCAGCATCTGCTTGGAGGGGTTCAAAATTCCTCGCGAATTGGCAACCCACTCTCGCCCAAGGTCGAAGTTTTCTAGAGTGTTCGCCTTGGTTTCCACGATCCGCGTTCCAAATGGCGGATTGCAGACGACAACATCGGCAGAGTTCTCGTTGGAGTTGATTTTCTGCAGCGAGTCTTCCTGCTGAATGTTGGTCTTTCCATCACCGTTTAGGATCATGTTTAGCACTGCGACTTGGACGGCTTCTGGCGAAACGTCAGATCCCCAGATGCTGCTTGCGTAGTCAGGCCAGTGTTGCCCGCGTCTGAAAGCGGCTGTGAGGAAGTCAGCGCTGCCGCAAGCCGGGTCCTTGACGTGTTCCCCGAACTGAGGGTTGAGGATGTCTACGATGAATTCAGTGAGCGCTACTGGGGTGAAATACTGCGCCAAGTCCCACTTGTAGATGTGCTTTGCGAAGTACATGTAAAACTCTTGGATGAGCGCACGACTCATTGAGACGATGCGCACGGGAGCTAGTACACGAAGTACTTCAAGCAGCAGGTCTCCGCTGATGGGGAGCTTGTCATCAACCTTCTCGGGAAGGAAGCGCTGGTAGTAATCAACAGACTTGCCTAGTACGCCGTTGGTGATTCCCAGAGCAACGGAGGCACTCACGCCGGCAGCAGCGAAGTCCTGAATGGTCAGCGCGGCGTCAGGAGTATTTTGATGCTGCTGTTCATCGTAAAGCTTGATGAGTAGCAACTGCAGCATCACATTGAATCGCTTGCTCGGCCCCACGGAGGACGAGTGAAGGATGTCCTCTATGCGCTCAAAAACTTGAATGAGGGGCTTACTTGGGTCGATTGTGTTGAAAGTAAGGCTTCTATTTTTCGGCTTCTTGCCGTAGCCCGGAAGGTCCGACAAAGGGCCTTCCTTGTATTGCTTTGAGCCATCCTTCCGCTCTATCCAAAATACTCGCTGCTCAACATCATCCCAATACAGTGCGACGCAATCATCCCGTCCGGCGAAGTCCAACATCGGCTTCACTTGGTAGCTGACGGCCGATGTGAAGCTGGCATTATCCCGCTTAACCTCGCCCAGGATTACTGCGTGACTCAGAAGAGCTGCGACGTCATCGGTTTTGATGGAAGATACAGGCACATCAAGGACGGCAAAGTCAGCCCGAAAACTGTTACGACCCGAGTTGCCAAACTTCTTAATGGTCGGCTCAACGCGGATGTTCGCTACAGGATAGCCGAGGTCAACAATATGACGTAGAGCCTCAACCCGATAACGTTCCTCGGAAGGCGTCAGGCCGTCCTTACTGCGCGCTTTGGCTTTCAGCCGTCCTCGTACTGGGCAGACAAGCGTCAGACCTGTGCTCACGAGTTTATTACCTCTATGCAACGGGGGGGGGCGCGCAGCGCTACGGACAGTAGGAACGCCTTACCCTATCGCTTGTCGTCCCGCAAGCACCTGATTGCCAGTTGGCGGACGGCGCTGCATCCGGGTAGCCGGGCGTCGAGGGTCGGGCGACGCCGCGAAGCGCCTGCACGTTCCGCACGCCCCTCACTCGCACCGGATCAAGCGGCGGCAGGGCTGACCAATGTGATCCACTGCCTAGCAGTGACGGCAACGGACGTGGGGATAGATCTTCCGGACATCGGGAGCTTCGTCGGTGAAGAAGCCCTCCAGCGCACCGCCGACAATCACCAGGTCAAGGTCCAGCCCGGTGAGTGGCTGGCAGCCGACGAGTGTCCTTGCTGGGCCCTCTCTGGGCCGTCTGAGGTCGCTCAGCGGCGACCGGTGGTGACTACTGACGACAGGCATGGAGAGGCACAGTCCCAGGTCACGGAAGTTGATCTGCGACACTGGTACAGCCATGCCTAAGCCCGGAGAACTGGCATCCGCAGCCGTTGGGGCTTGTCTTCAGCCGCTCACGGCTTCTGGTCAACCTGCCACGGGCAGCGGCTCGTGACGGTGCCAGATCAGATACCGGTCCTCCCTACGCAGCTCCGCAGAGCCCCACTCAATGCGCATGACGCCCTTCTCCATGGAGCAGGCGTAGGCGGCGAGGACGAGCCGTACGTCTTCGGGAAGCAGCTCCAGGTCTGGGTGCACCTCGGCGTCCTCAAGCTCCCCCAGGTCCAAGTCGAATGCTTGCTGCATGGCCGGCGGGCCGTGGCGTCGGATCAGGTCTGCTCGGAAGCCTGTGGCTCGACGGAGGCGTGCAGCTGTGACGGGCACGTCCTTCTTTGCGTAGCGGAGAGGGTAGATGAGTTGCCCGCGGACGAGCATCATCGTGCGTCCTTGCAGGCGCACTGGTTCCCCGAGTCCGGAGATGCCGGCGGCCAGTTCCTCGTATTGCACCGCGTAGAGGCCATGCCCGTAGGCTTCGAGCGTCTGGGTATGGACGCCCTCCTGCCCTGTGCGTGCTCGATCATGAGCCCGGACAAGGCAAGATCGGATGATGTCGGCCAATTCGCTGGCTATGTCTCCGAAGGTCTCACGTGCCCACTGACTGGCTGAACCCACAACGTACCGCCCTTCCTTGGTGGTCTTGCAGGCACCGAGCAGCGTCCAACTGAAACCGTGCTGCGGCTAGGCGAGTCACACAAGGTCGCAACCAGCGCACAAAGGGAGCGCACACCGCCCAAACAGGAGTCACTGCACGTACCGCTCGCGTGCCAACAGCAGCAGACATCCGCCTGGGCAGATCCTTCGCAGTGACGGCAATCTCTCCCACACGGCTTGCCCCGCGGCCACCGCAGCGCAACGCGCGTACAGGAAGCCGTCGGACGATTGCGGGAATGGGCTGCCGAACCGGGCCGTCAGGTCGACCACCGGCAGAGTGCCGAACTTTTCCTGATCCAGACGGTAGAGCGCCTCGGCATGCCGTTCCGCGAAGCCGACGATGTCAGAGACGGGACGGCGGCTCAGCTCCTCGGCGAGGTGCTGGCAGCTCTCTTCAGTTGCTTCGCCGTTCAGGGTGGCTATAAGTGCCCAGAAGTCGGCCCAAGTCATTGTCACGGGCGCAGGATGTCAGGCCGGTCTGACATCCAGGGCTGACATCAACGACGGCGGACGGGGGCGGTCGTACCCGGCTGTCCGCAGCGGTCGTCAGCAGCAGCCTTCCCCCGCCCAGGACCCCACAACCGAACTCCTAAAGCGGGTGTCGCAGGTTCGAATCCTGCCGGGGGCACAGCGAAGTAGCAGATCAGAGGCCCTGTCGCCCGAGAGGGCGGCAGGGCCTCCGGCTTGCAGTACGCATGCAGTACACACGTGGCACAGCTCGGCTGTGCCCGCCCCCCCCTTGGGAGCCGTGCCCCATGTCCAAGAAGGACGAGTTGCCCCAGCGCCGATACCGCGCTCTGGTCGCTCACCTCGAAGACCTCATGAGAGCCGGTCTGAAGCCCGAGTACGAGGGCTACTACGGAACACTGGTCCTCACCGGGAATGACCGCGCAGAGCTGGGCGATCTGGACGCCATCCGACGCGCGGCACGCGAAGCCGGCCGACGGCTCGGATGGGAGCCGACCACGAAGTTCGTGGGCGACCGACTCTTCGTGGTCGACGAGTGGGACGTCCCCGAGGAGATCTGCAAGCGGGCAAGCGGAGACACCGCCGACCGCATGGACGAGCGCCGCCAGCCAGCGCCCAGGCCGCCCGACGAGGGCTGAGGACGGGACGCCCCCAGCCCTCCACCTCCAGGACTCAGCCTGTCGCCTCCAGTGCGGCGATCTCCTCGGCCGCCTCCTGCGCCTTCCGCTCCGCCTTCTCCAAGCTCTTCCTCGCCTTGGCGAGTTGCTTGGTGCGGCGCTTGTGCATCTTCTTCGAGACCTCGTCGAGGCGGCCTGGGAAGAGGTGGCCGTACGTGTCCAGCGATCACCATCCGGCACGGACTCCAGGCCGGGCTTCTCACCGTCATTGGGCTGGGACTCCGCCTCGGGAGCGGCGTTCTCCGAGGTGGCGCGGACACGAGGCACCAGCCGGGCTGCGGCCTCGGCGATCGCCAGGTCCGCCTCGGGGAGCAGGCTCGTGTACGTGTCGGAGGTGATGGTGATCGAGGAGTGGCCGAGCATCTCCTGGATGTCCTTCAGGTCGGCTCCGGCCGCGTGAGCGAGCGTCGCGGCGCCGTGGCGCAGGTCGTGGAGCCGGATCGAAGGGAGTCCGATCTCCTCATACAGCTCGCTGAAACGCCGCGTGATGGTGGCGGGGTGGAGCATCTCGCCGTTCTCCCGGGTGAAGACCCGTCCGGTCTCCACCCACGCGCTCCCCCACTCCTCGCGGTCCTTGTCCTGCTGTGCCCGGTGCCGTCGCAACGCCTCACCGCGTCGCAGGCCGCGGAAGGCGACCAGGTGGAACAGCGCGTACAGGCGGTCCTCCGCGACGTGGTCGAGGAAGCGGCCGGTGTGGTCCGGCGTCCAAGACCATCACCGGTGGATGCCGATCGTCCTGCTCGTCGGATCGCCCCGCCTGCCGCGGCTACGGGGGATCGCCTCGAATGTGAGGCACCAGCCCGCCTCCCGCCAGGTGTGCCGGGGCAGCGGCACCTCACGCTCCTACTCGGCGATGACTTTGTCGGGATCCAGGCCCCCGAGCCACCGCGCCAGCTCAGTCTTCAGCCGCTTCTGCGACGACGTTGTGGGCCCGGTCCTGTCGACCTCGTACGACACGAAAAAGTTGGGGCTCGGCACACCGTCGATGGCATCGGCCAGATCAGGCGGGAGCGGGTTGGACATGGTTTCGTCCAAGCGCTGGGCCGTCCAGATCGCTCGCGGCAGTTCGCCTCGCGCCGCTCGGCAAAGTCCTGGGGCATGTCCTCATCAAGGTTGCGCCACTTGTCGGCACCGACGACCCGGACCTCCTCGCACTTGAGCTGGTCGCGCAGGGCCTGGAAGGCGACGACCTCGTAGACCATGCGCACTACCCGGCGCCGGCCGCGCTTGTCGGTGCGGTGGACGGCCTCCGTCCAGTCTCCGCCCATCGCCTTGTGCACCGGCACCGTCTCGCCGAGCGGGTAGTACGTCGTGTTGCCCGCCGCCATGTACCGGGCCACCAGCGCCAGGGCCTCGATCACCGGCCGATGGGTGTAGTTGGACGAGCCGGTGCCGCTGTCAGCATCACAGCGGTGGCCAGTGTCGCGACGCCCAGCGCACGCACCGTCCGCACGAAGCCCATTACGTCAGCTCTCTCCCCGTTACCGGTCGCCACGGCACGCCCGTGCGACCCGTCCGACTTCCTGTCACACATGTGTCACAGAGCGTCAACCAGGGGGAGGGGGCAGCCCGCGCACCCGGAGCTCATCCGGGGAGCAGTACCACCTTGCCCGTGGTGGTGCGGGACTCCAGGTCCCGGTGTGCCTGTGCCGCGTCGCTCAACGCGTACGTCGTAAGAGCCGGGCGCAGTCGTCCCGTCGCCGCCTCTTCCAGGGCGCGGCTCTCCAGCGCGCGGACGCCGCCCGGCAGCGCGAACAGGGTCGGGCCCGCCACGAACTGTGACGAGATGCCGCGCTCGGCGAGTTCCTCCGCGGGAAGGGACGCGAAGCTGCCCGGCTTGGAGACCCATCCGTAGTACATGTGCCTGCCTCCGGTGGCGAGGCCGCGCATGGCGGTGACGCCCGCCGGGCCGCCGACACCGTCGAACACCACACTCGCGCCGTCCGGGCCCACGGCGTCCGCCAGCCGTGCCTCCCAGCCGTCGGCCGTGTAGTCCACGGCCGCGTCCGCGCCCTCGGCGAGGACGTGCTCCACCTTGCGTGGCCCGCCGGCGAGTCCGATCACGGTGGCTCCCGCCCGCCGGGCCGCCTGCACCAGCAGGATGCCCATCCCGCCGGCCGCCGCAGTGATCACGACGGTGTCGCGGTCGGTCAGCTCCGCCTGGTCCAGGACGCCGACCACCGTACGGCCGGTGCCGATCATGGCGACCGCCGCCTCGGCGGTGAGCGAGGTGGGCAGCGCGTGCAGCGCCGCCGCGTCCGCCACCGCGAACTCGGCGTATCCGCCGGAGCGTTCGTGGCCAAGGTAGGCCACCACCCGCCGGCCCAGCCTCGAGGGGTCCACCCCCGCGCCGACGGCCTCGACCGTACCGGCGGCCTCACGGCCCGGTGTCATCGGCAGTTCCAGTAGCGGCAGTCCGAGGTCCGAGCCAGCTCGCAGGACCGTGTCCATGAGGTGCACCCCGGCCGCCTCAACCTTGATCAGTACCTCGTCGGGTCCTGGCTCGGGCCGGTCCACCCGCTCGGGACGCAGCATGTCGGCGGGGCCGTAGGCGTACTGGCGTATCGCGCGCATGTGCGGGCCGCCCGTCCCGCTCCGGGTCCGGGCGAGCAGCAGGTCGAGGACCTCCTCCGGGGTGTGCGTCCCGGCGATCTGCTTCGAGGTGGTGGCCGCGGCCTCGGCGTACGACGGGTCGGTGAGCACCCGGCCGACGGCCTCGCCGATGGCCTCCGGTTCCGTCACGACCACGGCCGCCCCGATGTTGGCGGCACGCTCCGCGTTGGCGGGCTTGTCGAGTCCCATGGGGAGAAGCACCATCGGGGTGCCCGAGCTGAGTGCCGCCAGGACCGTTCCGGCGCCACCGGAGGAGGCCACCACGTCGACGCCGTCGAGCAGAAGGTTCATCGGGACGAACCCGGTCAGGTGCACGCGCGAGGTGTCCACGCTCAGGCCGCTCGCGTCCGCGGCCGGGTTGACCGCCACGATGGCGTTGACGTCGTGCGCGCCCAGCGAGTCGACGATCGCGGCCAGGGTGTCCGCGTCGTCGACGATGGTGCCCAGGGTGACCAGGACACGCGGCAGGTGGTCACGGCCGGGGAACTCCGGCCGTGACCAGGAACCCGTCTCCGTCTCCGTCTCGGACTCGTACGCCGCCGAGCGCAGGGCGATCCGGTCCGGCGCCGCCGTCCAGTCGTCCGGCTGTAGACACTCGGGCCAGGGGTCGACCGAGGCCACCGGCTCGGTGGGAGTGATGCCGCGCTCCCGCATCCGTTCCGCGGCGGCGGTCCGCATCGCCTCGCGATGGGAAGCGTGGACGGCGATGCCGACGGCGTGGGAGGCCCACGGCACCCCCAGTCCGGCGGCCACCGCGGGGCCCAGGTAGTCCACATAGTCGGACACGATCAGGTCGGGGCCGAACTCCCGCGCCGCCGCCAGTGCCTCGTCGAGCCCGAGGTCCACCCGGGCGCCGCCGAAGAACTCGCCGACCGTCGCCGCGCTCGCGTCCTCCGTCGCGTCGGCCCCCGTACGGCGCCGCACCTCCAGCAGGATCTCCTCCAGGCTCGCCCCGGCGGCCAGGACCCTCGCCGGCGCGACCACGTCGGCCATGGAGCCGTGAGTGAGTACGGCCGTGTCGTGCCCCGCCTCCCGTGCCACCCGCTCCAGGGGCAGCAGCGGCAGGAGGTGCCCGTAGGCGGGCGTGCCGGAGAACAGAATGCGCATGGTGGTTCGGTCTTCCTGTCTGGATTCGGTGTCGGGACGCCGGTACGCCATGTCCCGCGCCACGCGGACAAAGGCCCGCCTCTTGAACATTGTGCGAGGTCAGAACAGCGAAGAGATGCTCATACGGTGCTCACTCGACGCCCGCTTCACCCGCTTCCGCTCACCGTCGGACGGCACCGTCGGCCCGCCGCTGATCGTGCGACTTCTATGCTGGGCCCCCATGAACGCGAACGGCATGATGAGGCTCGGTGACCGGCTGAACGAGAGCCGGCGGAGGTCTTTCGTCGGCCGCGACGGGGAACTCCGGCGTTTCGGCAGAGCGCTGGACGGCGGCCCCGACGCTCCTCGTGTGCTGTTCCTGCACGGTCCGGGAGGCGTGGGGAAATCCGCCCTTCTGCGGCGCTTCGCCGACGAGGCCGTGCTGCGGAACCGCCCCGTCGTCCGGGTCGACGGCCGCACCGCCCCGGCCGACGTGCAGGGCTTCGGCCGCGCCGTCCGTCCCGCGTCGCAGGATCCGCGCACCGTGCTCCTCATCGACACCTTCGAGGACCGCGGGCATCTGGAGACGTGGCTGTTCGACGAGTGTCTGCCGTGTCTGCCGGACGGTACGGTCACCGTCGTCGCGGGCCGCCGGGCGCCCGCCCCGGTCCGGCTCGCCGACCCCGCCTGGGCCGGTCTGCTCGACGTACTGCCGGTGACCGCCCTCGACCCGGCCGAGAGCCGCCTCTTCCTCCAGCGGCGCGGAGTTCCCGAGGCCCTGCACCGCGACATCCTCGCCTTCACCGGCGGACATCCGCTGGCCCTCGCACTGGCCGCGGCAGCCACAGCGACAGCCACAGCCACAGCCACAGCCACAGCCACAGCCACCGGCAAGTCTCCCGGCCCGGACGCCACTGTCGACTGGTCCCCCGGCCAGGACGTCATCTCCGCCCTGCTGCGCCACCTTGTGGGTGATCCCCCCACCCGCGACCACTGGGCCGCCCTGGAGGTGTGCGCGCACGCCCATATCACCTCCGAACATCTGCTGCGCGCCCTCCTCGGGGAGCAGGGCCGCGAGTTGTTCGGCTGGCTCAGGGAACAGCCGTACATCGAGACCACGTCGGCAGGCGTCCACCCGCACGACGTGATCCGGGAGGCGCTCGAAACGGATCTGCGCTGGCGGGATCCGGACGGCTTCGCCGACCTGCACACCCAGCTCAGGCAGTACCTGCTGGAGCGGGTGCGTACGGCCACACCCGCCCGCTTCCTCCAGGCGGTCGGAGAACTGCAGTTCCTGTACCGCACGGACGGGTTCATGTCGGACACACACCGCTGGCACCCGTACGGACTGGTGCAGGACCTTCCCTACCGTCCCGGCCACGAACCCGCCGTCATGGAACTGATCCGGCACCGCGAGGGGACGGATTCGGCGCGTACCGCCGCCTACTGGCTCGCCCGCCGGCCCGAGGCGTTCCGCGTCCAGCGGGTACCGCCCGGCGAGGACGTCGCCGGGGCCTCGGCCTGGCTCAAGCTGACGGCGTTCGACGGCGAGGAGCGGGACCCGGTCGCGGCCGTGGCCTGGGAGCACGTACGCCGGCACGGCCCGCTGCGGACGGGCGAACACATCTCCATGGCGCGTTTCCACGTCGGCCGCGGCACCTACCAGCGGCCCTCACCCGTGATGGACCTGGTGCTGTGGCGCATGTTCGGCGAGATCGTCCGGGACGAGAGGCTCGCCTGGACCTTCATCGTCATGCGGGACGACGGATTCTGGGACCAGCACCTGCTCCACTGCGACATGCGGCCCGTCGACACGACGGTGGAGATCGGGGGTCACCGCTACCGGCTGTTCGCCCATGACTGGCGTCCCCTGACCACGGCCTCCTGGCTGGCGGAGAAGACAGACGGGATGCTCGGCGCCGCTCCCGCGGGCTCCGCGCCCGCGGACGGTCCGGGCGGTGACGCCTTCGTCATGACACATGCCGAGTTCACCGCCGCGGTCCGCTCCGCGCTGCGCACGCTGCGCCGGCCCGACGAACTGGCCCTCAGCCCCCTGCGGAACAGCCGGCTGGTACGAGCCCACGCCATGCCACTGGAGGAGGTGCTCCGCAACGCCATCCACCATCTGCCGCTGGAGCGGGGCGGCGAGAAGAGTCACCGCGCCGCCTTGGCCGCGTTCGTGGAAGGGGCGTCGACCCAGGAGGCCGCCGCGCGGCGGCTGGAGCTGCCCTTCAGTACGTACCGGCGGCATCTCGCCGACGCGGTGGAGCGGGTCACCGACATCCTGTGGCGCCATGAGATCGACGGGACACCGCTACGGCGACCGGGAGCACAATCCGCCGGCTGAGTCCCGCGCCCCACACGGGGCGGACCGCTTCGGACATCTCAGCTTGACCTTCCACCCCGCGGGTCACCCGACCCGCTGCTCTGCGGTTCTTTCCGGGGGCAGTGGAAACGGCCGTCCTCCACGCTTCGGGATTCCGCGTGGAGGCCGATCACCTGCCCGGCGGCCAGGACCCGCTGCCTGTCTGGCCCAGATGCCGAAACAGTACCGGCGGGGACGGCAGACCCTGATCCGCACCGACTCCGGCGGCGGCACCCACGCCTTCGTCGCCTGGCTCGCCCAGCGCGGGCGGTGGCTGTCGTACTCGGCCGGCATGACCATCACCGACGCCCTCCACCAGGCCGTCCTCAAGGCCCCGGCCTCGGCCTGGACACCGGCCGTGGAACCCGACGGCGGCATCCGCGACGGCGCCTGGGGCGTCGAGATCGACGCCGGCAGCAACTGCCTGGCCGGCTGGTCCAAGGGCATGCGGCTGATCGTGCGGAAGGAACGGCCGCAGCCCGGCGCCCAGTTGCGCTTCACCGACGCCGACGGTCATCGGCTGGCCTGCTTCGCCACCAGCACGGGCGGCGAAGCAGTCGCCGCCCTCGAACTGCGCCACCGGCAGCGGGCTCGGGCCGAGGACCGCATCCGCGCAGCCCGCGCTTTCGCCTGTTCTCCAGCGCCGCCCAGCTCGTCACCACCGGTCGCCGCCGCATCTTTCGTATGGCCGGGCGCTGGCCCTGGGCCGAGGTGATCACCGGCGCCCTGGACCGGATCCGAGCTCTCCCGAATCCCGGCTGACCAGCACGTCCCCGTCCCTGCGAGCAGCACAAGCCCACCGGAACCGTGGAACCCGGCGCGCCCCCGACGCGACAGACGGGCACCCGGCCTGCCCATCAGCAGGCACAGAACGCGAAACGGTCTGCCGACTCCGTCGGCAGACCGTCGTGAAAGGCCGAGGTCAAATAGAAAGGTCAGAAACCCTCGATGACGGCGTCGGCGTGAAACGCCTCCGGGGGCACGGTGAAGAAGGGGGCCATCGCACCGGCGAACTTCGCGAACCCCTCGCTTTTCGTGAACACCTCCGTGTGGTGCTCCAGAGACTCCCACTGGACGCACAGCAGGATGGCTCCTTCCTTGTCGATGGCCCGGAACATTTTCGCGTCCAGACAGCCACTGTCCTCCTTGAGGACCGGCAGATGCGACCGGACGACGGATTCGAACTCGTCCTGCTTTCCTTCGGTCACCGTGATCCGGACGATTTCCCAGACCGCCATGTGTTTACCTCCTGAGTTTCTTTCTTCTGTCGTTCTGTTCGTGGGCGTGCGTCTTCAGCGTGTCGTCGCTCGGGAGCGGGGTCGCGGTGAAGACGTGTTCGGGGTCGTAGGCTTCCTCGCAGGTTGTCCGCGGCCGGCCCGGCGGTGCCCAGCAGCGGGCCGTAGCCGCCGAGAGTGAGCCCGGCCAGGCCGACGTCGCCGGTGGTGCCCCCGGTGATGTTCGCACCGGACGAGGCGAGGGCCGTGACGAGGTGACTGCGACGCCGGCCTGCGTGCCGGTACGGGCCGTACGACCAGGGACGGCCGGGTGGTCACCGCACCTTCCAGAGCGTTGTCGTGCCGGTGCAGGAGGGATCGCCGGGACGGAACAGGCCGTCGACCGGCAATCGCTCGCTCAGTCGGCGGACGGGTTCATCGACAGCGTGCCGGAAGTCATTCCCCTTCTCCGTATGTGCCGACGGTTCTCCGTATGGGCCGACGGTCTGGCGGGACCGGGCACTGCCAATGATCGTCCTGCTGTCAGTCCAGCCATGCGGACATGGCCTTGAGCACGGTGGCACCGTCCAGGTCCGCGAGGGACAGCCCGACAAAGTCGACGGCGGCCCGGGACGTCTGCCAACGGAACCTGGGGGTGTCCGTCGTCGCCGCCTCGATGACCACCGCCGCCGCGTCCTCGGCCGCCTGCCCGTTCGCCATCTGCCCATCGGCCGCGCGGAGGAACGTGTCGGCCAGATCTCGATAGGGATCGTCGAGGGCGTCGAGCGCCTCGGTGTCGAGGTTCTCCCTCATGTTCGTCACGACGGACGCGGGCTCGACCACGCTGACGGTGACCCCGAACCGGGCCGCCACCGGCGCGAGGGACTGCATCAGCCCCTCCATGGCGAATTTCGAGGCGCAGTACGCGTCCAGGAACGGCTCGCCGACGACCCCTCCGTTGCTCGTCACGGTGACGATCCGCCCGGCGCCGGAGCGACGCATCGACGGCAGCACGTGCCGGGTGAGCGCGGCGGCTCCCAGGAAGTTGACGTCGAGCTGCTTCCGCAGAGCGGCGTCGCTCAGTTGCTCAAGTGTGCCGAAGGTGGCGCTGCCGGCGTTGTTGACGAGGAAGTCGACCGTCCCGAACTCGGCCGTCACCTCGTCCAGACACGCCCGTGCCCGGTCGTGGTCCGTGACGTCCAGGGCCCGCACCGCCAGCTCCACACCCTGGCGTTCGGCCTCGGCCCGCAGCGCGTCGGAGCGGCCCGTGTCACGCATCGTCGCCACGACGCGCAGTCCCCGGTGCGCCAGGCCGACCGCGGTGTGCAGGCCGATACCGCTTGAAGCCCCCGTGACTACGGCGACTGAATCCATCGGTTGTGCCCCTTGCTGTTCGCACCGGTCCGTCCGGCGCCCTGTCAGCGAACCACCCGGTCCGCCGGACACGGAAGTACCGATCGGGCATGCCCACCCATGCCCGCCGGGCATGGAGTCCGTCGCCGCCCCAAAAACCCCAAGGCCCGCCGGCACTCCCACGTACGGGGAGCCCAGACCGCGTTCAATACGCTGCGTGAGTGACGAACATGGACCTCCGACAGATCAGGTACTTCCTCGCCGTCGCGCGTGAGCTGAATTTCACCCGTGCCGCACGGGAGCTCACCATGACCCAACCTGCCCTGTCCCGCGCCATACGGTCACTGGAACAGACAGTGGGCGCCAACCTGTTCGTCCGCGGGCCGCGCTCCGTCGAACTCACCGACGTCGGACGCGTCCTGATGGCCGAGGTCTCCGGCCTCGACGCACGTGCGACGACCGCGCTCCACCGGGCCCGGCAGGCGGCTCGGACCCCCAGCCGTCCCCTTCGGCTCGCGGTACGCGGCTGTGACGGCGCGCTGGCGCGCCGTCTGCTCCGGGAGTGCGCGGTCCGCATACCCGGCCAGAAGGTGGAGCTGGTGCTCACCGCACCTCTGGCCCAGCCCGCCGCGGTCCGCTCCGGAAGGTGCGACCTGGCCCTGATCCGGGCGCCCTTCAGCGCCTGGGGGCTGGAGAGCGAGACGCTGCTGACCGAACCCCGCGTCGCGCTCGTACCCATGGATCATCCACTCGCGGACCGCGCCGAGGTCGGCCTGGACGAGCTGGCCGGAGAGCCGGTGGTGACGGGGCCGGTGGCCAGTGAGCAGGAACGTGTCTACGCGGCCGGCGCCGACCTCCGTGACCGGCCCTGGCGTGAAGGGCCGACGGTGCGCGACTCCCTGGACATCCTGTCCACCGTCGGTTTCGGGCAGGGGATAGCGTTCGTCCCCCGGTCCGTGCTGCCGGCGGACACCCACCCGTGGGGCATCGAGACGGTACGGGTACGGGACCTGTCACCCAACTCCCTGCATCTGGTCTGGCACGAGGCGAGTACCTCCCGGGCCGTCGCCCGGTTCGTCCGGCTCACGCTGGAGGTGTCGGACGCGGTGGCCACGTCCTGCGGTGCCGCCGTCGAGAGCGGGTGACGAGAACGGGCAGACAGTACGCGTCACCGGGTCGCCGGCTCACAGGTTCACAGGTTCAGAATCGTCGCCGCCAGCTCGCTGTGGCCGCGGACACCGGTCTTCACGAAGACGCTCTTCAGATGTCCTGCACGGTCGATACGGTGCTGTGCAGTTCCGTGGCGATGGCCCGGGACGGCAGACCGGCGACGACCCGCTTCAGTACGTCCCGCGCACGCGGTGTGAGCCCGTCCGCGAGCAGCAGCAGCAGCAGCTCAGCCACGTCGGTGGTCGGCGCCGGGTTCGTCCCCACGGCCACCGGCGCCGGGGCGGGCCGCCGCTCAGTGGGGAGGCGTGCAGCGAGAGCCACCGGCCCGACCGGCCGCGGACCCGCCCGTACGCCGGCAGGTCCGCGGCCTTCCCCCGCGCGGCGACTTCCAGAACCGCGAGGGGCAGCCCGGCTCCCGGCGAGGCCGGTTCGTGCGGCCAGAGTGTGGCGACCGGAGTCGTGGCCGACGAGGTCGACGGGTCCATCGGGCTTTTCCAGTCGCGCAATGATCCAGTCGACGTACCGGCGTATTCGTACGGGGGTCGGGGCGATGTTCCTCCGCGGGGGGCGGCGGGGGGGCGGAATGCGGACAGTGGCGCAGACGAGGGCCGCACCGGCGTAGAAGATCCACAGCCAGCCGGCGCTCTCGCGCCGCCGTCGCCGGGGGTGTCCGGCCGAGTAGGGGAATGCGCCGAAGCCGGTTACGACCTGCTGTCCGACGGGTGTGCCGGGGCGGCGAAGGCGGCGAAGGCGGTGTCCAGCAGTGCGCCGGGGTCCTTCTTGCCGTCGCTGGCGCTCCAATGCGCCAGGACGACCCACAAGCATTCGAGTGCCGCCGCGACGCGGACGTCGGCGATGACCGATGATCCGTCGGTCCCGTCCGGGGTGGTCGTCTTGTGCAGCCGGGCGACGATCTCCGGTCGCCATGCGGTCTGCTTCTCCCGGAGCCGTGCGCACAGGGCCGGGGTCTGGTCGATCAGGCCGAGGATCGTCGCGAGGTTCGGCACATCGCGCACGAGGTACGTGACGGCCGACTCCAGGGCGTTGCGCAGCCTGCCCCAGTCGTCCTGGTCGGCCCGTTCGGCATCGAGCGCATCGGCGATGACATCACCGACGGGGTCGAAGACGAACAGGAGCACGTCTTCCTTGGTGCCGAAGTAGCGCAGAAACGTGCTCCGCGACACTCCGGCGGCTTTGGCGAGGTCGGCAAAGGTGACCTGGTCGAAGCCGGTCAGGCAGAACCGGTCGAACGCCACGCGGGCCAGCTCCGCCCGGACCGCGTGACGGCTGATCTCCCGGGTACCGACTGATGCTGCACTCATGGTGACGAGTCTACTTGAGTACACTCATTGGCTTTTTCGAAACTGATCCTCTACTTTGATACTCAGTGTCAGCCGCGAAGCTGGGAATCGCGGCGTATCCCCGGTCGGCGGCTCGTCACGCGTCGGCCTCTCTGTGAAGTGGAGCCACCCCATGAGCTACGACGACCTCTCCGCCCTGACGATCGACGTCTCGGACGGGGTCGCGACGGTGACCATCGACCACCCGCCGCTCAACCTGATGGACGCGGTCCTGCTGCCGTCCCTGCGGGCGTTCGTCGCCCGGGTGCGTGATGACGCCGACGTCCGCGTCATCGTCTTTGAGAGCGCCGACCCGGAATTCTTCGTCGCGCACGGCGACATGGCCTACCTCACCGACCCGGACGCACTGCCCGCCGCCACCCGCGCCGCGATCGCGGCCGCACCGGACGCGACCATTCCCGAGGGGCTGAACATCCTCCAGGCGCTGAACCAGGAGGTCCGCTCGCTGCCCCAGGTCACCATCGGCAAGCTGGCGGGCTTCGCCCGCGGCGCGGGCAACGAGTTCTTCATGTACCTGGACATGCGCTTCGCGGCGATCGGCAAGTCAGGGCAGGGACAGCCGGAGTCTCTGATGGGCATCCTCCCCGGAGGCGGCGGCACGGTGAACATGACGCGCCTGGCGGGCCGGGCCCGCGCACTGGAACTCATCCTCGGCGCCGAACTCGTGGGCGCGGAGCTGGCGGAACGCTACGGCCTGATCAACCGTGCGCTGCCCGCCGGGGAACTCGACGCGTTCGTCGACGCCCTGGCCCGACGGATCGCCGGCCTGCGGCCGGAGGTGATCGCCATCACCAAGGCCGCGGTCGACGCGGTCGCGCAGCCGATTCCCGACGCGGCGTACGCCGTGGAGAACGAGGGCCTGTTCGCGGCGTTCGGCGACGAGGTCACCGACCTCGCCCACAAGCTGCTCGCCGCCGGTATCCAGACCCGCGAGGGCGAACGGGACCACGAGCGCATCGCCAACAGCGTCTGAGCTCGCCCTGCCGTTCTGTCACGGGTCCATGCCGGTCATTCCTGGGATCGGTGGGCCCGAGGACTCCGGGTATGGCTGTGAGCTTGACGCCGCTCGATGGCTGAAGAGACTTGGCCGCCCGGAGCCCGTGACGGTCACAACCGCTCAGTGGGATACGCGACTTGATCGCTGTGTGGGACAACGTCGGCAAGACCGTCCGCGCGGGACCACAGAACGGACATCTGACGGAGGCGGCCACGCTCACGATCTGTGCCGGGGTCGACATCGGCAAGGAGCATCACCACTGCGTGGCACTCGACGCCCGCAGTGAACGGAGGCTGTCACGCCGTGTCGGCAACGACGAGCCCGAGCTGCTGGAGCTCATCGGCGACGTGCTCGCCCCCGCCGAGCCGGGCGAGGTGCTGTGGGCGATGGACACCAACCGCGGCAGCGCCGCCCTGCTCATCGGCATCCTGCGCCGCGGCTTGACGACGGTTATCGGGAAGTTCTACGAGTCGGCGGCGCGGGCCGACGAGGTGTCGGGCCTTGACGTGGAGGAGCCTGTACCCGCAGGACAAGCCGGGGAAGATCACCGCCAAGGGCGGGGCGCACCCGAGGACATCGAGGACCTGGACGGCGCCCTCACCGATGATCGTGGACGGTTGATCGCGCCGTCACCCCGCGGGCGGCTCAGCATCATTGACGGAGACGATCAGATACGGGTCGATCTGCAACCAGAAGGCACCGCCGTCCCGTTGGACCGCTCCGTCGAATCCCGTACCGCGCAACCGCTTCCATGCCGCAAGGACGTCGGTGATCGCGACGCGGAGTTGGGCTCCTGGAACATCCGTGGCCCGCTCCTTGCGGAACCACTGCCTGGAGGACCAGATTCTCGTAGGAGACCCAGTCTTGCCGCGGCGGGACGTGGTCATCCCCAGAGCTGTGAGGGCTTCGTTCATGCGGCCGATGTCAGTGACGGGCAAGTACGCGCTCTGTAGCCGGGGTTGTACAGGTGATCGGTACTCGATGTCCGCCGGCGCCTCCGCGTGAGGCACATCGTGGACATCGTCTCCCGTTTCCACGCGCCGCACCCCACGGATGAGGAAGAGGTTCTGACCGTCCACAGTGGTCAGACGAGTGCGATATGCAGACCAGTTGCCGACCATCAGCGTGCCTCGGCTCACGACGCGTGCCTCGCGGCGGTCCGGAAGCAGAAGGCCGGTTGCGATGTCGGCGGCGTCGAGTTCATCGAGAAACCGCGACCGTGCCTGACCGGCTTCGTCCGGGGAGGGCGGAGTCAGCGGCTCGGGGACCGGCCGGAGCAGGTTCTCGGCCAGCGCGTTCAGCAGAGGTCCGCAACCGATGTCCGGTGGACACGGTGGAGTCGAAAGTAGCGGTTGGCAGTGGGCAGGAACATCAGCGCCAAGGCGGAGAGCACGGCAACCACGTGCACCACCCGGCTGGCCCCGAAGACCAGGTCCAGCGCTTCGGCCTCCGCCAGTGCCGTGCCGAGCGTGCGGCCCTCGGCCAGGGCACGTACCGGCTCCACCACCATCGAAGCCATACCCACCACACCCAGGCCCAGCGTCAGCAGGATCCGGGCCCAGCCCTGGCCACGGCGCATCCTGACCGCGAGGAGGAGCGCCACGGCGAAGACGGGCAACCGCACTGCGAGCCCTCCAACGATCTCGGCGGCGGAACCCGAGCCGTCGGCCGCCAGTCTGCCCACCGCCAGAACCGTCTCGAAGGCACCGGCGGCAACAGCCGTGATCCACAACGCGAACGCGGCGCGCACCGGCCCAGGAGGCGCCTGGGAAGCCGACACCAGGGGCGCTGCGTCGGGGGTGTGCGATTGGTCGACGGAATGAACTGGTTGTGCGGAGCGCGACATCATGACCTCAATTCGTGAGCCTGAGGGACGGGTACGAGCAGCGCTCCCCGATCCTCCAGGCACGGCACGGCCACGGCCCGCCTGCTGACCTGTGCATTTCTGCGGGGGGTATCCCCACTGCCCGTGGCCTTCGGTGCTGCGCACTGCGGCGGCCCGGCGCGAAGGCCCCGGGCGGTAGCGCTCCGGGCCTCCACAACCGGCATCGACCGCCGCGGAGCACCGACGACCGGGCTGCCTCCTGAGCGCAAGAAGACAGGCCCGTGATCGCACCGGGCTAAGGTGGCGGGCCGTGTTCAGGGACGCCGTCAACCGAAAGGCAGCATCTTGTGCGCACTCTCCACGTCGTCACCCACCCGGAAGCGACGCACCACGTCGAGGGAGTCGTCGGCGGATGGCACGACTCGCGCCTGACGCCTGTCGGTGTTCGTGCGGCGGCTTCCATCGCCCGAGCGCTTCGGGCTCGGATCCCGGACGGCGTCGAGGTGGAGCTGTTCTCCTCGGACCTGCAGCGCACGCGTCAGACCGCCGAGACAGTAGGCGCGCTGTTCGACGTGAAGCCGACCCTTGATCGTCGGCTGCGGGAGAAGTCCTACGGTGAGGCAGGTGGGCGGCCACAGGAATGGCTGGACCGGCGCTTCGTCCCACCGCCGGCTGTCGGGGAGCGGATGGACCATGACGAGGGCGTGGCGGGCGCCGAGACGAAGGCGCAGTGGGCACAGCGTGTCTACGCAGCCATGGACGAGATCCTGCAGCGTCCCTGCGAGCACCAGATCATCGTCACGCACGGCGGCTCGCTGACCTTCGTCCTGGCGTCCTGGATCAGGATGCCGATCGAGTCGGCCGGCTACGCCAGCTTCCGGGGTGCCTCCGGCAGCATCACCACGCTGCGCGAGGACGATTTCTTCCACAACCGCCAAGTCGTCAGCCTTGGCGACACTCGCCATCTCGATGCCGAGCAACGCTGAACCTGCACCCCGGCCGCATCCGACCGCGTCCGTTCAGCAAGATCCGTAAATCCCGTTACGAGCTCCTGAAGTCCGGGTACGGCCGACGGCGCCCAGCCCTCTCCTCCGAGTGCAGCCGGACCCTGAAGTCCGACGGTCTCGTGCTGCCTTCCCGGGCGACCGCCGGACCGGCCGACGACGGCCACGGGAGCGGGCACGGACCGAACTCCCCATGCGGGCGGGTCTCTGGTGAGGGTCGTCGCGGCGTCACGCTTCTCGTCGGCGGTTGCCCGCGAGGCCGGTCTCGTAGGCGACGATCACGAGCTGGGCGCGGTCGCGGGCACGGAGCTTGGTGAGCAGGCGTCCGATGTGGGTCTTGACCGTGGCCGGGCTCAGATGGAGGTGTGCTGTGATCTCCGTGTTGGACAGCCCCCGCGCGATCAGGCCGAGCACCTCCAGCTCCCGGTCGGTCACTCCGTCCAGCGTGCGGCTGGGTGGGCGCGCGGGCTCCGGGCGGCGGGCGAACTCCTCGATCAGGCGGCGGGTCACCGAGGGAGCGAGCAGTGCCTCGCCCGCGGCCACGACGCCGACGGCGGTGAGGACCTCGGCGGGCGGCGTGTCCTTGAGCAGAAAGCCCGCGGCGCCGGCGCGCAGGGCGCCGTAGACGTACTCGTCCAGGTCGAAGGTGGTGAGGATGAGGACCCGGACGCCGGACAGCACCGGGTCCGAGCAGATCAGCCGGGTCGCCTCGATGCCGTCGAGGTCCGGCATGCGGATGTCCATGAGCACCACGTCCGGCCGTTCGCGGCGGGCGAGTGCGACGGCCTCCGCTCCGTTCGCGGCCTCGCCCACGGCTGTCATGCCGGGCGTGTGGTCGACGAGGACCCGGAAGCTGCCGCGCACCATCGCCTGGTCGTCGGCGATCAGTACCCGGACCGGGGTCACGTCGGTCATGGTCGCTGGTTCCCTTCGGTGGGGAGGCGGACGGACACCGCGAAGCCGCCCTCCGGCCGGGGGCCCGCCTCGAAGCTGCCGCCGTACATCATCACGCGTTCACGGATGCCCAGGAGTCCGTGTCCGCCCGGCAGTTCGCGGAGGGGGCGCCCGGATGCGGACGGGGGTCCCTCGTCCGTGATGTGGATGCGGATCTCTCGTTCATCCGCCTCTACGGTGACCCGGCAGCGGGTCGGGGCGGCGTGCCGGACGGCGTTGGTGAGGGACTCCTGGACGATCCGGTAGACGGTCAGTTGTGTTCCCTCGGCCAGAGTCTTCGCGACGCGCACCGTCAGGTCGACGTCCACTCCTGCCCGGTTCGCCTCGTCCGCGAGCGAGTCGAGGCGGCCGAGGCCCGGTGCGGGCCCCAGGGGTGCGCCCTCGGTGCGCAGTACGCCGAGTGTGCGCCGCATCTCGGCCAGCGCGGAACGGCTTGTCTCCTCGATGACCTTGAGGGCGGCCCGCGCCTCCTGCGGGTCGGCCTCCGCCACGTGCCCGGCGACACCCGCCCTGACAGCGATCAGGCTGAGGTTGTGCGAGACGATGTCGTGCAACTCCCGGGCGATCCGCAGGCGTTCCTCGGCCAGTGCCTGCTCCGACCGGCGCCGCTCTTCCCGGACGGCCCCGGCCCGGCGGCCGCGCACGGTGAACCCCGCGCCCCAGGCCCCGCCGATCACCAGGAGGACGAGACCGGTCACTCCGACGGCACCCCGCACGTCTTCGGCGGGAGTGATCACCGCCTCCCCGAGATACACACCGCCGCACGCCACCGGCAGCGTCGTCGCGAGTGCGGGCACGGACCGGCGGGTCGGTTCGGCCAGTGCGACGAGGTAGGCGGCGAGCCCGGCGGCGGCGAACGGTTCGCGGGGGATGTCGAGCAGCGACGCCGTGGTCAGCGCGGCCAGCACGGTCACCAGGACCGCGACCGGCCAACGGCGGCGTACCGCGATCGGCAGGCCGACGGCCGCGGCGATCAGACAGCCGAGCCAGAACGGTCCCGTGTAGGCGGGCTGGCCGTCGTCGGCGGCGGTCAGCCGGGCGAAGCCCAGGTATACGGCGGTCAGGGCCAGGGCCGCGCAGAGGTCGAGGGCGTAGAGAGGGCGCTGCCGCTTGGACTTCACGGTCCGACCGTACGTGGACGTGTGCACTCAACCGGCCTGCCCGAGCAGCACCATCAGTACGAGCGTGACCAGGGTCAGCGGCACCCAGCGCAGCACCGCCGCCCGGCTGGGACGGGGTCCTTCGCGCAGGAGCACCAGGCCCAGCGGCACCAGTGCGGCGCACAGTCCTGCCAGGGCCACCAGCGACTGAGGGGTGGTCCCCTTGAGAACGCCGATGGGCAGCGCCGCTGTGAGGCCGAGTGCGGTGGCGCGGACCAGGCCGAGCACCCCGGTGCGCCAGGCGCCGAGGGCAAGGACGATCCACCCGGCGAGGACGGCGGGGTTCAGCGTGGCGGAGACGTGGAAGGCGCCGTAGCCGGCGGCGACCGCTTCGGTGGCGGGCCCGGCTCCCTCGGAACGCACGAGCTGGAAGGCCAGATGGTCCACCCCGGCGTGGAAGGCGCGGGCGAACAGTCCGAACATGACCAGCACCCCGCCCCACAGTCCCCAACCGGCACTGCGGGCCCCGATCCGTGCGGCCACCACGGCCACGGCGGGCCAGAGCAGCAGGCTGCCCGCGGCGAAGAGGCCGTATGCGGTGGCCATCAGGGCGGGGTGCCGCTCGTACGCGGCGAGTTGGTCGGGAAAGAAGAAGTGGAAGCGGGCCCGCAGCAACGCGCCGGTCAGCATCAGGAGGGGGCCGAGCACCATGGCGCACCCGCCCAGCCAACGTCCGGGAAAGCCGGTGGCCTCCCACCGTTCCACAGGAAACGCGCCACGCAGTCGGACGCCGATCGTCGTGGCCGGGACGGCCATGGATGTCTCCGGGTTCGTCATACCGAAGACGATGCCTTCGCCGCCTCTGCGGGGCGTCGGACCAGGAGCTGAAGCGCGGGGTCAGACCTGGGTATGACCCACCGGGCCGCATCAAGGCCCCGTCCCGGGGCCCAGGCCTTCCCCTGGCCTTCCCCTGGCCTTCCCCTGGCCTTCTCACGTGCCTTCGGAGGGTGCACCGTACGTCGCCCCGGAAGTTACGGACCTTCCGGAGGTTCCGGAGGTTCCGGAGGTTCCGGAAGTCACCGAAGCCGTGGGGGCCGTCTCGGCCGCGCGGGTGCGGGCCTCCTCCACCAGGGCGCGGCTGGTGTCGTGGGCGGCTTGCAGGCCCTCCCGCGGGGTGGTGCGGGCGTGTTGGTGCAGGACCACGCCGAGGGCCAGGCGCTGCTGCCCGCTGCGGTCCCGTACGTTGACCGCCCACATCAGGGCGCCGCCGGCCGGGGTGCTGGAGCCGGTCTTGATGCCGATGACGCCCGGTGTGTCCAGCAGGTCGTTGGTGTTGGGGACGGTGCCGGAGGCGCCGGGGGCGGTGGTGCGGGGTTGGGCGACGATGGACCTGAAGACCTTGTCCCGCATGACCTGCCGGGCCAGTTTCAGCTGGTCGACGGCCGTGCTCGTGGTGGTGGGCTCGATGCCGCTGGCCCCCGTGTAGGTGGTCCGGTGCATGCCCAGGTCGGCTGCGGCGCTGTTCATCCGGGCGACGAACGCCTTCTGCGACCCCGCGTCCCAGCGGGCGAGCAGCCGGGCGATGTTGTTGCCGGAGGGGATGAGCATCAGTTCCAGCAACCGCCGTTGGCTCAGCCGCTGTCCCGGCCTCACCTCGACGGTGGATTCGTCGCCGGAGAAGGACTCGCTCACCGCCTGCTGGTCGACGGGGACGAGGGGGCCGGACTCGGTGCCGTGCAGGGGGTGGTCGCGCAGGATCACGTACGCCGTCATCACCTTGGTGACGCTGGCGATCGGCACCGGCCGTTCCGGGCCGTGGGCGCCCAGGTCGCCGCGCTCACCGAGCCCTTCGATCAGCACCGCCGCCTGGCCCTCGTCCGGCCAGGGCACCGCGGCGGCCCGGGTGCCGTCGGTGCGGAGCACGCTCCAGACGGCCACCAGCGCGGCCAGGGCGGTCGCGCCGGCGGCGAGGAGCGTCCCACGGCGCCTGGACCGGCGCGGGGGCGGGGTGCGGGGGCCGTCGTGGTCGCCGAGGCCGGGCGTCGGAAGCATGGGAGCCACCTCCAGTGGGAGCCGCCTCAGGGGGCGCGGTGCGCGGCGTTCGTGCACCGTGGCCACTCTCGGCGGGGTGGATCTCCGCACGGCCGTGGCCGTGTGTTGGCTCCCGCTCGACCGGTCATCCGTTGCGTAACAGCGCCGGAAGGCCCTGGCGCTGTTACCCGGCGGCCGGGAGCCGGAGGGTCGCCACCGCACCGCCGTCCGAGGCGTTGGCGAAGGAGAGGGTGGCTCCGACGACCGCTGCCTGGCCGCGGGCGATGGTGAGTCCGAGGCCGTGTCCCCGGCCGCGTTCCGGTGTGCCGGTGCGGAAGCGCCGGGGTCCGTCGGTGAGCAGGTCGGGCGGGAAACCGGGGCCGTGGTCCCGCACGGTCACCGTGGTCCCGGCGACGGTGACCTCGACGGGGGCGCGGCCGTGCCGGTGGGCGTTGGTGACGAGGTTGGTGACGATCCGGTCGAGACGGCGCGGGTCGGTCTCGGCGCACCCGGCGTCCGTCGCGGTGAACCGCGTCCGCAGCCCGGCGCGGTCCAGTGTGTCGGGGACCGCCTCGGCCAGCGGCACCCGCCGCATCTCGGCCCGTTCGGCGCCCGCGTCGAGCCGGGAGATCTCCAGCAGGTCCTCCACCAGGGTCCGCAGGACCCGCACCCGGTCCTGGACCAGGTCGGTGGCCTCCGACTCGGGCAGCAGGTCGCTCGCGGTGACCAGGCCCATCAGCGGGGTGCGCAGTTCGTGGGCGACGTCGGCGGTGAAGCGCTGCTCGGTCAGCAGCCGCTGGTGCAGGCCGTCGGCCATCGAGTCGACCGTGGCCGAGATGGCGGTGATCTCGTCGTTGCCGCGGCCGGGTCCGGTCCTGGCGGTCAGGTCGCCGGACCCGATCCGGCGGGCGGTGCGCGCCACCCGTCGCAGCCTGCGGTGCGGCAGTTCCGCGGCCAGCGCCGACAGGGGGACGACGACGGCCAGGGTGAGCAGGGAGTACTTCCACATGTGCCGGTCCAGGGCGCGGCGCGTGAGCAGGTCGGCCGTCATGTCGGTCTCCACGGCGACGGGCGCGCCGCGGTGCATGCGCGCCGCCCACATCGAGGGGTGGTCCCCGGGGCCCGGCTCCTCGTACCAGGTGACGTCGCCGCGGGCGGGGTCCTGCCGGTCGTGGAGCCGGTGCAGCAACTCGTCGGGGATGGTGTCGGGCGACAGCTTGAGGCCGGAGGGCTCCAAGCCCTCGCGCTCGTACTCCTCCAGGTCCCGGGACAGTGCTGCGACGGCCTTGGCGGCGCCGTCGTTCATCGAGCGGGTCCGGGTGCTGGAGTGCACCAGGCTTCCGACGGTCAGCGCGACGGCGCAGCAGCACACGGTGACGAGCAGGCAGGTCTTCCAGCGCAGGGAACGCCAGTTGAGCAGGTCGCGCACGGCAGTCACGTCAGCGTCGCAGCTTGTAGCCGAACCCGCGGACCGTCTCGACGCGGTCGGCCCCGATCTTCTTCCGCAGCCGCTGTACGCACAGGTCGACCACGCGGCTGTCGCCGTCCCAGCCGTAGTCCCACACGTTGCGCAGCAGGGTCTGGCGGTCGAGTACGGTGCCGGGGTTCGCGGCGAACTCCAGCAGCAGCCGCAGCTCGGTCGGGGCCAGCGCGACGGGCCGGCCGGCCAGCGACACCTCGAGGCCCGCGGTGTCGACGGTCAGGTCACCGAAGACGAGCAGGGCGCGGTCGTCGCGGCGGGAGTGTTCCGGCCGTGCCCGGTCCGCGGGACGCTGGGCGGAGGCGGAGGCGGAGGCGGAGGTGGGGGCAGGAGCAGGGGCGGGGGCGTAGACCGCCCGGCGCAGCAGTGAGCGGATGCGGGCCACCAGCACCGAGGTGTCGACGGGCTTGACCACGTAGTCGTCGGCGCCGGCCTCCAGGCCGGAGACCACGTCCAGGGCGTCACCGCGCGCGGACATCATCAGTACGGGGTCCATGCTGGTCTCCCTGATCCGGCGGCACAGCCCGATGCCGTCGAGGCCGGGCAGCATCACGTCCAGGAGCAGCAGGTCGTGGCGGCCTTCGCGGAACAGCTCCAGTCCGGTCAGCCCGTCTCCTGCGGACATGACGCGGTAGCCGTAGCGCTCCAGCGCCATGGTGACGGACCTGCGGATGACCTCGTCGTCCTCGACCAGCAGGATCGTCACGGGCGCGGGGCCGTCCACCCCGTCAGTCACTGGGCCGGCCCTCCTCTCCGTGTCTCCGTGCCGCCCGCCGCGGGACCGTTCGTCGTGCGGCGGGCTTCCTTCTCGTCCCGTCCCGCATTCTGCCTTCCGTACGACGCCGGCGGGCATCCGGCACCGCTCGGGCGTGTATCGGCCGCGTATCGGCCGGGCCGGGCGCGTCCCGTGGCGGGCCGGGTGCCGCCCGGGAATCGGCGAGCCGGCCGACTGCGCGTGCTCACGTCGCGAGGCCGGGCGCGCCCGGGTCGTCGTGGTGGCCCTGGTAGCGCAGCAGCAGCATCGCCGCGTCGTCGTGGTGGGGGCCTGCCGCGTGACGGACCAGGTCCTCGCGCAGGGCCTCCAGGGCGCGGTGGACGTCCGGATCCTTCAGGAGGTGGGGGCGTGCGGCGAGCGGGTAGAAGGCGCCCTGTTCGTCGCGGGACTCGGTGACGCCGTCGGTGTACAGGAGCAGTTGGTCGCCGGGGGCGAAGGGCACCTGGTACGGGTCGGGGGCCGGGCCTCCGTGTGCGGCCAGGCCCAGGGGGAGGGCGTACGCGGGCGGTTCGGGGAAGTCGGCGGTGCCGTCGCGGTGGACGAGCATCGGCGCCGGGTGGCCGTAGTTGAGGAGGACGACCCGGTGGTCGTCGCCGATCTCGGCGAGGATCGCGGTGACGAACTTCTCGTCCTCCAGTTCGCGGGCGACGCTGCGTTCCAGCCGTTCGCCGAGACCGGTCAGGTCCTTCTCGTCGTACGCCGCCTCACGGAACGCGCCGAGCACCCGCGCCGCCGTCTCCACCGCCGCCAGGCCCTTGCCCTGGACGTCGCCCACGATCACGCGGACGCCGTGCGGCGAGGCCACGACCTCGTAGAGGTCCCCGCCGATCCGGGCCTCGGCGAGGGCCGAGGTGTACGAGACGGCGGCCTGCAGCGGGCCCGCGGTGAGCGGCACCGGGCGCAGCAGGACCCGCTGGGCCGCCTCGGCGATGGAGCGCACGCTGGCCAGTTCGGCCTCCCGGCGGGAGCGCATCACGGCCGCCGCGATGCCGGCGCCGGTCACTCCGGCCACCGACACCATGGCGGTGTAGCCGCGGGGCCGGTCGAAGAGTCCGTTGTACATGCCGAGGGAGACGCAGAGGAGCAGGGCGACCACGCCGATCACCGCCGTACGCCGCCAGCCGCCGACCAGGCCGGCGAAGGCGGGTCCCAGCGACACCAGCGGCAGCAGTCCCACGCCCGGTCCCGCCGTGACGTCGCCGACGACGACCACGGTCATGGCCGCCACGGGCATCCAGGACAGTGCCGCGGAAGCGGACGGCGACTTCTTCACGGTCATGGATCCACTCCGGTGTCACGGCGCTCGAGAGCCGCCCTCCCCCTGTCGCCGGGCGGCGCCCCTCCCCAGACGGTCAGCCTAGGCAAGCAGATGACCGGCGAGGAGCTTCCCGGCAGGCCTTAATCCAATCGAGAGGCCCGGTCCAGAGCCCCGGTCGGGATCCCCGGTCGGGAGCCCTGATCGCAAGGCCCCGTCGCAAGGTCCGGCCGCAAGGCCCCGTCGCGAACGACGGTCGCGGGCGCCGGTCCGGGCCGCGCGCCCCGGCCAGGTCGCGGGCCCCGGTGCAGGTGGGCCGTGCCGGGGTGCTGCCCCCACCAGGCGGCCCCCTCGCGGCCCGTGCGGAGGGCCGGTGCACGCCGGCGTGCACCGGCGGGCGGCGCGCGTCACGTGGTCGCCCGTGCCGCGGGGACCGCCCGGGTCGGCCACAGTCCCCCGTCGGCCGCGCCCCGGCGGCTGATCGCCGTCAGGGTGAGGGTCACCGTGAGCGAGGCGAGGGCCATCGCGGTCATCGCCGTCGCCGGTGAGGTGAGCTGGGCGACCGTGCCGGCCAGTGTCGCGGCGAGGCCCTGCATGGTGAGCATCCCTGCGGAGTGCAGGCCGAGCGCGTGGCCGGAGAGGTCGTCGGGGGTCAGCGCGACCAGGCGCTCCTGCTGCACCAGGCTCGCGCCGAAGCCGACCGAGGCCAGTGCGACCAGTACGGCCGTCAGCGGCAGCGGCGGGTGCAGGAAGAGGACGAGGTACGGCGCGGCCAGCAGCACCAGGAGCGGGATGCCGAGCCGCGGACGCAGCCGGGCCGGCAGGAGGCGGCCGATCGTCACGTCGCCGGCCAGCATGCCCAGCGCCGCGCAGGCGAAGAGCGTGCCCGCGGCGTGCGGCTCGTAGGAGACGTACAGGGACTCGCAGCCGACGACGAGGCCGTTGGGGATCCACAGGGCCAGGTAGACGTGGCGGCGCGGAGGGGCGGACCACAGCCGGGCGTTGGCGCGCCAGGTGGCCCGCACGGAGGGGCGGCCGGAGGCGCGCGGCGGGCGGCGGGTCAGGCGCAGGGCGAGGGCGGCGGACGTGCCGTACAGCGCGGCCGCGAGCAGCAGGCACAGGCGCGGCGACAGCAGGGCCACCAGGACGCCGCCGGCCGCGTATCCGGCGATCTGCATGATGCCGGTCATCATGTTGAAGAGCGAACGCCCCGACAGGTAGCCGTCCTTGGAGAGGATCTCGGTCAGCAGGCCCCAGCGGACGCCGCCGCCGAGGGAGGCGATCAGGCCCTCGGCGAGGACGATGGCGAGCATCGCCCAGACCGGCAGGCCGGGCAGCGCGAGGGCCGCGGTGGCGGCGGCGAAGGCCAGTGAGAGACCGGCCAGCGTCGCGCGCGGCGGCAGCCGGTCGGCACCGGAGAGGAAGAACGTGGCGCCCAGCACCTGGGCGAGGGCCGGGCCGAACATGCTCAGCGCGGACAGCAGCGGCGAGTTCGTGGCCCGGAACACGAGTGTGCCGAGGGCCAGTCCGCTCACCGTCTGGGCGGCGATGTTGGCCGAGGAGGAGAGGAAGAGAGCGCTGAACTCGGGGGTTCTGAAGAGGTCGCTGTAGGTCTTGCGGGGGGTGGGC
>NZ_JACBYP010000039.1 GCF_018982965.1 Streptomyces mayonensis | reverse complement strand
GGGTCGCGCTGCCCGGCGCTTACGGGGCGCCTCCCCCAGAGGGGGTACCCCCAGCGCCCACCCGTGCCGCCCTGGGGATACCTCCCAGGCCGTTCAGGCACTGGGGAGGCACGACTGCCCGCAGCTGGGGCGGGGAGCGGGCTGCCCGGGGTTGGTGTGGTGGGCAGATAGGGTCGTCGGGTGATGGGAATTGTGCGGAACGTTCGGGTGTGGTTCGTGCCTGAGGAGGTGCGGGAGGAAGGGGACACCCCCGACTACCGGTTCTCGCTGGCCAATGAGCGGACCTTCCTCGCCTGGCTGCGGACCGCCCTCGCCCTGATCGGCGGCGGCTTCGCGGTGGACCAGTTCCTGCCCGACCTGCGCTGGGGCTGGCGCGTGGGACTGGCACTCGCGCTGCTCGCCGCCGGCGTCCTGTGCTCGCTGCGGGCCGTGAACCACTGGGTGCGCTGCGAACGCGCCATGCGCCGGAACGAGGACCTGCCCGTCTCCCGCTTCCCGGCCCTGCTCAGCGTGGTCGTCGCCGTGGTCGCCCTGGTGATGGTCGTCGTGGTGCTCGTCGGCTGGGAGGGCTGAGCGTGGGCGGCGCCGACGCCACCGTCCCGGACCGCGACCCCGGGCTGCAGCCCGAGCGCACCCGGCTCGCCTGGCGCCGCACCACCCTCTCCGGCACCGTCGTCGCCGTACTCGCCGCCAAGACCGCGCTGCACGACGGGGCGACTCCCGTCTCCGTCCTCGCCACCGCCCTGTGCTGCGGCCTCTGGCTGGCCTTCCTGCGGATCGCGCACGGCCGCATCCGCACCCTCGCCGGGGCGCACCGCCCCCGCGCCCTCACGCCGCCGCTCGCCGCCGCGGCGGCCCTGTGCACCGTGGCCCTCGCGGCCTGCGGTGCCCTGCTCGTCCTCTGAGACGGCGAGGAGACGGCGACGGGCCGGTGATGAGGCGGCGGCGAGGCGGCACCAACGCCCCGCACACGCGCCGTAACGCCGATCACGTTCCGCCCACCCACTGGACGGCATACCGACCGGTCGGCATCATGAGTTCCGATACTGTTCGCCTGCCCCAGGGAGCGCCGATGAGCCCCGACCACCCGCCCGGACTCGACCTCGACCGGTTGCGCGCCCTGCTCGACCGCGAGCGGCCCGGCCTGGTGACCGGGCCGCTGTCCGGCCGGCTGATCGAGGGCGGGCGCTCGAACCTCACCTACGCGGTCTCGGACGGTACCGCCCGCTGGGTCGTACGGCGCCCCCCGCTCGGCCATGTCCTGGCCACCGCGCACGACATGAAGCGCGAGCACCGGGTCATCAGCGCCCTGCACACGACGGACGTGCCGGTGCCGCCCACCGTGCTCATGTGGGAGGACGAGGAGGTCATCGGTTCGCCCTTCTACGTCATGGAGTTCGTGGACGGCACCCCGTACCGCACCGCCGCCCAGCTGGCCCCGCTCGGGCCCGAGCGCACGAGGGCCGCCGTGCTGCACCTCGTCGACACGCTCGTCGGGCTGCACGCGGTGGACCCCGCCGAGGTCGGCCTCGCGGACTTCGGCCGCCCGGAGGGGTTCCTCGACCGCCAGCTCCGCCGCTGGGCGAAGCAGCTCGACGCCTCCCGCAACCGCGACCTCGCCGGCATCGACGAGCTGCACGCCGCCCTCGGGCGGGACCTGCCCCGCTCCCCCGCGGCGACCGTCGTGCACGGCGACTACCGGCTCGACAACGTCCTGATCGGCGACGACACCGACGAGATCAGGGCGGTCCTCGACTGGGAGATGTCCACGCTCGGCGACCCGCTGACCGACCTCGGCCTGCTGGCGATGTACAGCAGCCCGCTGGGCCTGCCGGACTCCCCCGTCTCCACCACCGCCCAGGCCCCCGGCCACCCGGCCCCCGCCGAGCTGATCGAGCGGTACGCCGTGCGCTCGGGGCGCGACGTGTCCGCCGTCGCCTGGTACACGGCGTTCGCGTGGTTCAAGCTCGCGGTGATCCTGGAGGGCATCCACTACCGCTACACGCTGGGCCGGACGGTCGGCCGCGGCTTCGACCGCATCGGCGACCTCGTCCCCGTCTTCATCGAGCACGGCCTGACCACCCTTCAGGAGGGCTGATCCCGTCATGGACTTCGCGTACGACGCACGCACCGAGGAACTCCGCGCCCGGCTGCTGGCCTTCATGGACGAGTACGTCTACCCGGCCGAGCGGACCGCCCACGAGCAGCGCGCCCGGCTCGCCTCCCCCTGGGACACGCCGCAGGTCGTGCACGACCTGAAGGCCGAGGCCCGTCGCCAGGGCCTGTGGAACCTGTTCCTCCCCGACGCCGGGTACGGAGCGGGGCTCACCAACCTCCAGTACGCCCCGCTCGCCGAGATCACCGGCCGCAGCCCGCAGCTGGCCCCGACCGCGACGAACTGCGCCGCGCCGGACACCGGGAACATGGAGGTGCTGGCGCAGTTCGCCGACGAGGCGCAGCGCAAGCAGTGGCTGGAGCCGCTGCTCGCCGGGGAGATCCGCTCGGCGTTCGCGATGACCGAGCCGGAGGTGGCCTCCTCGGACGCCACGAACATCACCACGCGCATCGAGCGCGACGGCGACGAGTACGTGATCACGGGGCGCAAGTGGTACATCTCCGGCGCGATGAACCCGGACTGCCGGATCTTCATCGTGATGGGCAAGACCGACCCGGACGGCGAGGACGTCCGCCGCCAGCAGTCCATGGTGCTGGTCCCGCGGGACACGCCCGGGGTGACCGTGCAGCGGGCCATGCGGGTCTTCGGGTACGAGGACCACGACCACGGCGGCCACGCCGAGGTCGTCTTCGACCACGTGCGCGTGCCGGTGTCGAACCTGGTCGGCGCGGAGGGCGGCGGCTTCGCCATCGCCCAGGCCCGCCTCGGTCCCGGCCGCATCCACCACTGCATGCGGCTGATCGGCATGGCCGAGCGCGCGATCGAGCTGATGTGCCGCCGCGCGGTGGCCCGCGAGGCCTTCGGGAAGGCGCTGGCCCAGCAGGGCGTGGTCCACAACTGGATCGCCGACGCCCGGGTCACCGTCGAGCAGCTGCGGCTGCTGGTGCTGAAGACCGCCTGGCTGATGGACACCGTCGGCAACCGGGGCGCGCACACCGAGATCCAGGCCATCAAGATCGCCACGCCCCGCGCGGTGGTCGGCATCCTCGACCGGGCGATCCAGCTGCACGGTGCGGGCGGTGTGAGCCAGGACTTCCCGCTGGCCGAGCTGTACGCCGGTGCGCGGACGCTGATGATCGCCGACGGCCCCGACGAGGTCCATCAGCGCTCGCTGGCCCGCCGGGAGATCAAGAAGTACCTCTGAGGATCGAGAAGTACCTCTGCGCGGGGCCGCCCCCGGGAGGTCCCGGGGGCCCGTCACCGGTGCGTCAGGGGCGCAGTGCGCGCAGCAGGAGGTCGGCGAGGTGGTCGGCGACCTGCTGCGGACCGAGCGGTCCGTCGGGCCGGTACCAGGTGGACAGGTGGTGGATGGACCCGAAGTGGTAGTCCACCACCAGGTCGGCCGGGGTCTCCTTGGTGAAGACGCCGGTGCGCTGGCCTTCTTCGATGAGCGCGCGGAAGCGTTCGTGGTAGCGGCGGCGCTCGGCGCGTACCTGTTTGTTCTTCTCCGGGCTCAGCTGGTGCATGGAGCGGAAGAAGATCGCCGCGTCGTCGAGGTTCTCGATGGTCGTGACGACGACGTCCGCCGCCGCGTCCCGCACCCGCTTCTCGACCGGGTCCCGGGAGTCCGCGAAGGCGTCCAGGCGTTCCTGCTGGAGGCGCAGCAACCGCGCGTACACCTCGTGCAGGAGGTCGTCCTTGGAGCCGAAGTAGTGGTAGAGCGCCCCCTTGGTGACGCCGGCCGCCTCCACGATCTCCTGTACCGAGGTGCGGTCGTAGCCCTGCTCGGCGAAGAGCCGGGTGGCGGCGGCCAGGAGCCGCTGCGGCACCGGAGTGCCGTCCCCGTCCGTGGTCCTGGGCACTGCCGTCACCTGCCTTTCCGTGTCACTGTCCGTTCGCTGCCGCGTCCTGGTGCGTACGGGAACGCAGTTCCCGACGGAGGATCTTCCCACTCGCCGTCTTCGGCAGCTCGGGCAGGATCTCCACCTGACGCGGGTACTTGTACGCGGCCAGTCTCTCCCTGCAGTACGCGGCGAGCGCGTCCGGGTCCGCCCCGGCGCCGGGGCGGAGGCTGATATACGCCTTGACGGTCTCGCCGCGGTAGCCGTCCGGGACGCCGACGACGGCGGCCTCGCGCACCGCCGGGTGGGTGTGGAGCACGTCCTCGACCTCGCGCGGCCAGACCTTGAAGCCGGAGGCGTTGATCATGTCCTTCTTGCGGTCGACGACGTAGAGCCAGCCCTGGGCGTCCATGAAGCCGATGTCGCCGGTGCGCAGTTCGCCGCCGGGGAAGGTCGCGGCGGTGGCGTCGGGGCGGCGCCAGTAGCCGGGGACGACCTGCGGGCCGCTCACGACGATCTCGCCCTGTTCCCCGAAGGGCACCTCGGCGCCCTGCTCGTCGACGATCCGCACGACGGTGTCGGGGCCGGGCGCGCCGACGGCGAGGGTGCCCGAGGCGGGGTCGACCGGGGCCTCCTGGTGGGGCGGGACGGAGGCGCAGGGCGCGGTGCACTCGGTGAGTCCGTAGCCGTTGCGGACGTACGGGCCGAAGCCCGCGCGGAACTCCTCCACCAGGGCGGGCGGCAGCGGGGCGCCGCCGGAGGAGATGTTGACGAAGGACGCGAAGTGCTCGCGCGTGGCGGCCGGGTGGGCGGCGAGGGCCATGAAGGCGGTGGACGGGCCGACCGTGTAGTGCGGCCGGTGCTCGGCGAACGCGTCGAGCACCACGCCCGCCTCGAAGCGGTAGGCGAGGACGAGGGTGCCCGCGCTGTTCAGGCAGGCCCCGAGCTCGCAGACCATGCCGGTGATGTGGAACAGCGGGGCCAGCGCGAAGTAGACCGGTGCGTCGGGCAGGCCGAGTCCGGTGCGCTGCCGCTCGGCGTTGAACATGATGTTGCGGTGGGTGTTGGTGGCGCCCTTGGGGGTGCCGCTGGTGCCGGAGGTGTAGCTGATGAGCGCGGTGTCGTCGGGGCCGGGGTCGCGGCCCCCGGGTGCCGCGTGGCCGGCGCGGGCCGCCTCGGCGAGGTCGTCGGTGTCCGCGGCGCGCGGCAGCCGCTCGAAGGTCAGTACGCGGGTGTCCCCGCGGGTCTGGAAGTCCAGTTCGCACGCGGTGAGCACGATCCGCACCGGTGACGGTTCCGCCGTCTCGCGCAGGTACGACTCCCAGGCCCGGTCGGAGCAGACCAGCGCGGCCACCTCGCCGTCGCGCAGGACGTGGCCGACCTCCCCCGCCTTGTACATGGGGTTGACGGGCACGACGACCGCGCCCGCCTTCCAGGCGCCGAGGACGGCGAGCACGAAGTGCGGGGAGTTCTGCAGCAGGACCGCCACCCGGTCGCCGCGCTCCAGGCCGCGTGCGGCGAGGTGTCCGGCGACGGAGTCGCTCAGCGCGTCCGCCTCGCGGTAGGTGAGGCGACCGTCGAAGTAGGCGAGGAAGACCCGGTCGGGGGTCTCGGCGGCGGCCCGGCGCAGGGCGTGCACCAGGGAGGCGCCGGGGTGCAGCGGGGCCTTCTGGGCCTCGGTCAGCAGGCCGAGCCAGGGCTTGGCGGCGTAACGGGAGCCGGTCATCGGGCCGTCGCCTCCTCCCACTGCCGCTGGAGGCGGTTCATGCCGTGCAGCCAGCGGTCGGGTTCGACGGCCCGCGCCTGGTAGTACTCGGCCACCTCGGGGTGCGGCAGGATCAGGAAGCGGTCCTCCTCGATGCCCTTGAACAGGGCGTCCGCCACGTCCTGCGGTTCGATCGCGGTGGGCTGGAGGACCAGGTCGCCGGCGCTGCCGGTGGCCGCCAGCATGTCGGTGCGCACGCCCTGCGGGCAGATCGCGTGGACCTTGATCCCGCGGTGGCGGTAGGTGAGGGAGAGCCACTCGGCGAAGGCGTAGGCGCCGTGCTTGGTGACGCTGTAGGGCGCGGCGCCGATCATGGTGAGCAGTCCGGCGGCGGAGACGGTGGAGACGAAGCGGCCGCTGCCCCGTTCCAGCCAGTCGGGGAGCAGTTCGTGGGCCGCGCGGACGTGGGCCATGACGTTGACGTCCCAGGCCAGCGCCCAGACGGCTTCCTCGGCGTTCTCCGTCCCCCCGGAGGCCACGCCCGCGTTGGCGCAGTACACGTCGACGCTGCCGCCCAGCGCCTCGCGGGCCTCGGTGACGATCGCGGAGGCGTCGCCGGGGACCGCGATGCCGCCGATCTCGTCGGCGACGGACCGGGCCCGGTCGGCGTCGAGGTCGTTGACGACGACCCGGGCGCCCCCGGCGGCGAAGCGGCGGGCCAGCGCGGCGCCGATGCCTCCTCCCGCCCCGGTGACGACGACTCCGGCATCCTGCACGGCTTCCACCATCGGTCTCCTTCGACACGGCTCGGGCACGGCGCTGCTCGGGCGGACACGGCGCGGACACACGGCGCGGGCACGGTTCGGCACGGCGCGGAGACGGCCGGTCCACCGGCAGGGCACGCTCCAGACTAACCAGTCGGTATGTACGACGGAAGAGGTGAACCCGCGGTCCGGCTCGTTCCGCGCCGCCCGGGACGCGGGTTAGCGTGCGTGCGCATGACACCCGCCGCGCTCACGGAGGTCACCGCATGACGCTGTCCAGACGGAACCTGCTCGCCACGACGGCCGCGGTGGCGGCCGGCACCACGGCCGCGGCCACCGCCGCGGGCCCGGCACAGGCCGCCCAGGCCGCAGCACAGGGGGCACAGGCGGACCAGGCCGCGCACACCGCACGGGCGGATCAGGCGGATCAGGCGGCTCGGCCGGCCGAAACCGCGCAGACGGCGCACGCCGGGCACGGAGGCCGGCAGCTGCGTACCGGCTTCGAGCGCCTCGCCGACGGCGGCTACGCCCCGCTCGCCGGACAGAAGGTCGGGGTCGTGACCAACCCGACGGGCATCACCAGGGACGTGCGCCACATCGTCGACGTCATGCACGCCGACGCCCGCGTGGACCTGACCGCCGTCTTCGGCCCCGAGCACGGCTTCCGCGGCACCGCGCAGGCGGGCGGCTCCGAGGGCCGGTACGACGACCCCGCGACCGGGCTGCCGGTCTACGACACGTACCTGAAGAGCGGGCAGCCGCTCGCGGACGTGTTCACGGCGTCCGGGGTGGACACCGTCGTCTTCGACATCCAGGACGTGGGCGCGCGGTTCTACACGTACATCTGGACGCTGTTCGACTGCATGGAGGCGGCCGGGCTCGCCGGGAAGCGGTTCGTGGTCCTGGACCGGCCGAACCCCGTGACCGGGCGGGCGGCGCTCGGGCCGGTCCTGCACGAGGAGTTCGCGAGTTTCGTCGGGCGGCGGCCGATCGCCCAGGCGCACGGCATGACGGTCGCCGAGCTGGCGCTGCTCTTCAACCACGAGTTCCTGGCGCGGCCGGTACCGCTGGAGACGGTGCCGATGACGGGCTGGCGGCGTTCGGAGTTCTACGACGCCTCCGGGCTGCCGTGGGTGCCGCCGAGCCCGAACATGCCCACGCCCCGGTGCGCGCTGGTGTATTCGGGGACCTGCCTGTTCGAGGGCACGAACCTGTCCGAGGGTCGCGGCACCACCAGCCCGTTCGAGCTGCTGGGCGCGGAGGGGATCGACGGGGACTGGGCCGCGGCCGCGAACGAGGCCGGGCTGCCGGGCGTGCGCTTCAGGGAAGCGTACTTCGCGCCGACGTTCTCCAAGTTCCAGGGGAAGACCGTCGGCGGTGTGCAGCTCCACGTGCACGACCGGGCCGTGTTCGACCCGGTGCGCACCGGCATCGCCCTCCTGGTGACCGCCAAGCGGTCCTGGGAGGGCTTCGCCTGGCGGTCGGACCACTGGATCGACAGGCTCACCGGGTCCGCCCGGGTACGCACGATGATCGACGCGGGTGCGGACACCGGCGAGGTGGTGGACGGCTGGGAGGCGGAACTGGCGGCGTTCCGCAGGACGCGCCGCCAGTACCTCCTCTACGGGTGACCTCCGTCTACCTGCTCCACGGATGACCTCCGTGCCGGCCGGTCACCGGTGGGAGGTGAACTCCACGACCTGCTGGTAGGTCGGCCGGTTCTGCCAGCCGATGCCGCCGTGCTTGATGCCTCCGAGGGTGCGGTGGATCACCGAGTCGGCGCACCACTGGTCGCCGGCCGAGCAGTTCTCGTCGCCGGGGTAGACCTGGCCGGCCGGGCGGCCCGCCGCCTCCTTGAGGGTGGTGACCAGGGTGTCCCGGCAGGCGGCGAGGTCGCCGTCGCCGCAGTAGGTGTGCGCGAGCGGGCCCTTGACGGGCTCGCCGAGCACGGCCCGGATGTCCTTGTCGACATAGCTCCACCAGCCGTACTGGAAGGCGCTGCCGGCGTGGGCGCCGGTCGGGCCGTGGGCGGCGGACGGGGACTCGTCGACGGGCAGGTTGCGGGTGAAGGCGGTGTAGAGGCCGCTGCCGAGGCCGGGTTCGAACTGGGCCCGCACCAGCAGCGGCCACCAGGCGTCCAGGGTGCGGATCGCGTCGGCGTGGGCGTACTTCTTCGAGCCGGCCGAGGTCTCCGTGCGCAGGCCGCCGCCCTCCGACAGCCACGCCTTCAGGCCGTCCACGGCCGTCTTGGCCGCCGGGTCGGTCACCGGCGCGGACTCGACCACCTTCAGCAGGCCGGGCAGGACGTCCTCGGCGCGCAGGTCGGCGAGGCCCGCCTCGGCCATGGCCTCGACCAGCGCGGCGCGGGTGACGCCGCCCTCGGCGACCAGCTCCTGCACGCGGTCGTCGAGGAGGTCGCCGCGGTGGACGGAGCCGTTGCCCCAGGAGGCGGCCGGGTAGTCCGCGGCCTGTTTGTTGTTCCAGGAGATGTAGTAGTCCTGGTCGACCGACTGCGGGTGGGCGGGGGCGGCGGTGTAGCGGGCGGTGTTGCCGTCCGGGTCCCAGTCCTGCCACTCGTACGCCTGCCGCGCCCAGAGGGGGAACTCGGCGTCGACGCCGTCCGCGCGGACCGGGTTGTCGCCGCTGTTGTAGTAGGCGGTGTGCTCGGAGTCGGCGTAGAACCAGTTGAAGGTGTAGTTGATGTGCTGGACCGCGCCCTGGAAGCGCTCGGGGCCGTCGAGGTAGTCGGGGTCGTTGAGCATCTGGAAGCCGATGATCGAGTCGGCCTCGTGGAGGTAGGAGGAGCGCAGGGTGGTGTAGGCGACCTTCTTGCCGCCGACCGTGGCGCGGTACTCGACGGGTCCGTACTTGGTGCGCCAGACGCGCATCGTGTAGGAGCCGGCGGCGGTGGAGTCGGCGACGGTCGGCTTCCAGGCGTTCTCGCGCTCGACCTTCTCCATGGGTGTGCAGGTGCCGCGGTAGAGGTAGTGGAAGTCGTCCCGGCAGAGCTCGACCGCGTAGGTGTCGATGATGTCCTGGCCCGACGTGGTGGCGCTCCAGGCGTAGTCCTGGCCGCGGCCGAGTTCGACGTACATGCTCAGTCCGGCGAAGGAGGCGCCGCGGGCGCTGATGCCGGGGCCCTGGATCTCCTGGAGCATGAGCAGTTGCGGGGCGAAGTAGCCGGTCTGCGGTCCGAAGACGGCGACCGGGTGGCCGCTGTCCGTGTGCGCGCCGCTGACGACGAGGGCGTTGGACATGCCGCGCCGTGCCGAGGCCGTGGCGGTCTGCGCCGCGGTGCTGGAGGCGCCGGTCGCGTCCGCGTCGGCGGCGCTGCCGGTACGGTCGTACACCAGCGGCTCCGCCTCGACGGACCCGGCGTCGGGCAGGGCGCGGCCCTGCGGGTCGTCCGGCGTGGGCAGGTACGGGAAGCTGCCGTCCTGCTGGGTGAGGACGGCCTCGGGGTCGTTGCGCTGGCGGAAGGACTCCCAGACCTCGGTGCCCTCGGCGACGCCGTACTTCTCCTGGGCGGCGAGCAGGGAGAGCGCGTTGTCGACCTCGCCGCCGCCTCCGGCGCCGAAGAGGGAGCCGATGACCGAGGCCAGCGCGATCAGGTCGGCGCGTTCGAAGTGCTCGATGGTGCCGGCGTTGGTGATCGCGTCCTTGTGGCCGGTCAGGACGTACTCGCCGGGGAAGTAGCGGCCCCGGTCGGAGGCGTCGATGTAGGCGTTGACGCCGGCGAGGTAGGCGTCCACGTCGGCGAGGGCCAGGTCGCCGCGCTCGCCGGCCTTGGCGGCGGCGCTCTCGATCTGGGCCTCCAGGTCGGCCTCGGTGTAGGGGGCGCCGCGCCAGAACTGCTGCTCCAGGCCCTGGTTGGCGGGGGCGCCGCCGGCGAAGGGGGTCAACTGGCCGCGGCCGACGTGCCGGAAGAGGTCCATGAGCCACAGCCGGTCCTGGGCCGCGGCATAGCCCGCGCCGAACTCGGTGCCGTAGCGGGTGGTGCCGGTGATGTGGGGCACGCCGGTCTTCTTGTCGCGGACGATGGTGACGTCGTCGCGGCCGTCGGGGCGGACGGTGGAGGCGGCCTGGCCGTCGGGGACGCCGAAGGAGGCGTCGTTGAAGAAGGTGTTGATCTTGTCGTTGGTGAGGCCGGGGTGGCCGGTGGCGAGGTTCGCGTAGGGGCCGAGCTGGTCCTCGGCGTGCGCGGGCTGGGCGCCGAAGGCCTGGTTGAGGAGGATCTGCGCGAGGGTGGCGTTGCCGTTCTGGCCGGGCGGCAGGATGTCCGAACACTGGCCGCCGCAGTGGTCGTTGGCGGCGGCCCCGGCGGCGGTGACCTCGGCGGACTCCTCGGCGGCGGTCCCGGTGGCCGGCGTCGCGGCGGCCGCCGCCGGGGAAAGCGGTGACAAAAGTCCGGTAAGGAGCGCGCATACGGATGCGGTCTTCAGGAACCCGTGGAGGCCGCGGGGAGTTCTCAGTCTGTCGAGGGCGTTGCGTGGGTTGCGCCGTGGCATGGCAGCTCCTCCCGACGGGGATGTGGCGGGACGTTACCGCCGGTATCCCCGAGTTGGAAGATGAACATGCGTCACTTTCCGGAGTGGGTGGATCGGCTTATGGGGGGCATCGGAAATCGGATGGAGCCGAATCGGTTGTCGATACGTCTATTCGGCGACGTCCGTACGACGACGCCGAAGTGACCGAAGTACAGGTGCAGGTGTGACGGAGGTGCAGGGCTATGGCCGGTTTCCGAAGTCTGGCGAGACAGGTCCGCGATCCACGGTGCGACCTGGCGCTGCGGCGCTATTCGCTGCGCAAGTGCCTTGAGCGTTTCGCCCCTTACGGGCACAGGGCGACCTGGGACCATCTCTGCTCCCGGGCCGGGTTCGGTCCCGAGGACCGCTCCCCCGATCCGGTGCGGCTCGTGGCCGCACTGGAGGAGCTGGAGGAGGCGCGTTCGGTGTGGCTGGCCTACGAGGTCGCCTTCGCCGAGCGGCGCAGGAAGGAGAAGCACGACGGGCTGCGCAGGCCGGGCAGCGTGGACGACTGGCACCGGCTGACCTGGGGCGGGTTCGGCGTGGCCTGGTGCGACGACCCCAGGGTCCATCCCGACGGACCACTGGCGGAGGTGCTGCGCCGGCTGATCTCGGCGCTGGAGCGTGAGCCGGGGTCCGTGTGCCCGGTGTGTGCCGGGGAGCGCCTGATCTGGACGTACGACTTGGACCACGAGCCCTCGACGGGGCCGGTCTGCGCGGACTGCGGCATCCTCGTGCCGCGGCCCGTCCTCACCCCCGACGCGCTGGCGGACGCCCGCCGGGGGCGACTGCTGATGTCGGCGTAGCCGACCGCGGGGGTGCGCCGGGGATGCCGCGCCCCCGACGGCGGTGGCCCGTCAGTCGTCGCAGCACTGGATGTCCCGGTCGCCGCGGGCGCGTTCCGGCGGCGGGCCGCCGCGGGACCCGGCGTCCCGGTGTTCCACCATGAGGCGCGACCCGGCGGCGCGTTGGCCGAAGGCGTCGTCGGGGTTGGACAGGACGCAGGTGTCCAGGGACAGGCAGCCGCAGCCGATGCAGTCGGTGAGGTGGTCGCGCAGCCGGTTGAGCTGCTTGATCCGCTCGTCCAGTTCGGAGCGCCAGGAGCGGGAGAGCCTGGCCCAGTCCCCCTCGGTGGGCGTGCGCTCCTCCGGCAGTTCGGCGAGCGCCTCGCGGATCGTGGCGAGCGGGATGCCGACGCGTTGCGCCGCGCGCACGAAGGCGACCCGGCGCAGCGTGTCCCGGGTGAAGCGGCGCTGGTTGCCCGAGGTGCGGCGGCTGGAGATCAGACCCTTCGACTCGTAGAAGTGCAGGGCGGAGACGGCGGCGCCGCTGCGCGCGGCGAGCTGGCCGACGGTGAGTTCATGGACCTTCTCCGGGATCTGGGGCACCCCACCGACCCTACCGACCCGGCCGCCCGGCCGGTCCGTTGACAGGGGCCCCGCGGACCACCATGCTAAGCAGTCGCTTAGCATGGTCGGACTCGCCGGTCCCGGCGCGCCCCGGGACCGGTACGGCCTGGTACGCCTTGACAGGACTTGGTACGACTTGGGAGGCCGGGACAGCATGGCAGAGCCGAGGATCTTCGCGTCCGCCGACGAGGTGAAGGCGGCGGTGGGAGAGCAACTGGGGTACACCGACTGGCTGGAGGTCGACCAGAAGCGGATCGACCTGTTCGCCGAGGCGACCGGCGACCACCAGTGGATCCACGTGGACCCGGAGAGGGCCGCCGCCGGACCGTTCGGCACCACGATCGCGCACGGCTATCTGACCCTGTCGCTCCTCCCTCTCTTCGGCCCGCAGCTGATCCGGGTCGAGGGCGTGAGGATGGGCGTCAACTACGGAACCAACAAGGTCCGTTTCCCCTCCCCCGTCCCGGTCGGCTCGCGGCTGCGCGCCACGGCCACGATCACCGGCGCCGAGGATGTCGCGGGGGGCGTCCAGGTGAGCGTCGCCTTCACCGTGGAACGCGAGGGCGGCGACAAGCCGGTGTGCGTCGCCGAGTCCGTCTCGCGCTACTACGTCTGAGCGGTGCCGGACCGCTGCCTCGCGGCGTGGGAGGCGTCGGCCCCCACCATCCGCAGCACGAGCACGGCGTAGAGGGCGCCGATCTCGTCGGGCGTCCGGGCACCGTTCACGTTGAACCAGCGGGCCACGTCGATGCAGAGCGACAGGATGGCGAGCGTGGTGCCCTTCACGTCCGGCACGTCGAACTCCCCGGACGCCACGCCGTCCTCGACGATGCCGCGGATCTCGGCGTCGACCTGGCGGCGCAGGGCGAGGATCTCGGCGCGCGCCTCGGGCCCGAGCGCGTCCAGTTCGTACTGGACGACGCGCGCGGTGGTGCGCCGGCCCGCGTGCCAGCGCACGAAGGAGCTGACAGCGTCGGCGAGGCGCTGGGCGGCGCCTCCCTCGCCCTGGGCCGCGGTCCGCAGGATGGCGAGCACCCGGTCGTGGCCGATGCGGCTGATGCGGTGGAGCAGCTCTTCCTTGGTCTTGTAGTGGATGTAGAGCGCGGCGGGACTCATGCCGGCCCGGCCGGCGATGTCGCGGGTCGTGGTCGCGTGGTACCCGCGCTCGGCGAAGGCCTCCACGGCCGCGACCAGGAGCCGCCTGGCCGCGTCGGGCGTGACCTCGTCCCACGGCTCGGTTTCGCCGCCCGCCGTCTCGGCCGCCGTACTCATCGCTCGTTCGCCCCTCTCGGTGACAGGGCCACCACCATACCGGGGAAACTGAGCGAGCGCTTAGGGGCGCGGTCCGGCAGGGGCGCCGCCCGGCTTCTGGAAGGGGTCGTGCTCGACGAGGATCTTGTCCAGCCGCGCCTGGTCGACCCGGCTCACGATCTGGCCGACCTCCTGGCGGTCCCGGATGATCTTGGCCAGCGTGAAGGCCGAGGTGACCAGGTACAGGACGGCGATGGCGAGGAAGGCACGGACCCAGGGGTCGGCCTCGAGCTGGTAGATGCCGATGGCGGTGGCGGCCATGGCGACCGCGAACGACGCGACGGCCTGGCCGTAGAAGGCCGCCGTGTTCTGCTGCTTGACCGCTGTCTCACTCATGGGGACAAGGATCGGCGGATGTGTTCCGGGCCACATCCGCCCGCGTACTCAGTTCCGCTACTCAGGGCCCGGCGCCCGGGTCTGCCGCTCGGGGCGCGGCGTTCGGGTCTGTCACTCGGGGGCCGGCGTTCAGGTCCGCTACTCGGAACCCGGCGTTCAGAAGGCCGAAACGCCGGTGAGCGCACGGCCGATGACCAGCTTCTGGATCTGGCTGGTGCCCTCGTAGAGGGTCATCACGCGGGCGTCGCGCAGCAGTTTGCCCACCGGGTACTCGTCGATGTAGCCGTAGCCGCCGAAGACCTGGAGGGCGTTGTTGGCCGCGCGCACGGCCGCCTCCGAGGCGAACAGCTTGGCCTTGGAGGACTCGACGGCGAAGGGCTGCCCCCGGTCGACCAGGTCGGCGACCCGCCAGGTCAGCAGCCGGGCGGCGTCCACGTCGAGGGCGATGTCGCTGATCAGCTCCTGGACCAGCTGGTGGTGGGCGATGGTCTTCCCGAACTGCTCGCGCTCGCCCGCGTACCGCACGGCCGCGTCCAGCGCGGCCTGGGCTATGCCGACGCAGCCGGCCGCGACCGACATCCGGCCCTTGGCGAGGGCCGACATGGCGACCGAGAAGCCCTTGCCCTCGGGGGCGAGCAGGGCGGAGGCGGGGACGCGGACGTCCTCCAGGACCAGTTCGGCGGTGGCCTGACCGCGCAGCCCCAGCTTGCCGTGGACGGTGCGGCGGGTGAGGCCGGGGGTGTCGGTGGGCACCAGGAAGGCGGAGACGCCCTTGTGGCCGGGGGCGTCGGTGGACCGGGCGAAGAGCAGGACGACGTCGGCCCAGGTCCCGTTGGTGATGAACATCTTGGTGCCGTTGATCACGTAGTCCCCGCCGTCGCGCACCGCGCGGGTGGTGAGGTGGCCCGCGTCCGACCCGGTGCCGGGCTCGGTGAGGCCGAAGCAGCCGAGGTACTCGCCGGAGGTGAGGCCGGGCAGCCAGCGCCGCTTCTGCTCCTCGCTGCCCCAGGCGGCGACTGTCTTGGCGACGAGGCCCAGGGAGACGGAGACGATCCCGCGCACGGAGCTGTCGCCGCGCCCCAGCTCCTCGGTGACCAGGCAGTACGAGAGGTGGTCGCCGCCGGAGCCGCCGTACTCCTCGTCGACGGTGAGCCCGAGGAAGCCGACCTCGCCGAGCTTCTTCACGATCGACCGGTCCACGTTCTCGGCGCGGTCCCAGGCGACGACGTGCGGGGTGATCTCGCGCGCCACGAAGTCCCGCGCGAGCTGCCGCACCGCGCTCTGCTCCTCGCCGAGCTCCAGATTCATGCCGAGTCACCCCACAGCGGACGGACCTTCACCGGTGGATCACCGGACGCACCGGACGGTGCCTTTAAATTAGCACTGCTAGTTAAATGTTCCAGCCCTACTATGTGCGCCATGGCCCGACCGCGCAAGCCCCTGCTCAGCACCGACCGGATCGTCGAGACGGCCCGCGCGCTGGTGGACGCGGAGGGCCTCGCGGCCGTCTCCACGCGCCGGCTCGCCGCGGAGCTGGGAGTGAGCGGACCCTCGCTGTACAACCACTTCCGCACCAAGGACGAGATCCTGGAGGCCGTCGCCGACTCGGTGAGCGCACAGGTCGACCTGTCGATGTTCCAGGACGGGCGGGAGTGGCGGACCGCGCTGCACGACTGGGCCGTCTCCTACCGGGCGGCCCTGCGCGACCATCCCAACATCGTCCCGGTCCTGGCCCACGGTCCCGGCCGCCGCCCGGCCGCCCTGCACCTCGCCGACGCCGTCTACGGCGCGATGGTCGCGGCCGGCTGGCCCCCGGCCCAGGCCACGTCCGTCGGCGCGCTGATGCGGTACTTCGTGATGGGCTCCGCGCTCGGTTCCTTCGCCGGGGGTTTCGTCGACGACGCCGGTGCGTACGACCCCTCCGACTACCCGCACCTCCAGCAGGCCCACCTCCTGGCCGAACAGCAGGAGAAGATCGACGAGCGGGCCTTCGAGACCGGGCTCACCGCCCTCCTCGACGGGCTGGCACAGCAGTACGAGCGGGTACGGCAGGAGCCGTGAGCACGCGAGGCGTACGGGGACGCTTCGGCGCCCGCCGAACCGTGCGGGGCGCATCCTGGAAGGCATGACCGAGAAGGACGCCGAGGCGCCCGGCCTCGCCCGGCTGGCCGCACTGATCGCGGACGAGACGCGCGCCGCCTGTCTGCTGGCGCTGCTCGACGGGCGGGCGTGGACCGGCGGTGAGCTGGCCCGGCACGCCGGGGTGGCCGCCTCGACGGTGAGCGAGCACCTGGGCAAGCTGGTCGCGGGCGGGCTGCTGGCCGAGGAGCGGCAGGGGCGGCACCGGTACGTGCGGCTGGCCGACGACCGGGTGGCGCAGCTGGTGGAGGACCTGGCCGCGCAGGTCGCACCCGGGGCCGGAGCACACCGGCCGCGCACCCTGCGGGCGTCGAGTGCCGGATCCGCGCTGGCCCGCGGACGTACCTGCTACGACCATCTCGCCGGGCGGCTCGGCATCGCGCTCACCGACGCGCTGACCGGCCGCGGGCTGCTGCGCCAGGACACCGGCTTCGCGCTCACCGACGCGGGCCTCGGCTGGTTCGAGTACGCCGGGATCGCCCTGCGGCCCACCGGTCGCCGGCCGCTGGCCCGGGCCTGCCTCGACTGGACCGAACGGCGCCCCCATCTCGCGGGCCTCGCGGGTGCGGCCCTGTGCCGGCACGCCCTGGACGCCGGGTGGTGCGTGCGGATCGGCTCGGGGCGGGCGGTGAAGGTCACGGCGGCGGGCGAGCGGGCGCTGTCCGAACTGCTGGGCACCGAAGCGGCGGAGCTGCGCTGAGCACCGGGCTGTCCGGCTCGCGGACTCCGCGTCCGAAATCCGCCGGTCGTCGCGTTCTTCCCCTCCTAGCCTGAGGAGCATGATGAGCACCGCCCCGTCCGACCCCCCGTACGACTCCGCCCCGTCCGGCCCCGCCTCGTCCGGCCCCGCCCCGTCGCGCCGTCCGGAGCTGCTCGCGACCGCGGCGGCCGCGGTCACCGTCGTCCTGTGGGCCTCCGCGTTCGTCTCCATCCGCAGCGCGGGCGAGGCGTACTCACCCGGAGCGCTGGCACTCGGCCGCCTGCTCTCGGGGTCCCTGGTCCTCGGGGCGATCTGGCTGGTGCGCCGGGAGGGGCTGCCGCCGCGGGCGGCGTGGCGCGGGATCGCGGTCTCCGGGCTGCTGTGGTTCGGCCTCTACATGGTGGTGCTGAACTGGGGCGAGCAGCAGGTGGACGCCGGTACGGCCGCCCTCGTGGTGAACGTCGGTCCGATCCTCATCGCCCTGCTCGGCGCCCGGCTGCTCGGGGACGCGCTGCCGCCGCGTCTGCTGACCGGCATGGCGGTGTCCTTCGCCGGTGCGGTGACCGTGGGCCTGTCGATGTCCGGTGCGGGCGGGTCCTCACTGCTCGGGGTGGTGCTGTGCCTGCTGGCCGCCGTGGCGTACGCGGGCGGCGTGGTGGCGCAGAAGCCCGCGCTGGGGCACGCGAGCGCGCTGCAGGTGACGACGTTCGGGTGCCTGGCCGGGGCCGTGCTGTGTCTGCCGTTCACGGGGCAGCTGGTGCGGGAGGCGGCCGCGGCGCCCGCGACGGCCACGCTCAACATGGTGTTCCTGGGCGTGTTCCCGACCGCTCTGGCGTTCACGACCTGGGCGTACGCGCTGGCCCGTACGACCGCCGGGCGCATGGGCGCGACCACGTACGCCGTGCCCGCGCTCGTCGTCCTGATGTCCTGGCTGGCGCTCGGCGAGGTGCCGGGGCTGCTCACGCTCGCGGGCGGCGCGCTGTGCCTGGCGGGCGTGGCGGTGTCGCGTTCCGGCCGGCGCACGACCCCGGCACCGGGGGCACCCGGATCCGCGACGCCCCCGGAGCCGCTGGCCGAGGACGCACGGGGCCGTTAGAACACCACCAGCGCCCGGCCGCCCCTGCCCGCCAGCATGTTGTCGAAGGCGGCAGGAATGCCGTCCAGGCCGATGCGTTCCGTCACCAGCGTGCCGAGGTCGAGGCGGCCCGCGCGGACGTGCTCGGCCAGGACCGGCAGGTCGCGGGCCGGGTCGGCGTTGCCGTAGACGCAGCCCGAGAGGGTGCGGCCCCAGTGGAAGAGTTCGAGGGCGTTGAAGGTGACCTGCTGGTCCTTGCCGCCGATGCCGACGACCGTGGTGCGCCCGCCGCGCCGGGTGGACTCCCAGGCGGTGCGGATGGTGACCGCGCGGCCGACGCACTCCACGGCGACGTCGACGCCCTGCTTGCCGGTGAGGGCGCGGATCTCGCGGGCGGTGGTGTCGGAGGCCAGGACGTAGTCGGTGGCGCCGGCCGTGCGGGCCAGCTCCTCCTTCTCCGGTGAGACGTCGACGGCGACGATCTTCGAGGCGCCCGCGATCCGGGCCGCCTGGAGGGCAGCGAGGCCCACTCCCCCGACGCCGAAGACCGCGACCGTCTCGCCCTCGCGCACCCGCGCCGAGTGGTGGACGGCGCCGTACCCGGTGAGGACGGCGCAGCCGAGGAGCGCCGCCTCGGTGAGCGGGATGCCCTCGGGGGCGGGCAGGACACAGCCCGCGGCCACCACCGTCTCCTCGGCGAACGCGGCGACGTTCAGGCCGGGGTACAGATCGGCGCCGTCGTCGGCGCGGCGGGCGTGCACCTCGGCGGCGCCGGCCAGGGCGTTCGCGCACAGCCACACCTCGCCGAGCGAGCAGGCGTGGCAGGCACCGCAGGACGGGGCCCAGTTGAGGACGACCTCGTCGCCGGGCGCGACACGGGTGACGCCCTCGCCGACGGCGACGACGGTGCCGGCGCCCTCGTGGCCGAGGACGGCGGGCAGCGGTACGCGCATGGTGCCGTTGGACAGGGACAGGTCGGAGTGGCAGACCCCGGCGGCGGCGAGCCGCACCCGGACCCGGCCGGGGCCGGGCTCGGGCAGCTCGATGTCGGTGACCACCAGCGGGTCGCCGGTGGCGGGTACGACGGCGGCGCGGACTGCGGTACGGACGGCCATGGCGTGGACGGCTCCCCTGCGGGCTGGACCTGTGGACGGGACCTGCGGGCCGACGGGCCGGGCCGGCGGGCTGGACCTGTGGGCCGGCGGGCTCGACGTGTGGGCTGGAAACGGAACGGGCTAGAACTGGAGGGACTTGGTCTGCAGGTACTCCGTGAGGCCGTGCGTGCCCAGTTCGCGGCCGACGCCGGACTGCTTGTAGCCGCCGAAGGGTGCCAGCGGGTTGAACCGGCCGCCGTTGATGTCGACCTGCCCGGTCTCCATCCGGCGTGCGAAGGCCACCGCCTCCGCCTCGTCACCCGCCCAGACGGCTCCGGCGAGGCCGTAGACCGTGCCGTTGGCGATCCGCAGGGCGTCCTCCTCGTCCTCGTAGCGGAGGACGGACAGGACGGGGCCGAAGATCTCCTCCTGGGCGACGGTCATCTCGTCCGTCACCTCGGCGAGGACCGTGGGGCTGACGAAGTACCCCTGCTCGCGCGGGGCTTCGGGGCCGCCCGCGACGAGGCGGGCGCCCTCGGCGACGCCCTTCTCGATGTAACCGCGCACCCGTTCCTGCTGCTTGGCGTTGACGAGGGGGCCGATCCGGTCGCCGTACTTCGCGGCGGCCGCGGCGGCCAGCTCCACCGCCTCGTCGTACTGGTCGCGGTGGACGAGCATGCGCGTCCAGGCGCTGCACGTCTGGCCGGAGTTGGACATGACGTTGGCGACGCCGACGTTCACGGCCCTGGTCAGGTCGGCGCTCGGGAGGATGACGTTGGCGGACTTGCCGCCGAGTTCGAGGGCGACCCGCTTGACGGCGGCGCCCGCGGCGGCGCCGATCCGGCGGCCCACGGCGGTGGAGCCGGTGAAGGAGACCAGGTCGGTGCCGGGGTGTTCGGCGAGGGCCTGGCCCGCGACCGGGCCGAGGCCGGTGACCAGGTTGAAGACACCGGCCGGTACGCCCGCCTCGTGCACCGCCTCGGCGAAGAGCTGAGCGGTGAGCGGGGTGTCCTCGGCGGGCTTCAGCACCATCGTGCAGCCGGCCGCCAGCGCCGGGGCGGCCTTGGCGACGATCTGGTGGAGCGGGTAGTTCCAGGGGGTGATGGCCCCGACGACCCCGACCGGCTCGTGGTGGACGACGGAGTTGCCGACCTTCTCCTCGAAGGCGTACGTGGCCGCCAGTTCGGCGTAGGACCCGGCGACCGCGATGGGGGCGGCGGCGTGCACGGCCTGCGAGAACTTCAGCGGGGAGCCCAGTTCCGCGGTGACCGTCGCGGCGATCTCGTCCTTGCGGGCCACCAGGACGTCCCGCAGGGCGGCCAGGCGGGCGGCGCGCTCGGCGGGCGGGGTGGCGGCCCAGCCGGGCAGGGCTGCGCGGGCGGCCCGTACGGCGGTGTCGACGTCCAGGGCGTTGCCGGCGGGGACGCGGCCGATCACCTCTCCGTCGGCCGGATTCACGACCTCGATCGGGTCCCGCCCGTCGGCGGGCCGCCAGGCTCCGTCGATGTACATGCCGTCGTGTGCCTTCATCGCATCCCTCCGGGCGGGCCTCGTCGTCCGACCCTCAAACTAGCGCCGATAGTTTTACGGCGCCAGGGGCCTCCCGGCCTCCCCGACGGTGGCGTGGCTCACCTTCCCGGGGAGTGCGGTGCCGGCAGGGCCACTCGCCGTGCGGGGCCGGAACACCGTCGCGCAGCCGGCTCACGCTGCGGGACGTCAGCCGTCCGAACCGCCGCCCGTGGAGGTGTCGCCGCCGCTGTTCCGGCCGCCGTTCGAGGGGCGGACGCGGACCAGTTCGCCCGCCGCCATCGTCATGCCGGCGACCACACGGGTCCAGGGCGGACCGCCGCGGGCGGCCCACACGACGCAGGCGCAGCCGCCCACGACGAGGACGAGGATCACGGACAGAATGATCAGGAGCATGCTCAGCCCTTCGTCTCCCGGCACGGCCGGCCGCCGCCGGCCCGGTCCGGGACATCCTGCCCGACCGCCGCGCGCCGCGGGTCGGCGGCGCCCACCGCGGGGGCCCGCAGGGCGACTCCGGAGGAGCCCAGGAGGAGCGCCCCCAGCATCACGAACGGTGCCGCCACCCCGGCGACGCCCGCGATCAGGCCCGCGGCGGCGGGCGCGGCGACCTGGCCGAGGCGGTTGCCGGTCAGGCGCAGGGCGAGGGCCGTCGAACGCGCCCCGTCGGGGGCGGCCTGGACGACCGTCGTCATGGAGAGCGGCTGGCCGACGCCCAGGCAGAAGCCGAGGACGACCAGCATCACGGCGAGCGCCCACACGGGCACGGGCAGCGCGACCCCGGCGCACAGCAGGGCGGCCAGCAGGCAGGTGGACGTCAGCAGGGCCGTGCGGCCGAGCAGCCGCAGCAGCGGCGTCAGCACCAGGCGGCAGGCGATCGTGGCCGCCGCGCGCAGGCTGAGCAGTACGCCGATCACGGCCGGGGAGATGCCCCGGTGCTCACCGACCACCGGCAGGTACGCGGTGAGGATGTCGGTCGCGGACAGCACGGAGAGGCTGATCAGGATGCCCGCGGGTACGCCCCGGGCCCGCAGGATGGTACCGACCGGGACCCGCGCACCCTGCCCGGTACGGGACGCGGCGGCCCCCGGGCGCTCTATGCGCCACAGGGACGTGAAGGCGACGGCCGCGCCCGCACCCGCCACCACCAGCGCGAGGGCGCTGCTGCGCGCCATGTCGGGGCCGCCGATCAGCGCGCCCGCCGCGATGGGACCGACGAGCTGGCCGAGCGAGGCGCCGATGGTGAAGTGGCCGAAGTTGCGGTCCTGTTCGTGCGGCGCCGACTGGCGGGCCACCAGTGACTGGGCGCCGATGACGAAGCAGAGGTGCCCGAGGCCCATGACGCCGCTCCACAGGGCCATCGTCCACAGGGACCCGGCGGCGCCGCTCAGCGCACAGCCGCCGGCGATGAGCACCACGCCCACCGGCAGCAACGGCGCACAGCGGCCGTGGTCGGTGCGCCGGCCCAACGGGACGGCGGCGAACAGCGGCAGCAGGGCGTACACACCGGCGATGACACCGACCGCCCGCTCGTCGGCGCCCAGCGCGAGGGCCCGGTAGGAGACTGCGGGCCGGGCCATCGACACCGCCCCCTGCGCGAAGCCGAAGGCGATGACGAGGCGGAGCAGCCAGCCGCGGTTCCCACCGGGCGTCATGATCTTGTCCTTCCGATCATCAGATGATGCCGAACAGGATGCCCGATGCAAGAATCACCAGACTCGTCAGGACCGCCCACTTCACGACGAACCGCGTGTGGTCGCCGAACTCGACCCTGGCCATGCCGACCAGGACGTACACGGCCGGGACGAGCGGACTGGACATGTGCAGCGGCTGCCCCACGATCGAGGCGCGGGCGATCTCCAGCGTCGACACCCCGTGCGCCTGTCCGGCCTCGGCGAGCACTGGCAGGACACCGAAGTAGAAGCCGTCGTTCGACATGAAGTAGGTGAGCGGCAGGCTCAGCAGGCCGGTGACCAGGCCCATGTGCGGGCCCATGCCGTCGGGGATCGTGTCCACGAGCCAGGTGGCCATGTGGTCGACCATGCCGGTGCCGGTGAGGACGCCCGTGAAGACGGCCGCGGCGAAGACCATGCCGGAGACGTTGAGGACGTTGTCGGCGTGGGCCGCGATGCGGGCCTTCTGGTCGGGGATGTGCGGGAAGTTCACGGTGAGCGCGAGCGCGGCGCCGAGCAGGAAGAGCACCGGGATCGGCATCAGTTCCGTGATCATGCAGGTGAGCAGCGCGACCGTGAGCAGCGCGTTGAACCAGTACAGCTTGGGACGGAGGGTCGGCCGGTCCGGGTCGAGGCCCTGGAAGTCGTCGGCGGCGGCCGCGCCGTCCCGGTCCGCGGGACCGCCCGGCGCGCCCGCGCCGCCCGACTCGCTCGCGCCCTCGGTGCCCTTTGTGCCGTCCGTGCCTCCGCTCCCGGCCTTGCCCGCACGAGCACCGGCACCGGCACCCGCACCCGCACCGACCAGCACGGTCTCGGTCTCCTGCTCCGGCTCACGCACCAGTGCCTCGTCCAGCGACAGCGTGCCCAGCCGCCTGCGCTCGCGCAGACCGAGCACGTACGCGAGGACGACGACCGCGAGCAGTCCGACGGCCAGGGCGGGGATCATCGGGACGAAGATGTCGGTGGCGTCGACCTTCAGCGCGGTGGCGGCACGGGCGGTGGGGCCGCCCCAGGGCAGCGTGTTCATCACGCCGTTGGCCATCGCGGCGACGCCGGTCATCACGACGAGGCTCATCTTCAGCCGCTTGTACAGCGGGTACATGGCCGAGACCGTGATCATGAAGGTGGTGGAGCCGTCGCCGTCCAGGGAGACGATCGCGGCGAGCAGGGCCGTGCCGACGACGATGCGCATCGGGTCGGCCCTGCAGAACCTCAGGATGGCCCGGACGATCGGGTCGAAGAGCCCGACGTCGATCATCACCCCGAAGTAGACGATCGCGAACATGAGCATCGCCGCGGTGGGGGCGAGGCTGGACACGCCGTCGATGACGTAGTCGCCGAGGTGGGCGCCCTTGCCGACGAACACGCAGAACAGCGCGGGGATCAGCACGAGCGCCGCGATCGGCGACATCTTCTTCATCATGATCAGGACCAGGAAGGTCGCGATCATGGCGAAGCCGAGGATGGTCAGCATGAGTGAGTACCTAACGTTCGCCCTTGAACATTCCACCGTGGGCAGGCGGTGCGAGCGACGTTAGGGGCCGTGAAGTCGCGTTAACAAGACGTTGACATGCGAGCAATAAGCGCAAAACTCCAGGTCACAGCGTTGGGACTGCAGGTGTCGCCGCTGTACGCCGCTCCGTGCCGGTCAGTGGGGTCAGCTCGACGGGTACGCCGTTGAGGACCGCGTTGCCCGAGAGCGGGTCGAGCGCGCTGCCGTCGAGGAGCTGGTTGACGTTGACGCCGGGGTCGGCGGCGGCGTGGCGGGTGCGGGTGCCGGGGCGGTCGTGGCCCCAGCCGTGCGGGAGGCTGACCACGCCGGGCCGGACGGAGTCGGTGACCTCGGCGGGGACGGTCACCTCTCCCCCGGGCCCCTTGACGCGCACGGGCCGGGCGTCGCGCAGGCCGAGGCGGTCGGCGTCGTCGGGGTGGACGTGCAGGGTGCAGCGGTTGGAGCCGCCGGTGAGGGCCGGGATGTTGTGCATCCAGCTGTTGTTGGAGCGCAGGTGGCGGCGGCCGACGAGGACGAGTCCGGCGGGGCGCTCGTCCCGGGCCCGTGCGAGGCGGGGCAGATCGGCGGCGACGGGCTCCGGGAGCAGCTCCACCTTGCCGCTGCGGGTCCGCAGCGGCTGAGGCAGGCGGGGGCGCAGCGGGCCGAGGTCGATGCCGTGCGGGTGGGCGAGGAGGCGCTGGAGGGTCAACCCGTCCGGCCGTGCGCCGAAGCCGTCGCCGTAGGGGCCCAGGCGCAGCATCAGGTCGAGCCGCCGCTCGGGGCCGTCCTCGCCGGTGAGCAGGGCTGCCAGGTCGGCCGGGTCGCGGCCGTGCACGGGCGAGTGCGGCTCCCGTACGGCCCTGCCGAGGGTCTGCTCGATCACCATGGTGTCGACGGCGGCCGGATCGGCGCCGTGCCTGCCGGTGACGGCGAGGGTCAGCCGGGCCAGGATCTCCGTCTCGGCCATCCTGCCGGGCTGGAGTGGGACGGCGGGGCGGGTGTAGCGGACCTGGTTGCGCACGGCGAGGGTGTTGAAGGCGAAGTCGTGGTGCGGGCTCTGCGCGGGCGGGGGCGGGGGGAGGACGACGTGCGCGTGGCGCGAGGTCTCGTTCAGGTAGGGATCGACGCTGACCATGAAGTCGAGCGAGTCCAGGGCCTTGTCGAGCCGGTCGCCGTCGGGCGCGGACAGGACGGGGTTGGCGGCCACGGTGAGCAGCGCGCGGACGGGTTCGCCGGTGCCGGTGGCGGTGTCGATCTCCTCGGCGAGGGCGGACAGGGGCAGTTCGCCCTTGGCCTCGGGGTGGGCGCTCACCCGGGAGTGCCAGCGGCCGAGCCGGAATCCGCGGCCGGGTCCGGCGGGGCGCGGCGTGCGGTCGGTGGCGGCCTGCGGGAAGAGGGCGCCGCCCGGCCGGTCGAGGTTGCCGGTGAGGATGTTGAGGACGTCCACGAGCCAGCTGGCGAGGGTGCCGTGCGGGACGGTGCAGCTGCCGATGCGGGCGTAGACGGCGGCGGTGGGGGCGGCGGCGAGTTCGCGGGCGAGGGCGCGGGTCGCGCCGGCGTCCACGTCGCAGGCGGCGGCGACGGATTCCGGGGTGAAGTGCCGCAGGGCGTCCCGTACTTCGTCGGCACCGGCCACGTGCGGGGCGAGGGCGCCGAGGTCGGTCAGGTCCTCTTCGTACAGCACGTGGACCATCGCGGCCAGCAGCAGCGCGTCGGTGCCGGGGCGGATCGCCACGTGCCGGTCGGCGAGTCTCGCGGTGCGGGTGCGGCGCGGGTCGACGACGGTGAGGGTGCCGCCGCGGGCCCTGAGCGCCCTGAGCCGGCCGGGGAAGTCGGGAGCGGTGCACAGACTGCCGTTGGACTCCAGCGGGTTGGCACCGATGAGCAGGAGGTGGTCGGTGCGGTCGAGGTCGGGCACGGGGATGGCGTTCGCGTCGCCGAAGAGCAGTCCGCTGGAGACGTGCTTGGGCATCTGGTCGAGCGTGGAGGCGGTGAAGAGGCTGCGGGTGCCGAGGGCGCCGAGCAGCACGGGCGGGTAGAGGGCGCCGGCCACCGTGTGGACGTTGGGGTTGCCGAGGACGATGCCGACGGCGTGCGGGCCGTACCGCTCGGCGACGGGGCGCACGCCGGCGGCGACCGCGTCGAAGGCCTCCTCCCAGGTGGCCTCGCGCAGTGCGCCGTCCCGCCGCACCAGGGGGGTGCGCAGCCGGTCGGGGTCGGAGTCCAGGGCCCCGAAGGAGGCGCCCTTGGGGCAGACGAAGCCGCGGCTGAAGACGTCGTCGCGGTCGCCCCGGGCGGCGGTGACGGCGGTGCCGTCGACGGTGAGGGTCAGGCCGCAAGTGGCCTCGCACAGGGGGCAGATGCGCAGGGCGGTACGGGACACGGGTCCTCCCGGAAGGCGGCGGTGGCGCTCTCTGGCCGCGAGCATACCGACCGGTAGGCATGCTGGGGAGGGGTACGGGAACGAGAAGCGGCTGCCGCCCGGGCGGACACCGGGCGTCCGGCTCGGCGGGGTGCGGCTCGGTCGTGTACGGACCAGTCGTGTACGGCCCCGTCGCGCACGGACCAGTCGAGTACGGCTCAGTCGAGTACGCGCCCCAGGTAGGCCCGCAGCAGTTCCCGGGCCTCCTCGATGATCTTCTCGTCACCGTCCGGCGCGACCCGGAAGGCGAGCTGGACGAGCGTGTCGGCGGTCTCCACGGCGACGAGGAAGACGCGGCGCAGTCCGTCGTCGGGGCGGCGGCCCAGGTAGCCGGAGAGCAGTTCGGTGAGCCGTTCGGCGACGCGGTGGTTGGGGACGGAGCGGCGGTCGCCGACGGGGATCTGGTTGCCGAAGTCGATCAGGGAGAAGCCGGGCGCGGTCCGCTTCATCGCCAGGTACTCGTCCAGCACCGCGTCCAGCGCGTCGCGCCAGCCGCCGTCACCGGCCTCCGTGAGGCGTTCGGTGACGCGTTCCGCGTAGCGCTCGAGGTTGCGCTGGGCCAGCGCGTCGGCCATCTGCCGCTTGTTGCCGAAGAAGCGGTACACCGACCCGATGGGCACGTCCGCGCGCAGCGCCACGGCCCGGGTGCTCAGCGCGTCGTAGCCGACCTCGTCGAGCAGGTCGGCGCAGGCGTCGAGGATGCGGGTCAGCCGTTCGGCGCTGCGTCGCTGCACGGGGGCCCGGCGCAGCGGGGTCGGGTGGGGCACGGCGCTCATGATGCCCTTCCTCCACGCCCGGGGGAACCGTAGGTTCCGGTACGGCCCGGGGCGCGGCGCCGCGGGGAACGGGCGGCAGCCGCGCTCACGGCGTCGCCGCGGGTCCGCCGGCCGTCCGGACCGTCCCGCCCGGCTGGTTCGTCCCGCCCGGCTGGTTCGTCCCGCCCGGCTGGTTCGTCCCGCCCGGCTGGTTCGTCCCGCCCGGTTGGTTCGTCCGCCCCGTCGCGTGCGTCCGGCTCGTCGCGCTCGTCATCCCCGTCGCGTGCGTCCGGCCCGCCGCACTCGTCCCCGCCGCGTGCGTCCAGCCCATCGCGCTCGTCGTCCCCGTCGCGTGCGTCCGGCCCGCCGCACTCGACATCCCGGTCGCGCCCGCCGCACGCGTCACGCCCACCGCGCCCGTCGCCCTTGTCGCGGCCATCGCACTCGACATGCCCGCCGCAACACCCGTCGCGTTGGCCGGGTCCGCGGCCCCCGCCGCCCCGTTCGCCGGCTCCGCGGCCCCCTCCGTCGCGGCCCCGGACTCGGGCGCCCGCGGCATGCTGCCGGGCTCCGTCGCCCCCGTCGGCTCCGCGTCCGAGGCCGTGATGTCCGCCGTGCTCTCGACGGGCTCGCCGTCGACGGCCCAGACGGTGTCGTCGTCGGCGTACAGCCGGACGGTGACCTGGTGGGTGCCGCGCGGGACGAGGTCGGCGGCCAGGTGGTACCGGGGGCCGCGCAGGTGCGTGAGGAGGTCGCCGTCGAGGAAGAGGCGGGCGGTTCCGCGGCCGGCCACCGCGTCGGTCCCGGTGCCGGACGGGGAGAACCGGAAGCCGCTCAGGGTCAGGCGGACGTCCCAGCTGTCGTCGCTGTCGGGCTGCACCTCGATCCCGACGTCGGGCGCCCGCTCGGCGTCCACCTCGCGGTAGCGCCGGCCCTCGGCGTCGGTGGCGTCGAGCAGCCTGCCCACCGGTGCGGCCGAGGTCCCGGCCTCCGGTTCACCGTCATCACTGGAGCCGCAGCCCGCGGATCCGGTCAACAGCAGGACACAGACCGCGAGCACGGCGGGCACTCTCCGCGTCCACGACATGACGTGAGACTAGAACACGGGTCCGACGATCCGGATCCCCCGGGGGCCTGGTTCCGGTCATCCTCAGGGAGGAGGGCGCAGGGGGGGCGGAGCACGACGGGAGGCGGACGTGACGGGCGGCCGCACGCCCTCTTGCGCGCGGGAAACCGCAATCCTACGGTGTCCCATAGGAATCGGGTGGCGATCGGGTTGCGAGGGAGCGAGCGATGAGCGGGGAAGCGCGGAAGACCGCGGAGGGGCTGGCCTACCTGTCCGGCTTCGGCAACGAGCACAGCTCGGAGGCGGTCCCGGGCGCCCTGCCCGAGGGCCGGAACTCGCCGCAGCGGGCGCCGCTCGGGCTGTACGCGGAGCAGTTGAGCGGCACGGCGTTCACCGAACCCAGGGCGCACAACCGGCGCTCGTGGCTGTACCGGATCCGCCCCTCGGCCGCCCACCCGGCGTTCACCCGTACGGGGAACGGCACGATCGGCACGGCCCCCTTCACCCCCTCGGTGCCCGATCCGAACCGGCTGCGCTGGAACCCGCTGCCGGAGCCCGGGGCCGGGACGGACTTCGTGGCCGGCCTGTGGACACTCGGCGGCAACGGCGACGCGACCCAGCGCACCGGCATGGCCGTGCACCTGTACCACGCGACGGCCTCCATGGAGCGCGTCTTCAGCGACGCGGACGGCGAGCTGCTGATCGTCCCGGAGCGCGGTGGGCTGCTGCTGCGCACGGAGTTCGGGCTGCTGCACGCCGAGCCGGGCCACGTGGCGCTGATTCCGCGCGGGGTCCGCTTCCGCGTCGAACTCCTCGACGACGACGCCCGCGGGTACGTCTGCGAGAACTACGGCGCCCCCTTCCAGCTCCCCGACCTGGGCCCGATCGGCGCCAACGGCCTGGCCAACGCCCGGGACTTCCGGGCGCCGGTCGCCGCGTACGAGGACGACGGGGGGACGGCGGGCCCGGTGGAGGTGGTCAACAAGTTCTGCGGCAACCTCTGGACCGCCGCGTACGACCACTCCCCGCTCGACGTGGTCGCCTGGCACGGCAACCACGTGCCGTACGTCTACGACCTGCGCCGCTTCAACGTCATCGGCACCATCTCGTACGACCACCCGGACCCGTCGATCTTCACGGTGCTGACCTCCCCGTCGGACACCCCGGGGCTCGCGGGCGTCGACTTCGTGGTCTTCGCGCCGCGCTGGCTGGTGGGCGAGGACACCTTCCGGCCGCCGTACTTCCACCGGAACGTGATGAGCGAGTACATGGGCCTGATCGAGGGCGCCTACGACGCGAAGGCGGAAGGCTTCGTACCGGGCGGCGGCTCGCTGCACAACATGATGTCGGCGCACGGACCGGACCGGGAGACCTTCGAGCGGGCGAGCAGCGCCGAGCTGAGGCCGCAGCGGATCGACGACGGGCTGGCGTTCATGTTCGAGACCCGGTGGCCGGTGACCCTCACCCCGCACGCGGCCCGCGCCGAGCACCTGCAGCCGCGGTACGACGACGTCTGGCAGGGCCTGGAGCGGCACTTCGACCCCTCGTCCCGACGCCCCTTGCACTGAGGATTCCCGACCGGTACGGATGGCCCGTGACCTCCTTCGCCCCGGACTCCATCGTCCTGAACCGGAAGCTGCCGCTGTGGTACCAGGTGTCGCAGTCGCTGCGCGCCTCGATACTCGGCCGCTCGCCCCGGGACCCGCTGCGCCTGCCCACCGAGGAGCAGTTGGCCGGCCATTACGGGGTGAGCGTGCTGACCATGCGGCAGGCGCTTAAGGAGCTGGAGGACGAGGGCCTGATCACCCGCCACCGGCGGCGCGGCACGTTCATCGAGCCGGACGCCCGCCGGGGGGCGCCGGTGCGGCTGCTGGGCTCGGTGGACGCCATCGTGGCCCAGCAGTCCGGCATGAAGGCCGAGCTGCTGGACCACGGCAGCGTGCCCGTGCCGCCCGGACTGGCCGACAGCTTCCCGGGGTTGTCCGAGGTCGCGGCGTACCACCGGCTGCGCTGCGACGAGGAGACCGGCGAGCCCACCAACCACGCCCGCAACTACGTCCTTCCCGAACTGGCCGCCCGTATCGACCCGGACGACCTGTCCCGCCGGCCGATGACCAAGGTGCTGCGGGACGTGGTGGGCGTCGCCATCAGCCGGATCACGGACACGGTGGAGGCCAGGCTCGCCGACCCGGAGACGGCACGGCTGCTCGAAGTCCCGCTGCTCAGCCCGATCCTGCACTACACGGGCACCACCTACGACACCACGGGCCGGGTCCTCGACGTGGCCGTCATCCACTACCGGGGCGACCGGTTCTCGTTCACGGTCACCCTGGACGCCACGTGAGGCCGCGGCGCCCCGTCGTACGATGCCCGGCGTGACGCACGACGACGCTCCGCACCTGGCGGACCTCCTGCCGTGGTCCGTCGCACCGCCGCGGCTCGGCCGGGGGTGGCCGACGGCCCCCGACGCGGCGTCCCTGAAGGCCCGCTGGGACACCCTGCTGAAGGCCGAGGGACCCGACCGGGCGACCCTGTTCGAGCCGACCCGTTCGCGCACCCCGCACACGGCGGTCGGACGACTGCCGGGCGGCACCGGCGGCACCGGGCGGCTGGCCCGCGCCGCAGGGCCGTGCCCGGAGCCGGTGCGGGTGCTGCGCGCGCCGTTCGACGAGCAGTGGCTGATCCCGGACCACCGGCTGATCGACGCAGCCCGCCCGGAGCTGTGGCGGGTGGCGGACGAGCGGCAGGTGTTCGTCCTGGAGACCCCCGACGCCACCGGCCCTCCCCTGCTCGTTGCGACCTCGCTGCTGCCGCTGTACGGACCCACCCGCGTCCGGCCGCTGTTCCGCCGCCCCGGCGGCAGCGAGCCCAACCTCGCTCCCGGTCTCCTGGACCACCTGGCCGCCCGGCTCGGGCGGCGGCCGGGCGCGCTGGACGTGCTCGCCTGGTCGGTGGCGGCCGTGCGGCCCGGCCCGGTGGTTCCGCTCACCGCGGACCCCGAGGCGTGGGAGCGCGGGGTCGAGCTGGGCCGGCGCGCCCTGTGGCTGATGCGGCGCGACGGGGAGCGCCCCAAGCTGCCCGGCGGACGGCGCCCGTACGTCCGCGCGCCGCTTCCCGCCCGTCCGCTGACCGTGCGCTACGACCGCGACGAGGAGGTCCTGCACCTGGACGAGGGCCGGGTCTCCCCCGTGCCGCCGGGCGCCTGGGACTTCGAGGCGGGCGGGGTGCGGGTGCTGGAGGAGTGGTTCGCGGCCCGTACCGCCGAGGGCGAGCCGGGGACGCTGGCGGCGATCCGCCCGGCCACCTGGCCGCAGAGCTGGACGTCGGAGCTGCTGGAGCTGATCACGGTTCTCGCCCTGCTCGCCGAAGTGCGCGCCCGGTGCGTGGAGTTGGCACGGACGCCGGTGGCCGCGGAGATCACGGCGGCGGAGCTGCGCGAGGCGGGCGTCCTGCCGGTGCCCGCGGCGGCCCGGCGCCCGGCGTCGGTCCTGGAGGAGCCGGAGGAGGGACCGGAGGGGCAGCTGGCGCTGCTGTGACCCCTGGCGCCCACGCATCCTCCGGGCAGTGCTGCGACCCCCGGCGCCCACGCATCCTCCGGGCAGTGCTGCGACCCCGGCACTCGCGAATCCTCCGGGCAGTGCTGCGACCCCCGCTCAGGTGAAGCCGTCCAGCACCCGCGTCAGCGCCCGTTCGAAGACCGCTTCCAGGTCGATGGGGCCGGCGTCCTCGGCGAAGGACGCCGCGAGCCTCGGATAGGCGCCGCTCGCGATCTGCCGCCCGAGGTAGGCAATGCGCGTGGCGTTCTCCTGCTCCTGCGACCACGGCAGCGAGCGGGTGCGCTCCGCGGTGGAGATCTCGTTGGTGACGTACGTCGTCACGACGCCGTTCACCATGGCGACCAGCTCCATCTTGGTGCCGTACGGCGCGTCGAAGGGGTCGAGGCAGGCCAGGCAGTGCTCCAGGTAGCGCAGGGCGTTGGGGCTGAAGCCGTAGACCGGGGACATCAGGCGCGGCAGCCAGGTGTGGCGGTGCATCAGCGCCCGGGTCTGGTGGGCGACCCGGACCATGTCGGCACGCCAGTCGCCGCTCGGCTCCCACAGCTCGTGCTCGCCGCTGACCGCGTCCATCATCAGCTCGTACAGGTCCTCCTTGCGGGGGACGTAGTTGTAGAGCGACATGGTGCCGCAGCCCAGCTCCCCGGCGACGCGGCGCATGGAGACCGCGTCCAGGCCGTCGGCGTCGGCGATCCGCACGGCGGCGGCGGCGATGTCGGCGCGGGTGTACGCCGGTCTCGGACCGCGGCCGGTGCGCTCGGGGCGCGACCAGATCACTTCGGGTACGGCCGCTCGGCCCGCCATCGTGCATCACCTCGGCCACCATCCTAGTTACGTACAGCGTACGTAGTGCGCTATGGTCGACCCATGACTACTACGTACGCTGTACTTAGTGAGGGTCTGGAGAAGCGTTTCGGCGCGGTGCGCGCCCTGCGCGGTCTTGACCTCGCGGTGGCCGAGGGCACGGTCTGCGGGCTGCTGGGGCCGAACGGGGCGGGCAAGACCACGGCGGTGCGGCTGCTGACGACGCTGCTGCGGCCGGACGCGGGCTCGGCACGGGTGGCCGGGCACGACCTGGTCCGCGAGGCCGCCGCCGTCCGGCGCCGGATCGGGGTCACCGGGCAGTACGCGTCGGTGGACGGCGACCTCACCGGGCGTCAGAACCTCCGGCTCTTCGCCCGGCTGCACCGGGTGCGGGACGCGGCGGCGCGGGCCGGGGAGCTGCTCGACCGCTTCGGCCTGGCCGAGGCCGCCGACCGCCCGGCGTCCACCCTGTCCGGCGGGCTGCGGCGCCGTCTCGACCTGGCCGCGAGCCTCGTCCGGCGCCCCGACGTGCTCTTCCTGGACGAGCCGACGACCGGCCTCGATCCGGCCAGCCGCAACCGGATCTGGGAGGCCGTGCGCCTGCTGAAGGACGAGGGCACGACCGTGCTGCTCACCACGCAGTACCTGGAGGAGGCCGACCGCCTGGCCGACGACATCGTGCTGGTGGACCGGGGCCGGGCGGCACACACCGGGTCGCCGGCCGAACTGAAGGCGCTGGTGGGGACCTACGCAGAGGCGGTCGTCGGCGACGCGGACGCCGTGCCGCGGGCGGCCGCGGTCCTGGACCGGCTGACCGGCACCGAGCCCGTACTGGACCACGAACGGCGCACCGTGGGCGCCGTCAGCACCGATCCGACCCTCACCCTGCCCCGCCTGGTGCGCGAACTCGACGCGGCGGGCGTGCCCCTGCTGGACGCGAGTCTGCGCCCGCCGACCCTGGACGACGCCTTCCTCCGCCTGACCGGAAGCAAGGAGACCGCCGCATGAACCCGCCGACGAACACCGCACGGAACACGAAACGGGACACCGCGCGGGAGGCGGCTTCGGACGCCGCGCGCGACACGGCGCAGGACACCGCACGGGACACCGCACGGGACGGGACGCGGGAGGCGGCGCGGGACACCGCACGCGACGCGGCGACGGACGCGGTGCCGCCCGCGTACGGCCTGTTGCGGGACGGATCGGCCATGCTGGGCCGTCAGTTGCGGCGGGTCCGGAACAACCCCGGCCTGCTGATCCTCACCCAGACCATGCCGATCACGATGCTGCTGTTCTTCGGCTACGTCTTCGGCAGCGCGCTGGCGATGCCGGGCGCGGAGTACCGCGCGTTCCTGGTGCCGGGCCTGCTGGTCGCGACGGCCGCGAACGGCCTCATGACCGGCATGTTCCAGGCGGCCCAGGACGCCCACCGGGGCGTCACGGACCGGCTGCGCACGCTTCCGGTGAGCCGGGCGGCGGTACCGCTGGGGCAGTCCGTCGCGGACGTGCTGGTCACGGCCGCCGGGACGGTGCCGGTACTGCTCGTCGGGCTCGCGGTGGGCTGGCGGGTCGAGGGCGGCGCGGCCGGCGCCGTGGGCGCGGTGGGGCTGTTGTTGCTCTTCCGGTTCGCGACGACGTGGATCGGGATCTTCCTGGGGCTGCTCACCCGTAATGAGGAGGCCGCCGGTCAACTGGGCGGCGCGACCTTCATCCTGCCGCTGCTGTCCAACGCGTACATTCCGACCGAGGGGCTGCCGGGGTGGCTGCGCACGGTAGCGGAGTGGAACCCGATCAGCGCGGTGACCACGGCGCTGCGGGACCTGTTCGGCAACGCGCCCGTGCCGGACGGCGCGGCCTGGCCGGTGGCGCATCCCGTCGCCGGTTCGCTGGGCTGGTGCGCGCTGCTGCTCGCGGTGTTCGTCCCGCTCGCCGTACGCCGGTACGCACACGGCGGGCGCTGAGCGGACCGCGGAGGGACCCTCGCCGACCGGCCCCGGGTGCGGGTGCGTCACCGACCGTGGGGAGACGGCGGGACGGAAGGCGGACGGAGGCGGGACGGAGCGGGTGCGGGCCTACGGGGGGCGGGGGGGAGGCGTACCGGGCAGGGAGAAGGCGTACGGGCGGCGTACTCGGCCGGTTCTCCCGGGGGACTCCCGCGCCCGGGAACACACCGGGGCGCCGCTGCGTGCCGTGGGGATGACGGCCGGGTGCGCGGCGCCGCGCCGGGACGGTGTGACCGCCGGAGCGCGGGGCTCAGTTGCGGGGCTCAGTTGCCGCCGAACAGCGAGCGGCGCAGTCGGCGCAGCGGCGCGAACAGCGAGACGCGGCGCACCCTGGCACCCCTGCCACTGCGCTTGTGGGCGGGCTCACGCGCGGTCAGCTCACGCATCAGCGACGTCGCCTCCACCGTCTCCCGCTGCGGGAGGGCAGGCCCTCCGAGCACCGCGAGATGGCGGTCGAGGCGCGAGCTGCTGGCGCTGCTCCCGCAGGTGATCGCAGGGACCCTCGCCCTGCTGTGCACTGTTATCTGATTCATGTCACTCCCCACCCGTACGAGTCCACCCGGCCCGGGCAGAGTAACCCTATCGCCCCGGTACGGCATGCGTGTATCGCGGTCACAGGATTCACCTTCCCCGTAAGGGGGTTGACGATTACTCTCCGAATCCGACAGATTCCAGGGTGAGTTGGACCACCGGGCTGCTGGTCGGCTGCTTCGAGCCGCCGCCGGGTTCGACCGTCACCGCCAGTGACGTCGCGGACCGTTCGAGGCCGGAAGCGATCAGGGGCGTGTCGCCGTCGAAGAGGCCCAGGGAGCGCGGCTGCGCGCCGGGGCGCATGAGCCACAGCTGGCGCACGCGGTCGTCCGGCGGCGCGCCGTATCCGCTCAGGGTGATCACCGCGCGCCCCTCCGCCGCCGAGGCGACGACCGTGACGGCGCGCCCGCGGTCGTCCGTGTCGCTCGTCGCGCGGGCGTCCGGTGCCGCCAGAACGTGTGCGATCTCACGTGCCCGGTCCTGTGCGGTGTCCAGCTCGTCCCGGGTCCGGTCCGCCTGGACGGCGAAGAGCGAGGCGACGACGAGCGCCGCGGCGGCCGTCGCCGTGGCGAGTGGCACGAGCAGGGGCCGGGGCCGGGGCGCGCCGGAACGTTCGGCCGGCCGTCCGCCCCAGACGTGCGCCGGCAGCCGGGACACGGGCCCGCGCCCCGGCCCGCGCCCCGGCGCGGGCTCCTGCGCGGTGGTGCGTACGGCGGCCAGGACCCGGTCGCGCAGCGCGGCCGGGGGCGGGGCGGCCGCGGACCAGGCCAGCCGGACGGCGTCCTCGGACAGGGCCCGCACCTCGGCGGCGCAGCGGCCGCAGCCCTCCAGGTGCCGCTCGAAGCGGTCCCGTTCGTCGTCCTCCAGGGCGTCCAGGGCGTAGGGAGCGGCCAGGGAGTGGAGGGCGCCGCGGCGCGGCAGCCGGCCGAAGAGGTTCATGCGGCACCTCCCAGGCAGTCGCGCAGCCGGTTGAGTCCGTCGCGCATCCTCGTCTTCACCGTGCCCAGCGGCAGGGACAGGCGCTCGGCCACCTCACGGTAGGTGTAGCCGTCGTAGTAGGCGAGGGTGACCGACTGGCGCTGCAGGGCGGTCAGCCGGTCCAGGCAGCGGCGCACCCACTCGCGTTCGAGCCCCGCCTCGACCTCCTCCGAGACCTGGTCGAAGGCGGGGTGGTGGGCGCGCCGGGCCTCGCGCCGCTCGCGTTCGCCGGCCGCGCGGGCACTGCGCACCCGGTCGACGGCGCGGCGGTGGGCGACGGTGAGGACCCAGGACAGGGCGCTCCCCCGGCGCGGGTCGAACCGCGCGGCGGACCGCCAGAGTTCGAGCAGCACCTCCTGCGCCACCTCCTCCGACTGGGCGGGGTCGCGCACCACTCGCCGTACGAGTCCGAACACCGGGCCGGAGACCAGCCCGTACAGCTCCTCGAAGGCCTTCTGGTCGCCGTCCGCCACGAGCATCAGCAGCTCGTCCGCCTCCACCCGCTCCCCCTCTCCGCGGACCGCGCCCGGCCCGTCGCCGTCTGTGCCGGGCGCACGCGGGCGCGCCCTCCGGCTGGAGTTACGGACGGGCGGCCCGAAAACGCCAGTCGGCCGGGCACGGAATCAGTTTTCCGACGGGTCCGGAGGCGGTTCGCCGGGCCAGGAGGCGTGGGAACCCGGAGGCGGTTCGCCGGGCCCGGAGGCAATTTCCGGGTCCGACCAATCCGGCCCCGGGGATGCTCCGAATGCCGGTGCGTCAGGGAAGTCGGCACATCGGCACAGAGGACGGACGGCATGACTCCTATCTCCCAGGGCGCCGGGACGAGGCTCCGGCGCGTGGCCACACTGCTCTGCGGCGCGCTGGCCGCCGGCGGGCTCGCGGCCGCCGGGACGACCGCGCTGGAGCCGGGGGCGGCGTCCGCCTCCAGCCACCGGGAGGCACCACTGATATCGGGGACGCCGCAGTACGACAACACGGACCTGTACGCCTTCGTCAGCCCGGACCGGCCGGACACCACGACGCTGGTCGCGAACTGGATCCCCTTCGAGGAACCGGCGGGCGGGCCGAACTTCTTCACGTTCGCCGAGGACGCCCAGTACGACCTGAACGTCGACAACGACGGCGACGCACTCGGCGACCTGGTGTTCCGGTACACGTTCACCACCCACACGAAGAACGACAAGACGTTCCTCTACAACACCGGCGAGGTCACCGGCCTCGACGACCCGGACCTCAACATCACACAGACCTACGACCTCGAACTGATCGAGCTGCACGGCGGGAAGGAGGCGTCCCGCACTCCGCTCGCCCACGGCGTCCCGGTGGCGCCGTCGAACGTCGGCAAGGCGTCCATGCCGGACTACGGCACGCTGCGGAAGCAGGCGGTCCACCAACTGGAGGGCGGCGCGCAGACGTTCGCCGGGCAGGCCGACGACCCGTTCTTCCTCGACCTGCGCGTCTTCGACCTGCTGTACGGCGGGAACCTGTCGGAGGTCGGCAACGACACCCTCAAGGGCTACAACGTCAACTCGATCGCCCTCCAGGTCCCGAACCACATGATCGTCCAGTCGGCGGAGCAGCCGGTGGTGGGCATCTGGTCCACGACCCGGCGCAAGAACGCCCAGGGGGAGTTCACCCAGGTCTCGCGGCTCGGCAACCCGCTGGTGAACGAGGTCGTCAACCCGTTGAAGGACAAGGACACGTTCAACGCCTCCGAGCCGGCGGACGACGCGCAGTTCCTGGCGAACGTCACCAACCCGGAGCTGCCGAAGCTCGTCGAGGCGGTCTACGGCATCGAGGCGCCCGCCGAGCCGCGCGACGACCTCGTCGACGTCTTCCTCAAGGGCGTGGCGGACCTCAACCAGCCTCCCCACGTCACCCCTTCCGAGCAGCTGCGCCTCAACACCTCGGTCGCACCGGCGGCCGAGCCCAAGCGCCTCGGCGTCCTCGACGGCGACAACGCGGGCTTCCCCAACGGACGCCGGCTGACCGACGACGTGCTCGACGCCGCCCTCCAGGTCGTCGAGGGCGAACTGGTCGGCTCCGCGAACGACCTGGGCGACGCGGTGGACGCCAACGACAAGGAGTTCGAGCAGGCCTTCCCGTACGTGGCCCAGCCGACGGAGGGTTCGCGCGGCCCGCTCGCCGACGGCACCGGCGACGGCAACGACGTACGCAACCAGCTCGGCGACGCGCTGCGCCCGGGCGACTCCGGCAACACGCCCCTCGTCGCCGCGTCGGCGGGCGCCGGGGCCGTCGGCATCCTGCTGATCGGCGGAGCCGTCGCCTGGTGGCGCCGCGCCCGGGGCCGCGCGTACTGACTCCCGCCCCCGTCCCAGACGTTGAGGAGAGGCATGGCCTCGTACGAGAAGCACGACAAGCACGACAAGCACGACAGGCACGAGCAGCACGAGAAGGAAGAGAAGGAAGAGAAGGACGACGCGCCCGGGACGCGGAGCGTCCCCACCGCAGACGCCGACGCAGACGCAGACGCCGACGCGCCCAAGGTGACCGCCGTGCGGCGCTACGCGGCGGCCGCCCGCCGTTGGCGGGGCCTCCGGGCCACCGCCTGCGCCGCGCTCCTGGCCGTCGCCCTCACCGCGGGCGCCGTCGCGGTCGACGGAACCCGGCAGCCCGCGGGCGCCACCACCGCGCCGCACCCCGCGGTGCCGATCGGTGCCGGGGCGCCCCTGGACGTGCCGGCGATCGAGGCCCGGCTGAAGGCCCAGCCGCGGGACTTCACCGGCTGGGCGGCCCTCGGTCTCGCCCACGTCGAACGGGCCCGCACCGACGGCGCCCCCTCGCGCTACCCGAGGGCCGAGCGGGCGCTGGAGCGCTCCCTCGAACTGGAGCCGGGCAACGACCAGGCCCTGTCCGGCCACGCCGCGCTCGCCGCCGCCCGGCACGACTTCGCGGGCGCGCTGGCGTACGCCGACCGCGCCCTGAAGGCGAACCCCTACAACGAACGCGCCCTGTGCTCCCGGGTCGACGCCCTGGTCGAACTCGGCCGCTACGACGACGCCGCACGGGCCGCCGGCACGGCCGACACCCGGCGTCCGGGCGTCCCGGTCTTCACCCGGTACGCCTACGTGCGGGAGCTGCGCGGCGACACGGACACCGCGCGCCGGGTCCTGGAACAGGCGCTCGCGGGTGCCGCGTCCCCCGGCGACGTCGCCTACGTCGCCACCCAGCTCGGCCGCCTGGCCTGGAACCGGGGCGACCACCGGGCGGCCCTGCGCCACTACGCCCGCGCACTCGCCGCCGACGACACCTACCTGCCCGCGCTGGAGGGCCGGGCCAGGGCGAAGGCCGCGAGCGGTGACCGGGACGGGGCGGTCGGGGACCTGGAGGCGGTCGTCGCCAGGGCCCCGCTGCCCGGTCCGCTCGTCGCGCTCGGCGAGCTGTACGAGGCGCGCGGCGACGGGGCGGCGGCGCGCGAGCAGTACGCCCTCGTCGACGCGTGGACGGCGCTCGCCCGGGCCGGCGGCGTCGACGTGGACCTGGACACGGCCCTCGCCGCCGCCGACCACGGCGACCGGAATGCGGCACTGCGCGCGGCCCGCGCCGAGTGGGACCGCCGCCGCACCGTGCACACGGCGGACGCGCTCGCCTGGGCGCTGCACGTCAACGGCCGGGACCGGGAGGCGTTGCCGTACGCCCGCCGGGCCCTCGCCACGGGGTACCGCGACGCCGCGTTCCTCTACCACCTGGGCATGATCGAGCGGGCCGTGGGACGGGAACGGGACTCCCGCGGCCATCTCGCGGCGGCGCTGGAACTCAACCCGGGCTTCTCCCCGCTCGGCGCCCGCGAGGCCCGCACGGCGCTGGCGGAACCGACCGGCCCGAAGGAAGCGCAGGCGACCCGGTGACTCCCAGCCGTCTCCCGGCCCGGGGGCTTCCCCGGCGTCTCCTCGCCCGCGGTGCCGCCGTGCTCACCGCGGTCTGCGCGCTCGTCCTGCTCCCGTCGCCCGGCGCGGGCGCGCATCCGCTCGGCAACTTCACCGTCAACCGGTACGACGGTCTGGTCGTCGCACCCGGCGAACTGCGCGTCGACCACGTGGAGGACCTCGCCGAGATCCCGGCGACCCAGGCGGCCCCGGACGTCGAACGGCTCGGTGCGGCCGAGTGGGCGCGGCGCCGTTGCGAGCAGGCCGCGCGGGACAGCCGCCTCACCGTCGGCGGCCGAGCCGTCGCCCTCGCCGTCCGGCACGGCCGGGCCGAGGTGCGGCCCGGCCAGGCCGGGCTCGACACCCTGCGGCTGGAGTGCCGGCTGACGGCGCCGCTTCCCGGGTCCGGCGCGGTGACCGTCGGTTTCCGGGCCTCCGGTGCCTCGTCGGGGCCCGGCTGGCGGGAGATCACCGCACGCGGCGACCGTACGACGCTCACCGCGTCGGACGTACCCGAGGAGTCGGCCTCGCACGAACTGACCCGGTATCCGCAGGAGTCGTTGTCCTCCCCGGCCGACACCGCGAGCGCGTCCCTGCGGGCGGTCCCCGGCGGTCCCGCGCTGGACCGGGAGCGGCAGGACACCCCTGCCGCCTCCGTGCTGCCCCGCGGCGCCGACCGGTGGACCCGCGCCCTGGACTCGCTGGTCGCGCGGCACGACCTCACCCTCGGCTTCGCCGCACTCTCCCTCGTCGTCTCGGTCGCCCTCGGTGCCATGCACGCGCTGGCACCGGGGCACGGCAAGACGCTGATGGCGGCGACGGCGGCAGCTCGGGGCGGCGGGGCACGCCTGAAGGACGTCCTGCCGATGGCGGCCTCGGTGACGGTGACGCACACCCTGGGGGTGGTCGCCCTCGGCCTGCTCGTCACGGCCGGCTCGGCGGCCGCGCCCTCGGTCGTCGCGTGGCTCGGTGTCGTCAGCGGCGTCCTGGTGGCACTGGCGGGTGCGAGCCTGGCACGCCGCGCGCTCCGCAAGGCCCCCCACACCCGCCACGCGCACGACCACCCGCACGCGCACCCGCACCCGCACCCGCACCCGCACCCGCACGACCACTCCCACTCACATCAGCACACGCACTCCCACTCCCACCCGCATCCGCACCCGCACCCCGCGTCCCCGACCCTCCGCGGCACGATCCTGATGGGGTTCGCGGGCGGGCTCGTGCCGAGTCCGTCGGCCGTGGTGGTGCTCGTCGGCGCGGCGGCGCTCGGGCAGGCGTGGTTCGGACTGCTCCTCGTGGTGGCGTACGGCGTCGGGCTCGCCCTCACACTCACCGCCGCCGGGGTCGCCGTCGTCCGGCTCGGCGGTGGCGTGGGCCGCCTGCTGCGGCGGCGTCCCCGGTGGACGTCCGGCCCGCTGGCGGCGACGCTGCGCCGGGCCACTCCGCTCGGGTCGGCGTGCGTCGTCGTGGCGCTCGGGGCCGGATTGGTGTTCAGGGGGGCGGCATCCGCACTCGGCTGAGCTACTTTTGGGAGGAAAGCGGGAGGAACCACGGGCCCGTTCCCGGGAATTGTCCGAGCGAGACCTCGCAGGAGGGCGCCGGTGACCGAGGAACCCGCCGGTGAGCGCGTGATCGCCGGCCGCTACCGTCTTCTGTCCCCTCTGGGCGAGGGCGGCATGGGCACGGTGTGGCGCGCCCGCGACGAGGTGCTGCGGCGCGAGGTGGCCGTCAAGGAGGTGCGGGCGCCCGCCGGGCTGCCGGGCAGCGACGTGCGCCGGATGTACGCCCGGCTGGAGCGCGAGGCGTGGGCGGCCGCCCGGGTCACGCACCCGAACGTGGTCACGGTGTACGACGTGGCCACCGACGGCGACCGCCCCTGGATCGTGATGGAGCTGGTCCGCGGGCTGTCCCTCGCGGATCTGCTGGACGCCGAGGGCCCGTTGGAGCCGCGGCGCGCCGCGCTGATCGGCGCCGAGGTGCTGGCGGCGCTGCGGGCCGCGCACGCGGCCGGGGTGCTGCACCGGGACGTGAAGCCCGCCAACGTGCTGCTGGCCGACGACGGCCGGGTGGTGCTCACCGACTTCGGGATCGCCCGGGTCGAGGGCAGCTCCGCACTGACCATGACCGGCGAGGTCGTCGGCTCCCCCGAGTTCCTCGCGCCGGAACGGGCGCTGGGGCGCACGCCCGGTCCCGAGTCCGACCTGTGGTCGCTGGGCGTGCTGCTGTACGCGGCGGTGGAGGGTGTCTCCCCGTTCCGTCAGGAGACGCCGCTGAGCACTCTGCGGGCGGTCGTCGACGAGGAGTTGCCGCCGCCGCGACGGGCCGGCGCGCTCGCGCCGGTCGTCGGGGGACTGCTGCGCAAGGACCCGGCCGAGCGCCTTGCGGCGGAGCGGGCCGAGCAGGACCTGCGGCTCGTGGGCGCCGGAGGTGCGCCGGCGGGCGCGCCCCCGGCGCAGACCGGCGCGTACGCGGAAACGGTCGCCGTCCGTCCGGCACCGGAGACCGCGCCGATGCCTCCGGCGCCCGTCCCCGTGCCGGCGCCGGGGACCGGGGCCGCGTCCGCGTCCGCGTCCAGCGCGGCCACTGCGCCCGGCACGCCCGGCAGTCCACACGGCCCGGTCGGCCGGGACCGGCGTGCGCGGATCGTGCTGCTGGTGGGGCTGGCCGTCGTCGCGCTGGCCCTGGCCGGGCTGACGTACGCACTGCTGAACGGCTCGGACGGCTCGGACGGCGGTGGCGGGGCGGCGGGTTCGGGCGACGGCGGGAGCGCCGGGCCGGGGTACTCGTCGACGGGCCCGAGCGAGGGCGGCGCCGGGGCGGGCACGGCGACGGACTCGGATCCCGACCCGGACGCGGGCGCGGGCTCGGACGGCCACGGCGGGGGGAGCAGCCCGGCGCCGCAGTCGGTGAAGGTGTCGGTCGCGGGCTCGCACACCCACTACTCGGGGCCCTGTCCCCCGGCACACGACGACGCGCCCGCGTTCACGGCGACGTTCACGGTGGGGCGGCTGCCCGCGGAGGTCGGCTACCGCTGGGTGACGGCGGACGGATCGGTCTCCGACCCGGGGTGGCGGACGCTGTCCTTCCCGTCGGGCGGGGAGCGTTCGCGCCAGGACTCGGTGGTGGTGACGACGAAGGCCGACAGCGGCGCGTTCGAGGGTGCGGTGCGGGTGGAGGTGCGGGCTCCGGTGCAGGTCACGTCGAACGCGGTGGCGTTCTCCGTGACCTGCGCGACCGGTACGGGGACGGAGACTCCGACGGGCGGAGCCTCCCCCTCCTCTTCCGCTTCTCCCTACGGTTGAGCCCCGCCCTTCCTGCGGTTGGGGCCCGTCCACCGGGTCAGGCGGCGCCGTTGAGGACCGGCAGGTAGCCGCCGGACTGACCGGCGGCGGTCGGGTGGTACGACTCGCCGATGTTCAGCCAGTTGACGCTGTGCAGCCAGGAGTCGCCGGAGCAGAGCTCGTGGCCGGTGAAGGTGGTGCGCACGTCGCCGAAGGTGAAACCGTGGGCGGCGGCGCGCTGGGCGATCTCGGTGTTGAGGAGGTCGGAGGCGTCGTTGATCGCCTTCCGCTTGGCCTCGGAGAGGCCGACACAGGTGGTGCCGAGCTGGTAGAAGCGCGGGTAGCCGATGACGACGACGTGGGCGTTCGGGGCCTTGCTGCTGATCGCCGAGTAGACGCCGTCGAGTTTGCCGGGCAGCGTCGAGTCGACGTACGCCCTCGCGGTGGCGATCCGCGAGAGACAGGCGCTGTCGGACTGGAGCACACAGGTCGTCATGACGTCGGCGAAGCCCGCGTCGTTGCCGCCGATGCTGATCGACACGAGGCCGGTGGCGGCGCCGAGGGGGCCGAGTTGTCCGGCGAGAACATCACCCGTACGGGCGCCGGAACAGGCGGTGAAGTCGAACGTCGAGGGTGAGTGGGCGGCCGCCCACAGGTACGGGTGGGCCTTGGTGCTGCGCTTGCAGTCGCCGCTGGAGCCGATGTAGCTGCCCGCTCCGACCCCGGAGGAGTAGGAGTCGCCGAGCGCCACATAGCCCTCGGCTGCGGCGAGTTGGTCCGCCTGGGCGGTCGCGGCCCCGGTGAGGGCGGCGCCGGCGGCGAGGAGGACTGAACTCAGGAAGCCGACAAGTCGGAAACGTCTCATGGAACCTCCCTTAGCAGGATCTCTGCCATAACGGTGGTACCCACTACGCGCGTTGACACTACGTGTGCATGCCAATAAATGGCTGACACTCGTTCAAATTCGGACGAAAGTCAGGGGGAACGCCAGTGCGCCCTTGACGCTCCGACGCGCGCTGCGCCACATTGAGGCCCGTCCAAAACGACAAAAACGTGAGACCTGCTTCCAGGTCTTGCCATACGACTTCAATCGTCAATACCGTCATACATCTCCCGTATCGGTGCGTCGGCAAGCGGCTCAGGGGAGGGCTCGAGGCCGCGGCGGACCGGGACGGGATGCGCGGTAGGGGGGTGTCGTGCTCGGTGACCACGCCGGTCGCCGGGCCGTGCCGCGCGGTCGGCTGCCGTTTTCTTCGCGGCGCCGACGGGCTTTGCCGGCTCGCCCGGCACGCACGGAGCAGGATCGCGGCGTGCCGTGAGTGAGAACCCCCCTTTCGAACCGGACACAGAGCCGGACCGCCCCTGGGGCGGGCGGTCCACCGGACGAGAGGGACCAGACCCATGAGCTCAGTTCTGCAGCCGGTGTCCACGGGCGGCGATCCGTCGCCCGGTGCATCGCCCGGTACGTCGCACGACGCGTCGTACGATCCGTCATCCGGCCCGTCGCCCGCCGGCAAGTACCGGCCCGTCTCCTCGCACCTGGCCATAGCACCGCCGGTGAGCGTGGTGATACCCGCCATGAACGAGGCGGAGAACCTTCCCTACGTCTTCAAGACGCTGCCCGACTGGATCCACGAGGTCGTCCTCGTGGACGGCAACTCCACCGACGCCACCGTCGAGGTCGCCCGGGAGCTGTGGCCCGGCGTCAGGATCGTCGGGCAGCGCGGCAAGGGCAAGGGGGACGCGCTGATCACCGGGTTCGAGGCGTGCACCGGCGACATCGTCGTGATGGTCGACGCCGACGGCTCCGCCGACGGGCAGGAGATCGTCTCGTACGTCTCCGCGCTCGTCTCCGGCGCCGACTTCGCCAAGGGCTCCCGCTTCGCCAACGGCGGCGGCACCGACGACATGACCTTCATCCGCAAGCTCGGCAACCGCGCCCTGTGCGCGGTGGTCAACCGGAAGTTCGGCGCCCGCTACACCGACCTGTGCTACGGCTACAACGCGTTCTGGCGGCACTGCCTCGACGAGATCGACCTCGACTGCACCGGCTTCGAGGTCGAGACGCTGATGAACATCCGGGTGGTGAAGGCCGGGCTGAAGGTCCAGGAGATACCGAGTCACGAGTACCTGCGCATCCACGGCGTCAGCAACCTGCGCGCGGTGCGGGACGGGTTGCGGGTGCTCAGAGTCATCCTCGGCGAGCGCTCCAACCGGCGGGCGCTGCGCAGCCGTACGCGCGCGACGACGCTGGCCGCCGTCGGACCGGTCCCGGAGAAGGCGTCTTGAGCGCTCCCGCCGTCTCCCGCGCCTCCGTCTCCCCCACCTCACCAGCCTCCCCCACGTTCTCGGTGGTGATCTGCGTCTACACCGAGGACCGCTGGGAGGACATCCTCGCGGCGGTCTCCTCGGTACGGGCGCAGTCCCGCCCGGCCCTGGAGACGCTGCTGGTCGTGGACCACAACGAGGCACTGCGGGAGCGGCTGCTGACGGAGTACGCGCAGGGGGACGACGCGGAACACGGGGCGGGCCGGGAGGTGCGGGTGCTTGCCAACGCGGGCCCCCGCGGCCTCTCCGCCGGCCGCAACACCGGAATCGCCGCCTCGCGCGGCGAGGTGATCGCCTTCCTCGACGACGACGCCGTGGCCGAGCGGGACTGGCTCGGGCACTTCGCCGAGGGGTACGCCGACCCGGCGGTCGTCGCCGTCGGCGGGCGCACCGTGCCCGTCTGGGCGTCGGGGCGCCGGCCCGACTGGTTCCCCGAGGAGTTCGACTGGGTGGTGGGCTGCACGTACCGCGGCCTGCCGCCCGGCCGGGTCCGGGTGCGCAACGTGCTGGGCGGCAACGCCTCCTTCCGGCGCGAGGCGTTCGACGCGGCGGGCGGCTTCGCCACCGGCATCGGACGGGACGGCGACAAGCGTCCGCTGGGCTGCGAGGAGACCGAGCTGTGCATCCGGCTCTCCCGCGCCCGGCCCGGCGCCGTGCTGCTGATCGACGACCGCGCGGTGATCCACCACCGGGTGCCGGAGCCGCGCGAGCACTTCGCCTACTTCCGCGCCCGCACCTACGCGGAGGGCCTGTCGAAGGCCCTGGTGGCACGCAGCGTCGGCGCGGAGAAGGGGCTGGAGTCCGAACGCCGGTACGCCACCCGGGTGCTGCCCGCCGGGGTGGTGCGCGGGCTGCGCGACGCCGTACTGGCCCGGCCGGGCGGTGCGGGCCGGGCGGGCGCGATCGTCGCCGGGGTGCTGACGGCGGCGGGCGGCTACGCGGTGGGGAGCCTGCGGGCGCGGCGCGGCGGAGCCGCCTTCTCCTCAGCGCCGGTCGGGGAGGGCGCACATGGCTGAGGAGGTCCGCGAGGCCGACACGCGGGTGCCGGTCCTCATGTACCACGCGGTCGCGGCCGGTCCCAACGACGCGACCCGTGCGCTGTCGGTGACCCCTCGGGCGTTCGCCGAGCAGATGGCGGCCATCGCCGACCGGGGCCGCACCCCGGTCGGCACGGCGGAGCTGGCCGCCGCCTGGCGCTCCGGCCGGCCGCTGCCGAGCCGGCCCGTCCTGATCACCTTCGACGACGGCTACGCGGGCGTGCACCGCCACGCCCTGCCGGTCCTCGCCCAGCACGGCTTCCCGGCCACCCTGTTCGTCACCACCGGCTGGCTGCGGGGCCCGTACGGCAGCGGGGGCGCCCCGGACACCATGCTCGACTGGGACCAGGTGCGCGAACTGGCCGCCGCGGGCGTGGAGATCGGCGGGCACAGCCACACCCATCCGCAGCTCGACCAGGTCGGCGAGGAGCGGCTGCGGCACGAGCTGATCCACAGCAAGGAGATCGTCGCCGACCAACTGGGCGCCGTACCGGCCTCGTTCGCCTATCCGTACGGGTACTCCGACCGCCGGGTGCGGCGGGCGGTGCGCGAGACGGGGTACGCGCAGGCGGTCGCGGTCGGCAACGGCCTGGCCCGCCGCGGCCAGGGGCCGTACGCCCTGCGGCGGGTGACCGTGCGCCGCTCGACGGGGCCCGAGGAGTTCGCGCGGCTGGTCGAGGGCCGCGCGATCGCCCGGACCTTCGCCGTGGACCGGGCCCTGACCAAGGGGTACGCCGTACTCCGCAGAACACGGCAGGCACGGCGGAAGGTGTCGGGGGCCGGCGCCTGAACCACCGTGCGCCTGGTCCGGCCGGCACCGGGCGCCGGTCCGGCCGCCACCGTGCACCGGCCCCGGCGCCACCGCGGTCCGTAGGCACCGCCTGCGCCCGGGGAAGCCGGGGAAGCCAAGGAAGGGGCCGTGCCCCTCGCCCGGGAACCCGGGGAAGGGGCTGCGCCCCGGAGGACGTGCGCGCGCCTGGGAAACCGGGAGCGCTGGAAACCGGGAGCGCTGGAAACCGGGTGCACGCGGCGGCCGGGTGCCCGATCATGGCGGCATGTCCGTGAACCCGCACGAAGCCCTGCCGATCCGGCTCAACGTGGACGACAGCGACTCCCCGTCGGATGTCGTCGACGCGCTGTTCCTCGGCCGTTTCGCCACGGGCGAGCAGCCGTACTCGCACGCGGCGAACATCGACCGCGTACGGTCCGGCGCCACCCTGCTGCCGCCGGGCGCGCACGTGCTGCGGATCGCCCGCGACGACGACCGCAGCGCCACCCTGGCCGAGGGCGACGGCTGGACGCTGCTGATCTCGCGCTGGAACCGGGGCGCCGACGTGACCGTGACGGCGACCAGTGCCGACCTGGCCGAGAAGGTGCTCGGCGAGGCGACGGACGGAGCGGCGGACGAGCCCGAGCCGCAGCCGGAGAACGTGACGATGGGTTTCTGGTACGTCTCCCCGCGGCGCGGCCCGCACCGCACCACCCGCCAGATCGCCGCGGGCACCTGGGACGAGGTACGGGCCAACTACACGGCGCCGGTCGCCGACGCGATGGACGGGCTGATGAAGACGACGCCCGAGGACATCGCGGGCCGGCTGCTGCTCCTGCACGGGCCGCCGGGCACCGGCAAGACCTCCGCACTGCGCACCCTGGCCCGTTCCTGGCGGGACTGGTGCCAGGTGGACTGCGTCCTCGACCCGGAGCGGCTCTTCTCGGACGTCGGCTACCTGATGGACATCGCCATCGGCGAGGAGGACGCAGCGGGCAAGGGCCGCTGGCGGCTGCTGCTCCTGGAGGACTGCGACGAACTGATCCGCGGCGAGGCCAAGCACACGGCGGGCCAGGCGCTGTCCCGGCTGCTGAACCTGACGGACGGTCTCCTCGGCCAGGGGCGCAACGTCCTGGTCGGCGTCACGACCAACGAGGACCTGGAGCGTCTCCACCCCGCCGTCGTCCGCCCCGGCCGCTGTCTGGCCCGCATCGAGGTCGGCCCGCTCACCCGCCGGGAGGCGGTGGACTGGCTCGGTGACGAGGTCGAGGGCCGGGAGGAAGCGGTCGGCCGGGAGGGCGCCACGCTGGCGGAGCTGTACGCGCTGCGCCGGGGTACCTCGCCGACCGCGCTGCCGGAGCCGCGGGCGGGCGCGGAGGCCGGGCTGTACCTGTAGCCGTCCGGTGCTTTGATGGGGGTATGCCCCTGTTCGTCGGCACGTCGGGCTGGCAGTACCGCGACTGGCGGGGCGCCTTCTACCCGCCCGGTCTGCCCGTCCGGCGCTGGCTGGAGCACTACGCGGCCGGCTTCGCGACGGTCGAGATCAACAACGCCTTCTACCGCCTGCCCTCCTGGGAGACGTTCGCCGGGTGGCGCGAGCGGCTGCCGCCGGACGCCGTGGTCGCGGTCAAGGCGAGCCGCTACCTGACGCACGTCAGGCGCCTGCGGGACCCGGCGGAACCGGTCGGCCGCCTGCTGGCCCACGCGGCCGGCCTGGGCGACCGTCTGGGCCCGGTCCTGCTGCAACTGCCGCCCACCCTGCGCGCCGACGCGGCCCTCCTGGACACCTGCCTGTCCTGCTTCCCGCCCGGCGTCCGGGTCGCGGTGGAGCCCCGGCACGCGTCCTGGTGGACACCCGAGGTCCGCGAGGTGCTCGTGTCCCGGCGTGCGGCCCTGTGCTGGCCGGACGTCCGCTCGCGCCCGGTCGCCCCGCTCGTGCGCACCACGGACTGGGGCTACGTCCGCTTCCACGAGGGCCGGGCGGCACCCTGGCCGCACTACGGCCGCAGGTCACTGGCGGCATGGGCCGGCCGGGTCGCGACGGCCTGGCCGGACGGCGAGGACGTGTACGCGTACTTCAACAACGACCCGAACGCGGCGGCGGTGACCGACGCGGCGGCGTTCGCCGCACTGGCCCGCGCGTCGGGCCTGACGGTGACCCGGACACCGCCGGCGGCGCGGGGCTGACACCTGTGCGGCCGCATGTGCGGCCGGACCGCGTGGCCGCGACCGGCCGCGGCCCACCGCCGGGGCAGCCGCAGGCCCGTGCCCGGACGGCACTCACTCCCCGAAGGCCGCCCGCAGGGCGTCCCGCGCCGCGTCGAGCGCCTCGGCCTCCGTGAGCCCGAGCCGCCGGGCCCGCTCGGCATAGCCCTGGGCCGCGGACGCCACCTCCCGCTGGGCCGCGGAGCCCGCGGCGGCGACGAACGTGCCGTTGCGTCCGCGGGTCTCGATCACCCCGTCCGCCTCCAGTGCGCGGTACGCCTTGGCGACCGTGTTCGCGGCGAGCCCGAGGGACTCGGCCAGTCCGCGTACGGTCGGCAGCCGGTACCCGACCGGCAGGGCGCCCGAGCGCGCCTGTTCGGAGATCTGCGCGCGCACCTGCTCGTAGGGCGGCGTGCCGTCGTCGATACGGATCTTCAGGGTCACCCGGCGATTGTCGCGCATCCCGCGAAAATCAGAGGCACCGGAGCGCACGGGCGCCGTAGTGTGCGTCCTCATGACCGTTCTCGTACGTGATCTGCGGGTCGACGACCCGGCCGACGTCGCGGCCTTCGCGCAGGTCCGCCATCGCAGCGTGCCGTTCATCCTGTGGACGCCCGAGGCCGTCGTGCACCGGCTCGTCCACACGCACCCGGACGCCCGGAGCCGGTCCCTGGTCGCGGAGGAGGACGGGCAGGTGATCGGCACCGCCCAGATCGGGCTGGTGCACGACAGCCCGGAGCCCGGTCAGGCCTCACTCACCGTCTACGTCGACCCGGGGCGGTTCCGGCGCGGTGCCGGGGGCCTGCTGGTGCGGACGGCCGAGGAGTACCTGACCGGCGAGGGCGCGACGAAGCTGTACTCCTGGGTGCTCGACGACCCCGCCCACCTGCGCTTCGCCGAGCAGCACGGCTACGAGCGCCGCCGCACCGCGCACTTCCTGCGGCTGGACCTGGCGCACGGCACGCTCCCGCCCCTGCCGTCCCTGCCCCCGGGTGCCGAACTGCGCACCGCCGCCGACTACGCGGACGACCCCAGGCCCCTGTTCGAGCTGGACGCGGAGACGGTGGCGGACGAACCGGGCGACGTGGACGTCGAGTTCACGGACTACGAGGCCTGGCTGGCGGAGAGCTGGCAACACCCGCTGCTCGACCGGGAACTGACCACGGTCGTGGCCGTCGACGGCCGCCCGGCCGCCTTCAGCGTCGCCTACACCGACGGCACCCGGTACTCCACGGCGATGACCGGCACGGTCCGCGCCCTGCGCGGCCGGGGCCTGGCCAAGCTCGCCAAGACCGCCTCCCTGCACCGGGCGCGTGCCGCCGGGTGCACGGAGGCGTTCACCGGCAACGACAGCGACAACGGCCCGATGCTCGCCGTCAACAAGTGGCTCGGGTACGAGATCTGCGCGACGGAGGTGCGCCATGTCCGCGAAGTCGGCTGAACCGCCCGCCGAGGTGGACGTGGTCCTGGTCAAGGCAGGCCGCACGAAGATCCGGTACCCGGCGACGCTGCTGCACGACGACGGCACCCGCCTCGCCGTCCGCGCCCCCTGGGCCGGCGACGGCGTACGGGACTTCGGCTTCGTGCGCTTCGAGGCCGGGGACGTCTTCACCGAGTACTACTGGCGCGACCGGTGGTACTCGGTGAAGGAGGTCCGCACGGCGGCCGGTGTGCTGAAGGGCTGGTACTGCGACATCACCCGCCCCGCCGTCCTGACCGGCACGGAGTTGGTCTCCGAGGACCTGGACCTGGACCTGTGGCGCTCGGCGGACGGCACGGACGTACGCCGCCTCGACGAGGACGAGTTCGCCGACAGCGGCCTGCCGACCCGTGACCCAGAGGCCGCAGCCGCCGCCCGAACCGCCCTCAACGAACTGACCGAACGGGCCCACACCCCCGACTTCACCGCCTTGCTGGCCTAGGCTCCGTCGTCACTTTTCCGGCTGCCGGGCCCCGGGCCGTCCGCAGGTCGCCACCACGGCATACCGCTCGTCCGCCACCTCTTTGCCCCACAGTGCCGGGTCGTCCGACAGCCGTTCCACACGCGCCTGTCCGGCGAGCGGACCGAGGAGGGCGGTGAGCCGGTCGGCGGGTATGCCGACGGGGGCGACGCTCCCCCACACGCCCTCGACCAGGACCAGCCGTCCGCCCGGACGCAGCAACTCCTGCCAGTGCCGCAGGGCCCGGCCGGGGTCGGGCAGCGTCCACAGCACGTGCCGGACGAGCACGGCGTCGAAGCGCTGTTCGCCCACGGGCGGCGCCGCGGCATCACCGGTGAGGAACGCCGCGTCACGACCGGCAAGTTTGCTCCTGGCCAATTCCACCATCGCCGGGGAGAGGTCGACGCCGGTGACGCGGTGGCCCTGTTCGGCCACGAGGAGTGACAGGCTGCCGGTGCCGGAGCCCAGGTCGAGGACGTCGCCGGGTCGCTCGGGCAGCCAGGAGGCCAACCGGGCGGCCCACGCCCGGCGTACCCCCGCGTCGCGCAGGCCGTGGTCCGGCTCGTCGTCGAAGGTGGCGGCCAACGCCTCCCAGTCGACATCCGACGCACTCGTTCCGTGACTGTTTCGTCGCATGTGCTCAGGGTGACAGCCGCCACTGACAACGGAGTCGGGGTGGCTGGACGTGAGAACCGCCACTGACAGGGATGCTTCGATGAGTGAGTCTCGGGGAAAGGGTCTACCTCCGTGAGAACGCGGAACCCGGTGGATCCGTAAGGAGGCAGCCATGCGCCGTCTGACCGTGCAGAAGCCCCTGAAGAAGTCCGACGCCCGCCGAGTCCGCGAGGAGGCGGACGAGCGTCCCTCGGGGCGTCCGGAGGTCCGCAAGGACATCGCGCGCACGTGGTGGCCGGAGGGCTGAGCGGGCGGGCCGGCCCATGAGACGTGTCAGAGCAGCCGCTTGCGGTAGTGGACGCGGTCGTAGGGCCCGTCCACCCGGCGGTCCACGACGTCGTACCCGTACCTCGGGTAGATCTCCTGGTTCTCCCACATCAGCGCGTGCGTGTAGAGCCTGACCTCGGGCAGGCCCAGCGCACGCGCGTGTGCGTCCACGAACCGCAGCAAACGCCGTCCCACGCCCCTGCCGTGCGCGTCGGGGTGGACGGCGATGCTGTCGAGGAACAGGTGATCCGCGTACGCCTCGACGACGACGGCGCCCACGAGGCCCGCGAGTTCCGCCAGGCCCGTGCCGGGCTCTTCGGTGACGAACACCTTCCCCGCCGCCACGTTCGCCGCGTGGTCCGCCCCCATGGGCTGCGGCACCGTCCCGATGCGCGCGACGTAGGGGCGGTACGCGGCGTCGGTGACCGCCTTCAGGGCCGGTACGTCCGAGGCCTCCGCCTGCCGGATCCGCTGTCGTTCCATGCCGCGAACGGTAGCTGCCTGAGCCCAGCCTGAGCGCTCCCTTAACGCGACCATAAGGATCTCCGTCACCCGCCTCCAACGGGCGACCTCACGGTGTCCTGGGGCTAGTTTGCTGATCAACCCGCCGGGTTCCGGCCCGAGTTCACCCAGTCCCCCGTGATCGTCCGAGGAGTCCCCATGCCCGCACCGTCCGTGTCCCGCAGGGCCGCAGCCGTCGCCGCCGCCGGTCTCGCCCCGCTCGCCCTGACCACGCTGGCCGCGGCCCCCGCGGCGGCGCACGGCTCGATGGGCGACCCGGTCAGCCGGGTGTCGCAGTGCCACGCCGAGGGCCCCGAGAACCCGCAGTCGGCCGCGTGCAAGGCCGCGGTCGCCGCGGGCGGCACACAGGCGCTCTACGACTGGAACGGCATCCGCATCGGCAACGCCGCGGGCAAGCACCAGGAGCTGATCCCGGACGGCAAGCTGTGCAGCGCCAACGACCCGGCGTTCAAGGGCATGGACCTGGTCCGCGCCGACTGGCCCGCGACCAGTGTGAGCAGCGGCTCGTACACCTTCAAGTACCGGGTGACGGCACCGCACAAGGGCACCTTCAAGGTGTACATCACCAAGCCCGGCTACGACCCGTCGCAGCCGCTGGGCTGGGGCGACCTGGATCTGTCCGCCCCGGTGGCGACCTCCACCGACCCGGTCGCCGAGGGCGGCTTCTACACGTTCTCCGGCACCCTGCCGGAGCGTTCCGGCAAGCACCTGCTGTACGCGGTCTGGCAGCGTTCGGACAGCCCGGAGGCGTTCTACTCCTGCTCGGACGTCGCCTTCGGCGGTGACAGCGGCGGTGGCGCCGCCGCCGGTGACGACGCCGCGTCCGGCGACACGAACGGCGACGCCAAGGGCGACACGGCCGGTGGCGCCGCCCCGGCGCCCGAGGCCTCCGCGCCGTCCGAGGAGCAGCTCTCGGCCGCGGCCGAGAAGTCGACGATCGAGCACCACGGTCACGGCGACCAGGACGCGGAGACCACCACGGACCCGACGGCCCCGGCCGCCGCCCCCGGCGCTCCGGAGGAGGCGCCCGACACCGCCGCCGAGCCCAACCAGGTCAAGGCCGCCGGCGGGAGCACCGAGAACCTCGCGGAGACCGGCGGGGACAGCACCACGCCCTACATCGCGGTCGGTGGCGCCGCCGCCCTGGCGCTCGGCGCGGCCGCCCTGTTCGCGTCGGTCCGCCGGCGCGCGACGGCCGGTGGCCGGCACGGCCGCTGACGCGGGGGACCCACGGGGGCTCGGGGGACCCACGGGGGGACGCGGGTCCCGTCCGGCGGCTCGGGCCGGACGGGACCCGCGTTGCGTGCGCCGGGGCGCGGGTCAGCCGAGGACCGCGGCACAGGTGGTCGGGGTGGCGTGCGCCGGGTCCAGGGCGCCCGCGACCGCGTGGAAGGCGATCCGGTCGAACAGCCCGACCGCCAGGTGCTCGGAGAGGTCGAGCGGGCACAGGTCCTGCAGCAGTATGTTCCGCACGCCGGGTCCGTCGAGGAACTGGCTGCGGTACGGCGTGACCACCTCGTCGTACTTCGTGGCGAGGACGGTGTAGCGCACGCCGGGCACGGTGTCTCCGCCCGCGTTGAGCCTGGTGAGGACGTCGGAGCCGACGACCTGGTCGGCGAGTGCGGGGGTGTGCTCGTTCAGCAGGTCCCCGACGCCGGGGAAGTACGGCAGCAGGCGGGTGAGGCCGGACAGGGTGGTGCCGTGGTTGCTGGGCGCGATGCCGACCAGGGCGTTCACCTTGGCGGCTCCGCCGAGGAACTTCAGGTAGTACCGGGGCATCATGCCGCCCTGGGAGTGGCCGACGAGGTCGGTCTCGGCGGCGCCGGTCGCGGTGAGCACCTTGTCGACGTGGGCGGCCAGTTGCTGCGCCGACTCCTCGACCGGGCCGAGTCCGTGGAAGAACGGGACGCCGGGCAGCCGGCCGTAGTCGAGGGAGAAGACGCAGTAGCCGCGGTTCTTCAGGTAGGGCGCGAGGCCCAGCCAGTTGTCGACGGAGTTCCCGAAGGTGCCGTGGACGAGGACGACGGGACGGGGGTGGGCGGCGGAGGGCTTGCAGGTGTAGTCGTTCCAGCCGGTGCTGGGGCGTGCGTCCGCGGCGGGCGCGGCGGCGGCGGTGGCAGCGGCGGTGGCGGTGGCGGTGGGGAACAGGACGGCCGCGGCGGTCAGCAGCAGTGCGGTCAGTGCTCTCGGCACTCGGCTCCAGGGCAGCATCGGGTGATCTCCTTGCGGATCTGGGGAGTTGCGGCGGCAGGACGCCCTGTGATCCGGATCACGGGATGCTGTTCACTCTTCAAGTTACGGGTGAGTAGCCCAGGGGTGAAGTTACGCGTCAGTAAAAACTTCCAGTGGTAGTCGGCACCGCAGGTGATGTGCGGCCCGCCGATGGCGGGGCGGCGTACGGCACGGGCGCGTCACGCCGCCAGCGATCCCGGCATCACCGCCCGGGGCCCGAACTTCGCCCGCACGCGGTCCGCGACCTCCTCGATCCGGCGGACCTTCTCGTCCACGGGGTCGAAGGTGAGCTGGTGGGAGGCCTGTTCGGCGGGCGTGAGGCCCTCGGCGCGCAGGGCGAGGGAGCGGACCCGGGCGCGCTGGAGGCCGAGCGCCTCGTACATGTCGTACGCGGCGCGGGTCAGGGCCGCCGAGTGCGCGGTCGGTTCGGGCAGGGTGCGGCTGCGGGTGGTGGCAGACCGGTCGGCGTAGCGGACGGTCAGGGTGAGGGTGCGGCAGACCTTGTCCACGGCGCGCAGCCGGGCGCCCAGTTCCCCGGCGGCCGAGAGCAGGGCGCGGCGGTGCCGGTCGGGGTCGAGTTCGTCGCGGTCGAAGGGACGGTCGGCGGCCAGGGACCGGGAGACGCCGTTGGGGACGACCCGGCCTCGGTCGACGCCGTTCGCCCTCTCGTGCAGCTCGCGGCCGGTCTTCGCGCCGACCAGGCGCTGGAGCGTGGGCAGCGGCGCGGCGGCGACCCGGCCGAGGGTGTCGAGGCCGTACTCGCACAGCGTGCGGGCGGTCGCGGTGCCGACGCCGGGCAGCGCGGCGACGGGCCGGCCGGCGAGAAACTCCCGCTCCCCGCCGCCGGGCACCGCGCGGGTCAGTCCCGGCCGCGCGTCGCGCAGCGCCATGCGGGCCAGCATCGGGCCGGGCCCGGCGCCGATCACGCAGTCGACGCCGTGCAGCGCGAGGGCGCGCACCCGGATCACCGAGGCCAGTTCCACGGCGTCGCGCCCGAAGTACCGTTCGGCGCCGCGCAGGTCGGCCAGCGCGCCGTCGGGCGGCAGCGCCTCGACGACCGGTGTGAACTCCTCGATCAGCCCGAGCAGTTCGGGCAGGGCCGCCTCGTACATCGGCGGCAGCTGGAAACGTACGCAGAGGATCGTCATCCCGCACTCCCCGGACTCTGGTGCCACAACTTCCTTCCGGCCGCGGGCCCTTCGCCCGCGGGGCGCAGATCGGCCCAGGGGTGCATCTCGTACCCGGTGGACATGCGGATCGTCCGCTGCTCCATCGGGTCCCGGGCCGCGGAACCGGCCGGCGCGGGCCGCCCGTCCGAACCGGCGAGGCGGCGGCGCGCCGGTCCGCCGCCGGGGTCGTCGCCCTCCTGGCCCCCGCCCGCCGCGGCCAGCCGGGCGGCGACGCCCTCCAGGCCCTCCTCCCGGCGCACCTCCAGCAGGTCGGCGAGGTTCCAGGCCGCGGAGCCGACCACGCTGAGGCTGCGCGGGCCGCGCCGCTGCACCACCCCGCGCACCAGCAGCAGCCAGGAGTGAAAGACGGTGTGCGCGCACGCGTCGTGGGAGTCGTCGAAGAAGGCGAGGTCGACCAGGCCCGAGCCGTCGTCGAGGGTGGAGAAGATGACGCGGCGGCCGGAGCGGATCGGCGGCGTCTGGGTGGCCGCCTTGGCACCCGCGACCAGCACCGTCTCCCCGTGCCGTGCCTCGCGCAGCCGCTTGGCCGACACCACGCCCAGCTCGCGCAGGAAGGTGCGGTGGTCGTCCATCAGGTTGCGCGAGGCGTCCATGGACAGCACACCGAGTTCGGCGCTGAGCCGCTCCGCCGAGGTGAGGTCGGGCAGCCCGGCGGAGGCGGTCCTGCGGCCCCCGGCGAGGGGGAGCTGGTCGCCGCGTCCGCCCCGGGCGCCGCGGTGCAGTTCGGTCAGGTGCAGTTGCAGGTCGCGGCGGTTGGCGCCGAACGCGTCCAGCGCGCCGACCTGGGCGAGCCGTCCGGCCAGCGGCCTGCTGGGGCGGGCCCGTTCCCAGAAGTCGAGCAGGGAGGCGTAGGGCTGCCCCTCGGCGATCCGTTCCGCCTCGGCCTCGCTGATGCCGTGCACGTCCAGGAGGGCTAGGCGGAGTCCCCAGGTCCTCGCCCCGCGCGGCTTACGCGATTCAGACACCAGTTCGATCCTGTGTGCGACCCCCGACCCGTTCACGTCCAGCGGCAGGATCGGCACCCCGCGCCGCCGCGCGTCCGCAAGGAGCAGCCGCTTGGGGTACATGCCGGGGTCGTGGGTGAGCAGGCCCGCGTAGAAGGCGGCCGGGTGGTGGGCCTTCAGCCACGCCGACTGGTACGTCGGCACCGCGAAGGCGACGGCGTGCGCCTTGCAGAAGCCGTAGCTGCCGAAGGCCTCGACGATCTCCCAGGTCCGCTGAATCGTTTCCGCGTCATAGCCCCTCGCCGCCGCGTGCTGGGCGAACCACACCTTGATCCGCCCCTGCGACTCCGGGTCGGACAGGCCGCGCCGCACCCGGTCGGCCTCGCCGCGCCCGCAGCCGGTCATGATGTCGACGATGTCGATGATCTGCTCGTGGAAGACGACGACCCCGTAGGTGCTCTCCAGCGGCTCCGCCAGGTCCTCGTGCGGGTGGCGCACCGGCGCCCGTCCGTGCCGGGCCTCGATGAAGGGCCGCACCATGTCGGCGGCGACCGGTCCCGGCCTGAAGAGCGAGATGTCGACCACGAGGTCGTGGAAGGTCGACGGCTGGAGCCTGCCGACCAGGTCCCGCTGGCCCGGCGACTCGATCTGGAAGCAGCCCAGCGTCTCGGCGGAACGGATCATCCGGTACGTCGCCGGGTCGCCCTCCGGTACGGCGTCCAGGTCGATCCGCTCCCCCGTCGCCCGCTCCACCTCGGTGACCGCGTGCGCCATCGCCGACTGCATCCGCACCCCGAGCACGTCCAGCTTGAGCAGCCCGAGGTCCTCCACGTCGTCCTTGTCGAACTGGGCCATGGGGAAGCCCTCGCCGCTGGTCGGCACGACCGGCGTGCGGGAGAGCAGGGAGGCGTCGGAGAGCAGGACGCCGCAGGGGTGCATGGCGACGCCGCGCGGGAGGGCGTCGAGTCCCTCGACCAGCTCCCAGAGCCTGCCGTACCGCCCCCCTCCTTCCTGCCCTTTCCGCCCTTTCCGCCCTTCCCGCTCTTCCCGCCGGGTCTCCTCCGCCAGCTCCTTCAGCTCGGGCAGTTCCTCCAGGGCCGCGCGGGCGTCGCGGGCGCGGATGTGCGGGAAGGACTTGGCGACGCGGTCGATCTCGGCGGGGTCCATGGACAGGGCGGCGCCCACGTCGCGGATGGCGTGGCGCACCCGGTAGGTCTCCGGCATGGCGACGGTGGCGACGCGCTCGGTGCCGAAGCGGCCGATGATCGCGCGGTAGACCTCCAGGCGGCGCGCGGACTCCACGTCGATGTCGATGTCGGGCAGGACCACCCGCTCCTTGGACAGGAACCGCTCCATCAGCAGCCCGTGCTCGACCGGGTCGGCGTGGGCGATACCGAGGAGGTGGTTGACGAGCGAACCCGCGCCGGAGCCGCGCGCGGCGACCCGGACGCCCATGTGCCGCACGTCGTCCACGACCTGGGCGACGGTGAGGAAGTACGAGGCGAAGCCGTGGTGGGCGATGATGTCCAGCTCGTGGTGCATCCGCTCCCAGTACTCGCGGTGGCCCGGCCGCCGGTCGTAGCCGCGCCGCACCATGCCCGCCGCCGCCCGGGAGGCGAGCGCCCGCTGGGCGGTGCGGCGGCCCGCGCCGACGAGGTGCGGTTCGGGGAAGTGGACGGCGCCCATGCCGAGGTCGTCCTCGGGGTCGACCAGGCACTCGGCGGCCGTGGCCCGGGTCTGCTCCAGCAGGCGGTGGGCGGTGTCGCGCCTGAAGCCCGCGGACTCGACGATCCGCTCGGCGGCGTCCCGCATCGCGCCGGCGTCCTTGAGCCAGGCCTCGCCGGAGTCCAGTTCCCCGGTGGCGTCGATCGGGACGAGGCGGCGGGCGGCGTCCAGGACGTCGGCGACCCGGCCCTGGCCGGGGTCGGCGTAGCGGACGGCGTTGGTGAGCACCGGCCGGACGCCCTGTTCGGCGGCGAAGCCGACGGTGCGGGAGGCCAGGCGCAGGGAGCCGGGGCCGGTGCCGGTACGGCCGTGCCAGACGGCCTCCAGGCGCAGGGCGCCGCCGTAGACCTCCCGCCAGGGGGCGAGGAGCCGCGCGGCGCGGTCGGGGCGGCCGGCGGCGAGGGCGCGGCCGACGTCGGAACCGGGGCCGAGCAGGACGGTCAGGCCGTCGGCGTGGTTGTCGGGCCAGGACAGCAGCGGGGTGCCCTCGGCCGTGTGGGCGGCGGAGACGAGGCGGCACAGGTCGGCCCAGCCGCGGGCGCCGTCGCGGGCGAGGAAGGTCACCCGCGGGGCCGACTCGTCGACGAAGGCGCCCCCGCGCACCGGGGCACGGCGCCGGTCCCGGCGTACGGAGGTCTCCGTGCGGCCGGCTCCTCCGGGCGCGGGGGCGGCCACCGCCAGCTCCGCGCCGAACAGCGGCCGGACGCCCGCCTTCGCACAGGCCTTGGCGAAGCGGACCGTGCCCGCGAGGGTGTCGCGGTCGGTGAGGGCGAGGGCGTCCATGCCCCGCTCGACGGCCCGCTCGGCCAGCCGCTCCGGGTGGGAGGCGCCGTAGCGGGCGGAGAACCCGGAGACGGTGTGCAGATGCGTGAAACCCGGCATCACGCACCTCCCGACTCATGAACCACGACGCCTTATCGAACGTCTGTTCCCAACTACCTCACCCCCACCATAGACCAATTTTCGAATACGTGTGCGACATCCGTTCGGCCCTGCCCCACCTGCGCAAACACCCGTCGGCCCGGACCGTTGGGGACATGTCGCACACCCCGGTCACCGACCGTCGCAGCGGCTCCTTCCTCGGTGAGGTGAAGGACGCCGTCACCCTGCGGGCCACCCTGCTCGTGATCGGCGTGATCGCGCTCCAGCTGCTGTTCATCGCCTCCTACGTGGGAGCGCTGCACGACCCGCGGCCGAGGGACGTGCCCTTCGGGGTGGTCGCGCCGGGGGCGGCCGCCGGGCAGACGGTGGACCGGCTGGAGCGGCTGCCGGGCTCACCGCTGGATCCGCGCACGGTGGCCGACGAGGCCGACGCCCGGCGGCAGATCGAGAACCGGGAGATCGACGGCGCCCTGATCGCCGATCCCTCCGGCCGCACCGACACCCTGCTGGTCGCCTCCGGCGGCGGCACCGTCCTCGCCACCACGCTGGAGGGCATCGTCGGCAAGGCGGAGCGGTCCGAGGGGCGCGCGACGCGGACCGTCGACGTGGCCCCGGCCTCCCCCCACGACTTCGACGGGCTGTCGTCCTTCTACCTGGTCGTGGGCTGGTGCGTCGGCGGCTACCTGTGCGCCTCGATCCTGGCGATCAGCACCGGCGCCCGGCCGGCGAACCCGCGCCGCGCGGCGATCCGGCTGATCGTGATGGCGCTGGTCGCGATCGTCGGCGGACTCGGCGGCGCGGTGATCATCGGGCCGATCCTGGGCGCGCTGCCCGGCAGCGTGGTGGACCTGTGGGGGCTCGGCGCGCTGATCACCTTCGCGGTGGGCGCCGCCACGCTCGCCCTCCAGGGCGTCTTCGGGATCGTCGGCATCGGGCTGGCGATCCTGCTGGTGGTGATCGCGGGCAACCCGAGCGCGGGCGGCGCCTTCCCGCTGCCGCTGCTGCCGCCGTTCTGGCAGGCGATCGGACCGGCCCTGCCACCGGGAGCGGGCACCTGGGCGGCCCGTTCGATCGCCTACTTCAAGGCGAACGACGTGACCTTCTCCCTGCTGGTGCTGTGGGCGTGGGCGGTCGCGGGGACGGTGATCACGATGCTGGCGGCCGCGCTGCCGGGCGGACGGCAGGAGGGGGAACCGCCCGCGCGGGCCGGCTGACCCGCCTCACGCACACGTCGCACGGACGCGCCTTACCCGCACGTCGTACGCACACGTCGTACGGACGCGCCCGGGAGCAGCGCCCGTACACATGCGGGAGTCCCGCACATGCGGGAGTCCCGCCCCTCGCGCGCGGGACGGGACTCCACAGGTGGTGCGGGTGTCGCTCAGCCGATCTCCGTGCCGGTGGCCTCCAGGGCCTCCGTCACCGGCTGGAAGAAGGTCTCGCCGCCGCCGGTGCAGTCGCCGCTGCCGCCGGAGGTGAGGCCGATGGCCTGGTCGCCCGAGAAGAGCGAGCCGCCGCTGTCGCCGGGCTCGGCGCAGACGTCGGTCTGGATCAGGCCGTTGACGATGTCACCGTTGCCGTAGTTCACGGTGGCGTCCAGGCCGGTCACCGTGCCGTCGTGCACCTGGGTGGTGGAACCGCTGCGGGTCACCTCCTGGCCGACGGTGGCCTCGGAGGCGCCCGAGATGGCCTGCGAGGAACCGTCGTAGAGGTTCACCTCGCTCGGGTGGTCCACGTCGCCGGTGTACTTGACCAGGCCGTAGTCGTTGTCCGGGAAGCTGGACGACTCGTTCTCGCCGATGACGTTCCCGGAGGAGTCCGACCAGCTGGAGATGGACTCGGTGCAGTGGCCGGCGGTGATGAAGTACGGCTCGCCGCCCTTGGTCACGTTGAAGCCGAGCGAGCAGCGCCCGCCGCCTCCGGTGATGGCGTCGCCACCCGCGATGAAGGGCTTGTACTCGCCCTTGGTGCGCTTGAGCTCGGCCTTGGCGCCCAGCCCGTCCACCACCTTGGTCAGCTTGGCCAGTTCGGCCTTGGAGACCGTGCGGTCGGCGGTGACGACGACCTTGTTGGTGGTCGGGTCGGTCGCCCAGGAGGTGCCCGGGATGGTCGCGTCCTCGGTGAGGGTGGTGCGGGCGCTCTTCAGGTCGGCGAGCGAGTTCTCGACGATTCTGGCCTTGGCGCCGGCCTCCTCGACGGTCTGCGCGGCGCTCTGGTCGAGCACGTTGACGACGAGGCTCTTGGCCTGCGCGTCGTAGTACGTGCCCGCGGCGTCGCCGCCGAGGTCGCCGATCAGCGTGGAGGCGAGCTTTCCGGCCGCCGTGACCGACAGGGTCTCGGGCGCGGAGGTCGGCTCGGACTCGCTGGCGTTCGCAGTCTGGAAGGTGACTCCCGCGGCGACCAGTGCGGTGATACCCGCACCCACCACGGCGACCCGTCGCCTGGGTATGCGTCGGTGCTTCAACTCACGTCCTCCTGTGGGGGGTCGGCCCGAGAGGTTGTGGGGACCTCGCGAACCGGAAGGCTGGTTGACAAGCGCTAACTCTTCCGATTCCACAGGGCGCACACAAGGTCGAGATCAGGACGTGCGCACGACAACTCCAGCGCGGTCACACGTCCTTCACCATTCATGTCCCTTCCAGCAGGATTCACGGCGCGAACGCACCAGCAAACACTACGGGCGAGTAATCGAAGTCCGGCCGAACGGCTCTTCCCCTGTCCTGAATTCACCTCTTGCGAACCGGGCCCTCTACGTGCGTCTACGCGCGCTGGTGGCGTCGCGGACCGAACAGAGCGGCGAACCGCACCCGCTCGCGCGCCGACCGGGCGCGCAGGAGCCCCCGCACCGTTCGGGTGCGGGGGCTCGTCGCGCTGCCGGCTGCGCGTGCTGTGCGTACTGCGGTTGCGTGCGTGCGTGCCGGGGTCGACTAGTAGACGCTGACGCCGTAGGCGCTCAGGGCCTCCGTCACCGGCTGGAAGAACGTCGTACCGCCGGAGGAGCAGTTGCCGCTGCCGCCGGAGGTCAGACCGTACGCGGTGCCGTTGCTGCCGTAGAGCGGGCCGCCGGAGTCGCCGCCCTCGGCGCAGACCGTGGTCTGGATCAGCCCGTAGACTATGTCGCCGCTGCCGTAGTTGACGGTGGCGTTGAGGGCGGTGACCCGGCCGCTGTGGGTACCGCTGGTGGAGCCGTCGCGGATGACGGTGGTGCCCACGCTCGGGGTGGCCGCGCGGGTGATGTCCACGCCGTTGGCGGTACCGGGCCGGGAGACGGAGCCCGTGTACTGCACGATGCCGTAGTCGTTGCCCGGGAAGCTGGAGCCCGCCGTCTGGCCGATGACGGTGCCTCCGGAGCTGGAGCGCCAGGCGCCTGCGCCGTCGGTGCAGTGACCGGCGGTCAGGAAGTACTCGGTGCCGCTGCTGGAGCGGACGTTGAAGCCGAGGGAGCAGCGCCAGCTGCTCGCGTAGATGGCGTCGCCGCCCTGGATGAGCTTGTTGAGCTTGCCGGGGGTGCGCTTGATCGTGAGCGCGTCGGACTTGTCGCCCGCCTGCTCCTTGATCTTCGCGATCTCGGCCTGGGAAACCGTGCTGTCCACGGTGACAAGCACCCGGCCGGACTCGCTGTCGACGGCCCAGGCGGTGCCCGGGACGTCGGCGTCGAGCACCGCATCGCTCGCGCTGCTCAGTTCGGCGGCGCTGAAGGTGGCCGGGGTGGGTGCCGCGTTGGCGCTGGGGATCGCCACGGCGGCGGCGGCCACGAGGCCGGTGGATACGGCGATCAGCCGAGTCCGTCTCGTGATGCCGCTTCGGGGGGTGGTGCGCTTGATCCTCACTTTTCGTTCCTCCACAGGGGAAGTCGGGGGCCCCTCGTGTGGGGTCGGGGCCCGTGAGGCGCAGCCAGGGACGGACCTCCGGGTTCCGGATACGTCGTGCCCCTGACAAGCGCTGAGGTTGGAGTATTCGGCCGAACGACCGGTCGGCGCAAGAGTGCCTTTCGGCCGTCGCCCTCGGAACGACGTTCATCCATCCCCATGCGGCAGCGCACGGCACCCGTCGTCGCGGGCTCAGTCCTTCCGCACCGGATCGGCCAGACCGAGGTGCGAGCGCAGGGTGGTCCCCTCGTACGCGGTACGGAACGCGCCGCGTTCCTGCAGCAACGGGACCACCCGGTCCACGAACTCGTCCAGACCGCCCCGGGTCGGATGCGGTACGAGGACGAAGCCGTCGGCGGCGTCCCGCGCCACCGACTCCACCAGTTCGGCGGCGACTTCCCCGGGGGTACCGACCAGGAACTGCGGGGCGCCCCGCGTCAGCGGCGCGGTCTGCGGGGAGGCCTGCTGCCGGCGGATCTCCTCGGCCCGCTCGTGCGCCTCGGCCGCGGTGTCCCCGAGGACGACCGTGACGCCGGACATGATCTTGAGGTCGTCGGGGCCGCGGCCGTACTTCGCCAGGCGGCGCTTCACGTCGGCGTAGAACGCGCGGTCCGCCTCCAGAGCGCCGTGCCTCGTGCTGTGTTCTCCCGGGGGACGGCCCCCGGACCCCCAGCCGGAAAAGATCACGTCGGCCGAGGACGCGGCGAACTCCCGGCCCTCGTCGGAGTCCCCCTCGCCGTCTCCCTCCTCGAAGTCGCCCGCCCGGACGACCACCGGATGCCCCTGCGGCGGGCGGGGCAGGCCGAACTCCCCCGCGATGTCGAAGTGCCGCCCCTGGTGGGCGAAGGGGCGGGGCGTGCCGTCGGGGGCCCAGGAGTCCCACAGCTCCCGGGCGGTGGCCACGAACTCGGCGGCGCGGGTGTACCTTTCCGCCCGGTCCCGAAAGCCGCCGCGCCGGAAGTTCTCGCCGGTGGACGCGTCGGAGGAGGTCACCACGTTCCAGGCCGCCCGCCCGCCGCTGAGGTGGTCCAGGGTGGCGAGCCTGCGGGCCAGTTCGTAGGGCTCGTTGAAGGTGGTGCCGGCCGTGGCGGCGAGACCGAGCCGGCCGGTGACGGCGGCGAGGGCGTTCAGCAGGGTCAGGGACTCCGGGCGGCCGGCCACGTCCAGGTCGTGGATGGTCCCCTCGTGCTCGCGCAGCCGCGGCTTCTCGGCGAGGAGGAGTAAGTCGAACAGGCCGCGTTCGGCGGTGCGCGCGAGCCGCTCGAAGGAGGCGAAGTCGATCCGCGGGCCCGAGCGCGGATCGGCCCGGACGTCGGTGTCGCCGGCTCCGGGGACGTGCGCGGCGAGGTGCATCGGCCTCGCCCGCCCCGGCTCCGCCCGCCCCGCACCGCCGCACCCCCCGGCCCCGCACCGCACCACCAAGAAACGCCGCCCGGAAAAGCCAAGACGCGCAAC
>NZ_JACBYP010000038.1 GCF_018982965.1 Streptomyces mayonensis | reverse complement strand
GAGGGAGGGCCTCACGGCAGCGGGGGCGGAAGGAAGGACCTCACGGCAGCGGGGCCGGGCGTCCGCGCCTCCCGGCCTTCCGACCGCCGGGCCGCGGGACCGGGAGACCGGGGCCGGGGACGGGCCGGGGCCGGGAGGCCGGGAGGCCGGGAAACCGGGAGACCGAAAGACCGGGGCCAGGAGACCGGGGCCGGGTTCGGGATGCGCGGCCGGGACAGAGGCGGGAAGCGCGGCCGGGAGACCGAGGCCGGGGCAGGGAAGCCGGGAGACCGAGGCCAAGAGACCGAATCCGGGGCCGCGGTCGGGCCGGGGACGGGCCGGGGACGGGAAGCGCAGCCAGGGGCAGGGGCCGGGGGGAAGCGCGGCCGGGAGAGCGGAGGCGCACGGCCGGAAAGGGGCGGCGCACGGCCGGAGAGCGCGCGCCCGGCCGTCGCCCGGGTCAGTCGTCGGTCGCTGCCGCGGGCAGTGCCGCGGCCGCCCGTACCCAGCCGCGGGAGCCCCGGGCGAGCAGCCACCGCGTGGTCTCCTCCGGCGGCATCGCGGCCGCGACCAGCCAGCCCTGTACGGCGTCACAGCCCAGGTCGCGCAGCCGCTCCCAGGTCTCGTCGTCCTCCACGCCCTCGGCGACGACGAGCAGGCCGAGGGAGTGCGCCAGGTCGACGGTGCAGCGCACGATCTCGGCGTCCTCGGTGTCGACGGCCAGCCGGGCCACGAAGGAGCGGTCGATCTTCAGCTCGCTCACCGGAAGCCGGCGCAGGTGGACGAGCGAGGAGTAGCCGGTGCCGAAGTCGTCCAGGGACATCTTCACGCCGTGCCCGGTCAGGGCGTTGAGGGTGTCGGCCGCACGCTGCGGGTCCTCCAGGAGGACGTGTTCCGTGATCTCCAGTTGGAGCGCTCCCGCGGGGACCCCGTGCCGGGCCAGCCGGGCGGCCACCGCACCCGCGAAACCCGGGGTGTGGACGTCGCGCGGGGAGACGTTCACCGCGACCGGCACGAACAGGCCCTGGCTGCGCCACTGGGCGACCTGTTCGAGCGCCGTCTCCAGCACGTACTCGGTGAGGTGGGGCATCAGCCCCGAGGACTCGGCGATCGCTATGAACTCGTCCGGCGGGACCTTGCCGCGCTCGGGGTGCACCCAGCGCACCAGGGCCTCCAGGCCGGCGACCTGGCCGTCGAAGCGGACCTTGGGCTGGTAGTGCAGCTGGACCTCGTGGGCGTCCAGGGCGCGGCGCAGGTCGCCGAGGAGGCCCAGCCGGTCCGGGGTGTTGGAGTCCCGCTTGGACTCGTACACCTCGACCCCCGTACGGTCCCGCTTCGCCTGGTACATCGCCACGTCGGCGCGGCGCAGCAGCCCCTCGGCGTCCAGCGCGTGGTCGGGGAAGACGGCGACCCCGGCGCTGGCCTCCAGGACGAGGGTGAGCCCGTCCAGGTCCAGCGGGGAGCTGAGCGCGGACGCGAGGCTCCGGGCGAGCCGGGCCGCCGACGTGGTGGAGTCCGCGACGGGCAGCAACACGGCGAACTCGTCGCCGCCGAGCCGCGCGGCCTCCGCCCCGCGCGGCAGGGCCTGGCGCAGCCGGTCGGCGGTCTGCAGCAGCAGCCGGTCTCCGGCGAGGTGCCCGAGCGTGTCGTTGACCGACCGGAACCGGTCGAGGTCGATCAGCATGAGAGCGGAGCGGGCGCCGATGCGCTCGGCGTCGTCCAGTGCGGTCCAGGTGCGCTCCAGGAGCCACTGACGGTTGGGCAGGCCGGTGAGCGGGTCGCGCAGTTGTTCCTCGGCCCGGGCCCGGGCGATCCACAGGGTGGAGTCGAGGGCGATGAGCGGGATGGCGAACAGCGGCAGCAGCAGCGGCTTGGCGACGGCCACCACGCAGATCAGCGGGGCGATGCCGAGCAGGGCCACAGCTACCAGGCCCTGTCTGACCAGCGCGGTGCGGGCCACGGTCGGCAGCCCGGGGCGGGGCGTCTGGAGATACCACAGCAGGGCCCGGGTGACGGCGAGGTAGGCGACGGCGACGAGCGCCACCTTGGGCGCCGCGGTCAGTCCCCAGGTGTTGGGGTCCCAGGGCTCTTCCACGGACGGGACGGAACCGCAGAGGGCGAGGACGAGGGCGCCCGCGGCGATGCCGAGGATGTCCACCGCGCCGTGCAGCACGCCCTGCCGCCAGCGGCCCCGGCGGGCTATGCCGACCAGGACGACGACGGTGAGGCTGACCATGCCGGCCGGGACCCAGCCGTACAGCAGCAGGACGGCGAGGGTGAGGGCGGCGCCGGAGCCGGTGCCGCCCCACCAGCGGGAGCGGCCCAGCATGACGAGGTGGCCGACGACGACGCCGGCCAGCACGGCCAGCGACCAGCCGACGGTGCCGGACGGGAAGAGGGCGTGGCCGTCGGTGAACGCGCGGTAGAAGCCGGCGCCCAGCACGAAGGCGGCGGCCGCGACGATCCCGGCGGGCAACGCGGGCAGGGACGGGTGCCGTTCGCCCTCGGCGTACGGCAGGCCCGGGGTGTGGCCGACGGCCTGCGGCGGCAAGCCGCCGGCGTCCGCCGCGGGATGCGCGGCGCCACCACCCTCGCGTTGCCCGAGCCACCGGCTCACGTGCCGCGCGCCCACCATGCGGCGCAGGCGCAGCCGTGAGCCCGCGGCGGCGCTCTCGGTCGGTTCCATTCCCGTCCCTCTCACAGCCCGGCGGTGCCCACGCCACGCGGCCCCGCCTCGACCACCCTCAACGGCTCCGCGTTGGAGACCCTGCCTCCGTCGTCCGGGGCAGGGAAGATGCGCCCCGACCGCAGCTGGGCACGGCAGGTGCACACCTCAACAGTAGGCCGCGGAAGGCTTCCAGGGGCACCGGTCGCCGACGGTTGCCCGAATGCGACCCGGCCACCCGTATGCATCTGATATGCGCCGATCGGGTGGCCTTCAACCGCTATTACTCGGCCGAAAGCGCGACTCCGGTTGCTGCTTCGGGCCCCTGTTCGAGCAGGACGCCGAAACCGTCCTCGTTCAGAACCGGAACCTTCAGCTGCATCGCCTTGTCGTACTTCGAACCCGGGTTGTCACCGACCACGACGAACGACGTCTTCTTGGACACCGATCCGGTCACCTTGGCGCCCCGGCTCTGCAGTGCGTCCTTGGCTCCGTCCCGGGTGTGGTTCTCCAGGGTGCCGGTGACGACGACGGTGAGCCCCTCCAGCGGGCGCGGCCCTTCGTCCTCGCCCTCCGAGCTGTCCTCCAACGGCACCCCGGCCGCCTTCCACTTGCGGACGATCTCACGGTGCCAGTCGACGGCGAACCACTCCTTGACGGCGGCGGCGATGGTGCCGCCCACGCCGTCGGTGCTCGCCAGCTCCTCCTCGGTGGCCTGCTCGATGCGCTCGACGGAGCGGAACTCGCGGGCGAGGGCCTGGGCGGCGACCGGTCCGACGTACCGGATGGAGAGGCCGTTGATGAAGCGGGCCAGCGGGCGGGTCTTGGCCTCCTCGATGTGCTGCAGCAGGGCGAGGGTGTTCTTCTTGGGCTCGCCCGCCTTGTTGGCGAAGACCGTGACGATCTTCTCCTCGCCGGTCTCGGGGTCGCGCTTGGGCAGCCCGCTGTCCGGGTCGAGGACGTACGCCTTGATGGGCAGCAGCTTCTCCACGGTGAGGTCGAAGAGGTCGCCCTCGTCCACCAGCGGCGGCGCGGCCGGCTCCAGCGGCCCGGTCAGCGCGGCCGCGACCACTCCGCCGAAGTGCTCGATGTCCAGGCACTGGCGGCCGGCGAGGTAGGCGACGCGCTCGCGCAACTGGGCCGGGCAGGCGCGTGCGTTGGGGCAGCGGAGGTCGATGTCGCCCTCCTTCATGGCCTTCAGCGGAGTACCGCACTCGGGGCACTCGGCCGGCATCACGAACTCCCGTTCACTGCCGTCCCTGAGGTCGGCGACCGGCCCGAGGATCTCCGGGATCACGTCGCCGGCCTTGCGCAGCACCACGGTGTCGCCGACGAGCACGCCCTTGGCCTTGACGACCTCCTGGTTGTGCAGCGTGGCGAACTCGACCTCGCTGCCGGCCACGGTGACCGGCTCGACCTGCGCGTAGGGCGTGACGCGGCCGGTGCGGCCGACGCCGACCTTGATGTCGACGAGCCGGGTGTTGACCTCCTCCGGCGCGTACTTGTACGCGATGGCCCAGCGCGGTGCGCGCGCGGTGGAGCCGAGCCGGCCCTGGAGGCGGATCTCGTCGAGCTTGACGACGACCCCGTCGATCTCGTGCGCGACGGAGTGCCGGTTCTCGCCGTAGTACGCGATGAAGTCCCGTACGCCGTCGAGGCCGTCGACCACCCGGTTGTGCGGGGAGGTGGGCAGGCCCCAGCCCTTCAGCAGGTCGTAGGCCTGGGAGAGGCGGGTCATGCCCGCGTAGCCCTCCAGGACGCCGATGCCGTGGACGACCATGTGCAGCGGGCGGGTGGCGGTGACGCGCGGGTCCTTCTGGCGCAGCGAACCGGCCGCCGCGTTGCGCGGGTTGGCGAAGGGCTTGTCCCCCGCCTCGTTCAACCGGGCGTTGAGTTCCTGGAACTTCTCCATCGGGAAGTAGACCTCGCCGCGGATCTCCACGAGGCCGGGGACCTCGTCCCCCGCCAGGCGCTCGGGGATCTCGGCGATGGTGCGGACGTTGGGTGTGATGTCCTCGCCGGTGCGGCCGTCGCCGCGGGTGGCGGCGCGCACGAGCCGGCCGTGCTCGTAGGTGAGGTTGACGGCGAGTCCGTCGACCTTCAGCTCGCACAGGAAGTGGTACTCCTGCTCGCCCAGCTCTCTCGCGATGCGCTCGGTCCAGGCCGCCATCTCCTCGTCGTTGAAGGTGTTGTCGAGGGACAGCATGCGGGTGGGGTGCTCGACGGCCGTGAACTCGGTCGCGTAGGCACCGGCGACCTTCTGCGTCGGGGACTCGGGGGTGCGCAGCTGCGGGTACTGCTCCTCCAGCTCCTCCAGGGTGCGCAGCAGCCGGTCGAACTCCGCGTCGCTGACGACCGGGGCGTCCTTCACGTAGTACCGGAAGCGGTGCTCCTCGATCTGCTCGGCGAGCTGCACGTGCTTCTCCCGCGCCTCGGCTGGCACGCTCGTGGTCTCCGCTTGCTTGTCGCCGGCCACCGTGTGGTCCTCCCGTTACTCTGGGTTGTCCGCGAGGGATCTCGCCGCCCGGACGCAGTGGGCGAGCGCACGGCGGGCGTACTCGGGTGACGCGCCCGCGAGTCCGCACGCCGGAGTGACGGTGACCGCCTCCGTGAGCAGCTCGGGACGCAGCCCCAGCCTGCGCCACAGCGTCCTGACACCCATGACGCTACCGGCAGGGTCTGACAATGCCGTGTCCGTGCCGGGTACGACACCGGCGAGCAGCCGGGTGCCGCCCTCGACGGCCTCACCGATCGCGTCGTCGTCACGTTCCGTGAGCAGCGCGAAGTCGAAGGAGACGCCGGCGATCCCCGCCCGGCGCAGCAGCGCGAAGGGCACGTCGGGGGCGCACGAATGGACGACGACGGGGCCGTCCCCGTGCACGCCGGCGACCTCGCGGAGGGTCGCCTCCACGACCTGCCGGTCGACCGCGCGGTGGGTGCGGTAGCCGCTGGCGCTGCGGACCTGCCCGCGCAGCACGGCGGTGAGCGACGGCTCGTCGAGCTGGAGCACGGGCCGGGCTCCGGGCACGCGGCGGCGGACCTCGGCCAGGTGCAGGCGCAGGCCCTCGGCGAGCGAGGCGGCGAGGTCGCGGCAGGCGCCGGGGTCGGAGAGGACCGCCTCGCCGTTCCTCAGCTCCAGGGCGGCGGCGAGGGTCCACGGACCGACGGCCTGGATCTTGAGCGGCCCCTCGTAGCCCTGGGTGAACTCCTCGAGGGCGTCGAGGTCCTCCCCGAGCCAGGCCCTGGCCCGCTTGGTGTCCCGGCCGGGCCGGTCCCCGAGCCGCCAGCCGCTGGGCTCCACGCGCGCGTACAGCTCGACGAGCATCCCGGCGGTGCGGCCGGTCATGTCGGCGCCGGGGCCGCGGGCGGGCAGCTCGGGGAGGAAGGGGAAGTCCTCGAAGGTGCCGGCGGCGGTCTTGGCGGCCTCCCGGGCGTCGTGGCCCGGGAGGCTGCCGATGCCGGTGGCGGGGGCGAAGTTGTCGTTCACGGGAGAAGCGTACGCAGGGGGTACGGGGCTCGATCTCGCCCCCGCCGCCCCTTCACGTCCCGTCCCGTCCCCGAGGGCTGGGGCTCGGCACCGGCACGTGAGGAATCAGCGTCCCGGGCGGACCGTCAGGTCGTTGACCTCGGCGTCCCTCGGGAGGTCGAGGGCCATCAGGATCGTCGTGGCGACGGAGTCGGGGTCCATCCACTTGCCGGGGTCGTACTCCTTGCCCTCCTGCTGGTGCACCTTGGCCTGCATGGGGCTGGCGGTGCGGCCGGGGTAGACCGAGGTGACGCGGACGCCGTTCGCGTGCTCCTCCAGGCGCAGGGAGTCGGCCAGGGCCTTGAGACCGTGCTTGGAGGCGCAGTACGCGGACCAGTCGGCGTGGGCGTTGAGGCCGGACCCCGAGTTGACGAAGACCACCTGGCCCTGGGCGACACGGAGTTGCGGCAGGAGGAGGCGGGTCAGCTCGGCGGGGGCGACCAGGTTGACGTTCAGCTGGTTGGTCCAGGTCTTCGGGGTGAGGTCGCCGACCGGCCCGAGGTCGACGACCCCGGCGACGTGCAGCAGCGAGTCCACCCTCTCGGGCAGGCTCTGGTGCGAGAGGGCCCAGGACAGCCTGCCCGGCTCGGCGAGGTCGCCGACGAGGGTCTTCGCGCCGGGCAGTGCGGCGGCCAGTTCCTTCGCGCGGCCCGCGTCGCGGGCGTGCAGCACGACCTCGTCGCCCCGTTCGTGCAGGCGGCGGGCGACGGCCGCGCCGATGCCGGAGCCCGCCCCGGTGATCACATGTGTAGCCATGCCCGCCATGCTCGCATCACCGGCGGCTCACCCGATGCCCTGGCTCTCCTCCAGGTGGGCCAGCGCGCCGACCGGCTCCTCGGCGAAGAACACCAGGTCGGTGAGGGGGCGCGGCAGGAAACCCTCGTCCTCCATACGGCGGAACTGCTCCCTGAGTCCGTCGTAGAAGCCCGCCGTGTTGAGCAGGACGACGGGCTTGTCGGTGTGCCCGTGCTTCTTCAGCTCCAGGATTTCCGTGGCCTCGTCGAGCGTGCCGGTGCCGCCCACCATGATGACGACGGCGTCGGCCTTCTCCAGCAGCAGCCGCTTGCGCTCGGCGAGGTCCGGTGCGATCACCATCTCGTCGGCGCCCTCGCGCGCCTTGGCGGCCAGGAAGTCCACCGAGACCCCGAGCAGCCGCCCTCCGGCCTCCTGCACACCGTCGGCGACCACCTTCATCAGACCGACGTCCGAACCGCCCCAGACCAGCGTGTGGCCGCCCTTGCCGAGCAGTTCGGCGAACTGCCGCGCGGGGCGCGTGTAGCGCTCGTCCAGGTCGGCGGCGGAGAGGAAGACGCAGATGTTCATGGCGTCCACCGTACGGCCCGCCCGGCACGGGAAGAACCCGGCGTCCGGCCATGCTGTAGTGACCGGGACCACCGCCGTCGAGGAGGACGAAGTGACCAAGGGACACGAAGGACTCAAGGGGCTGACGGGACACCGCGTCACCGTCGAGCCGAGCGGCCGGCACGTGCGCGTGGTGCACGGCGGGCAGGTGCTCGCGGAGAGCGACGAGGCGCTCGTACTGCACGAGACGGGCCTGCCGGACCGGTACTACATCCCGCCCCGTGACGTACGCCTGGACCTGCTGACCCCGTCCGGCACGCACACGCACTGCCCCTTCAAGGGCGACGCCTCGTACTGGTCCCTGCCGGACGCGGCGGACCTGGTCTGGGCGTACCCGGAACCGAAGCAGGAGGTGGCGGAGATCAAGGACCACCTCTGCTTCTACGAGGTCGAGGTGGGCTGAGCGACCGGTCGCACGCCGTGGGCGGTCGGCACCGCCCACGGCCGGTCGGACACACCCCGATGCGGTCGGACACACCCTGATGCGAGGGGTGCGAGGGGGTGCGGTGGCCCCTGAAGGGGGTCCCGAAGGCCCGTGGCGGTCGGCATTCGGCCATGTTGACTTGACGTGACCCTGACACTGCGGTGGTTTCTGTGAGACCTTCCCTGACAGGCCCGCCGTCGCGTCCCGCCGCGTGGCGTGGGCGGGCCCCCGACTCCCACCCCCACACACGCGGCGAGAAGGAGAGACATGAGGCTCGCACCGAAACTCTCGTGTGTCACCGCTCTGGTCGTCGCCGCCGTGGCCGGTGCCGCCACCGCCGCGGGTGCGGCGGGTCCCGCCGCCCAACAGGTCGACGGCTCCCTCACCGTCCTGGGCGTCACCTGCGCCTGGGCCGACGCCGCCACCAGCGCCGACCCGCCCTCCACGCTGACCATCGACCGCGCCTCCGTCAACAGCGGCGTCAGCTGCGGCGGCGGCGCGAGCGCCACTCTCAACAACGATCCGACGCTCACCTTCGACGAATCGGGCGCAACCGCCACATCCGATCTCATCGACATCACGGTGAACCAGAGCATCGTCTCCTGCTCCTACCAGGCCTCCGACGCCGGCTGGACCGGCGACGGCTCCACCGGCGCCTATCAGAACCAGGCGTTCACGGCCTCGAAGACGTCCGGCAGCTTCCTCTGCCCGTCCTCGGTCGCCCTCGACGCCGGCGCCGTGTCCCTCACCTTCCACTGATCCGGCGCGTCCCCGGGCACCGCAACCGCAGCGGCCGCGCCGCCGCCGGCGGGACTCCCTCCGGCGGCGGTGCCGGCCTCCCGGGGCCCTTGCCCCGGGCCTCAGGCCGCCGACGTCGCGCGCACCGTCGACGCGATCGTCGCCGAGCCGACCACGCGGCTGCCGTCGTACAGGACGATCGCCTGGCCGGGGGCCACCCCGCGCACCGGGGCGGTGAAGGAGACCTCCAGGGTGCCGTCGACCAGTTCGGCGCGGACCTCGGTCTCGCCGCCGTGGGCGCGGAGCTGGGCCGTGTAGGTGCCGGGCCCGGTGGGGGCGGCGCCGCACCAGCGGGGCTTGACGGCGCGGAGGGCGTCGACGTCGAGGGCGTCGGCGGGGCCGACCGTCACCGTGTTGTCGACCGGGGAGATGTCCAGGACGTAGCGCGGCTTGCCGTCGGGGGCGGGGGTGCCGATCCGGAGGCCCTTGCGCTGGCCGACGGTGTAGCCGTACGCGCCCTCGTGGGTGCCGAGCCGGTTGCCCGCCTCGTCGACGATGTCACCCTCCGCCTTGCCGAGGCGGTCCGCGAGGAAGCCCCGGGTGTCGCCGTCGGCGATGAAGCAGATGTCGTGCGAGTCGGGCTTCCTGGCGACCGCGAGGCCCCTGCGCTCGGCCTCCGCGCGGATCTCGTCCTTGGTGGTGAGGGTGTCGCCGAGCGGGAACATCGCGTGCGCGAGCTGCCGGTCGTCGAGCACGCCGAGGACGTAGCTCTGGTCCTTGGCCATGTCGGAGGCGCGGTGCAGCTCGCGGACGCCGTCCTCGCGCAGGACCACCTTCGCGTAGTGGCCGGTGCAGACGGCGTCGAAGCCGAGGGCCAGCGCCTTGTCGAGCAGCGCGGCGAACTTGATCTTCTCGTTGCAGCGCAGGCACGGGTTCGGGGTGCGGCCCGCCTCGTACTCGGCGACGAAGTCCTCGACCACGTCCTCCCGGAAGCGGTCGGCGAGGTCCCACACGTAGAACGGGATGCCGATGACGTCGGCCGCGCGGCGGGCGTCCCGCGAGTCCTCGACGGTGCAACAGCCCCGGGCGCCGGTGCGGAAGGACTGCGGGTTGGCGGAGAGCGCGAGATGGACGCCGGTCACGTCGTGCCCCGCCTCGGCCGCGCGGGCGGCGGCGACGGCGGAGTCGACCCCGCCCGACATGGCGGCGAGGACGCGGAGGGGACGGGTGCGCTGCGGGGTGTCAGTCATAGCCCCTCCAGGGTACGGGGAGGATGGGAACCGGAGCGCGCGGATATGCGTTGAAGATCGTATGAGGGCTGACGAGGAATCGACGAACGGGTCCGCCGGCGGGTCCGTCGGCGGCTCCACGGGCGACGGGCCCTCGGGGCGTTCCGGCCGTTCCAAGGACGGCGACCGGCGCATCGGCAGGCGTGCGCTGATCGTCGGGGGTACGGCGGCGGCCGTGGGCAGTGCCGTGCTGGCCCGCGACGAGCTGACGCGGCTGTGGTGGCGCATACCGGGAATCGAGCGGCCCCGTGAGGGCGGCGTCGACTACGCGGGCGCGAACTGGGTGGCGGCCTCCGAGGCGAACTGGCGGCGGGCGGACCGGCCGGACGACTTCGGCATCGACATGGTGATCGTGCATGTCACGCAGGGCAGCTTCGACAGTGCCGTACGGGCCTTCCAGGACCCGGGGCACAAGGCGTCCTCGCACTACATCGTCGGGCAGGACGGGCGCGTGACGCAGATGATCCGCGAGCTGGACGTGGCGTACCACGCGGGCAACCGCGACTACAACGAGCGCAGCGTCGGCATCGAGCACGCGGGGTTCGTGGACCGTCCGCAGGACTTCACGGACGCGATGTACGCGGCCTCCGCCAAGCTGACCGCGCAGATCTGCCTGCGGTACGACATATCCGTGGACCGCAAGCACATCATCGGCCACGTGGAAGTGCCCGGCACCGACCACACCGACCCGGGGCCGCACTGGGACTGGGACCGGTACATGAAGCTGGTGCGGCGCGCGGTGACGAGCGGGCGGGCCAAGCCGTCGCCGAGCGGGTCCTCGTCCTCCGAGCCGTCGCCGGACGGGGCCTCGAAGCCGCCGGCCGGCGCCTGAGCACAGCGGCCCGGCGATCCGGCGCCTACGACAGCCCCGCCGCCCTGGCCCGTTCCACCGCGGGTCCGATCGCCTTGGCCAGCGCCTCCACGTCGGCCCGCGTCGAGGTGTGGCCCAGTGAGAAGCGCAGGGTGCCGCGGGCCAGGTCGGGATCGGTCCCGGCGGCCAGCAGGACGTGGCTGGGCTGGGCGACGCCGGCGGTGCAGGCGGAGCCGGTGGAGCACTCGATGCCCTGGGCGTCGAGCAGCAGGAGGAGGGAGTCGCCCTCGCAGCCCGGGAAGGTGAAGTGCGCGTTGGCCGGGAGGCGGCCCCCGGGTGACGGGTCGCCGCCGAGGATCGCGTCCGGCACGGCCGCGCGCACGGCGTCCACCAGGTCGTCGCGCAGGGCACCGATCTCGCGGGCGAACCACGCGCGCTGCTCGGCGGCGAGGCGGCCGGCCACCGCGAAGGAGGCGACGGCGGGGACGTCGAGGGTGCCGGAGCGGACATGGCGTTCCTGGCCGCCGCCGTGCAGGACGGGCACGGGCGTGTACTCGCGGCCGAGGAGGAGCGCGCCGATGCCGTAGGGACCGCCGATCTTGTGGCCGGACACCGTCATGGCGGCGAGCCCGGAGGCCGCGAAGTCGACCGGGAGCTGGCCGAAGGCCTGCACCGCGTCGGCGTGCAGCGGGACGCTGAACTCGGCGGCCACGTCGGCGAGTTCCCGGACCGGCATGACGGTGCCGATCTCGTTGTTGGCCCACATGACCGTGGCGAGGGCCACGTCCTCGGGGTTGCGGGCGACCGCCTCGCGCAGCGCCTCGGGGTGGACGCGGCCGTGGGAGTCGACCGGCAGGTACTCGATCCGGGCCCCCTCGTGCTCGCCGAGCCAGTGGACGGCGTCGAGGACGGCGTGGTGCTCCACGGGGCTGGCCAGGACCCGGGTCCGGACCGGGTCGGCGTCCCGGCGGGCCCAGTACAGGCCCTTGACGGCGAGGTTGTCCGCCTCTGTGCCGCCGGAGGTGAGGACCACCTCGCTGGGGCGGGCGCCGAGCGCTTCGGCGAGGGTCTCGCGGGCCTCCTCGACGGTGCGCCGCGCCCGGCGGCCGGACGCGTGGAGGGAGGAGGCGTTGCCGGTGACGCCCAGGTGCGCGGCGAGTGCCTCGACCGCCTCGGGAAGCATCGGGGTGGTCGCTGCGTGGTCGAGGTAAGCCATGGTGGGGCCGATTCTACGGGGCGTCCGCGGGCGGCCCGAGATCAAGGTCGGTCTCCCGCGCCCGCCCCGGCGGACCGTGCTCGCCGCGACTCACGGGGGCTCGCTCCCAGGCTCGCTCACAGGCTCCAGGACATCGTGCTGTCCGCGGACATGAACGCCACGAGGACCAGCAGGTCGGCGACGCCGAGACCGAGGCCGAGGAGGGCGCGTCCGCGGCGTGCGGTGCCGCGCCACAGGGCGACGGCGGCCAGGACGATGGCGACCGGGCCCAGGAAGACGTTGAGCACGAGCAGGCCGAGCAGACCGAGGACGAAGGAGGCGACGGCCATCCCGTCGGTGTCCCGGATACCGGTCTTCCGCGCGTCGGTCTGCTGCGCGTTCGTGCGGTCGGTGCGGGTGGCCGGTGCGGTGAGCTGCATGAGGTTCTCCCAACGGTGCGACGGGCCGTGCCGGCAGCGGGCCGTGCCGGCGGCGGTCCCGGGCGGTGCGACGGGCCGGACGGTGCGACGGGCCGGCGTCAGTGCGTGGACGTGCTCCGCCGGCGGCCGTACCGCTCGCGGACGGCGAAGACTCCGAGCCAGACGGCGATGACCAGGCCGGCGGCGACGGAGAAGGTGAGCGGCGCGTGGGCGACGGTGCCCAGCACTGCCCCGAGGAGCAGGAGTGCGACGACGAGAAACAGCATGGTGCGGATCCCCCAGCCTTCGGCGGTGAACGATTGCGGTTACATTTGTTCACTGACTCCTCAGTCTAACGCGTGACACGGCTTTCCAATTCCAGAGAACAGTTGTTAACTGCATGGCATGAGTCACACCCCAGGCGTTCGGCAGGCGCAGAAGCAGAAGACCCGGCAGGCGCTCATGGACGCGGCGCTCGGCCTGCTGGAGGACCAGAGCCTGAGCAGCCTGGGTCTGCGCGAGGTCACCCGTGCCGTCGGCGTGGCGCCGACCGCCTTCTACCGGCACTTCCGCTCCACGGCGGACCTCGGTGTGGCCCTGGTCGAGGAGGCGCTGGGCAGCCTGCACCCGATGATCCGGACGACGATGTCACCGGTCGAGGACGACGACGAACGCATCGCCCGCGCGGTCGAGTTGATCGCCGGCCATGTGGCCGCGCACCCCGCCCACGTCCGTTTCGTCGCGCGGGAGCGGCACGGCGGCGTCCAGCCGGTCCGGGAGGCCATACGGGAGCAACTGGCGCGGTTCGCCGAGGAGGTGAGGGCCGAGCTGGCCACGGACGCGTCGGCCGCGGGCTGGAGCGACGCCGATCTGCGGATGCTGGCGGGTCTCTACGTCGACCAGATGCTGATCACGGCGTCCCTGTTCCTGGAGACGCTGGACGCCCCCCGGGAGGAGCGCCGCCGGGCGGCCGCGACGGCGGCGAGGCAACTGCGCCTGATCGGCGTCGGCCGCCGGCACTGGCTGGACTGACGGAGGGGCCGGTGGAGGAATGGGCGGAAGGGTCGTGGAGGGACCGCTGGAGGAACCGGCGGAAGGACCGCTGGAGGAACCGGCGGAAGGACCGACGGAGGAACCGGCGGAAGGACCGGCGGAGGGACCGCTGGAGGAACCCGCGGAAGGACCGGTCAACCGAGCCGGACGCGGGCCAGCTGGCGGGACTGGGCGACCAGTCGGTCGGCGCTGTCCCAGACCTCGGCGTCCTCCTCCAGGAAGCCGCCGGCGAGGTTGCGGGTGGTGAGGGAGACCCGCAGCGGCCCGGGCGCGGGACGGCACCGCACGTGCACGGTCAGCTCGACCGTGGGCACCCACCCCTTGAGCCCGAGCTCGAACGCGGTCGGCGGCAGCGCGTCCACCGCGAGGAGCAGCGAGAGCGGATCGGCGTCGCGGCCGTCGGCGAGCCCGAACCAGGCCCGCATCTCGCCCCGGCCCGACGGCTGCCCCAGCGCCCAGCCCAGGGTGGCGGGGTCGAGCCGGAGCTTCAGCCGGTCGGTGATGGCGGAGCCGCCGTGGAGCGGGTCCGGGCCGCCCTCGGGGCCGAAGCACTGCTCCGCCGGCGGGATCGCGGGCGGCTCGGCCGAGGTGCGGACGTCGTCGGGCAGCGCGTCGAGGTCGCCGTAGGAGGCGAGGACGCGGATGCGCTCGACCTCGTTGCCCTCGTCGTCGTACTGGAGGAGGGAGGCCTGGCCGGTGGAGAGGGTGCGGCCGGTGCGGACGGTCTCGGTGCGCACGACCGCGGGGCCGGGCCGCGAGGCGGTCAGGTAGTGGGCCGAGACGGTGAACGGGTCGGCGTGCGGCAGGGCGTCGCCGAGCGCTCGGCCCAGCACGGCCAGCAGGTAGCCGCCGTTGACGGCGCCGAGGATCGTCCAGCCGGCGGAGAGATCGATGTCGTACACCCCGGGACCGCGCCGGGTGACGGCGGTGTCGCGGTCGAACTCGCTGTCGCCCACGGCGGCCCGTACGGCGGGCGCGGATACTGCTTCTGCCATGGCTGCACAGTACAACAGGCAACTACTAAGCGGTAGCTTTCCCTGGGTCCTCGCGCAGGTACGCCGCCAGCTCCGCCGCGCCGGTGAGCATCGCCAGGCCGCGGGCGGACACCCGGTCGTGCCACTCGCGCAGGGTGGCCTCCAGCGGCTCCGGCCCGCCCGCCGACCGGACCTGTTCGAGCACCGAGGCGATCCGCTCCAGGGAGTGGCCGCCGCGTCTGAGCTGGTGGGCGAGGCGTGCGTCCCGGACGTCGGCCTCGCCGTAGCGGCGGTAGCCGGTCGCCGGGTCGCGGGGCGGGCGCACCAGCCCGGCCCGCTCCCACTTGCGCAGGGTCGCGGGCCTGATGCCCAGCTCCCGCGCCAGCGGCCCGATGAACCCGCCACGCGGCACCGCCCCCGAGGGGCCCGCGGGCAGCGACAGGTCGCGCAGGGCGGCCTCCACGTCCTCCAGCGTCCGCCGGTCGTCGCGCAGTTGGACGTGGCTCTCGTCGATGAGCCGGAAGGCTTCGCCCCGCGCGCCCTCGTTCACCGCCCGCATCACGGCCGCGGCCGTCCGGTGCCCGTGACCGGGCAGCAGGGCGAGGAAGGCGTCCAGGGCCCGCGCGTGCAGCGTCGTGTAGGTCCGGTACCCGTGCTCGGTGCGACGGGCCGGCGGAAGGATGCCGGACTCCTCGTAGTTCCGCACGGCCTGGGTGGACAGACCGTGCCGGCGCGCCAGGTCGACCGGCCGGAGTCTGTCCCTGTTTTGAAGGTCCTCTGCCATGGCTCGCAGCCTGTCGTAGGCATGATTGCGTAAAAGTTTCCACCGTTGGTTCAACGATAGCGTTGAAGGCATGGTTACCCGCATCGAGGACACCGTCCATCCCGTCGACGCCCCTTCCGTCCTGGGGCTGTTCCGCTCCCCGCCCCGGCTGCTCGCCCTGGGCGAGCCCACCCACGGCGAGGACACCCTGCTGGCGGTACGCAACGCCGTCTTCCGGCAGCTGGTCGAGCAGGCCGGCTACCGGACCGTCGCGATCGAGAGCGACTGTCTGCGGGGGCTGGTCGTGGACGACTACGTCACCTCGGGCACCGGCACACTCGACGAGGCCATGGAGCGCGGGTTCAGTCACGGCTTCGGCGCCTCGGCCGCCAACCGGGAACTCGTGCGCTGGATGCGCGCCCACAACGACGGCCGGCCCCCGGCCGAGCAGGTCCGTTTCGCCGGGTTCGACGGTCCGCTGGAGATCACCGGCGCCGAGAGCCCCCTGCAGGCCCTCACCGCACTCCACGACTACCTCGCGGCCCGGATCGGCCCCCGCCTGCTGCCCTGCACCGCCCAGGACCTCGACCGCCTGCTGGGCGACGACGGCCGCTGGACGGAACTCGACGCGATGCTGAACCCCGCCAGGTCCGCGGGACGGACGGCCGAGGCCGGGCGGCTGCGGCTGCTCGCCGACGACCTGGTCTCGCTGCTCGACGAGCAGGCTCCGGCCCTGCTCGCGGCGGGTCCGCGGGACGAGTGGGAGCGGGCGTGCCTGTACGGGCGCACCGCGGCCGGTCTCCTGCTCTACCACTCCTGGATGGCCGACACCTCAGAGGCCCGCATGGACCGGCTGCTCGGTCTGCGGGACCGGATGATGGCCGGCAACCTCCTCGCGCTCGCCGCCCGGGGTCCGGTTCTCGTCCACGCCCACAACGCCCACCTCCAGCGCCGTCTGAGCACGATGCGGATGTGGCAGGGGGACGTGCGGTGGTGGAGCGCCGGTGCGCTGGTGAGTGCGCGGCTCGGCGAGGAGTACGCCTTCCTGGCCACGGCCCTCGGCACGATCCGGCACCAGGGGGTGGACACCCCGCCGCCGGACACCCTCGAAGGCCTCCTGTACACCCTCCCCGAGGAGAGCTGCCTCGTCGAACCCGGACGGCTGGCAGCCGCCCTCGGCGACCCGCCGCCCGCGCCCCGCGTGTCCCCCTGGTTCGGCTACGCCCCGCTGGACCCGGGCCACCTGGCCGACGTCGACGGCGTCGTCTTCGTCAAGGACATGCCGGACCCGGCCTGAGGGCACGCTCGTCCTGAGGACGCACTCACCCCGAGGCCGCACTCGCCCCGAGGACACGTCTTGAGGGCACACCCGTCCCGAGGGCACACTCGCCCCGACCGGTCACCCGGCCCGACGGCTCACTCCCCCTCCACCACCGTCGACCGCCGGTTCCAGGCGCGCGGGGCACGCCAGTGGAAGCGGAGGGCGAGCAGGCGCAGGGTGAAGGCGGTGACGACCGCGAGCCCGCTGGTGAACGGCGTGAGGGCCTCGTAGCGGATGCACAGGGCAACCATCGCCGAGCCGACGATCGCGGGGACGGCGTACAGGTCGCGGTCCCAGCGCAGCAGCGAGGGGACCTCGTTGGCGAGCACGTCGCGCAGGACGCCGCCGCCGACGGCCGTCGCCAGGCCCAGGCAGGCGGAGGCGGTCAGGCCGAGCCCGTAGTCGTACGCCTTGGTGGTCCCGGCGACGCAGAACAGGCCGAGCCCGGCCGCGTCGAAGACGTTCACGCCGGTCTGCAGGCGCTCCACGTGGGGGTGGAGGAAGAAGACCAGCAGCGTGGCGAAGAGCGGGGTGACGAAGTACCCGAGGTCCGTGAAGGCCGCGGGCGGTACGGCACCGATGACCAGGTCGCGGAAGAGCCCGCCGCCGAGGGCGGTGACCTCGGCGAGGACGGCGATGCCGAAGACGTCGAAGTTCTTGCGCACGGCCAGCAGCGCACCCGAGATGGCGAAGACGAAGGGCCTATCAGGTCGAGCGTGTGCTGGACGGTGGGGCTGAAGAGTTGCTCGTACACCCTTCCATTCTTACCCGACAACGAGCCCCCACCTTATAAACAAAGGTGAGGGCTCGCTCTCATGCGCAGGTCGGACTACTTCTCCTCAGAGCGAGACTCCTCAGCACGGGACTCCTCAGCCTCGGAGCCCTCGGCCGCGGACTCCCCACCGTCGGAGCCGGTCTCCGACACCTCCGCGGCCACCGCCGCCGAGGTGGCCGCCGACTGGGCCAGCGCGTCGTCCGACACCAGCTCCGCGGCCTCCTTCGCGGCCGACAGCAGCACGACGTCCTGCGGCGCCTGGTCCTCGAAGTTCTCCGGGTGGTGGCACGCCACCTGCTGGCCCGGCCGCAGCTCCTTCAGCGGCGGCTCGGTGGTGGTGCAGACCTGGGTGGCCTTCCAGCACCGGGTGTGGAAGCGGCAGCCGCTCGGCGGGGCGATCGGCGAGGGCACATCGCCCTTGAGCAGGATGCGCTCGCTCTTCGCGCCGCGCCGCGCCGGGTCCGGGATCGGCACCGCCGACATCAGCGCCTTGGTGTACGGGTGCATCGGCGACTTGTAGAGCAGGTCGCGGTCGGCCAGCTCCATGATCTTGCCGAGGTACATCACCGCGATCCGGTCCGAGACGTGCCGGACGACGGACAGGTCGTGCGCGATGATCACGTACGTCAGGCCCAGCTCCTGCTGGAGGTCGTCGAGCAGGTTGACGACCTGGGCCTGGATCGACACGTCGAGCGCGGAGACCGGCTCGTCGGCCACGACCAGCTTCGGGCTGAGCGCGAGCGCGCGGGCGATGCCGATGCGCTGGCGCTGGCCGCCGGAGAACTCGTGCGGGTAGCGGTTGTAGTGCTCGGGGTTGAGACCGACCACCGACAGCAGCCGCTGCACCTCCTTCTTGACCCCGCCCTCGGGCTCGACGCCCTGGAGCTTGAACGGGGCACTGACGATCGTGCCGATGGTGTGGCGCGGGTTCAGCGAGGAGTACGGGTCCTGGAAGATCATCTGGACGTCGCGGCGCATCGGGCGCATGCCGCCCACCCCGAGGTGGGTGATGTCCTTGCCCTGGAACTCCACCGTGCCGGCGGTCGGTTCGAGGAGCCGCGTGATCAGCCGGCCCATGGTCGACTTGCCGCAGCCCGACTCGCCCACGACGCCGAGGGTTTCGCCGGAGCGGACCTCGAAGTCGATGCCGTCGACGGCGCGCACCGCGCCGACCTGGCGCTGCAGCAGGCCCTTCTTGATCGGGAAGTGCTTCTGCAGCCCGGTCACCTTCAGCAGGGTCTCGCCGGCGGCGGCGTCCTTGGTGAGGGTCGCGGTCCCGCCGGACTTCTCCTGGGTGCCGTCGCTCTGCGCGGGGATGGCCGACGCCACGTCCTCGGCCTTGCCCTTGGTCTTGCCCGTGGTCTTGTCCTTGGCTTCGTCGCTCACAGCTTCGGCGCAATCTCTTCGGTCCAGATACGCTCCCGCTGCTCCTGCGACATGTGGCAGGCGGCCCAGTGCTTGCTGCCGATCTCGGTCAGCTCGGGGCGGACCGTGCGGGTGACGTCGTCCTTGGGCACGTCGGCGTACGGGCAGCGCGGGTTGAAGGCGCAGCCGGACGGGAGGTTGATGAGGGAGGGCGGGGAGCCCTTGACCGGGGTGAGGCGCTCCTGCTGGTCGCGGTCGAGCCGCGGCATCGAGCCGAGCAGGCCCCAGGTGTAGGGGTGCCGGGGCTCGTAGAACACCTTCTCCGCCGGGCCGCGCTCCACGCACCGGCCGCCGTACATCACCAGGAGGTCGTCGGCCAGCTCGGCGACGACTCCCAGGTCGTGGGTGATGATGATGACCGCGGAGCCGAACTCCTTCTGCAGGTCCCGGATCAGGTCCAGGATCTGCGCCTGGACGGTCACGTCCAGGGCGGTGGTCGGCTCGTCCGCGATGAGCAGCTCGGGGTTGTTGACCAGCGACATCGCGATCATCGCGCGCTGGCGCATACCGCCGGAGAACTCGTGCGGGTAGCTGTCCACGCGCTTGTCGGGCTGCGGGATGCCGACGCGGTCCAGCATCTCCACCGCGCGGCGCTTGGCGGTCTTCTTGTCCACGTCGTGGTGGATGCGGTACGCCTCCACGATCTGCTGGCCGATCGTGTAGTACGGGTGCAGCGCGGACAGCGGGTCCTGGAAGATCATCGCCATCTGGCGGCCGCGCAGCTTGCGCACCTGGTCGGCGTCGGCGGAGAGCAGCTCGGTGCCGTCCAGCCAGATCTCGCCGGATATCTGCGCCTTGCGCCTGCCGTACTGGCCGGCGGTGTGCAGGCCCATGATGCCGAGCGAGGTCACCGACTTGCCGGAGCCGGACTCGCCCACGATGCCGAGGGTCTTGCCGCGCTCCAGCTGGAAGCTGAGCCCGTCGACGGACTTGACCAGGCCGTCGTCGGTGGGGAAGTGCACCTTGAGGTCGCGCACTTCGAGGAAGGCGTTCGAGCCGGACGCGCTGCCGGTGGGCTCGCCCACGGCTGCTCCGCTCTTGCTGAGTTCACTCATGCGAGCCTCACTCGGGGGTCGATCACGGCGTACAGGACGTCCACCACGAGGTTGGCGATCAGCACCGCGAGAGAAGTGATCAGGACGACACCCAGGATAAAGGGCAGGTCCTGGTTCTGGATCGCGTCCAGCACCTTCTGGCCGAGGCCGGGGAGGCTGAACGTGGTCTCGGTCAGGATCGCGCCGCCCATCAGGGCGCCGAGGTCCATGCCGAGCATGGTCAGCAGCGGGGTCAGGGTCGACCGCATGGCGTGCTTGCGGATGACGACCTGCTCCCTGAGGCCCTTGGCGCGGGCGGTGCGGATGTAGTCCTCGCCGAGGATCTCCATCATGGTGGCCCGGGTGATCCGGGCGTACATCGCCGCGTACAGGAAGGCCAGGGTGATCCAGGGCAGGATCATGCCGCCGAACCAGCCGGAGAAGCTCTCGTCCAGCGGGACGAACTCCGCGTTGATCCACCCCAGGCTGTGGGAGAAGATCGCGAGGCTGAGCAGACCGGTGAAGTAGATCGGGAGGGAGACGCCCGCGAGCGCGACGACCATCGCACCGCGGTCCCACAGGGTGCCCCGCTTGAGCGCGGAGAGCACACCCGCCGCCAGGCCGAAGATCAGCCACAGGACGGCCGCACCGAGCGCGAGGGCCAGGGTCACCGGGAAGCGCTCGGTCAGCACCGGCCACACGGCCTGCTCGCTGCGGAAGGAGTAGCCGAAGCAGGGGGCGGAGCACTGGGTGACGTCGCCGCCGCCCGAGTAGGTCCGGCCCGCGAAGATGCCCTTGAAGAACTCCCAGGCCTGGACGAAGACCGGATCGCCCAGGCCCAGCTTCTGGCGCACCGCCTCGACGGAAGCCGGGTCGGCCTGCTTGCCCACGAAGCTCGTGGCGATGTCGACGCCCGCCCACTTGGGGACGAGGAAGAAGATGCCGAAGACCACCAGGATGATGACCACGAGCATCACTACGGCGGCGAACAGCCGCCTGATGAGGTAAGCGAGCACAGCTTACGGCCCGCCGCGGATCGCGGGCCGCCGGATTGTGTCCGGCGGCCCGCGGTCACGCCGCGCCGGCCTTCACCTGCCTTTCGTGCCGTACGGCGGGTGTACCGGTTACTTCGAGGAGGACTTCAGGCCGATGTTGACGAAGTCGTACATTCCGCTGTAGCCGTCGGAGGTGTAGACGTTCGCCACGCGGCTGGAGCGCCAGTTGATGAACTTCTCGAAGACGAAGGGCAGGTAGTACGCGCCCTCCATCACCTTGTGGTTGATCTGCTTGGCGATGTCGGCCTTGCCGGAGTCCTCCAGCGTGGTGGTGTACTTCTCGAACAGGCCGTCGATCTCCTTGTCCTCGATGAGCGCGTAGTTGTTGTTGCCGCTCTCGAGGATGTAGTTGCTGTTCCACAGCGGCAGGCCGTAGCCCTGGACGGACGGGAAGTCCGGGCCCCAGCCCATGATGATGATGCCGTAGCCCTTCTTCTTCACGTTGGTGGGGCTACCGATGATGCCGGCGGTCTGCGAGCCGTCGTACTGGTCGATGCCGACCTCGATGCCGACCTTCTTCAGCGAGGCCTGCATCGACTCGGCGGTGGCCACCTCGACCGGCTTGTTGTTGCGGACCGCGATGGTGGTCTTGAAGCCGTTGGGGTGACCGCAGGCCTTCAGCTCTTCCTTGGCCTTCTCGACGTTGCCCTTCTTGTTGGCACCGGCCATCTCGTACGGGTCATACTTCTGGCCCTCGGAGCCCGGCACCGCCGGCGGCAGCATGTTGGTGCCGATGTCGCCGCCGGCCTGCGGGCCGCCGCGGGCGGTCTGCAGCGAGACGTGGTCGGCCCCGTAGAGCACGGCCTTGCGGCAGTGGATGTTGTCGAACGGCTTCACGCTCTGCGGGAAGACGGCGTAGCGGATGTAACCCGAGACCGGGTTGTCCACGTTGCCCTTGTGCTCCTTCAGGGCGGAGGTGCGGCCCTGGGGCGACAGACCGGTCTGGGCCAGGTCGATGTCGTAGTCGCCGGCGATCAGACGCTGGTCCAGCTCGTTGGCGTTGGTGAAGAACTTGATCGTGATCTTGTCCGGGTACGCCTTGCGGACCGGGTCCGAGTCCTGCTTCCACTCGGTGTTGCGGACCAGCGTGAGGTCCTTGCCCGGGTTGTAGGACTCGAACTTGTACGGGCCCGAGGAGAACGGGTGCAGGCCGTACTTGGACTTGGTGTCCTTGTCCTGGCGGACCGGGGACGCCGAGGTCAGCGCGAGCATCTCCTCGAAGTCCGAGTTGGCCTCGGGCAGCTTGAAGACGATGGTCTTGTCGTCCGGCGTCTCGATCGCCTTCAGGCCCAGCTTGTCCGCGGACTTGTCCTTGTACGGGCCCTGGTACTTGCCGTCGGGGTCGAGCACCTCCTTGAGGTACGTCGGACCGCCGGACAGCACGTCCTGCGCCCAGACGCGCTCGATGCCGTACTTGACGTCCTTGGAGGTGATCGGCTTGCCGTCCTCCCACGTGACACCGTCACGCAGGGTGTACGTGTACGTCTTGCCGTCGTCCGAGACCTTGGCGACGTCGGTGGCGAGGTCGGGCGAGACGCCCGCGCCCTTCTCGCCCGGCGCCGGGGTGTTCGTGACGAGCTGGCGGGAGTAGTAGCGGGAGAAGTTCCACATGAAGCCGTAGTAGCCGCGCGTGGTGTCCCACGAGTCGGCGTCCTGCGTGCTCGCGAACTTCAGCTCGCCGCCCTTCTTCGCCAGGTCGGCCTGGGCGACCTTGTTGTTCGCAGCGTCGAAGCCGGCCGCGCCGTTCTTCGATCCCCCGCTGTCGCTGTCACCGCCGCCGCACGCCGCCGTGGTCAGCAGCGCGGCGACCACTGCGGCAGCGGCCATGGCCTGCTTGCGCCGCCCTGAGGTGCGTTGGGTAGTCACGATCTCGGATCCTCCGGATTAGATGAGAGACCCCGTGCAGGTGCCACGGGTCGCTTGCCGCGGTACGGCAGGTCAGCGGGAGCCCTTCGGGTCCAGCGCGTCGCGTACGCCGTCACCGAAGAGGTTGAAGGCAAGAACGGTGATGAAGATCGCCACACCCGGGATCACCATGTACATGGGATCCGACTGGTAGTAGTCGATCGCGCTCGACAGCATCTGCCCCCAGGACGACGTGGGCGGCTTGACGCCCACGCCCAGGAAGCTGAGTGCCGCCTCGGTGAGGATGTTGGTGGGGATCATCATCGTCGTGTACACGATGATCGGCGCCACCAGGTTGGGCAGCAGTTCCTTGAACAGGATGTAGAACCGGCCGGCTCCCAGGGAGCGGGCGGCCTCCACGTACTCCCGCTCACGCATCGAGAGCGTCTGGCCGCGCACCACGCGGCCGATGTAGGGCCAGCCGAAGAAGCCGATGACCAGGATCATCACGAACAGGCGCACGCCCGTGCCGCTGAGCCCCAGCATCTGGTTCGGCATGACCGAGACCAGCGCGATGATGAAGAGCAGCTGCGGGAAGGCCAGCAGACCGTCCATGACCCGGCTGATCAGGGCGTCGACCCAGCCGCCGAAGAAACCGGCGAGGACTCCGAGGACGGTCCCGATGATCACGGCGACGATCGCGGACAGGAAGCCGACGAGCAGCGAGATCCGGGCGCCGTGGACGATGCGGGCGAAGATGTCGCGGCCGTTGACCGGCTCGACGCCGAACCAGTGGTCGCCGCTGATGCCGCCGAGCGAGCCCGTGGGCGTGCCGAACAGCGGGTCGATCAGGTCCTCGTGGTACGCGTCCGGGTCCTGCCCGACGATGTTGGTGATCAGCGGCGCGAGGATCGCGACCACGATGAGGACGAGCACCACGATGCCGCCCGTCAGGGCGAGCTTGTCCCTCTTCAGGCGCTCCCAGGCGATCCGGCCCAGGGAACGCCCCTGGACCGCCTTCGCCTCGGCGCCGGCAACCGCCGCTTCCTCGGCCGCACTCGGGGCCGCTTCCGCGGTCGGCTCGTGCAATGGTGCCGTCATCTGGCAGGGACCCCTCTCAACCGGCGGTAGCCGGCCCGCACTTGCCGCGGTAGCGGCGTGATCAGTCCGTCGTACACAGGAGCGAGAATCCACCCCTTGCTGCGGGAGTCTTCAACGCTTTGGCGATCTGTAGCCAGACTTGACGGGGAATGGATGCGCAACCGTGATGCTGTTTGAGGTGTTCCGTTATCCGGACACTGGGTAACGGGGGCCGGACGCGGACGAGTTGGGACATGCGGGGCGACACGGGGCGTTGCGCCTCCATCTACGCGCGAAGATCTCTGCCGGTCACCCGGGGCTCCGGGCGGCGGCGGCACGGTGCGCGTGGATCAGTAGCGTCCCCCGGCGGGAGGGTAGCCGTACCCGCCCGCCGGTGCCGGGGCGGCGGCGGGCGCGTGGGCCTCGCGGTCGTAGAAGGGGCGGGCGCGGGCCCGCAGCCACATGGCGACCGGGTCGTGGGCGTCGGTCATCGCGACCGTCGACACCGGCAGCCCGTCCGGCACGGCACCGACGGACTGCTGCATCATCGCGCGCACCGCGTCGACGGCCGGCGGGGACGTGTCGTACACGTCGAGGCCGATGGCCAGGTACGGCGCCCCCAGCGCGGGCTGCACCCAGGCCCGGCGCAGCGCCCGGACCGCCGGGGTGCGGTGGGCGTTCTGCGCGAGCAGCGCGTAGAACTGCGGGATCTCGATGGCCGGTTCGGACAGGCTCAGGGGCCCGGCGGGCTGGCGGTCCAGGCCGGAGGCGATGCGGCGCAGGTCCAGCCAGGGAACGCCGACGCCGCCGCCGGGGGCGTGCGGGTTGAGCCAGAGGCCGTAGTGGTCGGGGTAGAGGGCGCGGGCCGCCTCCAGGCCGTCGACCACCTCGTACGACCGGTTCCAGCCGCTGGCCGACAGCTCCTGGGCGGAGGTGACGCAGGGCGCGTAGCCGTACCCGTCGACCTCCATGTTCCCGTACTGGGCGTCCGGGGAGCCGGCCTGGCCCTGCCACAGCAGCATCCAGACCTGGCCGGACGTGGGGGTGGCGAGCGCGCGCAGCAGGGCCTCGTAGGCGTCGTAGCGCCCGGGGGTCACCTGGCGCAGCATGTGCTCGACCTGCCCGGTCGTGGTGCCGCTGGCGCTCACGCGTATCGCCCCTTCGAGAAGTTCCCCGGTTTCGGAACCAGCTTAAGGCTCCGCCGGGCCGGCAGGGTCTCGGAGCACGGGGGCACTGGGGCACGGGCGTCCGTCGTCCGTGGCTACGCCGCCACCGGCCGCGCACACACGCCCCGCCGGACCGGCGGGGCCCCGGAGCACGAGGGCACGTGGGCACGGTGGGGGCACGGGGCTCATCGGCTGCGGCTCCCGCTGCCGCCGGCCGCACACACACGCACCGCCGGGCCGACAGGCCCCCGGAGCACAGCGACACGTAGGCAACGGGGGGGGAGCACGGGGTCCCAATCATCTGCGGCACCCGCCGCCGGCCGCGCACACGCACCGCCGGACCGACAGGCCCCGGGAGCACGGGACGTACGGGCACCCCTCGTCCGCGGCGTCCACAGCTCCGCCGGCGCTGGTCGCGGACACGCGGCGGAGCCGCACATGTCACGGCCTCGGGCCCCTGCGGCCGCTGCCCTGCGGGGCGTTCGGCGGAACGGCCCGTTCCGTCACAGGCCCTGCTGGTAGAACGGGCGGAGCCGGTCCCTCATCCAGTCGCAGACCGGGTCGTTGGCCGCCTCCAGGAGGACCAGGTTGACCTGCCAGGGCACGGGGGACGCGGCCAGGGCCCGGCCGAGGGCCTCCATGGGCAGGGCACGGGCGTCGCCCTCCCAGTGGGTCAGTTCCACGCCGACGAACATGACCGGGTCGGCGGTCTCGATCGCGGCCAGGCAGCGCCGGGCGGTGCGCACGACGCCGGTGGCGGCGAACTGGGCCGAGGCCGCGGCCAGGAAGTCCATCGGGTCCTCCTGCCAGTCCGGTTCGAAGAGGCGGACCCGGCCGCCGGACGCGGGTCCGTCCAGCGCGGTGCGTCCCGAGCGGCACAGCTCGGCCACGGCCGGCGGCGGCAGGGGGACGCCGACGACGCCCTCCGGGTTCACGGCGATGCCGACCTGCGCGGGCAGTCCGCGGGCGAACTCCACGGCCGGGGCGACGGTGTAGGCCATGTGCGTGCCGGCGACCTGCCGGAGCTGCTCCTCCGAGCTGAACACCGGTACGTAGGCCTGGCCGTCGATCTCCAGGGTGGGCAGGTCCAGCGGGCCGCTGCCCGGGCCGCCGCCGTTGGGCAGCGGGACCCACACGTAGCTGCGGCCGAGCACCTCCACGATCCGGCCGCCGGCGCCGGATATGCCGAAGGACGCGGACAGCACCTCCTCCAGCTCGTTGCCGGGCCATCCGCCGTGCGGGTGGGGGTGGGGGTGCGCCTGTGCCGGGAAGTCCATCTGCCTACCTACCGCCTGCCTGGTACCGCTGTTGCGGCTGAAAGGCTAACCCGTCGGGGCCGCCCGTCCGGAGGGTCCGCCGGCCGGGGTTCGTCAGCCGGTGAAGGCGATCCGCCCGAGGGCGTCGGCCGCCGCCCGGTCCAGGAGCACCGCCGAGGTGCAGCCGGCCGGCAGGGACCCGTCGGTCACCGCGCGCAGCAGGCGGGTGTTGGCCGTGCGGTGCCGCAGGAACGCGTACCGCGAGACGCCCCGGCCGCGCTCGCGCTGGCCGGCGAGGGCGTCGCCGGGGGCGACGTCGAGGAGCAGCAGGTGCAGGGTGCCGTGCCGGCGGCGGGCCTCGCGGGCCAGCCAGGCGCGCACCCAGGCCTGGGTGCCGCAGTCGTGCACGACGACGCCCTCGCCGGAGCGCAGCGCGCGGCGCAGCCCGGCGTAGTGGGCGAGGCGGACGAAGGGGCGGTAGAGCGCGTACGGCAGTAAGCGCGGCATGCTGCGGTCCCAGCGGTCGCGGGTGTCCTGGGAGTCGACGCGCGGACCGCGCACGGTGCGCCGCATCAGCGTGGACTTGCCGCTGCCGGGCAGTCCGGTGATCACCACCAGGTCCCGGGGTCCGAAGAGCAGGGCGTGCGGGCTGCGGCCGCCGCGGTGCCGGAGGTCGCGGACGACGGGTGCGGGCAGTTCGGCGCAGGCCGCCGGGGCCGGGGCCGCGGGCTGCTTGGGCAGCGCGACGCCCGAGGTCGTGGCGTAGGCCGTGGTCCTGTTCACCGTGATCGTCCTCCCCTGGGGCGGTGCACGAGTCCCCTCCCCATCGAGTGTAAAGAGAAGGTAATACGCCGGTCTCGCGTTTTCGTGCGCTTACTGCCACAAGCCGGTTACAGATCACGGTCTGCCGTGGACCGACCGGGCGTGCAATGATGGCGGCGCCAACTGCATACCGGCCGTTTGAATCCGCGCGGGAGAGTTCCCGGCCGTCGCCGGGGCGCCGAAGGAGCAAGTCCCTCCCTTGAATCTCTCAGGCACCGTTACCGCGCGGGCGAGGCACATCTGAAAAGCGGACCGCCCCCGACGGCGGTCCCACCCAAGGTGCAAGCCCCGACCGCCGTACTCCGGTGGCCGCGGCGAACCTCTCAGGTTCCGATGACAGATGGGGAGGACCGACCTCGCCACGTCCTGTCCTGGGAGACGACCGACCGATGAGCAGTACCGAACTCCGCCGTACCACGCTGGACGCCACGCATCGCGCGCTGGGCGCGACGATGACCGACTTCGCCGGCTGGGACATGCCCCTGCGCTACGGCTCCGAGCGCGACGAGCACGTCGCGGTGCGCACCCGGGCCGGTCTCTTCGACCTCTCCCACATGGGCGAGATCACCGTCACCGGACCGCGCGCCGCCGAACTGCTGAACTTCGCGCTGGTCGGCAACATCGGCAGCGTCAAGCCGGGCCGGGCCCGCTACACCATGATCTGCCGCGAGGACGGCGGCATCCTGGACGACCTGATCGTGTACCGCCTGGGCGACACGGAGTACCTGGTGGTCGCCAACGCCTCCAACGCCCAGGTCGTGCTCGACGCGCTCACCGCGCGGGCGGCCGGCTTCGAGGCCGAGGTGCGCGACGACCGCGACGCCTACGCGCTGCTGGCCGTGCAGGGCCCCGAGTCCCCCGGCATCCTGGGCAGCCTCACCGACGCCGATCTGGACGGCCTGAAGTACTACGCCGGACTGCCCGGCACGGTCGCGGGCGTCCCGGCGCTGATCGCGCGCACCGGGTACACCGGCGAGGACGGCTTCGAACTGTTCGTGAGGCCCGAGCACGCCGTGGAGCTGTGGGAGGCGCTGACCCGGGCGGGCGAGGGCGCCGGCCTCGTCCCGTGCGGCCTGTCCTGCCGCGACACGCTGCGCCTGGAGGCCGGCATGCCGCTGTACGGGCACGAGCTGTCCACCGCGCTGACGCCGTTCGACGCCGGACTCGGCCGAGTGGTGAAGTTCGAGAAGGAGGGCGACTTCGTGGGCCGCGCCGCGCTGGCCGAGGCCGCCGACCGCGCCGCCTCGACCCCGCCCCGCGTCCTGGTCGGCCTGGTCGCCGAGGGCCGTCGCGTCCCGCGGGCCGGGTACGCGGTGGTCGCCGGCGGCGAGGTGGTCGGCGAGGTCACCTCCGGCGCGCCGTCGCCGACGCTGGGCAGGCCGATCGCCATGGCGTACGTCGACCCCGCGCACGCGGCGCCGGGGACGGCGGGCGTCGGCGTGGACATCCGGGGCAGCCACGAGCCGTACGAGGTCGTGGCGCTGCCGTTCTACAAGCGCCAGAAGTAGCCCCCGGAGCAGCTCCCGAAGCCGTCCGGCAGCAGATCCGGAAGACAACGCAAGAGACCGGAAGAGACCGGAAGAAGCCGGAACCGGACACCGGGCGGCACCGCGCCCCTCGCGGGCGCCACCCCTTTCACCCGCCACTCCCCCGTGTACAGGAGAATTCAGGCCATGAGCAACCCCCAGCAGCTGCGTTACAGCAAGGAGCACGAGTGGCTGTCGGGCGCCGAGGACGGCGCCTCGACGGTCGGCATCACGGAGCACGCGGCCAACGCGCTCGGTGACGTCGTCTTCGTCCAGCTCCCCGAGGTCGGCGACTCGGTGACCGCGGGCGAGACCTGCGGCGAACTGGAGTCGACCAAGTCCGTCTCCGACCTCTACTCCCCCGTCTCCGGCGAGGTCGCCGAGATCAACGAGGACGTCGTCAACGACCCCTCTCTGGTGAACAGCGCGCCCTTCGAGGGCGGCTGGCTGTTCAAGGTGAAGGTCTCGGACGAGCCGGCCGACCTGCTCTCCGCCGACGAGTACACCGCCTTCACCGCCGGCTGAGGAGACCCGCACCCCATGTCGCTTCTGAACACCCCCCTGCACGAACTCGACCCCGAGGTCGCGGCCGCCGTCGACGCCGAGCTGGACCGCCAGCAGTCCACCCTGGAGATGATCGCCTCCGAGAACTTCGCGCCCGTCGCGGTCATGGAGGCGCAGGGCTCGGTCCTCACCAACAAGTACGCCGAGGGCTACCCCGGCCGCCGCTACTACGGCGGCTGCGAGCACGTCGACGTGATCGAGCAGCTCGCGATCGACCGGGTCAAGGCGCTCTTCGGCGCCGAGCACGCCAACGTGCAGCCGCACTCGGGCGCCCAGGCCAACGCGGCCGCGATGTTCGCGCTGCTCAAGCCCGGCGACACGATCATGGGCCTGAACCTCGCCCACGGCGGGCACCTGACCCACGGCATGAAGATCAACTTCTCCGGCAAGCTCTACGACGTCGTGCCCTACCACGTCGGCGACGACGGCCGGGTCGACATGGCCGAGGTGGAGCGCCTCGCCAAGGAGACCAGGCCGAAGCTGATCGTGGCCGGCTGGTCCGCCTACCCGCGGCAGCTGGACTTCGCCGCCTTCCGCAAGGTCGCGGACGAGGTCGGCGCGTACCTGATGGTCGACATGGCGCACTTCGCCGGCCTGGTCGCGGCGGGCCTGCACCCCAACCCGGTGCCGCACGCGCACGTGGTGACCACCACCACGCACAAGACCCTGGGCGGCCCGCGCGGCGGTGTGATCCTCTCCACGGCCGACCTGGCCAAGAAGATCAACTCGGCCGTCTTCCCCGGTCAGCAGGGCGGCCCGCTGGAGCACGTGGTGGCCGCCAAGGCCGTCGCCTTCAAGGTCGCCGCCGGCGAGGACTTCAAGGAGCGCCAGACCCGTACGCTGGACGGAGCCCGCATCCTGGCCGAGCGCCTGGTGCGGGACGACGCGAAGGCGGCGGGCGTCTCCGTCCTGTCCGGCGGCACCGACGTCCACCTGGTCCTGGTCGACCTGCGCGCCTGTGAGCTGGACGGGCAGCAGGCCGAGGACCGCCTCCACGAGGTCGGCATCACGGTCAACCGCAACGCCGTCCCGAACGACCCGCGTCCGCCGATGGTGACCTCGGGTCTGCGCATCGGTACGCCGGCCCTGGCGACCCGCGGCTTCACCGCCGAGGACTTCGCCGAGGTCGCGGACGTGATCGCCGAGGCGCTGAAGCCGTCCTACGACGCGGAAGCCCTCAGGGCCCGGGTGAAGACCCTGGCCGACAAGCACCCGCTGTACCCGGGTCTCAACAAGTAGACACCACGCCTTCGGGTGGGGCGCCGCGCCCGCCACAAGCAGGCCCGCGCCCCGCCCGGAGCACCCCTCCCTCTGCACCACCCCCGTTCTGAGGAGACCCCCGTGGCCATCTCGGTCTTCGACCTGTTCTCGATCGGCATCGGCCCGTCGAGCTCGCACACGGTCGGCCCGATGCGCGCGGCGCGCATGTTCGCCCGCCGCCTGCGGAGCGAGGAACTGCTCGGCTCCGTCGCCTCGGTCCGCGCCGAGCTGTACGGCTCACTCGGCGCCACCGGCCACGGCCACGGCACCCCCAAGGCGGTGCTGCTCGGGCTGGAGGGCGACTCCCCGCGCACGGTCGACGTGGAGAGCGCCGACGACCGCGTCGAGACGATCAGGTCGTCCGGCCGCCTCAGCCTCCTCGGCGAGCACGAGATCGCCTTCTCCCACGACGACGACCTGGTCCTGCACCGCCGCAAGACCCTCCCCTACCACGCCAACGGCATGACCCTGTGGGCGTACGACGCGCAGGGCACCGAGGTGCTGACCAAGACGTACTACTCGGTCGGCGGCGGCTTCGTCGTCGACGAGGACGCGGTGGGCGCCGACCGCATCGTGCTCGACGACACGGTGCTCAAGTACCCCTTCCGCACCGGCGACGAGCTGCTGCGCCTGACCCGCGAGACGGGCCTGTCCGTCTCCGCCCTGATGCTGGAGAACGAGCGGGCCTGGCGCGACGAGGACGAGATCCGCGAGGGCCTGCTGGAGATCTGGCGCGTCATGCGGGCGTGCGTCGAGCGCGGCATGACCCGCGAGGGCATCCTCCCGGGCGGCCTGAAGGTCCGCCGCCGCGCCGCGAACACGGCCCGCAAGCTGCGCTCCGAGGGCGACCCGCAGGCCCTGGCCATGGAGTGGATCACCCTCTACGCGATGGCCGTGAACGAGGAGAACGCGGCAGGCGGCCGGGTGGTCACCGCCCCGACGAACGGCGCGGCGGGCATCATCCCCGCGGTCCTGCACTACTACGTCAACTTCGTGCCCGGCGCCGACGAGGACGGCGTCGTCCGCTTCCTCCTCGCCGCCGGCGCCATCGGCATGCTCTTCAAGGAGAACGCCTCGATCTCCGGCGCGGAGGTCGGCTGCCAGGGCGAGGTCGGCTCGGCCTGCTCGATGGCGGCCGGGGCCCTCGCAGAGGTGCTGGGCGGCTCCCCGGAGCAGGTGGAGAACGCCGCCGAGATCGGCATGGAGCACAACCTCGGCCTGACCTGCGACCCGGTCGGCGGACTGGTCCAGATCCCGTGCATCGAGCGCAACGGCATGGCGGCGGTCAAGGCGGTCACCGCGGCCCGGATGGCGATGCGCGGCGACGGCTCGCACAAGGTCTCCCTCGACAAGGTCATCAAGACCATGAAGGACACCGGCGCCGACATGTCGGTCAAGTACAAGGAGACGGCCCGCGGCGGGCTCGCGGTGAACATCATCGAGTGCTGACCAGAGACTTCATGTCTGCCCGCGGCCGGGGCCCGTCCGCCCCACCCGTACCGGTCCACGCGAAGACTCTGGACGGTGCCTGACCCCGGACGTTCAGGAACGGTGCGCCCAGGGGATGGATTCGAGCAGGCGCTCCAGCCGCAGTTCGCCGTCGCGCGTCTGGCCACCGTGGTCCATCAGCACGCGGAGTCGGTGGACGACGTCGTCCGGAGAGGGGTAGACCTTCGCGTGGGCGGCCGCCTCGTCGGCCAGGTTCGGCACAGGGCCGCTCGCCTCGGCCGCGTCCAGCGCCTCCTTCGCGGCGGCTGCCACGCCCTGGGGCAGGCCGGCGATGCGGCGGGCGAGGGCGTCGACGAACGCGTCGAGGTGTTCGTCCGGGACAGCGCGGTTGATCCACCCGTATCGCTCGGCCAGGGAGGTGTCGAACAACTCCGCCCCCAGCACGATCTCCAGGGCACGGGCCCGGCCGACCAGCCGGTTGAGGTACTGGGTGCCGCCCCCGCCGGGGAAGATGCCCATCAACGACTCCGGCTGGGACAGCCAGGTCCGGTCCGCGGCGGCGAACCGCATGTCCGCGGCCATCGCCAGCTCGGCGCCGCCCGCGCGGGCATAGCCGCGCAGCTTCGCGATCGTCACCTGCGGCAACGTGCGCAGCCGCTCGTTGAGCTGCTGAAGCGGGTTGAGCGCCGGGTCGGCGTCGGGGTCGGCCAGGGCCATGAGGGTGCTCGGGTCGAAGGACCACTCGAAGTCCGCGTGCGCGGAGAAGAACTCGGGGACGGCCGACTGGAGGACGATCACGGCGACGTCCCCGTCGGACGCCACCTCGCCCGCGAACGCCTTGAGGTCACCGGCCAGCGTGGCGTCGACGGTGTTCACCGGCGGATTGTCGATGGTCACCCAGGCGATCCGGTCCTCCACACGGACCACCAGGGACTTGTAACCGCTGTAGCTCATCGCTGCACTCCTCCGGGCAGGTGCGTCGGCACGGCCGCCCGACGTTGTTTAGTGGACGTTACAGAAGGAGGCTAGCACGTTCTTTAGCGTGCGCTAAAATATGGCTCATGGCAGGCAGACCGAGAACGTTCGACAAGGACGCGGTGCTCATGATGGCGATGCGCGCCTTCTGGGAGCGCGGATACGACGGGGTGAGCGTCGCGCAGGTGTGCAAGGAGGCGGGGATCGCCGCACCGAGCCTGTACGCGGCCTTCGGCGACAAGGACGCGCTGTTCGAGAAGGCGTGCGCGCTCTACACCGAACGTCTGGACGAGGACCTGGAGCGCGACCTGTCGGCACCCACGGCACGGGAGGCGATCGAGCGCCTGCTGCAGTCCTCGGCCGAGCACTTCTCCGCACCCGGACAGCCCCCCGGCTGCCTCGTCATGGGCGAGCCACGGCTCGCCGAACGGCGGGGCAGGACACGCGACATGATCCGGGCACGTCTGCACCGGGCCGCCGCCGAGGGAGAACTCGCGTCGGCCACAGAGGCCGACGGCGTAGCCGCGTTCGTCGACACCGTACTGGCGGGCATGGCCGCTCTGGCTCGCGACGGCGCCGACCGGGCACGGCTCATGGACGCGGCCCGCCACGCGGCCCGGATCTGGCCCGAGTGACGCCGCCCCGGGACTCGCCAGGGCCGTACTGACCGGTGGTCAGGCGGCGGCCACTTCGGGGAGCGGGGTGGCTGGTGGCGAACGGCGTGAGGGTCGTCGCCGGCATGACACGCCGCATCGCGAACCGGGCGACCGGGCCGGCGTTGCGGGTGAGGCCGGTGCCGGGGACCAGTCCCGGGTTGCAGCCCGCTGCGTCGATGCCGGTCGGCAGCCGGCGCGCGTACTCGTGAATCAGGTAGATCGCGGCCAGCTTGCTGGTCGGGTACGCGGTGCGCCCGGCGCTGGTGGTGGCGGGCCTTGGCCTCTGAGCTACTGTCCGCAGCTCCCGAACCTTGAAGTCCATCGCATCCCTGAACTGGGGTGTTGCGACGACCACTGGAACGGAAGACGGATTGCTGGAGGCCCGCCCTTTCCCGGGTCCTGACGTCGGCGCCAGGATCGTCACAGTCCTCCTGGTCACCGCCGGCGACGCGACCAGCTTCCATACCGTCGGCCGTCGCGCCTCCCGTGCGCTCCGCCACGGAACCCCTCCACGCCTGGACGCGTGGCCCCGCAAGGTTGTTCACACGGCTGAGTGGCGCGGCACTCGACATTCGAAGGTCACGCTCGGCCACCGTGCTCACCCGTTGCCCGGTGCCGTGCCCGGTACGGGCGCTGAGGGCTCGCCGCGACGGACGTCTGGCTGCTGGGGGGCCGGTGTGCCGGCAGTCAGAGCGTCTCACATCGTGACACGCGCTTTCCGGAAAACAAGACGCCTGAGATCGTTGCGGTACCCATGTTTCGCACGTGAAAGACCGAGCCATGTCCGCACCGGCCTCCGGCCCAGCAGTCCAGACCCCCGTCAATCCCCGGTCGCGGGTCCTCATCGCCAGCCTCATCGGCACGACGATCGAGTTCTACGACTTCTACATCTACGCGACCGCCGCCGTACTGGTCTTCCCGGAGCTCTTCTTCCCGAACAGCGACCCGACCACGGCCCTGCTGTCGTCGTTCGCGGTCTTCGGCGCGGCGATGGTCGCGCGTCCGATCGGCGCCGTCTTCTTCGGGCACCTCGGTGACCGGCTCGGCCGCAAGAAGACGCTGGTGGTCTCGCTGCTCACGATGGGCATCGCCACCTTTCTCATCGGCGTGCTGCCCACCTACGCGCAGGCAGGCTGGGCCGCCACCGCGCTGCTGGTGCTGATGCGGCTGGCCCAGGGCTTCGCGCTCGGCGGCGAGTGGAGCGGCGCCGCCCTGGTCGCCACCGAGAACGCCCCCAGCGGCAAGCGGGCCCTGTACGGCACCTTCCCGCAGCTGGGCGCCCCGCTCGGCTTCATCATCGGCAACGGCCTGTTCCTGATCATCGGGGCGCTGCTGCCGTCCGCGGCGGGCGCCGATCCCACGCAGCCGTCCGAGGCGTTCACCGACTGGGGCTGGCGCATCCCGTTCCTGTTCTCCGCCGTGATGGTCGCGATCGGCCTGTGGGTGCGCTCGCGGCTCGTGGAGTCGGCGGTGTTCGCCAAGACCCGGGAGACCGGCAAGGTGCGCAAGCTGCCGCTGGCCACGGTCGTCCAGGGCCACTGGAGGCAGCTGGTCCTCGGGACCTTCATCATGCTGGCGACGTACGTGCTCTTCTACCTGATGACCACGTTCTCGCTGAGCTACGGCCGTGCCGCCGAGGACGCCGACGTGCCGGGGCTCGGCTACAGCTACACGACCTTCGTCCTGATGATGATCTTCGGCGTGCTGTTCTTCGCCGCGTTCACCCTGGTCTCGGGACCGCTCGCCGACAAGTACGGCCGCCGCACCACCCTGATCTGGATCACGGCCGCCATCGTGGTCTTCGGCCTGGTCTGGGTGCCGCTGATCGGTCTGGGCACCCTCGGTGTGGTGCTCTGGCTGGTGCTCGGCTTCACGCTGATGGGCATGACGTTCGGACCGATGGGCGCACTGCTGCCGGAGCTGTTCCCGACGAGCGTGCGCTACACCGGGTCCGGCATCTCGTACAACGTCAGCTCGATCCTCGGCGCGGCCGTCGCCCCGTTCATCGCGGTGGCCCTGTGGGAGGCCGCGGACGGCTCGCCGTGGCTGGTCGGCGTCTACCTCTCCGCGATGGCGGTGCTGACGCTGACCGCGCTGCTCCTCGGCAAGGAGACCAAGGACGTCTCCCTGGACGAGGGCGAGACCCCGGCGGCCGGCACCCACACCCCGGCGGCCCCGGTCACCACCTCCGGCCCCTGATCCGACCGGCGTTCACCACCACCGGAAGCCGAGCGTCCGCGCGCCCGGCGTACGCGAGCCGATCCCGGGCATAACAACAACCTCCGCCCCTTGGGCACTTCAAACCCACCAGGCATCCGAGGGAGTTCGCATGCTGCGCGGCATCGACGTGAGCGCGTACCAGTCCTCCAGCTACGACACGGACGGTCTTTCGTTCGCCTTCATCAAGGCGACGGAGGGCCGTTCGTACATCAACCCCAAGCTCGCGGCCCAGACGAAGCGGGCCCGTGACGCCGGCCTCGTCGTCGGCTTCTACCACTTCCTGTGGCCGGGCAACCTGACCGCCCAGGCCGAGTACTTCGTCTCCAAGGCACCGGAGAAGAAGGGTGACATCCTCGCCGTCGACTGGGAGTCGAACGGCGAGGGCACCCACGCGAGCAACGCCGAGAAGGACAGCTTCATCAAGAAGGTGAAGTCCCTGCGGCCGGACCACAGGGTCCTGCTCTACTGCAACAGGAACTTCTGGCTCAACGTCGACGACACCTCGTACGCCGGCGACGGCCTCTGGATCGCCGACTACGTGTCGGCCGGCAAGCCCCGCATCCAGGCCGACTGGCGCTTCCACCAGTACACCGACGACCCGGTCGACACGAACGTGGCGGACTTCTCCGGCAAGGCCGCGCTCAAGGAGTGGGCGCAGCCCTGAGCAGGTCTCCGGGCGAGCGGTATCAGCCCCGGAAGTCCGCCGGCCGCTCCGGGGAGGCCTTCGCCAGGGCCTCGGTGACGCCGTCGACGCCGGCGCGCAGGCCGTATACGGGCGTGCCGGGCTGCTGGCGCCAGGAGTCGTCGATACCACCCGAGTCGACTGTGTCAAAACCCAGCTCGTCGATCAGGGCGCGGATCCTCGCCTTGGCCGCGGCGTCGTCGCCGGCCACCGGGAGCGCGATGCGGTCGGGCGCTCCGGCCGGGCGGTGGCGGTCCAGGATGTCCTGGGCGTAGGTGCCGTTGAAGGCCTTGACTACCGGGTGGCCGAGGTGGCCCTCGGTCCAGCGGCTCTCGGTCGCGCCCTCGTCCTCGATACCCGCGATCCTGCCGTCCCGCTGCCGCGGGTAGTAGTTGCCGGTGTCGAGGACCGCGAATCCGTCGGCCGCGCCGTCGAGGACGCCGGAGGGCAGGTCCGGGACGCGCTTCAGCGGGATGGTGACGACCACGATCTCGGCGCCGCGCGCCGCCTCCTCCACCGGTACCGGGGTGGCGCCGGTCTCCTCGGCGAGTGCCGTGAGCGTGTGCGGTCCCCGTGAGTTGGCCACGGAGACGTCGTGTCCGAGGGCGGTCAGGCGCCGGGTGAGGTTGCCGCCGATGTTGCCCGCGCCGATGATGCCGATCTTCATGATGGTGACTCGCCTGGCCTTCCGGAGGTCGTGTCGTGCGGAGCCGTCGGCTCGCGCCGGTGCCCAGCTCCAACCTCGGGGCACATCGTGCTATTCCACCGAAGGGGCGCCCGTCCGGGTGAACCGGTCGGGCGCCCCTGGTGGCGTCGTCACTTGTTCAGGTGGGCCCAGAACTCGTCGAACGACAGCTGCTTGTCGCCGTCGAGGTCGCGGCGGGCGATGATCGCCTCGGCCACGGACTCGGTGACGTTCCAGTCGCCGCCCTGGGCGAGCGCGGTCTTGAACTCGGCCGCGGTGATGAATCCGTCGTCGTCCGTGTCGATCCGCTCGAACTGCTTGCGTGCTTCCTCGATGTCCGCCACCGGTCCGCCCCTCGTGTCGTGCATGGGTCCTTCTGACGCAGGTCAGATTAACTTCCCGCCCATGCACGCGGTGCGGCGACCACCCGCCTGAACTGCCCCTCGGCGGTCAGTGCCAGGGCTTGTAGTGCGGGTTGCTCTCGCAGTCGCTCATGATCTCGGTCTTGGTCTGGCGGTCGACCGGGCAGACGCCGATGATGTACTGCCGCTGGATGCCGCCGGGGAAGGCGACCTCGACCTGGTCGGCCCACTTGTGGGTGTCGCCGATGGTCTTGTTGACGTCGATGCCGCCGGGGGCGTCGACGTAGTAGTTGTAGCCGGACTTGTACCAGGTCTTGTAGAGGTCGTGGTCGTAGCTCGTCGAGACGTACGGCGAGGGCTGGTTGACCAGCACGTACTTCTCGACGTCGTACTGGCCGTTGTAGACGTCCTTGGCGTGGAAGCCCTCCTCGAAGACGATCTGCGGGCCCCGGCTGTCGCTGCGGTAGAGGGTGCCGCAGGTGGTGCGCCAGACGGGCTCGGGGGTGATGCGGTCGAGGTCGACACCGCGGTCGGCGGCGGCCTTGGCCTTGTCGTCGAACTGCGGACAGGCGGGCGCGGCCTGGGCGGGGACCGCCGCCGGGGCCGCCGCCGGGGCCGCGGCGGGGGCCGTGGCGGCGGCCGAGCCGGGGGCGGTGGCGGCCGAGGTGGTGAGGACGGCGGAGAGCGACAGGACGGCGGCGGCCGCCCGGCGGCGCAGACGTGTGGAGATCATGCGCCCACGATCCCGGCTGCGGAGCAGCGCGTTCCGGATTCTCACCCGTAGGTGGCGTGTTGGGCGAACCAGGTTGCCTCACACGGGAGATGGTCCCGCGCTCACCGGTCCACGACCCGCATCTCGAACCAGGTGGTCTTGCCGCGCGGCAGCAGGTCGACTCCCCAGCGGTCGGACAGCTTGTCGACGAGGAAGAGCCCGCGTCCGCTGATGTCCGTCTCCTGCACGGGCATGAGGCAGGGCAGCCCCCTCGACGGGTCGCGGACCTCGATCCGGATCCAGCCGGGGCGGCGGCGCATGTGGAGGCCGAAGACCCGCGCGCCGGTGTGCCGTACGGCGTTGCCGACCAGCTCGGAGACGAGGAGGACGGTGTCCTCCGTGATCCTGGGGCCGAGTTTCCACTGGCGCAGGGCGACGACCTGGGCCAGCCGGCGGGCGGTGGCGGCGGACTCGGGGAGGGACGGTAACGGAACCTCGTGCTCCGTCGGGTTGCCGAACAGTTCCAGCGCCTTGAGTGCGCGTTCGTCCTCGACCGCCGGCGACCAGCGCGCCGCCGCGGTCGCACGTCCGGCTCCCCGCGGCTGTCCCGTACCCTCCAGCCCCGCCATGCCCCCATCATGGCCGCCCCCCACGGGCCCCGGGGCCGTTCCCGGGGAATACGCGTCTGCGAAGGCCGGACCGGCCGACGGTCGATCGGCATATGCCAGAGGCAGGTTGGCACCGGGAAAAGCCCCGTTGACCTGGGGGGACGGCTCTGCCGGAGACAAGCGACGGACTCCCTCGACAAGACAGGCTTAATGGTGCGTTAAGGCTGCCATAAACCGCCCCATCGAGGGACCCTGATGAGACATCGAGTCAATTGCAAGTGACGCGCGGGGAGTTCGGGTGAAACTTGTACTTGTTGTGGCGCGGACTCGGGAGAGGCTTCAGAGGAACTCGGCCTTGCCCGGGCCCTCTTCCACGAAGCTGCGCATCCCGCGTTCGCGGTCCTCGGTCGCGAACAGACCCGCGAACCAGTTCCGCTCGACGGCGAGGCCGGTCTCGATGTCCGTCTCGAGCCCCGTGTCGACCGCCTCCTTCGCCGCCCGCAGCGCGGTCGCGGGCCCCTTGGCGAGCCGTGCGGCCCAGGCGTGCGCCTGCTCGTAGACCTCGGCGGCCGGTACGACGCGGTCCACCAGGCCGATGGACAGCGCCTCGTCGGCCCTGACCTGGCGGCCGGTGAAGATCAGGTCCTTGGCCCGGGAGGGGCCGACCAGCCGCGAGAGGCGCTGGGTGCCGCCCGCACCCGGGATCAGGCCGAGCAGGATCTCGGGCTGGCCGAGCTTCGCGTTCTCCCCGGCGACGCGGAAGTCGGCGCAGAGGGCGAGTTCGCAGCCGCCGCCCAGCGCGTAGCCGGTCACCGCGGCGACAACCGGCTTGGGGATGCGGGCCACCGCCGTGAAGGAGTCCTGGAGGGCGCGGGCCCGCAGGATCATCGCGGCGTGGTCCATCACCTGCATCTCCTTGATGTCCGCGCCGGCCGCGAACACCTTCTCCCCGCCGTAGAGCACCACGGCGCGCACGTCCTCGCGCCGGGTGGCCTCCTCGGCCAGTTCCTTGAGCCGGTCCTGGGTGGCGACGTCCAGTGCGTTCATGGGCGGGCGGTCCAGGCGCAGCGTACCGACGCCGTCCGCGACTTCGAGGGTTACGGTCATGCCCAGCAGGTTAACGAACACTAACGGGAACGGCCCCGGTGCCGTACCTCACAACGAGGTGCGGCACCGGGGCCGTACGTCCGGCTCTCCCGGACGGCTCTCCCGGAGGAGTCACCGAAGGAGTCACCGACAGCTCAGGCCTTCCACTTCTCCCAGGACATGTTCCAGCCGTTGAGGCCGTTGTCCGGGGCGATGGTGTCGTCCTCGGAGTTCTTCACGACGACCACGTCGCCGATGAGCGAGTTCTCGAAGAACCAGGCGGCAGGCGTCTTGCCGTCCCCTCCGCCGCGCACGTCGCGCAGCCCTATGCAGCCGTGGCTGGAGTTGCGGTTGCCGAAGGCGTCGCCGCCCCAGTAGTTGCCGTGGATGAAGGTGCCGGAGGTGGACAGGCGCATGGCGTGCGGGACGTCCTTGATGTCGTACTCGCCGCCGTAGCCGACGGTCTCGCCGTTCATGCGGGTCACGGGAAGCCGTTCGGTGATGACCATCTGGCCGTTCCAGGTCTCGTAGCCGGGCGAGCCGGTGGTGACGGGGATGGTCTTGACGGTCTTGCCGTCCCGCACGACCTTCATCGTGTGCTTCTTGGCGTCCACGACGGAGACCTGGCTGCGGCCGACGGTGAAGGAGACGGTCTTGGCCTGCTCGCCGTAGACGTCCTCGCGGCCCTCGACGCCGTCGAGGTTCAGGTCGACGGTGACCTCGGTGCCGGGCTTCCAGTACTTCTCGGGCCGGAAGTCGATCCGGTCGTTGCCGAACCAGTGGCTCTCGACCTCGACGGCCGGCTCGGTCTTGACGCGGATGGCCTTCTCGACGTCCTCGGGGTTGGTGATGCCCCGGTTGAAGCGGATCGAGAACGGCATTCCGACGCCGACCTTCGAGCCGTCCTCCGGCGTGAAGGTGCCGACGAAGGTGTTCTTCGGCGTCAGGGTGGTGAAGCGGGAGTCCTCGGCGGCCGAGCGGCCCTCGGAGTCCTTGGCGACCGCGTGCACGGTGTACGTGGTGGAGGCGGCCAGGTGGGTGGACGGCGTCCAGGTGGCGCCGTCCTTGGATATCTCGCCGTCGACCTCCGTGCCCTTGGCGTCCTTGACGACGACCTCGGTGAGTCTGCCCTTCTCGGCACCGATCTTCAGGGCGCCGTCGGTCTCGACGGCCTTGGCCCCGTTCTCCGGTGCGACCGTGACGACGGCCTCGGACTGCTTGCTCTGTGCCGCCGTGGAGTCCTTGCCGTTCCCCTTGCCGTCCGCGGCCCCCGAGCCCGAACCGCCCCCGCCGCACGCGGTGACGGCCAGCAACAGCACCCCGAGGACCGCCCCCGATATCGGACGCACGTTCACCTTGTCTCCCCTCGCCGGGCCGCGACCGGCCCGCACACCCCGGTGCGCCGACGCGCACCGGCAGATCGTAACCGCAGGCCAGGGGCGCAGGGCACAGGTGAAATGTCACCGTTCCGTACCGAGTTGGACGGAACGGCGAGGGAGGGGGTGAGGGTGGGGCGTCCGTGTCACTTCACCGCGCTGCCCGCCGTCCACTTCTTCCAGTTCATGTTCCAGCCGCCCAGCCCGTTGTCGGGCGCGACGGTCCTGTCCTTGCTGTGGACCACCTCGACGACGTCGCCGACGAGGCTGCGGTCGAAGAACCAGCCCGCCGGGGTCTCGCCGGCGCCGCCCTTGACGTCGCGCAGCCCGATGCAGCCGTGGCTGACGTTGGCCCGGCCGAACGTGTCCGCGGGCGCCCAGTAGTTGCCGTGCAGAAAGGTTCCGGAGCTGGTCAGCCGGATGGCGTGCGGGACGTCGGGGATGTCGTACTCGCCGCCGAAGCCGACCGTGCGGCTGTTCATCCGGGTGACGTCGAGCAGCTCGGTGATCACCATTCTGCCGTTGTACGTGGGCGTGGTCGGGGCTCCCGCGGTGATCGGCACGGTGGCCAGCAGGGTGCCGTCGCGGCGCACCTCCATGGTCCGCCGGAGGGCGTCGACGCGGGAGACCTGGCTGCGGCCGACGGTGAAGGAGACGGTCTTGTCCTGGAGTCCGTAGACCCCTTCGGCGCCCTCGACGTCGCGCAGGCGCAGGTCGACGGTGACCTCGGTGCCGGGCTTCCAGTACTGCTCGGGCCGGAAGTCGAGGCGGTCCTTGCCGAACCAGTGGGGGCGGATGTCGGTGGCGGGCTCCGCGGTGACCGAGACGGCGCGTTCGACGGCGGCGCGGTCGGTGATCTCGCGGTTGAACTCCAGCGAAACGATCATCCCGGTGCCGACGACCGAGCGGTTCTCGGGAGCGACGTAGGCGATGAAGCGTTCCCCGGGGACCTTGGTGGTGAAGGTGGTGTGCCGGGCCGAGCGGTGTCCGCCGCCGTCCACCGCGACGGCGTCGACGGTGTACTTGGCGGCGAGCGCGAGCCGCCGGTCGTCGGGCCGCCAGCTGCGGCCGTCCTCGGAGATGCGGCCCGCCACCTCGGTCTCCCGTGCGTCCTGCGACCTGCGGACCTTCACCGACTCCAGCCGGCCGTCGGGCACCCGCACCGTCAGCTCCTCGTCCGGCGGGACGGCCTTGTCGCCGTCGCCGGGGGCGATCCGGATGACGTCCTCCGCGGCCGGGGCCTTGCCGAACATCTCGCCGATGCCCGAGGCGATGCCGGAGCCGGTCCCACCCCCGTCCGAGGTGCATCCGGTGGTCCCGGCCAGCAGTCCTGCCCATGTCAGTACGGCGGCCAGAGCGGCGCCCGCGCGCCGTGCGCGCCCGTGTACGTGCCTCACATCCACCCGTAACGACCGGCCGGTCCTGGGGAAACGTGAGTGCGAGCCAACCGGTGGGCAGAACTGTGGGGAGAGCGACGCGACGGGGAGCGGCGGCCGGGACGCCGCACGCGCTCGTGCCGGACGTCGTTCCGCGAGCCGTGGGAGGCTGACAGGTGTCCAGCGCAGCCGAGCAGGAGGCGGTCGCCGGGAAACGGGACGCCACGGACGGGTCCACCGCCGCCACGGCCGACGGCGCGGTGGCCGACACCGCTGGGACCGACGGCTCCCCGGCGGACGGCTCCGTGACCGACGCCGGCGTGGCCGACGGCTCCGTGGTCAACGATTCCGTGACCGACGGTTCCGTGGTCAACGATTTTGTAGTCGACGGCTCCGTGGTCGACGCCGCCGTGGCCGACGGTTCCGTGGCCAACGGTGTACGGCACACCGGCGTACGGCACACCGGCACCGGCGACCCCCAGGACACCGCCGGGCCGCCGCCCGCCGTCGCCGCCCGGCCGGGTACCCCGGTGCCGCTGGGCGCCCGGTTCCGCACCGGCCCGGACCAGGTGGCGGGGACCAACTTCGCGCTGTGGGCGGGCGGGGCGGAGTCGGTGGAGCTGTGCCTGTTCGACGCGCCGGGCTCGGGCGGCCGGGAGAGCCGGGTGCGGCTGGCCGAGCAGACCCACGGCATCTGGCACGCCTTCGTGCCGGGCGTGCTGCCCGGACAGCGCTACGGCTACCGGGTGCACGGCCGCTGGGACCCGTTCACCGGCGCCCGCTGGAACCCGGCGAAGCTGCTGCTCGACCCGTACGCGCGGGCCGTCGACGGCGACTTCGGCCTGCCGCCCGAGGTGTACGGTCACGTCCGCGACTGGCCGGACCAGCGGGTGGCGGACACCGTGCGCGACGACCGGGACTCGGCGCCGTACGTACCCAAGGGCGTCGTGGTCCATGACGACGACGACTGGTCGGACGACCGCAGGCCCAAGACGCCGTGGGCGGACTCCGTCATCTACGAACTGCACGTGCGGGGCTTCACCCGGCTCCACCCCGGCATCCCTCCCGAGCTGCGCGGCACGTACGCGGGCCTGGCGCACCCGGCGGCGGTCGAGCACCTGACCCGCCTCGGCGTGACGGCGGTGGAGCTGCTGCCGGTGCACCAGTTCGCACACGAGAGCCACCTCCTGGACCGCGGCCTCAGGAACTACTGGGGCTACAACTCGGTCGGCTACTTCGCCCCGCACGCCGCCTACGCCGCCTCCGGCACCACCGGAGAGCAGGTCGGCGAGTTCAAGCGGATGGTGCGCGCGCTGCACGCGGCGGGCATCGAGGTGATCCTCGACGTGGTCTACAACCACACGGCGGAGGCGGGCGAACTGGGCCCGACGCTCTCCCTGAAGGGCATCGACAACCACGGCTACTACCGCCTCCAGTCCGACGCCCGTCGCTACGCCGACTACACCGGCTGCGGCAACACCCTGCACGTCGTGCAGCCGCATGTGCTGCGCCTGATCACCGACTCGCTGCGGTACTGGGTCACGGAGATGGGCGTCGACGGCTTCCGCTTCGACCTGGCGGCGGCGCTGGCCCGCTCGATGCACGACGTCGACATGCTGTCCCCGTTCCTCGCGGTGATCGCGCAGGATCCGGTGCTGCGCCGGGTGAAGCTGATCGCCGAGCCGTGGGACGTGGGTTCGGGCGGCTACCAGGTGGGCGCGTTCCCGCCGCTGTGGACCGAGTGGAACGACCGCTACCGGGACGCGGTGCGGGACTTCTGGCGGCACGCGCTGCCGGACGTGCGCGAGATGGGCTACCGCCTGTCGGGCTCCAGCGACCTCTACGCCTGGGGCGGGCGCAGGCCGTACGCGTCGGTCAACTTCGTCACCGCGCACGACGGTTTCACGCTGCGGGACCTGGTGTCCTACGAGCGCAAGCACAACGAGGCGAACGGCGAGGGCAACCGGGACGGCACGGACGACAACCGGTCGTGGAACTGCGGCGCGGAGGGCGAGACCGACGACGCGGACATACGGGCGCTGCGCCGGCGCCAGCTGCGCAACCTGCTGACGACGCTGCTGCTGTCGACGGGCGTGCCGATGCTGGTCGCGGGCGACGAGATGGGGCGCACCCAGGGCGGCAGCAACAACGCCTACTGCCAGGACAACGAGACCGGCTGGGTGGACTGGAGCCTGCTCCACGACCCGGAGTGGCGCCCCCTGTTCGACCTGGCGTCCCGGCTGATCGCCCTGCGCCACCGCCACCCGGTCCTGCGGCGCCGGGCCTTCTTCTCCGGCCGGGCGCACTCCGCGGACGGCCTGCGCGACCTGGCCTGGTTCACCGCGGGCGGCACGGAGATGACGGAACGGGACTGGTACGCCCCCGCGGCCACCCTCGGCATGTATCTGTCGGGCCGTGACATCCCGGGCCGCGACGAGCGCGGCGCCCCGGTCACCGACGACAGCTTCCTGGCCGTCCTGCACGCCGGGGACGCGCCGGTGGACGTCGTGCTGCCGGGCCCGCCGTGGGCCGAGCGGTACGAGGTCGTCGTCGACACAGGCCGGGAGGAGCAGGACGGGGCGCCGGACACCGCGCACCCCGCGGGAGCGGCGATCCGGGTCCCGGCCCGGACGGTGCTGCTGCTGCGGGCGGGGTGAGCGGGGACGACGGGGGACGTCGACGGGGGACGTGTCTCCACTGAGGAGAAACGGTCAGCCGAGGATGCCGCGGTCGTACGCCGCCGCGACGGCCGCCGCCCGGTCCTTGACGCCGAGCTTGGCGTACAGGTGGGTGAGGTGGGTCTTCACGGTCGCCTCGCTGATGAACAGCTCGCGGGCGATCTCCTTGTTGGAGGTGCCGCGCGCGACCAGGGCCAGCACCTCGCGCTCGCGGGCGGACAGGGGCTCGCCGCCGGGCGCCTTCGGGGCGCGGACGGCGCAGACCAGGCGGGAGGCGACCGCCGGCGAGAGCACCGTGCGGCCCTCGGCCGCCGCGCGGACGGCGGTGAACAGGTCGTCGCGGGGCGCGTCCTTGAGGAGGTAGCCGGTCGCGCCGGCCTCGATCGCGGGCAGGGTGTCGGAGTCGGTGTCGTACGTGGTGAGCACGAGCACCCGGGCGCGGGCGCCGCGCCGGGTCAGCTCCCGGATGGCGTCCACGCCGGACCCGCCCGGCATCCGCAGGTCCATGAGGATCACGTCCGGGTCGAGCGCGGCGGCCAGGGTCAGGGCCTCGGCGCCGCCGGCCGCCTCGCCGAGGACACGGAAACCGGGCGCGGACTCGAACATGCCGCGCAGGCCGTCGCGGACCACGGGGTGGTCGTCGACGACGAGGAGGGAGATGGCGGCGTCGGCGCCGCTCGCGCTCTCAGTGGCGCTGTCGGTCGCGCTGTCATCGGTCATGGCGGACCAACGGTACGCGAGCGGAGACCGCCGTGCCGTGGCCCGGTTCCGCCTCGACGGTGAGCGACCCGGCGATGCGCTCGGCGCGCGCCCGCATGCCGTCGAGGCCGAAGCCGCCCGTGCCGGTGCGTTTGCGGGCGGCCGGCGGGTCGAAGCCACGGCCGTCGTCGCGGATGTCGAGGGTGACCTCGTCGCCCATGTAGGAGAGGGTGACGCCGGCCCGGCCGGCGGCGGCGTGCCGGGCCGTGTTGGACAGGGCCTCCTGGGCGATACGCAGGAGCGTGGCGGCGACCTCGTCGTGGAGGTGTTCGGCGGTGCCGGTGACGGTGAACCCGGTCTCGACGCCGGTGCGCTCGCCCCATTCCGTCACCGTCTTCTTCAACGCGTCCGGCAGCCCGTCCTCGGCCAGCGCGGCCGGCGCGAGGTTGTGCACGGAGCGGCGGGCCTCGCCGAGGCTGTGCCGGGCCAGGGCGAGGGCCCGGTCGAGGTGGTCGCGCCCGAGGTCCGCGTCCTCGGTGGCTGCCACGACCTGGAGCTGGGCGATGATGCCGGTCAGCCCCTGGGCGAGGGTGTCGTGGATCTCGGCGGCCAGCCGCCTGCGCTCGTCGGCGACCCCCGCCTCCCGGGCCTGGACGAGCAGTTGGGTGTGCAGGGCGGCGTTCTCGTCGAGCGCCTGCTGGAGCGCGGTGTTGGTGCGTTCCAGTTCGGCGATGGTCTCGACCCGGGCGCGGCCGCGGGCGGCCTCCGTCTCGGCGAGGCGGGCGAACACCACGAGGAGGACGACGTTGACCGCGAGGATCGCGCCGAACAGTACCCAGCCGGCCGCGTCGCCCGGCGGCATCCCGCCCGACTGCGAGCCGGCGATCGTCACCGCCGTGAGGAACAGTCCCGGCTTGAGCAGCCGGGGTGGCAGCAGCCGGTCGACGCCGAAGTAGCCGGAGTACGCGTAGAACCCGAAGAGCGGGTTGAGCCAGGCCAGGACGAACGCGATGGCGCAGCGCGCGAAGTAGAGGCAGACGCTCGTCGGGGTCGGGCCGGGCCGGGTGCGGGCGGCCCGGGACCACAGCAGTTGCAGGCCGACGGCGGCCACGATCAGGGCTCCCGCGAGGTACCACTGGTCCGCGGTCGTGCCGATCAGGTCGGAGGCCGCGGCGGCGACGACCGTGCCGACCGCGAGCAGGCCGTACGGCCCCCACTGGTGGAACGCCGTCCACTGGCCCTCGACGGTTCCCGTTTCACTCACCGGGCCAGTGTCGGTCATCGGGCCGGTACCGGTCACCGGTCCGGTACCGGTGCCGGTCGTCGACCCGGTGCCGACAACCGCGCCCGTGCCGGTCATCGGACCCGCGCCAGCCACCGCACCCGCGCCAGCCACCGCACCCTTGACAGCCACCACGCCCGTGCCAACCACCGCACCCGTGCCGGCGACCGCGCCCGTGCCGGTCATCCGCGCGCTCATTCCCAGCGGAACCGGCGGGAGGCCGCCGAGGTGAGCACCACCGTCCAGGCCACCAGGACCGCCAGGTGGGACCAGCCCGGCCAGCCGCCGGCCGCGGCCTCGTTGAGGGCCTGCGCGGCGGCGCCGAAGGGGGTCCAGCCCACGATGCGGGCCAGCAGGTCCGGCATGGCCTGCACCGGCAGCCACACGCCCGCGCAGAACATCGCGGGGAAGAGCGCGGCCGAGCCGACCGCACCGGCGATCTTCGTGGTGCGGGACAGGGCGGAGAGCAGGGCGCCGAGGGAGAGCGCGGCGAGCACCGCGAGGAGCAGCGCGAGGAGGTAGCCGAGGGGCTGCTCGGGCAGCGCGACGTCGAAGGCGAGCCGGCCGACCGCGAGCGCGAGCAGCGCCGAGAGCAGGGCGGCCCCGCCGCACACCACCATCTGCGCGGACAGCAGCGCCGCCGGACGCACCGGCGTGGCGGACATCCGGCGCAGGATGCCGCGCTCCCGGTAGCCGGTGAGGACCTGCGGCATGCCCTGGAGCCCGCCGACGGTCAGGCCGAGCAGCACGGCCACCGGCACGTAGGCGTCGACCGGGCGCAGCCCGCCGATGGCGGGGTCGGCCTCGCGGAAGGACGGGATGGAGCCGAGGATCGCGAGCAGCACGGTCGGGAAGAACAGCATCCAGAACAGGGCGCCGGGTTCCCGGCGGAACAGGCGCAGTTCGGTCCTCAGCACGGCGGTGTGGAAGACGTCGGTGGTCATGCGGGGGCCTCCGTGAGGTCCAGGAAGGCGTCGTCCAGCGTGGTGTCGGTGACCCGGAGCTGGTGGGCGGTGACGCGGGTGCGGGCGAGCAGCGTGATGACGGCGTTGACCGTCTCGTCGGTGCCGGTCAGGGTCACGCGGCCGTCCCCGCGCCCCGCGGGGTCCGCGGCGGAGCCTTCGGCGGAGACGAGGCCGGGCAGCGCGCGCAGGTCCTCGTCGTCCAGCGGCGCGGACGGGGTGAAGCTGATGACGGTGGCGCCCGCCGAGCGCCGGATCAGCCCGGCCGGGGTGTCGAGGGCGGCGACCCGGCCCCGGTCGAGCACCGCGATCCGGTCGCACAGGCGCTGGGCCTCCTCCATGAAGTGCGTGACCAGCAGGACGGTGACGCCGCCCGCGCGGACGTCCTCGATGAGCTGCCAGGTCTCGCGGCGGGCGCGTGGGTCGAGGCCGGTGGTCAGCTCGTCCAGGACGACGACGCGCGGGTTGCCGACGAGGGCCAGGGCGATGAACAGGCGCTGCTTCTGACCGCCGGACAGCTTGCCGAACCGGGTGTCCAGCTTCGCGCCGAGGCCGAGCCGCTCGGCGAGCGGGCGCCAGTCGGCGGGCCTCGGGTAGAAGGCCGCGTACAGTTCCAGGGCCTCGCGGACGGTGAGTCTGGCCTGGAGTTCGCTCTGCTGGAGCTGTGCGCCGAGGACGCGGGCGACGCGCTCGTGGTCGGCGACGGGGTCGAGGCCGGTGACCCGGACCCGGCCCGCGTCGGGGACGCGCAGGCCCTCGACGCACTCGACGGTGGTGGTCTTGCCGGCGCCGTTGGGGCCGAGGACGCCGAAGATCTCGCCCTCCTCGACGGCGAAGGACACACCGTCGACGACGGGGCGGTCCCCGTAGGTCTTGCGCAGGTCGGTGACTTCGATGACGGGCATGGCACCAGCGTCCCGGCGGTCGCGGGTCCGGCGCATCGGCCGACGCGCTCGAAGGCGCATCAGCCGATCGGCCGATGCGCCCGTACGACCCCCGGGAGGCCGCTGTACGACCCCCGCGCGCGCGGAAACTCGGTGGGCAGTGTCAGTGGTGAACCGTAGGCTCGCTCCTGATGCCCACGACACCTGCCCCCGCCCCGGATCTCGCGCCGGAACCCGCCCCGGACGCCGCGCCGGCCGCTGCGGAACACGTTCCGGCCCCTGCCGGGAAGCGTTCCACCGTACGCGCGCTGCTGCGGCTGTGGCCCTATGTGCGGCCGGTGCGCGCTCGGTTGGGGACGGCCGCGGTCATCGCGATCCTCGCCTCCTGCGTGGCGCTGGTGATCCCACTCGTCCTGAAGTGGATGGTGGACGGCCCGGTCGCCGACGGCGATCCGGCGGGCGTGTGGCTCGGGGCGCTGTACCTGCTGCTGCTCGGCGTCGCGGAGGCCCTGCTGTTCGGCTTGCGGCGGTGGCTGGTGGCCCGGCCGCTCGCGGGTGTCGAGGCGGGCATGCGGGCGGACCTCTACCGGCACCTGCAGCGGCTGCCGGTGGCGTTCCACGACCGCTGGGCGTCGGGGCAGTTGCTGTCGCGCGGCACGACCGACCTGATGCTGCTCCGTATGTTCCTCGCCTTCCCGTTGACGTTCCTGCTGGTCAACGGAGTGACGATTCTGGTCGGCGTGGGCATCATGCTGGTCCAGGACTGGACGCTGGGCCTGGTCGTCCTCGTACCCGCAATTCCCGTGATGGTCGTCTGCGGGATCTTCGAGCGGAAGTACTCCGCGGTGGCGCGGCGCGCGCAGGACCAGGTCGGGGACCTGACGACCGTGGTCGAGGAGAGCGTGCTCGGCATCCGGATCGTCAAGGGCTTCGGCCGGCACCGCAGCCAGGCCCGCGCCTTCCACGCGTTGTCGCACCGGCTGCGGGGCACGGAGCTGCGCAAGGCACGGCTGCTGGCGTCCATCTGGGCGGTGATCGTGACGCTGCCGGAGCTGGCGATCGGGGCGGCGCTGGTGGTCGGCGCGGTACGGGTCGCCGACGGAACGCTGTCGGCGGGGACGCTGGTGGCGTTCCTGTCCACGGCGCTGGCGCTGCGGTGGCCCGTGGAGTCCATCGGCTTCCTGCTGGCGATGAGCCAGGAGGCGGCGACGGCCACGGACCGGTACTTCGAGGTGATGGACGCGGAGGTCGAGTCGCCGGGGAACGGCTCGTGCGGCCCGGCGGAGCGGGGGCCCGCAGCCGAGCGGACTGACGGACTCCGGTTCGAGAACGTCCGGTTCCGTTATCCCGACGCGCCTCCCGGCTCCCCGCCCCTGCTGACGGACGTCGACCTGCACATCCGTTCCGGCGAGTCCATGGCCCTGGTCGGAGCCACCGGCAGCGGGAAGACGACGCTCACCGCGCTCGTCCCGCGCCTGCACGAGGTGACCGGGGGCCGGATCACGCTGGACGGCGAGGACATCACCGCCCTGTCCCGCGAGGAGCTGCGCGCCATGGTCGCCGTCGCCTTCGAGGAGCCCACCCTCTTCTCGGCGAGCGTCGGCGAGAACGTACTGATGGGCGCCGGTGAAGGCGCCGGCACCGAGGAGCTGGACCGGGCACTCGCCGTCGCCCAGGCCGGCTTCGCGCACGCGCTCCCCGAGGGCACCGGCACGCAGGTCGGCGAGCAGGGCCTGAGTCTGTCCGGCGGCCAGCGCCAACGCCTCGCGCTCGCGCGGGCGGTGGTCGGCAGGCCGAGGTTCCTGGTCCTGGACGACCCGCTGTCCGCGCTGGACGTGCACACGGAGGCCGCGGTGGAGGCCGCCCTGCGGCAGGTCCTCGCGGACACCACCGCGCTGATCGTCGCCCACCGCCCCTCCACCGTCCTGCTCGCCGACCGCGTCGCCCTGCTCTCCGGTGGCCGGATCGCCGCCGTGGGCACGCACCACGAACTGCTGCGCACCAGCGCCGAGTACGCCCGTCTGATGTCCGGGCTCGACGGGCACGAGGACGCCGCAGGTTTCCAGGAAGGGGACGGCCGATGACCGCGCCCACGGCCACCGCGCCGGAGAGGGACCAACCGGAGGAACCGGGCACCGGAGACCCGGCGACCGGCACCACCGCCGACGACGCCTTCGACCAGGACGTCCTGCCCAGTCCGCCGGGCGCGACCGGCGCGCTGCTGCGCTCCCTGCTCGCGCCCATGAAGCCCCGCGTCGCGCTCACCGTGCTGCTCCTGCTGCTCCAGCAGGCGGCGGTGCAGGCGGGTCCGCTGCTGGTGGCGTACGCCATCGACCATGCCGTGCCGACCCTGCGGGACGACGACCACGGTCCGCTGATCGCGGTCGGCGCCGGCTACCTGCTGTGCTCGCTGGCGGCGGGCGCGCTGCAGTACGGCTTCATCGCCGCCGCGGCCCGGGTCAGCCAGGACGTCCTGCTCGACCTGCGGGGCCGGATCTTCCGGCACGCGCAGGCGCTGAGCGTCGACTTCCACGAGCGCTACACCTCGGGCCGCCTCATCTCCCGTTCCACCACGGACGTGGAGTCCCTGCGCGAACTGCTCGACGAGGGCCTCCAGGAGCTGGTGACGGTCGTCCTGTCCTTCGTCTACATCGCCGCGCTGCTGCTCTGGCTGGACCTGGGGCTGGGCGCCGTCGCGGTGGCGTCGTTCGTGCCGCTGTACGCGCTGGTGCGGCTGTACCGGCGCCGGGCGGGGCGGGTGTACCGGCAGCGGTCCACGGCGATCGCGGCGGTGATCGTGAAGTTCGTGGAGACGATGAACGGCATCCGGCCGGTGCGCGCCTTCCGCCGGGAGGCCGCCAACGACGCCGACTTCGCGGTGCTGAACCGCCGCCACGAGCACACCAACGGCAACGCCCTGCTGGAGATGGCCCGTTACGTCACCGGCTCGCGGCTGGTCGCCAACACGGCCGTCGCCGGGATCGTGCTGTGGGGCGCCTACCGCGTCGCCGACGGCACGCTGGCCCTCGGCGTGCTGGCTGCGGCGGTGCTCTACCTGCGCCGCCTGTACGACCCGATCGACCGGCTCGGCATGTTCCTGAACTCCTACCAGTCGGCGGCGGCCTCCCTGGAGAAGATCGCCGGGCTGCTGGCCCAGACGCCGTCGGTGCCCGAGCCGACCGCGCCGAAGCAGCTGCCGCCGCCGGCGTCGGAGCACCCCGGCCGCGAGGTCGTCTTCGACTCGGTGAGCTTCGGGTACCGCACCGGCGGCGAGGTGCTGCCGCGCTTCGACCTGACCCTCCCGGCCGGGCAGACCGTCGCCGTCGTCGGTTCGACCGGCGCGGGCAAGTCGACGCTGGCCAAGCTGCTCGCCCGGTTCTACGACCCCTCCGCCGGGCGCGTCCTCCTGGACGGCACCGACCTGCGCGACCTGGCCGTACCGGAACTGCGGCGCGGGGTGGTGATGGTGACGCAGGAGGCGTTCCTGTTCTCCGGGACGGTCGCCGACAACATCGCCATCGGCCGCCCAGAGGCGACGCGGGAGGAGATCGAGCGGGCCGCGAAGGCGATCGGCGCCCACGACTTCGTCGCCGCCCTGCCCGACGGCTACGACACCGACGTACGCAAGCGGGGCGGGCGCATCTCCGCCGGTCAGCGGCAACTCGTGGCGTTCGCACGGGCGTTGCTCGCGGACCCGGCGGTGCTGATCCTGGACGAGGCGACCAGCTCGCTGGACGTCCCGGGGGAGCGGGCGGTGCAGCGGGCGATGACGACGGTGCTGAAGGGCCGTACGGCGGTGGTGATCGCGCACCGGCTGTCGACCGTGGAGATCGCCGACCGGGTGCTGGTGATGGAGCGGGGCCGGATCGTGGAGGACGGCACCCCGGACGAACTCGTCGCCGGTGCGGGCAGGTTCGCCGACCTGCACCGGGCCTGGCGGGACAGCCTGGCGTGAGGATCGACGCGTACGAGGACCCGGGCACACCGGAGACCCGGGGTGGCTGGCGGTACCTGGCGTGGCTGGTGTGGCGGCAGTGGCCGCGGTGCCTGGCGGGGGCGGTGCTCGCCAGTGTCTGGATGGTGCTGCTGGCGGCGACGCCGTATCTGATGGCCCGGGCCGTCGACCACGGCCTGGAGCCGGGGGACATGGGCGCGCTGGCCGGCTGGACGGGCGCCATGGTCGCCGTCGGCGGGGTCAACGCATGGCTGGGCATGGTGCGGCACCGCACGATGACGAAGGTGCGGATGGACGCCAACTTCCGCACGGTCAAGGTGGTCGTGGGGCACGCCGCGCGGCTCGGCGCGGCGCTGCGCGGCCAGGTGGGGACCGGCGAGGTCGTCACCATCGGCGTGGGCGACGTGCAGACCATCAGCACGTCCCTGACGGCCGTGGGGCCGGGTTTCGGGGCGGTCGTCGCCTACGCGGTGGTCGGCGCGCTGATGCTGTCGGTGTCGCCCCGGCTCGCCCTCGTGGTGCTGCTCGGGGTGCCCGCGCTCGCGGTGCTCCTCGGCCCGCTCATGGGCCGTCTGCAGGGCAGGGAGGCCGAGTACCGCGAGCGGCAGTCGGTGCTGACCGCCCGGATCGGCGACCTCGCGGGCGGGCTGCGGGTCCTGAACGGGCTGGGCGGCAAGAACCTGGTCGCGGACGCCTTCCGCCGGGACTCGGCCCGGCTGCGCGAGCAGGGCTACCGGGTCGGCGCGGTGACCAGCTGGATCCAGGCCCTCGGGGTGGGCCTGCCGGTGCTGTTCCTGGCCCTGGTGACCTGGCTGGGCGCCCGGCTGGCCGTGCAGGGGCACATCAGCGTGGGCGAACTGGTGTCGGTGTACGGCTATGTGGTCGCGCTGGGCTGGCCGGTGGCGTTCCTCATCGAGATGGGCCACCAGCTGAGCCGGGGCGTGGTGGCCGCCCGCCGCGTCGTCACGTTCCTGCGCCTGGAACCGGTCCCGGACGAGGGCACCCTGGACGCCCCCGCGGAGCCGTCGGTGCTGTACGACCCGGCCTCGGGGGTACGGATCGCCCCGGGCCGCCTGACCGTCCTCGTCACGTCCCGCCCGTCCGACGCCACCGAGGTACTGGACCGCCTGGGCCGCTACACCCCGTCGGACGCGACCTGGGGAGACGTCCCCCTGACCGACATCCCGCTCCCCCGGATCCGCTCCCGCATCCTGCTGGCGGACGCGGAGGCGGACATCTTCGCGGGCACCCTGAGCGAGGTGATCGGGGCTCACGGGAGGCACCCGAGGGGCGGTGGCGGTACCGATGTGCGGCTCCGCCGCGCGGGCGCGACCGGACACGACGATCCGGTACCCGCCCAACGGCCGACCGGGGCGGACGCGCAGGCGGAAGTCGCCGCCGCCCTCCACGCGGCCGCCGCCGAAGACATCGTCCGAGGCCTCGCCGGAGGACTCGAATCCCACGTCGCGGCCCAGGCCCGCGACCTCTCCGGCGGCCAGCGCCAGCGCATCCGCCTGGCCCGCGCCCTCCTGGCCGCCCCCGAAGTACTCCTCGCCGCGGAACCCACCTCCGCCCTGGACGCCCACACGGAGGCCACCGTGGCCGACCGCCTGCGGGAGGCCAGGAAGGGCCGGACGACCGTCCTGGCCGCCACCTCTCCGCTCCTGCTGGACCGCGCGGACGTCGTGCACCACCTGGTCGACGGCAAGGTCGCCGCCACCGGCACCCACCGCGAACTCCTGGACACCGAGCCGGAGTACCGCGCCCTGGTTGCCCGGGACGACGGAGGCGCCGGACACGACGGGGGCGACGGACACGACGGGGGCGGCAACGGAAACGACGGGCACGACAGGGGAGACGGAAGCGACAGGAACGACGCAGACGGCAACGACGCAGACGACAGGGACGGCCGCGAGGGCAGGGACCGCCGCGACGGCCGAACCGACAAGGCGGTCCGATGACCCAGCTGCCCGTCGCCGAGCCCGCCGACGTCCGCCGCGCGGCGGCCGGCCTCGTACGCGCCGACCGGAGGTCCTTCGCCGCCGTCCTCGGGCTCAACGCGCTGGCCGCCGGGGCGGGGCTCGCGGGGCCGTGGCTGCTGGGCCGGATCATCGACGAGGTGCGCGCCGGGGGCGGGGCCGGCGCCGTGGACCGGATGGCGCTGGCCATCCTGCTGTGCTCGCTGGCCCAACTGCTGCTGTCCCGCTGGGCGCGCTTCGTGGGGCACCGTTTCGGGGAGCGGACGCTCGCCCGGGTACGGGAGCGGTACGTGGACCGGGCGCTGGCCCTGCCCGCGTCCGTGGTCGAGCGGGCCGGGACCGGCGACCTGACGACGCGCGGCACCGCCGACGTGACCACGGTCGGTACGACGCTGCGCGACGCCGGCCCCGAGCTGCTGGTCAACTCCGTGCAGGCGGTGTTCCTCACCGGCGCGGTGTTCGTGCTCGACCCGCTGCTCGGCCTGGTCGGCGTGCTGGGCCTGACACCGGCCTGGCTGGCGTTGCGCTGGTACCTGCGCCGGGCGCGGTCGGGCTACCTCGCCGAGGGCGCGGCCGGCTCGGAGGTCGCGGAGAGCCTGTCCGCCACGGTGGCGGGGGCCCGCACGGTCGAGGCGTTCGGGCTGGCGGGCCGGCGGGTGGCGACGAGCCGGGAGGCGCTGGAGGTCTCGCGGCGCGCCCGCATGCGCACCCTGTTCCTGCGCAGCGTGTTCCTCCCCGCGGTGGACATCTCGTACGTGCTCCCCGTGGCGGGCGTGCTGCTGTCCGGCGGGTTCCTGCACGCGCACGGGTCGGTGAGCCTCGGGGCGGTGGTGTCCTGCGCGGTGTACCTCCAGCAGCTGTCCGGACCGCTCGACGAGGTGCTGATGCGGATCGAGCAGCTCCAGGCCGGTGCCGCCTCCTTCGCCCGGGCGGAGGGCCTGGCGGCGGCGCCGCGGGCGGCGGTGGAAGACTCGGCCGTCCCGGCGGACGACCGCATCGACGTGTCGGGGGTGCGGTACGCCTACGAGCGGGGCGGCGAGGTGCTGCGCGGGGTGGACCTGACCGTGCGGCCGGGCGAACGGCTGGCGGTCGTCGGCCCTTCCGGGGCGGGCAAGACGACGCTGAGCCGGCTGCTGGCCGGTGTGGACGCGCCCACGGAGGGTTCGGTGACGGTGGGCGGGGTGCCCGTGGTCGCCCTGGGACCGGAACGGCTGCGCCGTCAGGTGGTGCTGGTCACCCAGGAGCACCACGTGTTCCTGGGTACGGTCCGTGACAACCTCCTGATCGCCGAACCGGAGGCGACGGACGACGCGTTGTGGGCGGCACTGGCCGCCGTGGGCGCCGAGAAGTGGGTGCGGTCACTGCCCGACGGCCTCGGCACCGGGCTGGGGCCGGCTCAGGACGCGTACTCCACCGACGGTCCTCAGGCCCAGCAACTCGCGCTGGCCCGCGTGGTGCTCGCCGATCCGCACACGCTGATCCTGGACGAGGCCACCGCCCTGCTCGACCCGACCACGGCCCGGCAGACCGAGCAGGCGCTCGCCGCCGTGCTCCGGGGACGTACGGTCATCGCCATCGCCCACCGCCTGCACACGGCACACGACGCCGACCGGGTGGCGGTGATGGAGGACGGCCTGCTGACCGAACTCGGCACGCACGACGAGCTGGTGACGTCGGGCGGGGCCTACGCGGCACTGTGGGGATCGTGGCACGGAGAGCCGTCGGCGCACGGAGACCCGTCCGCACACGGAAAGCTGTCCGCGCGCGGAGAGCCGCCGACCGGAACGGCGGCCGGAGCCGAGGCGTCTCCGGCCGGGGACGGGGCAGGACCGGCCGGGGACCGGGGCGGCGAAGATTCCGTTTATCGGAAGTGAACGCCCGGTCAACGAACCATTTCCGGCCAACTTGCTGACGCGCTCCTGACAAGTAGCGCTTTCTCCTGCCACTCTTCCGTCGGCCCCTTCACAGCGCCCCCACAGTTCCCTCACGAGCGCCGTGCGGCGGCCGGCTCATCGCACGTGGTTTCTGCGTACCGCACAGCTCCGCCCGGCCGGCCACCCGCCGGCCGGTCTCCCCAGGCCGCGCGACCCGCGGCCGCGCAGAAGGAGTCACCGTTGAGCAGCATCCCTCCCCACAGACGCACGTCCCGCACCACCCCCCGCACCACCGCCCGCCGGTCCATGCACCGGCGTGCCGCGGCCGTCGCGCTGGCCGGTGTCGCCGCGCTGATCGCCACGGCGGTCCAGTCCGGCGCCGCCACCGCGGCCCCCGGGCCGTCCCCCGCGAAGGGCACCGAGCAGGTCGGACTCACCCCGGCCCAGCGCGCCGCACTGCTCCGCGAGGCCGACGCGGCCACGGCGCGGACCGCCGACGACCTGGGCCTCGGCGCCAAGGAGAAGCTGGTCGTCCGCGACGTGGTCAAGGACCGCGACGGCACCCTGCACACGCGGTACGAACGCACCTACGACGGCCTGCCCGTGCTCGGCGGCGACCTCGTGGTGACCGGCGACGGCACCAGGACCGGAGAGGTCGTCAAGGCCACGGAGAAGGCCATCAGGCCCGCCACCGTGACGCCGAGGATCTCCGCCGCCAAGGCCGAGGCGCAGGCCGTGGCCGCCGCGAAGAGCGCCGGTGCCGAGCAGCCCGGCGCCGACCGTGCCCCGCGCAAGGTCGTCTGGGCGGCGAGCGGCACACCGGTCCTGGCGTACGAGACGGTCGTGGGCGGCCTCCAGGAGGACGGCACCCCGAACGAACTGCACGTCGTCACCGACGCCGCCACCGGCGCCAAGCTCTACGAGTACCAGGGCATCGAGAACGGCACCGGCCACACCCTGTACAGCGGGACCGTGACACTGGGCACCGCGCGGTCCGGGTCGTCGTACACGCTGACCGACACCGCGCGCGGCAACCACAAGACGTACAACCTGAACGGCGGTTCGTCCGGCACCGGTTCGCTGTTCACCGACGCCGACGACGTGTGGGGCGACGGCAGCGCCTCCGACCCGCAGACCGCCGCCGCCGACGCCCACTACGGAGCGGCGCTGACCTGGGACTACTACAAGGAGGTGCACGGCCGTTCGGGCATCCGCGGGGACGGCGCGGCCGCGTACAGCCGGGTCCACTACGGCAACAACTACGTCAACGCCTTCTGGTCGGACAGCTGCTTCTGCATGACGTACGGCGACGGCAGCGGCAACTCCAACCCCCTCACCGCGATCGACGTGGCCGGGCACGAGATGACGCACGGCGTCACCTCGCACACCGCGGGCCTCAACTACAGCGGCGAGTCCGGCGGCCTCAACGAGGCCACCTCCGACATCTTCGGGACCTCGGTCGAGTTCTACGCGGACAACCCCTCCGACGTCGGCGACTACCTCATCGGCGAGGAGATCGACATCAACGGCGACGGCACGCCGCTGCGTTACATGGACGAGCCCAGCAAGGACGGCGCGTCCAAGGACTACTGGTACTCGGGGATCGGCGGGGTGGACGTCCACTACTCGTCCGGTCCTGCCAACCACTTCTTCTACCTGCTGAGCGAGGGCAGCGGCACCAGGACCGTCAACGGTGTCACCTACGACTCGCCCACCTCGGACGGCCTCCCGGTCACCGGCATCGGCCGCGCCAAGGCGGAGAAGATCTGGTTCCGCGCGCTGACCACCAAGTTCACGTCGACGACCAACTACGCGGGCGCCCGCACCGGCACCCTCGCGGCGGCCGGTGAGCTGTACGGCACGGACAGCGCCGAGTACACGGCGGTGCAGAACGCGTGGGCGGGCATCAACGTCGGCGCGCGGCCCGGTGACGGCGGCGGCGGTGACGGCACGACCTTCGAGAGCACCGCGGACGTGGACATCCCCGACTACGGGCCGGCGGTGACCTCGTCCCTCACGGTCTCGGGCCGCACCGGCAACGCGCCGGGCAACCTCCGGGTGGGCGTGGACATCGTGCACACCTGGCGCGGCGACCTGCGCATCGACCTGATCGCCCCGGACGGCACGGCGTACCGCCTGAAGAACAGCGGCTACGACCCGGTGGCGGACGTGCACGAGACCTACACGGTCGACGCCTCCTCCGAAGCGGCGAACGGCACCTGGAAGCTGCGCGTCCAGGACCAGGGCCCGGCGGACACCGGCCGCCTCGACGCCTGGCGGCTGACCTTCCCGTAGGCCGGCCGACGGGCGTGCCGCCCAAGTCGGGGCGCCGTCCCGGAGGTTCGACTCCTCCGGGGCGGCGCCCTCTCCATGTCCGCCGGTTTTTTGCCAGCTGATTGCCCCCGTCTTGTTGGCACTTGACCGAGGTCACGCGTCTTCACATTCCCGCAACACCCGCCCCGGCATCGGTTTTCGGCCAACATCATCACGCCCTCCTGACATGTACGCGGCTTCGATGTCACTCTTCCGTCACCAACCGCACAACTTCGCAGCGACCGGCCGGGCCCCCACACACCGGCCGGACCCCCCACCGAAGGAGTCTGTGTGTCCTCCCACTTCGCGCGTCGCAAGCGCACCCCACTGGTCCTCGCCACCGCGGTCGCGGCCGGGGCGATGCTCACCACCGGCCTGACCGCCGGCAACGCCGCCGCCGACGCCGCCGCGCCGACCGCGCTCCCGGGCGCCCCCGTCACGCTGTCGGGCAGCGCCCGCACCGCGCTCATACAGGAGCAGCAGGACACGGCGACCGCCACGGCGCAGGAGATAGGCCTCGGCGCCAAGGAGAAGCTGGTCGTCAAGGACGTGGTCAAGGACCGCGACGGCGCCGTGCACACTCGCTACGAGCGCACCTACGACGGCCTGCCCGTGCTCGGCGGCGACCTGGTCGTGCACAAGACCGGGGCCGGCGCCACCAGAGGCGTCACCAAGGCGACGAAGGCCGCCATCGAGGTCGCCACCGTCACACCGAAGGTCAAGGCGGCCAAGGCCGAGCAGCAGGCGCTGTCCGCCGCCGAGGACGCCGGTTCGTCGAAGGCCGCGGCCGACTCCGCGCCCCGCAAGGTGATCTGGGCGGGCGACGGCAAGCCCGTCCTCGCCTACGAGACCGTCGTCGGCGGCCTCCAGGACGACGGCACCCCGAACGAACTGCACGTCGTCACCGACGCCGCCACCGGCGCCAAGCTCTACGAGTACCAGGGCATCGAGAACGGCGCCGGCAAGAGCCTGTACTCGGGCGAGGTCGAGATCGGCACCACGCAGTCGGGCTCCGGGTACGAGATGCACGACACCGAGCGGGGCGGCCACAAGACGTACAACCTGGCCCGTGCGACCGACGGCACCGGCACGCTGTTCACCGACGACGACGACACCTGGGGCACCGGCGAGGCCTCCAGCGACCCCGAGGACCAGACCGCCGCCGTCGACGCCGCCTACGGCGCCCAGGTCACCTGGGACTTCTACAAGGAGAGCTTCGGGCGCAGCGGCATCAAGAACGACGGCGAGGCCGCCTACTCCCGCGTCCACTACGGCGACGACTACGTCAACGCCTTCTGGTCGGACGCCTGCTTCTGCATGACGTACGGCGACGGCACGGACAACTCCAACCCGCTCACCTCGCTGGACGTGGCCGGGCACGAGATGAGCCACGGCGTCACCTCCCACACCGCGGGCCTCGAGTACAGCGGCGAGTCCGGCGGCCTCAACGAGGCCACCTCCGACATCTTCGGCACCGGCGTGGAGTACTTCGCGAACAGCTCCGTCGACAAGGGCGACTACCTCATCGGCGAGCAGATCGACATCAACGGCGACGGCACGCCGCTGCGTTACATGGACGAGCCCAGCAAGGACGGCGCGTCCAAGGACTACTGGGAATCCGGCCTCGGCGACGTCGACGTGCACTACTCCTCGGGCCCGGCCAACCACTTCTTCTTCCTGCTGGCCGAGGGCAGCGGGGCCCGGACGGTCGACGGGGTGGAGTACGACTCGCCGACCTCCGACGGCTCCACCGTCGACGGCATCGGCCGCGACAAGGCCCTGCAGATCTGGTACAAGGCGCTGACCGCGTACATGACGTCGACGACCGACTACGCGGGCGCCCGCGAGGCGACCCTGAGCGCTGCCTCGGACCTGTACGGCGAGGACAGCACGGAGTACGAGACGGTCGGCGCGGCCTGGACCGCGATCAACGTGGGCTGACCGATCGACGTGAGCCGACCGCGGGCCACAGCGGCGGCAACACGGCGGGCGACACCCGGAACCAGCGGTTCCCGGGTGTCGCCCTAGTCTTGGTGCCCATGTCCTTCACGTACGACGACGTCGGCGCCACGCGCGAGCAGGGGCACTGCCCGCCCGGCTTCCGCCCCATGAACGTACGCACCCGCCTCGGGGAGGGCGAACCGGTGTTCCAGCGGGCGGTCGAGGCCCTGCTCACCTGGGAGATGCACCGGGAGCTGGGCGTAGGCATCGAAGCGGACGCCAAGCGTGCCGCCCCCGGTGTCGACGTCACCGTCACCCTCGCCGGGATGATCAAGGCGCCCTGCCGGGTGGTGTGGACCCTGGAGGAGCGCCGCCGGGCCGGCTGGGCCTACGGCACACTGCACGGCCACCCCGAGTCCGGCGAGGAGGCCTTCGTGGTGGACCGCACGGGTGACGGCACGGTCTGGCTGACCGTGCACGCCTTCAGCCGTCCCGCCAAGTGGTACGCCAAGGCCGGCGGTCCGGCGACCCGCGCCTTCCAGCACGCCTACGCCCGACGCTGCGGCACGGTGCTGCGGCGGCTGAGCGGCGGCGACGAGGAGGACTGAGCCCGCCCGGCCCGCACGGACTTCCGCCGCCTCCCCGCCGTCGCCCGGCGCTCACCGCATCAGCAGCCCCGCCCCCTGCACCAGGTCGTCCGACGGGACCGCCACCAGCCCCGTCTCCGCGCCGGAGGCCAGCAGCCGGTGCGCGGGCAGGACGCGGACCGTGTAGCCGAAGGGGCCGGTGCGGTCCAGGGCGAGCGGGCCCTCGTACAGCCAGCGCCCCTCCAGGTCGGGCCCGCCCACCGGTTTCAGCGGCGCCTTCGACGCGTCGGTGATCCGGTCCTCGGAGTCCACCCGGCCGGAGACCGCCTGCACCTCCACGTCCTCCGGCGCGAGCTCGCCGAGGTTCACCCGCACCCGCAGCGCGAGCGAGCTGCCGAGTTCGGCGCTGGCGCCGGCGGCGGACGTCTCCACGTGGTCGACGCTGACGCCGTGCCAGGCGCCCCGCACCCGGGACTTCCACTCGGCGAGCGAACGGGCGGCGGCCGGGTCCATCGCGCGGTGCGCGTCGGCGGCCGGGACGTAGAGCCGCTCGACGTACTCGCGGACCATGCGGCCCGCCAGCACCTTCGGGCCGAGCAGGCTGAGGGTCCGGCGGACCATCTCGATCCACCGGTCGGGCAGCCCGCCCGCACCCCGCTCGTAGAAACGCGGGGTGATCCGCTGCTCCAGGAGGTCGTAGAGGGCGGCGGCCTCTATGGCGTCGCGCCGGTCGGGGTCGGTGCCCGCGCCGTCGGCGGTGGGGATCGCCCAGCCGAAGTCGGGCCGGTACCACTCGTCCCACCAGCCGTCCAGGACCGACAGGTTGAGGCAGCCGTTGAGCGCCGCCTTCATGCCGCTGGTGCCGCAGGCCTCCAGGGGCCGCAGCGGGTTGTTCAGCCAGATGTCGCAGCCCGTGTAGAGCTTCTGCGCCATGGCCATGCCGTAGTCCGGCAGGAACACGATGCGGTGGCGCACCCGTGCGTCGTCCGCGAACCGCACCAGCTCCTGCACCAGCCGCTTGCCGCCGTCGTCCGCCGGGTGCGCCTTGCCGGCGACGACGATCTGGACCGGCCGCTCGGCGTGCAGCAGCAGCTCCGTCAGCCGGTCCCGGTCGCGCAGCATCAGCGTGAGGCGCTTGTACGACGGGACGCGCCGCGCGAAGCCGATGGTGAGCACGTCCGGGTCGAGGACGTCGTCGATCCAGCCCAGCTCGGCCGTCCCGGCGCCGCGCTGCCGCCAGGAGGCGCGCAGCCGCTCGCGCACCTCCTCGACGAGCTGTTCGCGCAGGGTGCGGCGCAGCTCCCAGATGTCCTGGTCGGGGATGTCGGCGACCGAGTCCCAGCGGTCCGAGCCGCCGACGCTCAGCGCGTCCTCGGCCCGCTGCACGCCGATCTGCCGGGCACCGAGCCGGAACACCTCGGGCGCCACCCAGGTCGGGGCGTGCACGCCGTTGGTGACGGAGGTGATGGGCACCTCCTCGGCGTCGAATCCGGGCCACAGCCCGGCGAACATCTGGCGGCTGACGCCGCCGTGCAGCAGGGAGACGCCGTTGGCGCGCTGGGCCAGACGCAGTCCCATGACGGCCATGTTGAAGAGGTTCGGCTCGCCGCCCGGGTAGGTCTCCATGCCGAGCCTGAGGACGCGTTCGACGTCGATGCGCGGGAGTTCGGAGTCGGGGCCGAAGTGGCGGGCGACCAGCTCGCGGTCGAAGCGGTCGATGCCGGCCGGGACCGGGGTGTGGGTGGTGAAGACGGTCCCGGCCCGGACCGCCTCAAGGGCCGGGCCGAACTCCATGCCCTCGTCGCAGAGTTCGGCGATGCGTTCCAGACCGAGGAAACCGGCGTGGCCCTCGTTGGTGTGGAACACCTCCGGCGCGGCGTGGCCGGTGAGCCGGCAGTACGTCCGTACCGCCCGGACACCTCCTATGCCGAGGAGCATCTCCTGGAGGAGCCGGTGTTCGCTGCCGCCGCCGTAGAGCCGGTCGGTGACGCCGCGTTCGCCGGGGTCGTTCTCCTCGACGTCCGAGTCGAGCAGGAGCAGCGGCACCCGGCCGACCTGGGCCAGCCAGACACGGGCCCGCAGCTCCCGGCCGCCGGGCAGCGCGAGGGCGACGTGGGCGGGGGTGCCGTCGGTCTCCCTGAGGGGCGCCAGCGGCAGCTCGTGGGGGTCGAGGACGGGGTAGTGCTCCTGCTGCCAGCCGTCCCGCGAGAGGGACTGGCGGAAGTAGCCGTGGCGGTAGAGCAGGCCCACGCCGACGAGCGGCACGCCCAGGTCGCTGGCCGCCTTCAGGTGGTCGCCGGCCAGGATGCCGAGACCCCCGGAGTACTGGGGCAGGGCGGCGGTGATGCCGAACTCGGGCGAGAAGTAGGCGACGGCGGCGGGCAGTCGGCCCGGCTGGGCCTGGTACCAGCGGTCGCCGGTCAGGTAGTGGTCGAGGTCGTCGGCCACCGCGGTCAGCCGGCGCAGGAAGCGCCGGTCCTCGGCCAGCTCCGCGAGACGCGCGGGCGGCACGGTGCCGAGCAGCCGTACGGGGTCGCGGCCGGACTCGGCCCAGCGCCCCGCGTCGACGGACTGGAACAGGTCGCGGGTCTCCGGGTGCCAGGACCAGCGCAGATTGCGGGCCAGATCACTGAGCGGCCGCAGGGGGTCGGGGAGATGGGGACGGACGGTCAGTCGACGGATCGCCTTCACCCGCACGACGTTACCGGTGCGATGTGTCCGTCGCCGGGGCCTTCGCCCCCAGACCTCCGATTCGGCCTGAACGGGTTCCTCCCCTTTCGCCGGACGGGCTAACGCGTGCGGCGTGTCGATATGGCCGGATCTTTCCCCCTCGGTCGTCTTGTGGCACTTCGGGTCGCACGGAAAGCTGCACATGTCGCGAAGAACGCTGATTGCGGGAGCGGCTTGCGGGAAGGCGACGGACATGGTTGCCGTGCGTGTCGACATACTCACGAGTAGTCAACACCGTGCCGGATTGCCCACCGGAAGAGAGTGGGAAGGCTCCTGCGGTACGCATCGCACGCGCACCGCAGGACCCATCTCCCCAGAGTCATCCGCCCACCCACGTTGACGCGGACAGGAGCGGTCATGCCCGTCACACGCCACTCGCCGGCCTCCCCCGAAGTTCCGGACTCCCCGGGTTCCCCGGCCCTTCCCGCGGGCGGTGCCACCGCCGTCGGGCGCATCCCCGTACTGGACGTCCGCCCGGTCGTCCAGCGGGGGCGCCGGCCCGCGAAGGCGGTGACGGGCGAGTCGTTCGAGGTCTCCGCCACCGTGTTCCGCGAGGGGCACGACGCGGTCGCCGCCAACGTCGTCCTGAGAGACCCTCGGGGACGGCCCGGCCCCTGGACGCCGATGCGGGAACTGGCCCCGGGCACCGACCGCTGGGGAGCCACCGTCACCGCGGGCGAGCCCGGACGGTGGTCGTACACCGTGGAGGCGTGGAGTGATCCGGTCACCACGTGGCGGCGGCACGCGCGGATCAAGATCCCGGCGGGGATGGACACGGACCTGGTCCTCGAGGAGGGCGCCCGGCTGTACGAGCGGGCCGCCGCGGACGTGCCCGGCGGGGCGGACCGGCGGGAGGTGCTGGCCGCCGTGGACGCGCTGCGGGACGACGGCAGGCCGGCCGCCTCGCGGCTGGCGGGGGCGTTGACGCCGCAGGTGGACGCGGTCCTGGCCCGCCACCCCCTGCGGGAACTGGTCACCTCCTCCGACCCCCTGCCCCTCCTCGTCGAACGCGAACGCGCCCTCTACGGCGCCTGGTACGAATTCTTCCCCCGCTCCGAAGGGATGGACACGGACCTGGTCCTCGAGGAGGGCGCCCGGCTGTACGAGCGGGCCGCCGCGGACGTGCCCGGCGGGGCGGACCGGCGGGAGGTGCTGGCCGCCGTGGACGCGCTGCGGGACGACGGCAGGCCGGCCGCCTCGCGGCTGGCGGGGGCGTTGACGCCGCAGGTGGACGCGGTCCTGGCCCGCCACCCCCTGCGGGAACTGGTCACCTCCTCCGACCCCCTGCCCCTCCTCGTCGA